>CAWVRI010000007.1:0-65699 GCA_963932595.1 uncultured Legionellales bacterium
GTAGTAGCAATTTAGTAATGTCACCTTCTGGCTAGATAGAGATGTCCCTGGAATACTTAAAAACGGTTAAATGTATTACCTCTTAATACAGGGGGTTACAGTGCTATGCTCTGGCTCTGCAGCACCTTCTGAAGCAGCAGCTCCAGCAGCAGGAGCTATAGCCAATGCACTAATAGCTTGTAGCTATAGCATAAGGGTTCTAGCCTCTGCTTTTCCAAGTATAACCTTTCTATTTGTGAGTTAATAAGGGAGCAACTACTCAAAAACTTGCATCAAAAGGCGCCTTATGAGCTTACAGTTCAAGTTGAGAAAATAGAAGAAGGCGAAAATCTTAATAAAATTCATGCTTTAATTTGGGTTGCAAGTGAGAGTCAAAAGAAGATAGTTATTGGCAACAAAGGTGAGCCTATGAAAGCAGTAAAGTCTAGAGCATAAGCTTATGGAACGTGTGACATTAGAGCCTATCTTTAATAGTTAAAGTGTAAACCTATACCAGGACGCAACCACCATAGGACCCGAAATAGCCTGGATACTGTGGTTAAACGACAGCACGTAGGGAAAGCAGAGCACTATGGCTCCGATCGCAGGGCCTAGATAGCAAGAGCATTAGCACACCCTACCTGGCAATAAGTGCCACAGCACGCCTGGAAATAAGCGCAACAGCCCCACCTACACCCAACTGCTTGACAGTGGGATCCAGTAAAGTATAAATTATAAGTATATTTTATATTCTTTAGCCTAAAAAAGAAGCTTAAGAACTAAATATAACCTTTGGCAACCCTACTAGGGAGCAGAAAAACCAAAACCATGTCCTTTTCAAGGCTAGCAATGGATACTTTGGCGAGAGTTACGTCACTTAGGGGAGATCATGGCAAATATTTTAAACACCAGAGCAGCAGCACAAGCTAAAAACTTTTCTATAGTGCTAGAAAAAGCTGGTCATAATAGTATCCAGTGCCCTGCGATGGAAATTATCCCCCAAAACCCAGCACAGTTAAAACTAATAACTGCCTCAAGGTTTGATACCGTGATATTCGTCAGCCAAAATGCTGCTACTTTAGCTACCCCCTATATAAATGACAAATGGGCATCCTTTAATATTTTTGCAACGGGACCTTCAACTGCAGCAACTCTACCTATTTTTTTACAGGCAAAACACCCCTTCACAGCATTTTCAACAGCAGGGCTGCTAGAAATGCCAGAGATGCAGCAAATTAAAAATAAAAAAATTGCCATTATTTGTGGCGCAAATAGCAAGCAAGACCTAAGTCAAAGCTTATCAGATAGAGGAGCAGCAGTTACCCTACTGCCGATCTATGAGCGTATATTATGTACCAGCAGCATAACAAAAATTCAGCAAATACCAAATATTGATATAATCACAAGCTTTAGCCTGGCTAGCTTAAGGCTCCTAAATGAAATTATAACTAAATCAAACACAAACTATTTAAAAAGCAAACCACTAGTAGTGGTGACTAAAAAGATGGTAACACTTGCACTTGCACTTGGCTTTAGTGGCAAGGCATATTTAACCAAGGATGCAACAGTAGCAGCTATGTTAGACGCTACTCGGAAACTAGATAATAGTTAATGGAGTAAAGTATGCCAGAGGCTAAACCTACAGCTAAGCAATTTAATTATTTAACACTTGTCATCGCTACGCTAATAATTGCCTTGCTAGCAAGCCTTGTAACATTCACCCTCTATCAAAAAACCATAATATTGACAGCAAGAATCACCGACCAAAATTCTATGATAAGTAGCTTAACAAAACAAATATCTGCACAAGAAGCACAGCTGCAAAACTACAAAATAGATATAACCCAGCTACATACTGTAACTAAAAAGCTAGCTGGTAATAGGAATGAGGCCAGCTTTACAGTGCAAATGGCAATTTATGAGCTTGAACTGTTGCAGAATTATGCTAAAACAATAGAATATTTGAATTTAGCCCTACTGCATAACAGCAACGTCGCTATAGAAAAGAAAATAACCACCGCAATTGCCGACCTAAAAGAAATATCACAATTTAATGTGATAACGAAGCTTGATGAGCTAGATCAAATAAAAGCCAAGCTAGTGACTCCAGTTACACCCCCTGCTAAAATTACAAAAACTAAGTCAAAGCTAAACAATAATAAAGTTGTTAACTTTTTAAATACTTTTGTCACGATCTCTTATACTGAATCTACAAACAAACCTCAATTATTTAGATCAAACCAACAGCATATGGTAGAGGCTACTATGCTCGCGCTCATAAACCAAGCCAAATCTGCCCTAGCCAATAAGCATGATGGCTTACTTCATACCAGCATTACAAAGCTAAAACACATCTTGGCCACTCACTTTGACCCAAGCCCACAAATTAAAGCTATTGCATCCGAACTTGCTGAATTAGACAAGCTTACATTAAATCCTAAAACCCCAGACTTACAAACAATTTTAAATGATCTTTATAGCAACATGTCAAGTGATGCTGTGCACGCACCAGCTACAAAGAAATCACCTGAATCTGAGTCTATGCCAGCAGCAAAACACCAAACTAGTTCGCCCCATATAACAGCAGAGTTTTAATTTATGAAAATAAAAATATTATGTTATCTATTATTATTAGTTATTGCTACTTGGCTAGGGTTACAGCTGTCACATCAGCCAGGTTATATTTTAATAAGTTATAGTAATATAAATATTGAAACTAGCCTTTGGTTTGGCATGCTTACGGTTATAGCGATATTCATTACGCTATATATTTTGCTCTCAGCGCTGCAAGCCCTTTGGCGCGTAACGGCTAACTGTGGCACCTGGCTGGGGACTACCTCAGAGCATAAAAAACTTGAACTCTTAATTGCTGCTATAACTGCTGCTAGCCATAAAGACTGGGCTGGATCTGAAAAAGCGCTGCATAAATATGCTACAAGCCATGATTTCATGGCTTATATTGCTATATGCTATGTAAATAGTAGACATGACCTTAAAGCAGGCATAGCTGAACTTGAAAAACTCTATTTAAAATATCCACAGCATCATAAATTTATACTCTTAATAAAAGCATATATTTATTTGAGTTATAATAAATATAACGATGCTATTTCCGCTACCCTAAGTCTAGACAAAAAAGAACGCAATACTGATTGTTTTAATTATATACTAATTAAATGCTACTATAGCTTAGGATCTTATGCTGAGATAAAAGATTTATTACCTAGGTGCCAAAAATTATTATCTACAACAGAATATCATGAAATTTGTCTGCATTATTATAAAGAACAACTTAAGAACAAAACAGCTAACCAAGTTATATCAAGCTGGGAAAAAATACCAAAACAACTCTGGCAAGAGCCAGAGTGTTTGCTAATCTATATTGAAGCCCTATTACAGCATGGCGATAAAACTACCGCACAAAAATCATTACTTAAATATATTCCACATAGCTGGCATCCAGATCTACTGCATAAGTATATTAAACTTACCCCCAAGGGTACCGCTATAACCCAGCTAACCTGCTGGCATGAGAAAAACACACAAGAGCCATCACTATTGCTATCGCTAGCAGAGCTGCACCCAGAGCATCAAACTCTTGCAACCTCTTTTTATACAAAAGCTTTAGCCATAACTAATGATAATGACATTTTACTCGCAGCAATCAGCTATTATCTTGAAACTAATAATATTAGTGAGGCTGCAAAACTACTTAAAACACTCTCTAACAACAGCTAAAACCCAAATTATCGCGTAAAAATAACGCCTTTTTATGCTTTTAGCGTTAAAAAAAACCATTTGATAATATATCCCCTATAATAACCTTATATTATTATTAATGCTGGAGAATAAAATGAAAGCCTTCCAAAAACTAACATTACTAGGGCTACTTGGAACTTTTGCTTTTGGCCAAACTACTCTTACTGGCTCTATTGATCCTGTACATAATCTTAGCGTGACTTTTCAGTCATCCTCTGTTACTAGCGGTACTACACTCGTCGATCCCACATTCAGTATAACTGTCGAAAATAACTATGTAGATGGATATATGGTCCAAGTTAAATCTTTGAATCTTAGTAAATTAATAAATACATCTTCTGTGGCTAATATAGCCTTAGATGGGAATAACATCACATATACTATAGCTTGTGACGACCTTAAATCAAATGGTGTTACTTATGCCACAGGAGTTGATGATTTAACCCTAACTGCTAATGCTTTTTATTCTCTACTAACACCCAATCTTAACGCCCCAACACCTGCAGCGTCAACAACATGTACTATTGATATTGATGATACTGAAACCTATAGTGAATTATACTCTGGATCTTACGAAGATACTCTTACTATTCAGATGAGTAGTATAACAAACTCATAACTTTTTTAAACAACCGGAGACTCTTATGAGAATTCAAACCAAACTAACCGTGCTATTATTAACCTTGCCATTAGCTTATGCTACTGCTACAGATAGTCAGGCTCTAACTGGTACTGTTGCTGCAATAAATACAATTTCAACTAGTGTTGGAGCCACTGGAACTATTTTTGCTAATGGATCTGATCAGAGCGAGACGATCACAATAACAGTAAGTAATAATGATCCTGATGGCTATGAACTAGAGGCTCATTCAACTCATGGCGGTGATCTTAGGCACGAGAATAATATTAATAGTACTGATGAAAAGTACAACGTGTCATACGTCCTAAATTGTGCGGATAATGCAAGTGCAGGAACTAGCGAAGGTGATGATTTAAGTCCTGGCGTTATTAATAGTAAAACACAAATTTGGACTCACAATGGTACTAGCCCAGTTACCTCTGAAGCTATAGTATGTACATTTGCATTAGCTAGTGATGAAGCCTTGACTGATCACTTTCCTGGTCGTTATGAGGACGCTATTACTATAACAATAACTAACCTATAACAATAACTAACATGGAATAATTTGGTTTTCCATATTGCAATTTATAAAAAACACCTGCAAGTTTGTAGGTGTTTTTTTTTGCTAATTTTACTGTGTAAAAAAATATTACTGACAAACAAAAGTATTATGGCTATAATAATTATGATAAATGTTATTTTGACTAAAGGACTTAGCTATATATGAATGTTTATAAATTTGTAATTTTATGGTTGGTAACTATACCTATAATATTTTCGGCAACATTTTTAAATGTGCCAGAAATAAATACGATAGAGACTCAACTCATCGAGCCATACGATATATTTGGTCAAGAAGCTTTCTTCAAAATAAAGTTCAGCAATAATGCAGTGTCTGGATATACCATAAATGTTAAATCTGCCAATGGCAGCCAATTTAACTTAAATGGTTCAAATGCATGTGTTAATGCAAATATAGATGCGTGTATATTAGACTATAAATTCCATTGCAGTAGCTTTACCTTAACGCAAAATGGACCCGACACTATAATGTCAGAAGGTGAAAAAACACTACTTTCATCTGGGTCAGGTACAGCTATGATAAATGTTAGTAACCCTAACACTGCAACAGAAGATGCAGAGACAAGATGCTCATTTAAACTAGATAATGAAAGCAAATCAGAGCTATTCAAAGGCACTTATAGTGATACTATAACAGTAGAAATAAGCTCGTTATAATTTATATTATTTTTTATTTATAAAGGGATAATGCATGAAAAAAAATATTATTTGGATACTATTGTTACCAATAATCCTTATCGCAGCTAACAAAGATAATGATAAAAAAATTGAAAAATTAACGCAAGAAACGTTTAATATTAAATCTAACCTTAGTCAAAATAATCATATCACTATTAGTGGTAACGATATTGTTAAAATTACTATTAACAATAATATTGAAAATGGCTACAAAATATATGCTAAGGCAACCAATAGTAAATTAACTAATGGTACTAATGCACAGGCTATTAATTATAGCTTAACTTGCAAAGCATTCACTACAAACAACCATAAAAAAGGTATCATCATACCGGAATCAACAAGAATACAATTAATAGCTAACAACAAACAATTAATATATACTGTTGGGAAACAAGAAAGTCCTACTGTCATGGCTAAAACAACTTGTGACCTAATACCAAACCCAAACCAAAATCTAAATGCACTATTTTCAGGTGTATATATTGATGACATAAGCTTCAGTATGGAGTCCGAAGGGGATAAAGTGATAAAATAGTATTACTATCTAAGCGGCCTAAATACTAAGTTTTATATGCTAGCAAACACAACTAATTTTATATGGAAAAACATAGTTAAATAAAGACTTATGGTATTAGATGGCGTGAAGATAAAAACATAAATATACTACTTTCATAAATATTCGTATTCTTATTCTAAGTTCTAATAGGATCAACAGTTATTTCCTATGGAAGAAAACTATGTATTGCTTTTAGGCTTAAATTATATTACATTATAATTCAAATTTATGGATGATAAATAGCGCCACAATAAAGCGCATTCTAACAAGGAAACTAGTTATGCTAAACAAACATATTGTAAAAGCCATATTATTATTATCAGCATTTAGCACATCTTACGCCCTTATAAAAATAAGCCCCACACTCATGACCTTAAATGACCAGAATAATAATAGAATTATTACGGTTACTAACCCTAATAACTATAAATCTTATATAAGTATGGAAGTAGAGGCATTTTCATGTAAAAACAAAGATTTTTCTTGTAAACCTGAAGAACATATTCCATATAAAAACATAAAAGATAAGATTATTTTTTCAGCGCCAAAATTTATTTTGGGTCCAAAACAAAGTAAAAAATTATATATTAGCTGGCATGGCTCTTTCCCAGAGCAGCCACTCCAAATAGTTTACCACGCATCAGACCACTCAGAAAACGCTATAGTAAAAACAAGTGATAAAACACCTGGCAATAAAAATATTTCTGTAAATCTTTCAATAAGAACCGTAGAATTGTCCCATATTATGTTGTTCGGGGTTGGAACTCAAGAAAGCTTGCCCATAATATATAGTGAAGGAGATAATTTAACTATACAAAACACTGGTAGCTCTTTATTACTAGTTAAGTTGTCACAAAGATCATGTCCAACAGACAGCAAAAAATGTATAAAAAGTGCACGGGTTAGAACAGTGCAACCTCATAGTGTGCAAAAATATAAATTTGATTCGAAACATGATGTATTAATAAGATACTTCTATAACAACTCTTGGCAACTTAAAAACATCAACTACACAACATAATATTTTTGCATGAAGTATATAAAAACATTAATAGCTATAGTATTATTGCCGCTGTCTTTAGCTAAACAACCGCCCCATATAATGGGGCAAACTAAATTATCGATACCTGCAGTTGATTCAACCCCAAAGAACGTCAAAGTAAAAGAAAGCACTAATACAAGTAATGTTCCAGCTGGATTTGAAGATCTTGATAATAGCTATGATGGCAAAGTCACATTATTAGATAACTATAATGACATCGGCGATGAGAATATTCATTATAATGACACTGAAGATAGCATAACTTTATCAAAACAAGCCCAACAAAAAATAATAGAATACTACAAGAACAAACTAACAAAACAAGGCCAAATATATTTGCCAAATGTACTCAAGCATAAAATCCCAGCTAATGCGACGTTGAATAAGTTTTATGAAGCACAAGATGACAATAAAATAACCTGTTATTTCAACTACAATAAATTAAATTTATATATATTAGTACCTAATAAATACTTAAAAGATAATGTCATTCAATATAAGCATAATTTATATAACCCTAACCCAAATTTTCTTACACCTGCTCTCAAAAGCTCACTTTATGCTTATTATGACCACTACTCTGATTATAATGCCATCAAATGGCAAGCAAATGGCAGCACATCATCTGGCCGCAATAGCTTTATATATGATATAAATAACACCATCACAGACCATGTAAATGACCTATATTTAGAATATCATGGCAAAAAATATACTTATGATTTGGGATATAAAGAACCATCCCTTACTTCTGTAGTAAATCCGTATGGTAATGTTTGGGGGGTGTTTATTACAGAAAATACCAAGCTTATCAATAATAAGTTTTATTCTTCTTATAAAGCACCACTCAATATCACCTTAACTAAACCATATTATGTAGAAATCAAATACCGTGGCAGAGTATTATATAGGGGCACCTTGCTCCAAGGCGATAATGTTATTGATACCAATAACTTTCCACAAGGTACATATAATATAACTATTAGCAAAAGAGACCTTGTAACTAATCAGATAGAAGAAACTAGCAAATTTTTTTCAAATCAGGGTAGTAGATATAACTGGCTATACTCAGGGGTAGAAATTATAGCTGGACTAGAATCTAATTATTTTAAATCAGCATTTAAAGACAAACAATTATATTTCCACGCAAAAAAAGGGTACACTTTATTTAATGGTGAGTCCGATATATTTTATACATTTGCGAATGATACTAGCTATATTGGTGCTGAGTATGACTATATATCTAACAAAAATTTTGACTGCACTATATCAGCTTCTATTAGCCAAAAAGCAAACATATATTCTTCTATACTATCTAATTATACTAATGGTAAGTCACAGTACTCTGCTAATTTATATAATGGATTTACAGATGATTTTAGTAGCAGTGCAAGCAAATATGCTAGAATACAATATAACTACAATGAAAAAGACTGGCAGTTTAGTGCTTATGGTAACTATGATTTTGATAGTACTCGGATATTGTCCTCTACCCTATATAAAAGCTTGACACTAAATGGCGTTCCTACCAGAGCTTATGCGACATTAGAATACAATAATAGCTCGTTTAATTATTTGCTTGGACTCTCTATAAACTTTAATTTCGCTAAAAATGTCACATCAAGTACTAGCTTAAGCCATTCATCGTCATATAATAAATATAGTGTTAATAACACTACATCTTATCACAATGATACAAATGACCTGAAATTATCTAATACTATATATTTAGGCGCAAATAGCAGTAATTATAACCTAACAAATGGCACATACACTACAGATATAGCAGAGTATCAAGCTGACCTTAATGTTAATAATGGCACTTATAGCACTGGGATTAATACTGCCTCTGTTAGTATGCGTACCAACCTTTATTTAACACCTAGCGCATATTTATTCTCAACAACCAATACAAATGCAGCTTATCTAGTTAAAACACCCACCATAACAGATAATTCCCTCATAAAATTTGTTATTAATGATAAGCAGGTGAAACAAGGTGAAACCATGCTTATTTCTAGTACTGAATTTGGTTATAACAAACTAGAGATAGTGCCGGAAACTGTGCAATATAAACTACAAAAAGAGCAGTGGGATGAGTTCTTTTATTCAGGTAATATCTACACCCCTAAAACTACAATACATAAAACCTGCTTAGCATCATTTTATGCGGACATACCTGCATCTTATAATTATACCTTTGTAGGAATGGAAAATGAGTTTTATGGACGTGGGCAACAAAGAACCATATCACATATTACAGATGGTACTAAGCTTACTTACGTATATTTAAACGCAAATAATAAACAGTGTGAAACTAATGTAGTTGTTAATTGTAATAAGTCTCATATAGATTTAGGCAAAGTAAGGTGTAAAAAATAAAGATGGTACCTATATAGGATAGCTAATTATTAGTAGCAAAACCTAAGTTTTTATGATATAATCCTTCTTATTATCAAATATTTAGGCGACTTAAGTCATGAAAACTTTAACCCCACTTATAAACTTTGGCTGCATTGAAATTACTGGCGAGGATGCTGAAACTTTTATGCAAGAACAATTTACTTGCGATATTACCAAAATATCTGCAGAAAAATTTTCACTCTCAGCTTATTGTAATGAACAAGGACGCATATTAGCTACCGGATATATTGGCCAATTTAATGGCAAATATATTTTCATAACTCCTAAAAATTTGATTGCACATACTATACAAAAATTAACACAATACAGCTTCTTTTCAAAAGTTTACGTCAATAAGCTTGAGCAATTTATGCTACTTGGGTGCCTAGGAAAAACTCCTGACACAAAGCTACCAAGTGCAAACCTAGAGGTTTCAACAATTGCGCCAGATACTTATGCACTATGTATTGATAATACTAATCATGTATATATCTTTTTTGGCATGCAGGAAAACTTATTGCCGCATCAAGAGAAGCTATTAAAAAATCCTAACGTTACTTTGCTATTAGACCTTAATCCCTGGGAAAAGCATCATATTGAGTCAGGAATTGCACACATCTATCCAAACACTCTAGAAAAAATAACGCCACATATGATAAACTATCATAATAAAGATGCTATATCTTTTACCAAAGGTTGTTTTTTAGGCCAAGAAATAATAGCTAGAACTCAACATAGAGGCAAATTAAAACGCAAGCTAGTTACTGCCAAAATAACAATTGAAAATAATAGCGTTATGGTTGGATCTAACATCTCAGCCAAAACTAAAACAGGTGACTCTGCTGGCATAATTATTAGCATCAGCATGCTAAGCTCAGAAGAAGCCTTAGTGTTAGCTGTAATATCTGATCACTCTGCCAAAGAAAAACTGTTTTGTGAAAACAATTTGGTTGCCATCGTACCTAGTACCACAAAACAAACAGCCACTGTTTAAGAAGTGCTGCTATTGTTTTAATAGCTATACATTATCAACATTATAGCTCCAAGCTACTGAGATTTAGGTAAGACAAGCAAGGTAGAACATCCAACTATCATATCTGGGCCCTGTGGTCAAGCCACAGGGAGTAAGGACGTATGGGCACTGTGGTCAAGCCACAACACGTAGGCGGAGCGCCCTATTGCTTTACTCTACCTACGCCCTATTGCTTGACAATAGGGTCCAGGGTTAAATATACCAAGTGTTACAGCTTATCTCTCAACTTGAAAAACATAGAGACAATCATACGGAACATAACAAGTAGATGTATGGGCACTGTGGTCAAGATATAGGGTAGCAGGACTACTGCGCTAGTTCAGGAAACCAGAAACAGTAGCTATGATTTATGTTCAGCATTAAGCGGCCTTAGCAAAGGGAACAAGATCACATCTTTGATCGAAGGACTATCAGTTAACAACATGATTAGGCGGTCTATGCCAATGCCAGCACCTGCTGTTGGTGGTAAACCATGCTCCAAAGCCTCTACATAGTTTTCATCGTATAACATGGCCTCAGCATCACCAGAGCTGTGTGCTTTTGCCTGATCTTCAAAGCGAGAGGCTTGATCTTCAGGATCATTAAGCTCAGAAAATATATTTGCAATCTCATAACCACCTATAAATAACTCGCACCTATCAACTATACTCTTATCTTTATCATTTGCCCGAGATAATGGTGAAGACTCTATCGGATAATCAGTAATGAATGTAGGAGTTATTAATTTCTTCTCTACAGTTTTTTCAAATATTTCTAATTTTAAGCTCCCAAGCGTAATATCTGAATCAAAAGCAATATCCATTCTAGTTGCGAAGTCTTTGGCAAACTCGATAGCCTCCAACTCCACCGGCTGCATATCTGGATTATAGATTAAAATAGATTCGGTAACTGACAACCTTGTAAACGGCTTTGAAAAATCGATAGTATCACCATTGAAAGTTATTTTTTCTTTCTGCATAACCTGAAGCGCTAAAAGCCTTAATAAAGTTTCAACTAAATCCATGAAATCGTTGTAATCTGCATATGCCTGATAAAACTCGATCATAGTAAACTCTGGGTTATGACGCGTAGACAAACCTTCGTTTCTGAAATTTCTGTTAATCTCAAACACTCGATCAAAACCACCAACAACAAGGCGCTTTAAAAACAACTCTGGCGCAACTCGCATATATAAAGGTATACCTAAAGCATTATGAAAGGTAGTAAAAGGCCGAGCAGCAGCTCCACCTGGAATATTATGCATCATCGGAGTTTCTACCTCTAAAAAACGCCTTTCTTCAAAAAAACTACGTATGGTGGCCACAGCCTTACTTCTAGCTGTAAACACAGCCCTAGTAGCTTCACTAGTTAATAAATCTAAGTACCTATTTCTATACTTGAGCTCTTTTTCTGCAAGACCATGATGCTTATCTGGCAATGGCCTTAATGATTTAGTCAATAACTTAATACTATCTGCTTTTAATGTTATTTCACCAACTTTAGTCCGAAATATTGTACCACTAACAAATATAATATCCCCTAAATCCCAATGCTTAAAATCATCATAGACACCCTCATCTAGCTGATCATTACGAACATACACCTGTATTTTTCCAGTAAAATCTTGAATATGAATAAAGCTCGCTTTACCCATTACTCTCCTATTCATGACCCTGCCACATAGCTTAAAGCTTGCGCTCTCACTCTCTAATTCTTCTTTCGAAGTATCTTGAAATTTCTCTAATATATCACCAGCAAAGCTGTCTGGCTTATAATTATTCGGATAAACATTACCACCTGTTCGCATCTGAGCAAGCTTATGTTTACGCATTGCTACTTGGTCATGATAATCAACCACTACTTCTTGATTATTCTTGTTTTCTTCAGACATTTAATTCTCTCCTTTGTTCATATTACTTTGTAGCCAGGCCTCAATAAACACATCAATACCGCCATCTAAAACAGATTGTGTGCTTGAAACTTCGACACCAGTACGTAAATCTTTGATTCTGGAATCATCCAGAACATAAGACCTTATTTGATTACCCCAACTAATATCAGATTTGCCCGCTTCTAATTTTTGCCTATCAGCATTGCGCTTATTTAACTCTAGCTGATGTAACTTTGCCCTGAGCTGCTTCATTGCCTGAGCTTTATTTTTATGCTGCGACCTATCAGATTGACACTGCACCACAGTATCACTCGGAACATGAGTAATGCGTATAGCAGAATCAGTAGTATTAACATGCTGGCCACCCGCACCACTAGCTCTATAAGTATCTATACGCAAATCAGCTGGATTAATGTCAATCTCCACATCATCGTCGATTTCTGGCGTTACAAATACCGAAGCAAATGAAGTATGACGCCTACTTCCACTATCAAAAGGTGATTTTCGCACCAGCCTATGCACACCAGTTTCAGATCTAGCCCAACCATAAGCATAGTCACCAACAAGATGCAAAGTGCAACTTTTTATGCCAGCAACCTCTCCCGGAAATTCATCAATAATAGCAGCACTAAACCCTCTGTTATCAGCCCATTTTATATACATGCGCTGCAGCATTTGCGCCCAATCTTGCGCCTCTGTGCCACCAGAACCGGACTGAACCTCAATATAAGCATTATTTGAATCACTGGCGTTATGGAACATACGATGAAACTCTAAAGCCTCTACTTTCTTTAAAATTTTCTTAAAATCTTGTTCTAGCTCTGCAGTCATCTCAATGTCACTATCTGCAAGAGCCATAGGGTACAATTCTATTATCGTAGATAAAGTATTATCTATACTCTCTATTTTTTCAACTATAGTGACAATAGCTGCTTTTTCACGTGATAGCTGTTGTGATAGCACCTGGTCAGACCAAACTGCTGGAGACTCTAAATCTAAGTTTATTTCATGTAGGCGACTTTTTTTGTTATCAAAGTCAAAGATAGTCTCGTAACTTTGCAAAACGTGAGTGGCAAGATCTAGCATCTTGCATAAAATTTATATCTGACATGGGATTCCACAATAATGGTGGGCCGTGTGCGATTCGAACGCACGACCAGCGGGTTAAAAGCCCGATGCTCTACCAGCTGAGCTAACGGCCCTAGACATAAAGAATATTATTTTAATACCTTATAAACTATAGATCAAGATATTTTTCACAATAATATATATTAAATATTACGTAATTGGATTTTTGCCATTCTATAAGCCGTAGTATTAGGATAAGAAACCTCTAATTTCGCGACCAAATCTTTTGCCTTATCAATTTCATTAGTATTAACATATACCATCGCTAGCTTGAAAATCGCATCGGGAGCCTTACCATGATCTGCATGGTTCTCTATAATACCTCTAAAACTCAATTCAGCATCTTTATATTGGCCCTTTAACAAATAAATTTCACCTAACCAGTAATTTGCATTTGTACTATATTTACCATCTGGAAAATTCACTAGAAAATTATTAAAAGCCTTTGTAGCACCCTCATAATCACGCTCTTTTAAAATAGCAAAAGCATTATTATAATTTTCAATTTCACTACTAACACTTAAATCTTTAACAGCAGAATCAGCTACCACATTACTAACAATGCTCTTTTTATCACTACTTCGTTCCGATGATGGAGCTGAAATAAGGCCCGACTTAGCAAAATTATGCTCTTGCATTTCAAGCGTACCACGCAATGATTGAATCTCAGCTTGTAGCTCTTTCACCTTGCTTAAAATATTTTGCTGCTGCAACACCTGAACTTGCTGCTTAATAGCCGCAATTTCATCTGAAAGATTAGAAGAATCTGTGCTTATATCAACAATAGGAGCATTATTCAACTCCAAGGAAGGCTCTAACCCTTCAGCAAAACTAGGCCCCGCACCAAACATTAATATTACAGCTAATAACCTAAAATTATTATGCATACTTACACTCCCTCATAAAAAACTTCTACTACACCATTTTGTAGTGTTGTAACACCACTATAATCTGCGTTAAGCTTATTACCACCTAAACTTATTATAGCTATTCTTTCATATTCTATGCCATTTTGCTCAAAGTAACTAGCAATATCGCTCAGCTTAGCCCAAACTATAGCACTGCGATATGAAGAACTACCCTCAATATTTGCATGCCCTAGCAATTTCACACGGGCATTTTCATGCGCGCTCAAATAACTCGCAATTGCCTTTATTTTAGTGAAATCTTCTAAACTAACTATATCATCTGCAAAACTTAAACTAAAAGTAAAATCTGCTTTAGTTACGATATTTTTTTGCCATAAATCTGGCTGATCAGTATTAATATAATCATACTCATTGTAAGGAAATATTTTTATATTCTCATTTTGAACTACAGCCACATTATTTTGACATGCACACAACATAAATAATAACCCAATACATATTATATGTTTTATAACTCTCATTTAAGCCTCGCTTATCGAGTAGTTAACTAAAAAATCTTTTTTCTTAGCTATGAAAGGCGACCAGGCAGGATCGCTGATATTACCTGATAAAGCAGGCAGCCTCCATTTTATCTTGCCATTTAACGAAACAAAACCTAAAATACTGCGCGATGCATACTGGCTACCATAAGACACAACATTACCATTGGGAGCAAGGGAAGGCGCGCGTTCATAACCATCACTGGCAATAGTTTGAGCTTTATTATTAACCAGATTTAAAGCATTCAAAGAAAATAAACCACCCTCTCTGTGTAGATATACCAAATATTTACCGTCAGCAGTAATAGCAGCTGATGAATTATAATCACCAGTAAAAGATATTCTATCTATAGACTCTAACTCTAGGTCATATTTATAAATATTAGGATGCCCTGCCCTATTTGAAGTAAAATAAATAAAATCTCCAGAGGGAGAAAAAACTGGCTCTATATCTATATCATAAACTGTAGATTTAATTGGACTCAGAATTTTAGTTGTTAAATCTAGCGTATAAATTTTAGGCGCACCCGAACTAGACAGCACAAGCGCCATAGACTCATCATCAGGGCCAAAGCTAAGCGAGCTACTAACACCATCTAAAACTGTAACATTTTCGCGCTTACCAGTTAATATTTCTTGAGTGTATACTGCAGGCATATCATTCTCAAAAGACACATAAGCTATTTTTTTGCCACTATGTGACCAAGCCGGCAAAATAATTGGCATATTTGAGCTTGCGATAGTTTGTGACCTGCCACCATCAAAATCAGCCACCTCTAAATTATAAATATCACTCATGCCAGCTTTATGCTTGGTAAGGACATAAGCAATTCTAGTCGAAAACAAACCTTTTAAACCAGTAACTTTACTATAAATATCATCATCTAAAACATGTGTAAATGTGACTAGATCATTAACTTTAAAATTATATGTGGTTGTATCTACCAAAGAAGAATTAGTATTTTTGCTTAAATCATAAAACTGCAACTCTACATTATAATAACGCGCAATAAGAGAGCCTGCTACATCAGCACGTACTAAGTATTTTGCACCCAAACTTTTAGCTTTGGATAGCTCGCTAGTGGCAGCAGTAATTTTACCCAAATCAATTATTTTAATTTCACCACTTAAAGCTAAATCAGCCATAACCTGTGTTTTTATTTTCTTATTAATCTGGCTTCCAGGCAATTCAAACCCAACAATCGCAACCGTAATTTTATTTGTTAGCCCCTGAGTTAATTCTAACTTTAAAGCAGCATTAGCCATAGCAACAAAGATCGATAACCCCAAAAAAATTAATTTTATATACTTGTTTTTAACCATAATACAATTCGGCATTAAGCCACAACCCTGCCCGCAACAAAATTTCTTATTATTGGCAGCGATATTTTTTGGGATGACTCAAATTTATAATCAAGCTTAGCATGATATTTTTTTAAAGATTCATTGAAACACTGCTTACTATAAGCACCATTAAAATCATGCGTAGAACTTATTTTATTACAACCTAGCAAAGATCCAGTTGCATATGCTGTAGGTAAAATAATTAAGCCACATAGTAATAATAACTTTTTAGATGTATATTTCATCTGCTGCCTCTTTAATAACTACTTTTTACGATAACATATAGCATTATAACAAAAAAAATAGCGTGATAAAATACTATTAAAGATAAAAATAACAAAACAAGACCATCAAAGAAAAATCAGCCCTCTAAATTAACCCTGGGCAGCGATAGCTAGCTATTCAAAATAACCTCATAGCCTATCTTTGAATTTTAAGCTTGCAAGCATCGAACCTACAAATAACAACAAACAAGAAGTAGCTACAGGCCAAGAAAACATCCCAAAACCTGCCAAGGTAAGAAATATAACTGATAAAACCGGGGTGAAATATGAAATAACACATATTTTCCAAGTTTTTAAATTTTTTATAGCATAATCCCACAGTTGATAAGCAAGCCAGTGTGAACTAGCACCTAGCAGCAAGAGCATTAGCAACTGAAATTGTGATGGCACTACAGTTTTTTCAAACAATACATGTCCAAAGAAACTCAGGGCAGCCCCAACACCAGCATATATGCCCACTATTTGACTAGGAACAGTATCATGTTTTTTTGAAACTAGAATATAAACAGAGCATGAAACTGCTGCCATTAATGCACAGATATAACCATACACATGGCTTAGCACAATCCCACTCGAGCTTTGAAACTGATCAAAGTGCAGCACAAACAATGACAGCACACATAAAGCAAGACCAAATATATGTCTATATGTTAGCTTATCTTTAAAAAACACTGCGCCACCAACGGCCACGAATAATGGCCAAATGTAATTTATTATTTCTGCATGTACTGGAGGCGCAAAATGAAATGCATTAATATAAAAAACATTCATACCGAATAAGCATAATGAACCTGATAGCCACATCGCGGCAGAAGCCTTAATAAGATGCCATCTTTTCTGTATAGTTAACTGGGCCGAAGTAAGAAAAAAACCTATGGTAGTTGAGAAACATAAAACCTCAAGCGGAGGAAGATTACTAAGTACAGTTACTAACACCGTAATACAAGCCCAAATAAAAGTAACCATAATACCAGCTATTGTCGGATTTTTCATATTCATAATTCTGCACAGACCAGGATAGATTTAAGAAAACTCCTAAGAGAGCTAAGACTTGCTGCTAGAGTACGATACTTAGATAAAAAAACCAAGGGTATTTTATACTTTTCAACACTAAATTAATAATTAGCATATTCAACAATTAATGGCGCATGATCAGAAAAACGCTGCTCTTTATATATTCTCACAGCTTTTATTTTAGCTGCCAAATTCTTAGTGACTATTTGGTAATCTAAACGCCAACCAACATTGTTATCCCAAGCACGCCCACGATTTGACCACCAAGTATACTCATGAGAATTAGCATTTAAATGCCGAAAAGCATCTACAAGATTTAACTTACCAAACACCTCATCCAGCCACTGACGCTCGCAGGGTAAACAACCAGAGTTTTTTTGATTAGCCTTCCAATTCTTTATATCAATTTCTTTGTGCACAATATTAAAGTCACCACATAAAATATAATCATGCTCTCCTGTTGCAATATTGACTAAGAACTCATCATGATAATATCGCATAAAATCATATTTTAATTCCTGCCTTTCATTACCACTAGAGCCGGATGGTAAATAAAGAGAAGCTATGCGTAGATTCCCAAAAGAGGCCTCCACATATCGCCCTTCATTATCAGCCCAATCTAAGCCCATTTTAGTGACAACCTGATCAGGCTTCAGCTTAGAATATATACCCACTCCGCTATAGCCTTTTTTCACTGCATCAGCAAACACACTATTATATGCAACTGGATAATAGGCGTCACCAAGTAAAAATCCCATCTGTGCTTTAGTTTCTTGAACGCAAATAAAATCTGGATCTTCTGCAGCTATCCAAGTAAAAAAACCTTTGCGCTCTGCAGCTCTAATGCCATTCAAATTACAAGTAATTACTTTCATTTTAATCATATCCTAAAACCGAGGCGTTAATATGGCTAGATTATATAATCGAGCCAACTCCTTAAACTCTACTCTTTAGCGGAATTATATACTCAAATTTAATCAAAGAAAAATCAACTAATATATTAGTTGTATATAGTGATTATAATCTCAACAAACATCATAATTATAATCCATTTTGCATTTGATTGCTTCATCGCACTTCACACCATTATGAGCATTACAATATGCTCTCACAGGATTTTTTCACAAGGAAGGGCTTTAGCTGCAGAGCTTAGCCCTGGTTCTGAAGGACCCTCTGAAGCAGCAGCCCCAGAAGCAGGAGCTATATCCAAGGAAATAACCCCTTGTAGACTTTGCATAAGAATTCTAGCCTCTACGTTCCCAAAAATAAAGTTTAATAAGTTAGCTTTAGCTTGCAAAGTAAAAGGCGTTTTTGTAAAAATAGGGCTAGCTGACCTTTTAAGCATAAATATGACAATAAAAAAGTAGGCATTAAATCCATGCGCTAACTTTGTAACCTTAGCCGCCCTCATTAAAGAACATATAACATTAAATTTTGGCAAAGTCATTCCAGTATATCTCTGAGTGAACTCCACTGGAAAAACCACCCCATATATTCTAGCTTTTAATATATTAATTCTGCGAGGATATGGAGCCACACCTAAGGTAGACTCACCTCCGCCGAGCATCATAGCTTTTAATGACGCCACATTGTCACAAATATCCTTTAAAACAGCTTTTTTAGCGTATCGATTTACTTCTGAAATAACTTCATCATAATTAGGAGCTTGCAGAATAGAGCTAGACAAAGGTTTGCTTGAATAAATTAACAAATATTGTACCAACGCTACGCACCCACACTTCGCAGCCCACATTAAGGCAGCCTTGCCATTAGGTAATAGAGTGCGACCTTCAAACTCTAGCTTAGCGCCAGACTCTAATAAATATTGTGACACCGCTACGTGTCCTTCCTCTGCAGCCCATATTAAGGCAGTCATCCCCATGTCAGATTGAGCCTCCATATTAGCTCCGGCTACTATTAAAAATCGTACCATAGCTAAGTCACCCCGACTAGCAGCCCACATTAAGGCATTCTTACCTTTGTCATTTTTAGCCTCCAGACCAGCACCAGCTCTTACTAAATATTTTGCAAGCTCTAAGTTCCCCCGACTAACAGCCAATAGTAAGACAGTCGAGCCATCAGCCTTGGCACAATTCAAATCAGCGCCGGATGCTACTAAACATTTTGCCACCGCTAAGTGACCCTTATGTGCAGACCACATTAAGGCAGTATAGCCATCTACCCTGGCAATATTCGGGTTAGCTCCAGCTGCTAATAAATATTCCGCCAGCTCTAGGCATCCACTATGTGCAGCCCACATTAAGGCACTCATACCAGATGGGTCTTTAGCATTGATATTAGCGCCTACAGCAATAAGTCTTGTTAATTCTGCAATATTACTAGCTCTAGCTGCATTAATAATAGATAGCACTTTATCTGCAGCATATGTTAGATATTGTGCCATCGCTATATGGCCCTTCTGTGCCGCATGCATTAAGGCATTATTGCCATATTTGTCTTTAAGATCCAGCTCAGCTCCAGCGCCAACCAAACATTGCGCCATTTCTATATGGCCATTCTGTGCAGCGTACATTAAAGAAGTAGTGCCTTCGGTCCTGACAACATTCAGCTCAGCACCAGCCGCTATTAAATATTTCACAAACTCTAAGCTACCATGCTGCACAGCTAGAATTAATATGCTGCTCGACATATCAAGACAATACTTCAAATTAGCACCAGATTCTACTAAGTATTCCGCCATAACTAAGCGATCACTGATAGCAGACCATACTAAGGCAGTCTTACCACTCTTATCTTTAGCATCAATATCAGCTCCAGCTGCTAATAAATATTCTACCATCACTATGCGGCCCATCTGTGCAGCATAAACTAAGGCCTTACTGCCTCTATTTAAGAAATCAGCACCAGCTTCTACTAAATATTGTGCAACCTCTAAGTGGCCATTCTGTGCAGCATAAACTAAGGCCTTACTGCCTCTATTTAAGAAATCAGCACCAGCTTCTACTAAATATTGTGCAACCTCTAAGTGGCCATTCTGTGCAGCATACACTAAGGCAGTATACCCCCTATTAAAGCAGCTAATAGGTATAGCATTTATCTCAGCACCAGCTTCTACTAAACATTGTACCACCGCCACATGACCCTTTTGTGCAGCATACATTAAGGCAGTATACATGTTATTAGATTTAATCTCCAAATCAGCGCCAGCTGATATTAACCATTGCACCATCACTACGTGGCCACTCTTTGCTGCACACATTAAGGCAGTCTGGTCAGCATCATAGAATGCGGGAGATCTAAAATTTACCTCAGCACCAACCGCTAATAAATATTCTGCAACAGCTACGTGACCCTCATCTGCAGCATACATTAAGGCAGTACCGCCACACTCACCTATAAAATTGACATCAGATCCTTCAGCAACAAGAATTTGTAATTCTGAAATATTGTTATCTCTAGCTGCATTAATCATGTTTTGCTCCTGCGTTATATATAGTTATCCGCTAATAATAATGTAATTACTATATATAACGAATTTACACATTGCAAGAAGCGCAAAATACCTCTGTATTAAGATATAATATCAGCAGCCGGCTGGCTGGGTCTAGATAATCAAATTTCATTACTAAAGCATACAGGCCAATATAAGCATAGATATGTTGCTTTATTCACAGGCACTATCGTCATAAATCGACGGAGTGGCACTGATTTGGTATCAGGACTTCTTCTAGAGTCTTATATAAAAATCCATGAAAGCAGTAAAGTGGCAAAGATTACTTTGTGCTAAGTGTAAATATATATCACTTTATACTAGTAACTCTTGCCCAAAAAACTTTTTAATATCTACCAAAATTGCATACAATACCGGTAACACAAATAAAGTCATCACAAAAGCACCTAGCGCACCAAAACCAAGGGCTATAGCCATAGGAATTAAAAACTTAGCCTGCATGGAGCGCTCTAAAATCATTGGCAACAACCCTACAAAAGTAGTAATACTAGTTAAAAATGCTGGAAATAACCGTCTCACTGCAGCAGCACTAACAGCACTTGCAACATCTTTACTCTTTTGCATATTATTTTCGATAAATTTTAACAACACCAAACCATCATTAATAACAATACCAGTTAAAGCAACCATCCCAAATAAACTTAAAATGCTTAAAGGATACCCCATAACATAATTACCAAACGCTACACCAATAAATGAAAATGGCACTATGACAAAAATTAAAATAGGCTTAGTAAAGCTACCAAATAATATTACCAATAACGAATACATTGCACCTATAGCAAACACAAAACCTAACAATAAATAATGAATACTAGTTAACATGTCAGCCTGCTTACCTTCAAAACTATAACTAATACCCGGAAATTTTCTCTTGATTTCTAACAACACATTTTGCTCTAATGACTGCTGAATGTTTATAGTCTCAGATTTTGGCTCAGCAGCAGCGGTCAAGGTTATAACCCTGAAACCATTCCTTCTAGTAATATTATTGTTTGTTTTTTCTTTACTAATAACTACAACATCTTTTAATAATACCTCTACATTATCACCAGTGCGTAAAACAAAATGATTAATCTCATACTTAGAATCACGCTCAGACTCGGGCAATCTAACATAAACATCAATATCATCCCTACCACGTGATTGCTCTAATACTTTATACCCATAAAAAGCTGATCTTATTTGAGAGGAAATATCCTCCGCATTAAACCCTAAAGCCACACCCTTTTTATTTAAGGTGAATCTCCACTCAGCTCGACCCCTAGAAACCCCATCATTAATGTCTGACAAAGCTTTATAGCCAGTCATACGCTCACCCAGCCAAACTGCAGCACGCTTTAATTCGTTAATATTTGTATGTTTTAACTCTATCGTTAAATCAGAATCAGAAGCAGGGCCCTTTTCATTTACTGAAAAACTTATAGCCTCGACAAAAGGCTTATTCTTCCAATTACGCTTCCATAAAGCAATCACATCGCTAGTACTTATTTCTCTAATCGTAGACTCTACCAAATAAATTTTTGCCTTTACTTTATTACCCTCTACCCTCACAAGCACACCTGTTGCTACATTAGGCTCAGTAATCTCAGCTATAGCAGCTTTAGCGCTTTCATATAAACTATCTTCCGTATCAGCTATCACGCTCCTACTTACTCCAGGAGCTAAAGAAACTGTTGCAGTTGCAATATCTGACTCTATATCAGGGAATAATACCATCCCCATCCTGCCACTCGTAGCAAGACTTACAATTATAATGAAAATACTGCAAACTATAGCAAGAACCATATACCTATAATCTAAAACTCGATGCAATACCTCAGCATATTTTTTTGCGCCTGCCGTAAAATTGAGACATTAAGATTATGTGTCATCGAAGTTATTTTTATCATAAGCTTCTGCTTAGGCTCAACTATTTTTATACTAGCCAAATGCGCCGGCAATACAAATAAACTCTCTAATAATGAGATTGCAAAAACAACAACTACCACAGCTGGAATATATACAAATATCTTCCCCATAACCCCTGGCACAAAAAATAATGGCAAAAATGCTACAATATTGGTCAAAACACTATATGTAACAGGTGATGCTACTTCTTTTGCCCCTATAATTGCTGCATCTAAGGGCGAATAACCACGCAGGCGATAAGAAAAAATATTCTCACCAATGATAATTGCATCATCAACAACAATACCAAGAGAGATTATAAAAGCAAACATAGTAATTAAGTTAATCGATAAATCAAAACCAGGAAAAAATATAAACGTGCCAAAAAATACAATAGGAATACTTACCCCAACCCATAATGCAAATTTAAAACCCAT
The DNA here is from genome assembly GCA_963932595.1 of uncultured Legionellales bacterium. Taxonomy (GTDB): domain Bacteria; phylum Pseudomonadota; class Gammaproteobacteria; order Comchoanobacterales; family Comchoanobacteraceae; genus CAWVRI01. The sequence continues at coordinate 23,505 of CAWVRI010000007.1, forward strand.
GAAAAACCCAAGGATAAAAACGACCAAAACAAAACCTATTAAACCATTGTTTTTGAGTAGCTCAGCACGACCCTGAAATACTTTCGACCTATCATCTAATAATTGTACCCCTATTCGTTTAGGTAAAATATTTTTAATATTCTGTAGCTGCTCATTTACTTCAGCAGAAACACCATTTGGAGTCTGATTATCAGCTCTAAAAATATTAATTATGGCTGCATTCTTGCCATTAAAAGTAGCATAATTATTATTATCAACTAACTTTTCACTGATAGTAGCAATATATTTCAGCGGCAAACTTGCTCCAAGACTAGAATAAATAATAGGAATATTGCCATACTCACTTGTAACAGCTCTATTCTCATTAACTTGTAACAAAATATCACTATTTTTACTACGCACTATTGCACCAGGGGTGTTCAGAGACCAAGAATGTACTTTTTTTGCAATATCTTTTATTCCAATCTCATACTTGCTTAAAATATTCTGCGGCACCTCTATATATATCGCAGAATCTGCAAGACCTTTAATCTCTATAGCACCTAGCTTATTATTATCGCTTAGGTGATCATATATTTTATTAGCATATTTTTTCAGCTCAACTCTAGAAGCATCGCCATAAATTATCATTTTCACAACTTCAGACTTATGTCTATGCAATGATACCAAAGGCTTATTTGCGCCGCTAGGCAGGCTAGTTAAACTATCAACCATATTTTTAATTTCTTGGTAGACTACAAAGTCATCTGAACTACTACTAAGATTTACAATAACTTTCCCTAATCCTTCACTAGCAGTGCCATTCAGCTCATCTATACCAGCAACCCCAGCTAAAGCATTCTCTATAGGCACTAAAATGCTTCGCTCTATCTCAGCAGAACCGGCGCCAGGATGAGAAACAGTAATGATCACACTATCGTCACTGAAATCAGGAAAAACCTCCTGAGTAGTTACCGAAAAAGCTAAATAACCACCAATAACTAATAAGAATACTATCAAATTTGCAATTACTGGATTAATTGCCATTTTTGCAATTATAGAATTATCACCCCTTAAGCTTGGCTTCATTTAGCTTCAACCTTTACCAATTCTTCTTTAACGACAACATCTTGAGACCTATGAAGAACCATACCCTCTTTAGGCACATTTATATTGCTAGTTATTACTAAATCTCCTGCATTTAGACCATTATCAATATAATAATAGTCGCCATGATCATAAGCCACACTAACTTTCCTAATTACCAACTTATTATCAACCAAAAGCCAAACAGAATCTTCATTATGTACAGCAGAATGCTTAATCTTGACCGATTTATTAATCATATGGCCGGCAAGATTAACTTCAACATGATCTCCTAATAATAGGGAACTTGGGGCAGGACCATTCATACTGCTAGACCTCCATGTTTTTAATTTTTTAAGCTGTAAAGGGTCATCTATTGCAACTACAACTTTCCCCATTTTTGTTATATCATCTAAATTCCTAACAACTTTTAAAATATATCCAGCAATAATACTGTTATCTCTTGGCATAACAATATCAGCCTTTAACTTTACTTTACTTGGATCCAATAGATTTGGCACAAACCAACGCAACTTTTCAATTGGCACCAATAACTCTATCCAAAATTGGTCTATTGATACTAACTCTGCAAGATCACTACCTACATTAACAATAGAAGATTCGTGCACTGAGCGAGATAGTATCATGGCATTAAATGGACTCTTAATAAAAGTTTTATCATACATTAACTGCGCATACTCTAGATCTGCCTTCGCACTAGCCAGATTTGCCTCAGCTATTTTTAGATGCGGCTTACGTAATACTAAATCATTGCTTTTGATCTTAGAGCCAGAAATATTCTTTGCAGCCTTAAACTCTGCTTGCGCAATATTGTATTTACCTAAATCAATATCATATTCAGACTGAGATTTTTTCAAATATGCTTGTTTTTTTCTTAATTCCATCTCATAAACTTGTGGATCAATATTAATTAATAAATCACCTTCATTTAACAAATAACCTGGCAAAAAATAACTTGCAACCTTGTTGATAGACCCCGCAACTTCTGACCTTAATATTATTTTTTTAGCAGCAGTAACTTTGCCAGATTTTACAACTGTTGCTTGGTAGTCAGCAATTACTACCGGCATAACCGTTACATACTCTAACTTTGCTATTATTGGAGCAATGTTAGTACTTTTTTGAGTCATAATTAATAGTGCAGAAATAATCATACCCGCACACAATACAACCAAAGGCAAGACTATATTTTTATATGTTTTACTTTCTAGCATTATCTTCTTCACTCCAAACATTCCCACCCAAATCATGATAAAGCTTGATGCGATATAAACTTAAATTATGCCTACCATCTAACATACCGATCTCAAGATTTTGCTTAGCTATCATCTTATTTAAAACCACTAAATAAGAAAGATCACCATACATAAACTTACTTTGGCTAGACACAAGATCAGATTTCTTGTGCGCCAATATTTTAGCTAATGATGCAATATTTTTTCTCACAGTTTGCTCATTTATTAAATCTTGTTTTACTTCTTTTATAGCAGTTAAAATAGTTTCTATATAACTAGAAAAATATTGATCTACCAAAGACTCTGCCCGATTTATAGCAGCATTATCAGCTCCGCCAGTATATACATTATAACTCGCAGAACCAACAATAGACTTAACCCAGTCTTGCATGCCAAAATTGATAATTGTGCTAGTTATATCAGCAGATAAAGTAATAGTTGGCAACATATCAGTCTCGGCATGCTTCCGCCCCCATTTAGCTGAACTAAGCCGGCTCATTGCCGCCATTATGTCCGGCCTATCTTGTAATAATTGAGATGACAAACCTTTGGCTGGCAAAGCGACAATATTTGGCAAGTCAGATGCCACCAAATCTATTTTTTTTGCCGGACTTCTGCCAGATAAGAGCGCAAGCTCATACTTTCTAGTAGCTATTTCTGCACTATTAGTTAAAATTTTTGATTCGTGCTGATAAATATAATCTTTAACTTCTAATAATGCATTTATCGAACCATGCCCATTGCTAAATTTATGCTCTTGTAATTTATTAATTTCATTGTAAGCATGTAAATTTTGCTGCAATATAATATTTTTTTTATTTAAATAGGCTATGTTTACCCAATTAGAAATGATTTCATATATTACTGCCATCGCTGCATATTTAGCCTCATACTGTTCTGATAACGCCAAATTATCGTAATATTTATACTCGGCGAAATCATTACCCCAAAGATCTAAAGTTATTGCTGGAGAAGCCACAAAAGAACTACTAGCTAGAGTTTGTTCGCCACTCGAAAGCGCAGCATCTCTTGCTAAAGAAATATCTAAAGTTGGGAACATTTCAGCTTTATACTCTAGCGCTAAAGCACGTGCTCTTTTAATCTTGGCCCTGGCACCCTGAAGTGCAAAATTATGCTCTAAAGCACTCTCTATTATATTATTTAATTCTTGGCTGTTGAATTGACGCCACCAATGAGTTTTAAAGTGCTCCCCTGCAGCTACAGGCAGAGCGCTTGTTTGAAGCGCAACTTCTTGATCTATAGCCATAGTGTGCTTAGCGCACGAGCTGTATAGAAAAAAACAACAATATAATAAATATTTGCTAATATTCATGCCGGTGGTCCTTGGCTGCTAGCACTTAATCCTAAAATATAGAATGATTATTATACCACTTAAATAGCGCAAACGCATGCGAATTTTATGCTATAAAATACCCAAGGCCAGCTTAGCTGCATCATCCATCATGTCTTGGGTCCACGGAGGATCAAAAACCAGCTCAACAACTACATCTTGCACGCCAGGTATGGTTTGCAATTTTTGCTTTATTTCTTCTACCAAAACTGGGCCCATGCCGCAGCCTGGCGCAGTTAAAGTCATAACTACATGCGCCCGCACGGCACTATCTTCATCATTCATAGGCAGTATGTTTACCGCATAGATTAAGCCAAGCTCTACAATGCTAACTGGTATTTCAGGATCATAACAAGTACCTAGAAGCGTCCAAACCATGTCTTTAGTGCTGCCCTCTAGCTTTGGCATTGCATGCGCAATAGCACTCACAAACTCTGGCCCTAGAGCATCAGCATCTTCACCAGCTATACGCAACATTTTGCCATCATAAATCACAGTGTAACTACTACCTAAAGATTGACTAATATATACATTAAAACCCGCATCTAAATTCATCGGGTAAGCATCAGGTATAAGCAGCGCATCTACCGCTCTATTTAACTCTACTGTTTTACCGCGCAAGTCTGCTATATTACTATTCATTGATTTGGCCAACATTTTTTTTATCAATTTGAAAGCTTTTGCCACAACCACAGTAATCACGCGCCTCTGGCAAAGTATACTTGAGCTTATAACCTATAATACCTTGCAACTCTATATCTATTACTAAACCAGTTACATAATTTGCCCAAGCTTCATCTACATATAATATATCTAACACTTTAACATGAGCATGCGATTTATCTCTAAGTGGATCCAACTCAAACTGATAACCAGAACAACCATCTGGCTTTAAATATAATTTAAATGCATATGCATTTTCATAAACCTTTAAGTGTTTGTTCAAGTGTTTTTTGGCCGCACCCGTGACTGTAATGTTTAAACTTTGCATAACTACTCCGTCGATATATTTATACTTTCTTGCTGCAATATTGCCGCCAAAGTATGCCAGGCTAAAGTTGCACACTTTACCCTCACTGGGTAATTTTTTACACCTAGCAACAAAGCAATACGGCTATGAGCATCATCTACCTCTGGAAAATCTGCCTCCGCTACTAATGCATTATGAAAATTTTGAAATAATTCTTCTGATTTACAAGTCGGCATCCCAACAATCACTTCAGTCATCAACGAGGCTGAAGCCATTGCAATAGCACAGCCTGAGCCAGTAAAGCTTGCCTCGGTAATAACATTGTTCTCTTGCTTAATATAAACTGTAACTTTGTCGCCACAGAGCGGATTATGACCGTCAAGACTACAGGCACCCTCGGTCTTATGAAAGTTTCTAGGGTTCTTGCCATGGTCAACTATAATTTGTCTATATAACTCTTGCTCTATACTCATACTGCAAATACCTCGCATGTATATCTTAACGCATTACACAAAATATCAACATCAGATTTAGTGCTATAAATACCAAGCGATGCCCTAGTAACAGCCCCTAAACCTAAAGATTTTAATAACGGCATAGCGCAATGAGTACCCGCCCTCACAGCAACCCCTTTATCATTTAATAAGCTTGCAATATCATGTGGATGAACCTCATCTAGAGCAAAAGAAACAACACCAATGTCACTGGTACCAAATAATTTAATGCCTTTAACATTCTTTAACTGAGCTAATAAATAAGCTAAGATCTGGTGTTCATTCTCTAAAATATTGTGCCAACCAATATTCATAAAGTAGTCTATCGCAGCACCCAACCCAATAACTCCAACTATATTAGGCGTGCCAGCTTCAAATTTATTAGGCGCAGACAAAAATTTAACCTCATCAAAACTAACATCTAGCACAGTACCACCACCATACTGATAACCATCCATCTTAGCTAAACATTCAGCCTTGGCATACAATACCCCAACCCCAGTCGGACCATAAATTTTATGCGCTGAAAACACATAGAAATCACAACCCAAATCTTGCACATCAACCTGAAGGTGAGATGCAGCCTGGGCACCATCTATTAAAACTGGCACGTTGTATTTTTTTGCTTTTTTTATCATGTCTTTAATTGGATTCACTGTACCTAGAACATTTGAAACATGGGTTAATGCAATAAATTTTGTGCGAGTAGATAACATGCCGCAGTATGCTTCATAGTCTAAAGTCCCATTCCCTAAGACTGGCACAATTTTTAACACTAGACCCATTTCTTTTGCAAGCATCTGCCAAGGAATAAAATTAGAATGGTGCTCCATAGCCGAAATAATAATTTCATCTTCAGCTATTAAATTATTGCGCACATAAGCACTAGCAATCATATTAATTGATGATGTCGTACCACTGGTAAAAATTATTTCATCTTCACTATTAGCACCCAGAAAGCTCGAAACTTTAACCCTAACCTCTTGATACAAAGCACTGGCCCTTTCACTCAAAGTATAAATTCCACGATGAATATTCGAATGATCATGCATATAATAATTACTCATGGCTTTTATTACCACACCAGGACACTGCGTAGTTGCAGCATTATCTAAATAAACAAGATCATGTCCTTTTATTTGCTGATTAAATATTGGGAAGTCAGCTTTAATACTTAAATCTAGCATAGCTCCTCCTTTGTTTTAGCTTGACTAAGAACATTATATTTAGAGATCAGATCAATCACTATTTTTGCAAAATGCACATCACTGTCTTCAGAAAATATTTCACAAATAAATGACTTTAATAATAATAATTTCGCCTTATCTTTACTAAACCCCCTGCTCAACAAGAAAAACAGCATGTTTTTATCTATCTGCCCAACAGTGGCGCTATGAGTACATACTACATCATCGGTATAAATTTCTAAGTAAGGCTTTGCTATTGCACGAGCCCCAGAACCCAGCAACATATTTTTGCTATCCTGATAAGCCTCGCTGGCTTTTACACCACAAGGCACATAAATATGCCCAAGAAAAACACAAGCACTGTTAACATGCAAAATTGATCTAAAATTTTGCCTGCTAATACAGTTGCTAGCTAGATGTTTTAAGGTAAGGTTGGTATTATGCCAGCTACCAGACTTTACATGATTTACCCCAGACAAATCTGCAGATGCGCCCTCAGCATTTAAAAATACGATGGATTCTGACCTAGACACTTTAGCGCCACAAGCAAATTCTTTTTGAATATAGCTACTAGCTTTAGCTTGCATTACAATATTAACGTTATGAGAAATAGCCAAGTCACTTTCATTTTGTAAAACTTCGCTTCTAAGCTCGCTATTTTCAGCAAGAGCAAAATAATTCAAACTATTTAGCCAATAGTGACCACTCTCACTGCCCAAATTTCTTACACATAAATCTAATTTTGAATTAGCACCAACCTCAACCCAGTTAAATTCATTTGCAAAAATATTCTTATCTTTATAATTTAAAACCTTAAGACTAATAATATCAGCCATGTTTTCATCAACTTTTATACAAATTCCGCCACTTAAACAAGCAAGAGCATAAGCAATAAACGGGTTTTGTGGACAAAGATCAACTATTTTTGTTGTAATTAAAGTATCTAATGCAGACTCATCATCTTTAAGAAGGTCTTGCATACTCACAATACTTACGCCTGGAACATGATTTAAAATTATAATTTCACCATTATAATTAATAATATCAGCGTCCTTTATTAACTCTGAACTTAAATTTGCCATGACTTCCTGTGGCATACTAGTGCCTACAGCAGGCATCACTACATCTTGCGGCAAGCCCCAACTACTAATGCTAGCATAGCGCCAAGCTTCTTGCTTTCTTGAAGGCAAACCATGCTCTTTAAACATATCTATGCATTTAGCCCTAAACTTAGGCGCAAAAGTAGCCACAGAACCCGCACTAAAAGCATCATACAAATTAGTAAAATCAACTAAATTCATAACTTAACATACCTCAGATATATCTTTGATCCAGCCATAACCCTCGCGCTCTACTTTAAGAGCCAATGACTTATCACCTGACAAAACTATTTTACCATCATAAAGGATATGCACATGATCTGGCACAATGTAATCTAGCAATCTTTGATAATGAGTTATCACAATAAAAGCGCGCTCATCACTCCGCATTGCATTAACTGCATTCGCAACTGTTTTTAATGCATCTACATCCAAACCTGAATCAGTCTCATCTAAAATAGCCAACTCCGGCTCTAATAACATAAGCTGCAACATTTCATTCCGCTTCTTTTCCCCGCCGGAAAAACCTTCATGCAAATTACGAAACAAGAAACTTTGATCTAAACCAACTTCTGTGATTTTTTTCTTAGCTAAAGCCAAACATTCTCCAGCATCAACTGGCTTTAAACCTCTATGTGCTCGAACACTATTCATAGCTTCACGTAAAAAGTATAAATTGTTTAACCCAGGTATCACTACTGGATACTGAAAAGCTAAAAATAATCCAGCCCTTGCCCTTTCTTCTGGCTCCATAGCTAACAAGTCCTGTTTTTTATAATGAGCCTGTCCTCCGGTTACCTCGTAACCATACTTCCCAGCCAGCACGCTCGCTAGGGTACTCTTTCCAGAACCATTTGGCCCCATTATGGCATGCACCTCACCAGCATTAACATTGAGAGATAATTCTTTTATGATATCTTTACTTTGAACTTTAACCTGTAATTTATTAATTGTTAACATTAACCTATAGCCCCTTCTAAACTTATTTCTAATAATTTTTGCGCCTCAACAGCGAACTCTAATGGCAGTTTTTGAAATACTGATTTGCAAAAACCACTTACAATAAGAGAAACCGCAGACTCTTGACTCATGCCTCGCTGCTGACAATAAAACAACTGCTCTTCATTTATTCTGGAAGTGGAAGCTTCATGCGCAACTTCAGCAGTATCATTATTTATTTCAATATTAGGAAAGGTGTGCGCCTGACTATCGCCACCCAATAACAACGAATCACACTGGGTGAAGTTTACTGCATTATCTGCTTTTACTGTAGCCCTTACCAATCCACGAAAAGTGTTCGCGCCATGACCTGCCGAAATACCTTTTGAAATAATCGTACTTTTAGTATTTTTACCCATATGCATCATTTTAGTACCAGTATCAGCTTGCTGGTAATTATTAGTTAATGCGACAGAATAAAATTCACCAACAGAATTGTCACCTTTTAAAATAACACTTGGATATTTCCAGGTAATAGCAGACCCAGTTTCTATTTGAGTCCAGGATATTTTTGCGCCATTACCCGCACATATGCCACGTTTAGTCACAAAGTTATAAATGCCACCGCGACCAACTTTATCACCAGGATACCAATTCTGCACCGTTGCATATTTTATTTGCGAACCTTCAGCAGCAACTAGCTCTACCACTGCAGCATGCAACTGATGTTCAGCTCGCATAGGCGCAGTACAGCCCTCAAGGTAACTAACATAACTATCATCTTCAGCAATAATTAAAGTTCTTTCAAACTGGCCTATTTGTGGGGTATTAATCCTGAAGTAAGTAGAAAGCTCCATTGGGCACCTAACACCTTTAGGTATATACACAAAAGATCCGTCACTAAAAACGGCAGCATTTAACGCTGCAAAAAAATTATCTTTGTACGACACTACCGAGCCAAGGTGTTTTTTTATTAGCTCTGGATACTTAGCAACTGCCTCAGAAAAAGGACAAAATATCACCCCTGCTGCAGCCAGCTTATCTTTAAAGGTGGTAGCAACAGAAACACTGTCAAACACCGCATCAACCGCAACAACACCTGAAAGCTTATGCTGCTCTGACAAAGGAATTCCTAGTTTTTCATAGGTTCTTAATAATTCAGGATCAACCTCGTCTAAACTCTTGGGAGCATCTTTGTCTGATTTTGGCTCAGAATAATATTTGACCTTTTGATAATCAATTTTTTCAATATTTAGCTTAGCCCAGTCTGGCTCTTGCATAGTAAGCCAATGACTATAAGCTTGCAACCGCCACTCTAGCAAAAATTCAGGTTCATTTTTTTTTGCAGAAATTCTGCGAATCACCTCTTCATTAAGACCAGCTTCAAAAGTATCACTAACTATATTAGTTTCAAAGCCAGGCTCATAAAAACTATCTAGCCTTTCGGTAATCGCGGCATTCTTATTCATTCTAACCTCTTCCAATCAAACTATAAAAAAACATACTATTAAATTTTTTTCAAATAAAAGCTCTACTTAGGCTTATAGCAACTATTCTTAACAATTTCATTTATTACTAAACCTTCGCCAACCTAAACATAATAATACCGCAGCACTCCAAATGCAATGATTATACTGTATATTTTCTCTAGACATCACATCTTTTCAATCTAACTATTGACAACTATACTTTTAGCGGCCATCATTGCAAATGAGAATCATTCTTAATTAGGAATAAATTATGCATCTACACCAATTAAAAAAAGGCAGCACTGCGAAAATAACAAAATTCGACAGCTGTGATTTTCATTATAAACAAAAATTAATCGCTATGGGGTTAATTCCTGGAGCACAACTAATCATATCAAACATATCGCCTTTTTGCGACCTTATAGAACTTACTGTTGGTAATCTTGTGCTTGCACTACGTAAAACAGAAGCAAATATTGTGCGCGTCATACAACTATCATAATGTATAAAGTTGCACTTATAGGCAACCCTAATGCCGGAAAAACCACCATATTCAACAAATTAACCAGCAGCAATCAAGCTATTGCTAATCGGCCAGGGGTGACTGTAGCTGTAGCCAGCGCAATTTGGAAAGAACATGACTGCGAAATAATTGACCTCCCAGGCTGCCATTCTATATCTCAAACAGACATAGGACTCCCCTACGACGAACAAATTACTGCAAGATATATACTAGAAAATAACATTAACCACATAATAAATATAGTTGATATCACAAAACTAGAAAGCTCACTATACCTAACCTCGCAGCTACTAGAAACTAATATCCCAATGATAATTATCATAAGTAAAAAAGATTTGGCAAAAAAATTATCCATTCATATTGATACTGAGGCACTGGCAAAAAAATTAAAAACCCCCATTATAATATTAAACACCATAGATAATAATGATATTTTAAAGCTCTCACATTACTTAAAAGCAAATATCAAAAACCCCAAAAACCACACAAACAACCTAGCCACACAGTGCAGCATTGTCCAAAACACAGCCCGAAAGATAGCTAAACACATAAAGCAAAACAAATATATTAATAAAGAAAGCCTTGCCCTTAATATGCTGGCAAGCGCAACCATAATGAAGAATGACTGCCCACAACTACAACAAGCCATAGACGAAGGCTCAAGAGACATAACAAATTACTATGATACTGAAACAGATATTGTAATCGCCCAAAACAGATATAACTTTATTAAGAAAGCTATAGCCACAACAGCAACCTTTTCTCAAAGAACACCAATAAAAACAAATAAAATAGATAAAATTGTAACCCACCCTATATTTGGACTGCCTATTTTACTCTTGACTATTATAGCTATGTTTTGGATTACTATTTCATTTGGAGGACTCTTACAAGAATGCTTCACCCTAATAGGAGAAGCACTTTTTATTGAGGGCACAGCAGCTGCCCTACAAGTTATACATGCACCAATATGGGTATTTATATTTTTAGTCAATGGACTTGGCCACGGCATTACCACTCTTATTGCTTTTATTCCGATAGTAGCGACCATATTTTACACTATGGATCTACTCGAACAATCAGGATATATGGCCAGAGCTGCATTTATAACTGATAAATTAATGAGCTATTTGCAGCTACCAGGCAAAGCGTTTATCCCTCTCATTATTAGCTTTGGATGCAATGTACCTGGAATACTAGCAACTAGAACTTTAACCAGCCAAAGAGAACGCTTGATAACCGGAATTATGACACCCTTCATGTCATGCAATGCAAGACTTGCAGTATTTGCAGTATTTGCTAGTATCTTTTTTCCGAATGACAGCCTAAAAGTAATCATGTCACTGTATTTTATTGGCATCTTAGTTGCTATCATTACCGGACTTATAATGGCTAAGTTTATTCTGCCTGGAAAATCAGAAAGATTAATTATGAACATGCCAGAATATCAAATGCCAAAACAAAAAGAATTACTACTATCAACCTTCAAAAAAACCCAAAGCTTTTGCCTAAGAGTTGGCAAATATATTTTAATATCTAGCACTATCATTGGCATATTTTCACAAATATCTGTACCACAAAGCAATGGCTATATTAATATAATCGAGCTGATAGGCAAAAGCATAACTCCCTTATTCAGCGCAATTGGCATAACAGCAACTAACTGGCAAGCAACTATAGCACTTATAAGTGGCTTTTTTGCCAAAGAAACTACAATCATCACTTTAGATCAATTATACAGCCATAGCAACAACTTGAGCTATGTGCTGCCTGGAGAATTCCCACATTATTTAGCTAATGTGTTTTCTGATGTTGTGACTATTATCTATAACGCCCTATTACCCTGGAAAAATGCAACAGTTGATAGCACTAACCCTATTATATTACACCAGCAAATAAAACATAATTTTGGTAGCGAAGCTTCAGCATGGTCATATTTATTGTTTAACTTGCTATACATGCCGTGCATATCAACAATCATAACTTTTGCCAAAGAATGCGGCTGGAAATGGGCTGGATTATCCACAACTTGGTCTTTTAGCATTGCATATATTATAGCTAGCCTTAACTATCAATTTAGCCAACAAAGCACGCACCTTATAACTACAATCGCTTTTATAATTATCAGTATTGCTCTGAATTTAGCTTTAGCTAAAGTCATAGTGAGACACACAACAATAAAAAAATCGCAGCCACTATGAACCTAATTTCAATTAAAAAATATTTTGAGCAACACAATATCGCAAGCTCAGCAGAAATAGCAGCATATTTTAATATGCTACCGCTAGATATAGAGTGTTATATCGCATACTGGCAGCATAGAGGAAACCTAGTTCTTTGTAATAAATCTTGTGCCAGTGGCTGTGACTTATGCTTTAAACATAATCAAATGTATTACAGATGGCAAGAAACTACTCACACCTCTAAAGCATAATTTGAATTTGCAAAATCCCTTTCATAAATTTGCTTTAGAGGCTCTAATACAAATGCTCTATTATCCATATCATAGTGTGGCAGCACTAAATGATTTGTCTTCAGAACTAAGTCGTCATACAACAAAATATCTATATCTAATGTGCGCGGCCCCCACCTTAGCTCTCTTTTTCTTCCTAATGCAATCTCAACACTTAAACAAATATGCAATAATGAAAATGGACAATACCATGTCCTTATACTAACACACACATTATAAAAATCGTTTTGAGACGTGATATGCCCATAAGGCTTAGTTTTTATTATTTCTGATACTGCAACAACATCTAATGCAAAATTATTTGATAATAACTCTATTGCTGATTTAAGGTTAGCAGCAGAATCACCCAGATTGCTGCCTAGACTTAAGTAACATTGATGCATTTTATTATACTGTTTTTTTTGGCCTATTACTTTGCGGCCTAAATGGCTTCTTAGAACCTGGTTTTTTGAAATTATTTCGATTGTAATTATCCAACATTTTTGACTTATTCTCATCATCAGATGCAACAAATCTATGCCACCAAATAGCTAGACCTGATATTTTTAGCTCCACTTGAGCTCTTAACATCATAAAATCATATGCCATTTTAAATTTATTATTCTTCAGCATACTCAAAACATCTTTTTTGTCACGCGTGAGCATTATATATTGCATTTGCCAAATTTCTTCACAAGTTTCAAGCATATTTTTAGGCAATGCCAACAACCCATTATAAGATTTAAGAGTTTCTCTTATAACATCACGGACTGTTTTATCCGTAGTTTTTTTAAGCATATTATTTTGTAATTGCGGCCATAACATAACTATAAATAAATAAGCATTATTTAAAGTATTCCCTGCTTTGACTCTAGCATCAGTATGATGCATAGCTGTCATTATTAACGGCAAAGCATACTTATATGCTGCACTTTTATCTACTATACTTTCTTCTATTTGTGGCAACAAGAGCGCAAAGAAGCCATGCTTTCTAAAAGCCAGAAAAGACTTCACACTACACCCACCATGAAATGTTTTTATAAACTCTACTAACAACCTCTCTGACGAGGATGTTGATAATAAATCTTTCATACTTTCTATGCAAGCAACATTACTAGCGTCTAAACAAAAATCAAGCTTGGTCGCATACCTTAAAGCTCTGATCATACGCACAGGGTCTTCTCTATACCTAGCTTCAGGCTCACCTATCACCCGCATTTTTTTTGCTAAAATGTCTTGGTAACCATTTACATAATCTATTATTTCTCTTCGACCTATATCATAATAAAGAGCATTTACACTAAAGTCTCGTCGCCACACATCAGATTCTAAATCCCCATAAACATTATCTCTAATTAGCATACCCGTATGATTAATAGCGCGTTTTTTCTTTCCAAAGAATGCCTTATCCTCACCCCTAAAAGTTGCAACTTCAATGATATTTCTACCAAATCTAACATGAACTAATTTAAACCTTCGCCCTATAATTAAGCTATTTCTAAAAATCTTTTTCACTTCAGCAGGCTTAGCATTAGTTACAATATCATAATCTTTTGGCGCAATACCTGCGAGTAAATCTCTAACAGCACCACCAACTAAATAGGCTTCAAAGCCATTTTTTGTTAAAGATTCAATAACCCTAATAGCATTCTTATTTAAAGAATGATGGTCTATAGAATGATCTGAACAAGGTATAATTTCACATGGTTTCGGGCTTTTACCCCCAAATATTTTTTTAATAATACTAAACATTTTGATCTCAAAATAATGATTGTAACAAATAATATTACCTAAAATTACAGCACTAGCAATAAAATTACCACCCAAATATCAAACATATAAAATAGACTTTTTTAATATAAAGGAAGATAATAACTTAGATAACTTATGTAGGATAAACAAAAATGAGTCAGGATACAAATAATATTAGCATAATTGGATATGCATCTGGCAATGCCGCACAAGATAACAGCTGTTGCATGGGACCCATTATCATGGAGAAATCTGACAAGCTAACAAATACCACATGGTTAGGCCAAATATACCCAACTGATAGCTGCAAGCAACTTGGAGCAATAGATAGTACTTTTAATTGCTGCCAAAAACTAGCACAACATACGATGTCACTAACCCAAAATAATAAACAATTTGTTGTAATAGGTGGCGACCATTCTTGTGCTATTGGTACATGGAGCGGCGCTTCAGCAGCAAAAGAAAGCCCAATTGGCATGATATGGATAGATGCACACCTAGATGCACATAACAATATAACCAGTAAAACAAAGAACATTCATGGTATGGCGCTATCATCTTTAATAGATAATGGACCAAAAAAACTCAATAATTTAATAATAGCTGGAGCAAAAATAGACTGCAAAAATTTAGTCATTATTGGCGCTAGAGATTACGAGACCGAAGAACAGGAACTACTAACACAGCTAGGCGTGAAAATATTCTACATGAACGAAATTGTAGATAAAGGATTAAACTTTGTATTCAAGCAGGCCTTACAAATTGCTACTGCAAATAAAAATGGCTTTGGTATTAGTATAGATATCGATGGATTAGACCCAAATCACGCCCCAGCTACAGCAATAACCTCTTCCCCAGGCATAGTGCCAGAAGAATTAATACACGAGTTTAAAACCACACTGCAGCAACATAAGCACAAACTAATAGGCCTTGAGATAGCAGAGTTTTTTCCAGATTTTGACAAAAACTGCCTGACAGAACAAGTAATTGTAGATCTTATTGAAGCGGCATACCGCAGTTAAATTTTAGTAGAGCCAAGCTCAAGATGTTCTCAGGTGATTCTTCAATCACCCCAGAAAGAAACGACACATATTAACGCCTGTAATTCTCTAAACCATTTCTGCTAGGCATGCAACCCTGTTTTTTACTTGACTACCAGATAACACAAAACCCCTCATCTTATCTCCAGAATCAAAATATTTTATTATTAATGAGACCCCTTCTCCATCAATACTCATACTGCAATCTTTTACGTTAGGTGGTAAACATGATAATATTTGGCAAGGTGGGGTTTTGACTATAACTGGCATTGGAGGATAACTAAATTCTGTTGGGGTACCTACTAAAGTTTTACCAAGCGCAGCTGCACATTTTTTAATAGGCATAATGTACGGTAATAACCTATTTTCAAACTCAGCACAATCACCAATCGCATAAATATTGCTGCAGCTAGTCTCACACTTATTATTAATGCATATTCCATTATTCACCTTTATACCAGCCTGGCTTGCAATTGCGGTATTTGGTTTAATTCCTATAGCAGAAAAAACAACATCAAAGCCTTCATAACAA
Organism: uncultured Legionellales bacterium; assembly: GCA_963932595.1. Lineage (GTDB taxonomy): Bacteria > Pseudomonadota > Gammaproteobacteria > Comchoanobacterales > Comchoanobacteraceae > CAWVRI01. Next base: position 39,635 of record CAWVRI010000007.1, read on the forward strand.
CCATTATTAGCAGTGCTAACCACATACCCATCCGAGCACTTAGTGACACTCTGAACTAAATCACCTAAAACCCATTGAACCCCATTTTTTTTCATGGCCTCAATAAAAACATGCGCTAATTGTTCTGGGATTAAATTATGCAGCGGATATTCCTGGTCACCAAATACCGTTACGTCATAACCAGCGCCAGACAAATCAGCTGCAAATTCTGAGCCGACCAAACCAGCACCAATGATCGCTACTTTACTTTCCTTTGTAAGTTGCTTGCGGAATACTTTATAATCATTTAAATTATTTACTGACATGATGTCATTTGAACCATCACCAGCAATGTTTAATTTATAAGTTTCTGCACCACATGCAAGCACACAGCTTGAAAAATATATCTTACCCTTGGCAGTATTGACCAAACCATCTTTAAGATCTTTGCCATCAATCACTTGTTCTGTGATAATATCTATATTTAATCTTGTTGCCATAGCTGATGACGAAAACATAACCAAGCTATCAGAATCTTTACCACTTACAAGAGCCGTTGAGATTGATGGCTTATGATAATAATCACCGTTATCAGCAGTAATCATTGTGATTTTTTTATCTGGATTATGCTTTCTTACTTCAGTTGCTACGCTATACCCTGCTATACCACTACCTATTATAACTATATCTGTCATACCTATACCTATTTAACATCTACACATTTATATACTTTGTGAATATCTTTCACTTGTAACAAAGCTTTCATGATTTTATCTAATTGACTTTTGTGTGTTAACTTAAGAATTATTTTTATTTTTGAATAACTATCCTCACAATCTAATACATTAATATCTTCAATATTAGATTTAGCATCAGAAATTGCAAGAGATATTGCAGCTAACACCCCTCTTTCATTCAACAGCACTATCTCTATCATAGTCATGAAATCATTTGAAACTTCACTTGACCAAGTTAGAGGTATAATTTTATCTTGATTTATACCTATCAAGCTTTTGCACTGATCTAAATGCACGGACAAACCTTTACCAGCATTTAAGATACCACAAATACTATAACCTGGAATAGGGTAACAGCATGAAGCATAATCTAAAGCCATACCTTCAGTGCCAGTTATGGCAATAGGGTGATCAACTGCGGCACCATCCTGCAAAATATTTTTTTTATCTTTTTCAGTTGAATATCGGTTTATATAATGTTGGCACACTATTGGAGCCGCCCTATTACCAAGCCCTATGGCTTCTAATAAACTATTAAAACTATCAAACTCTAAGTCTAATGATAACTGTAATAGGCGCTCTTCCTTAATGCTATCAAAATTATAACCTGATTTAGCAAAAGATCTTTTGAGCAAAGTCAACCCTAAAGATTCAGATTCAACTTTACGCTGATTTTTTAAATAATTCCTAATAGCACTTTTTGCTTTACCAGTAACAACTATATTTAACCAAGATGCACTAGGCCTTGCGCTTGGAGTTATAATTATATCTAATGTTTGCCCATTAGATAATACCGTAGAAAGTGGTGACAACTGTTTATCTATTCTAGCAGCAATACAATGATTACCTACATTAGTATGCACAAAATAAGCAAAATCCATAGCAGTAGCTCCGGATGGCAGCTGCAAAATATCACCCTTTGGAGTAAACACATAAACATCATCTGGAAATAAATTTATTTTTACATTTTCTATAAATTCTAGAGAGTTAACAGATCTTTGCTGAATTTCATTTAAATCTTTCAACCACTGCTGTGCTTTCTCTTGCGATTGATTAGGGGACTCAAATGTTTTATAAATCCAGTGTGCAGCAATACCTTGCGTTGCCATACCATCCATTCTAGGCGTTCTAATTTGAACTTCGATAGGAGCGCCATAAGGACCAAACATGACACTGTGCAAAGATTGATAACCATTATTTTTAGGCATAGCGATATAATCTTTGATCTTTGAAGGCAAAGGCTTATACAATCCATGCACAAAACCTAAAGATCTGTAACAATCGTCAACTGTCTCTACAATAATTCTGAAGGCATAGAAATCTGTGATATCTGAAAAAGGAATCCTCTTTAATTTCATTTTATTATATATACTATACACATGTTTTTCTCGAGCATGTATACTAACTACAGCTACATTATTACGCCTTAGCGTTTCTTCCAATACCTTTTTAATCTCTTCTAAAATATCATAATGCTGGCCTTGAAGCTTATTCATGGCTCTTTCAAGAACATCATACCTTGAAGGATAAAGAATTGAAAAACCTAGATTTTCTAAAGAAAGGGAAAAAAACCTCATACCTAATCTTCTTGCTAGTGGCGCATAAATCTCTAAAGTTTCTTTAGATATTCTTCTTCTTCTTTCAAAACTCAAATAACCCACAGTTTGCATATTGTGCATTCTATCTGCAAGTTTTATTATTATCGTTCTAATATCTTTTGTCATGGCCAATAACATTTTGCGAAAGTTTTCCGCCTGGGCCTCAGCTCTAGAATTAAACTTAATCTTAGTTAGCTTAGTAACACCATCAACTAACTCGGCAATCTCTTCATCAAAATAATTTCTTATATCTTCTTTGGTGTATACCGTATCTTCGATAACATCGTGCAAAAGAGCAACAACAATGCTTTTGTAATCCATGCGGATGCCAGCTAAGATAGAGGCAACCGCAACAGGATGAGTAATATATGGCTCTCCGCTAACTCTCTTTTGGTCACCGTGAGCATCTTTAGCTAGTAAATAGGCCTTATATATCAGGTCTATTTGATCTTGATCTAAATAAGAGAGCGAGTCTTTAAGTGAGGTAAAATACTCCAAGCTAAGGTATCTCCGTATAAAAGCCATTAACGTCTAGTTAATCACTACCAACATATTAGTTATAAGAAAGAGTTATTCTTCTGATTCTGAAGTCTGACCATCTTGCCCAATAAGACCTTCAGCAATTTCGCGCAATACTGTGACAGCAACTTTATTATTTTTCTCTGATGATACAAGAGGAGATGCGCCATCAAGAGCAATCTGCCTAGCTCTTTTAGCAGCGACTTCAACCATTTCAAATCTATTTGGAATTTTAACTAAACAATCTTCGATCGTAACTCTGGCCATATGCATTCTCTCAAATAAATAAAATAACTACTATACATTAACCTATTATGTTATAGCAACAAGTTGTTTCACCTCGATTAAAAAGAATTTACGATGCGATCAATAATTTCTTGCTGCATCGGAACTTTTAGCCGGTTACTTTTTATGATTGATGTGATTTGTTCGCTCGCCAAACTTAAGTCATCGTTGACCACAACATAATCAAATTCTTTGTGCTGCAAAACTTCTGATTTAGCCACGCTTAATCTTTTGACTATATCTTGTGCGCTATTTGAAGCACGGCTCTGAAGTCTTGTTGCTAAAGCTTCTTTTGAAGGAGGCATAATAAAAATTAACACCGCTCCTGGAAACTTTGACTTAATTTGTTTTGCGCCCTGGCAATCTATCGTGCATATAATATCTATGCCTGCAGATAATTTCTCCTCCACCCACTTCGCACACGTACCATAACGCTTACCAAATACTCTTGCATTTTCTAGAAAATCGCCGTTATCTAGTTTAGCTAAAAAAGCATCTTCAGCAATAAAGTAATAATCTTTGCTAGCCATTTCATTTGCGCGACTGGATCTAGTAGTGTAAGAAATAGATCTCTTTAGATTATCATTATTTGCAACCACATCATCAGCTAAAGTTGTTTTGCCACCCCCCGAAGGCGAAGACAATATAAATAAATTACTTCCTGGCATAACATGACCTTAAAAATACTTCTGATTATTACAATATAACAAGCGACCATGAATAGATCAAATAAAAAGTTTAGCCTAACAAGCAACTAACTATAACTTTTCAAGATAACACAAATATCAATTTTACATATAATAAGAAGTATAATATAATCCAAGACTTAATGCTAAATGATAATTAGGAGAGCATGTTGACATATCCAAGAAAAAACAATAGAAAAAGCAATCAAATGCGCGAGATAAAGTTTACAAGCAATTTCAACAAATACGCGGCTGGATCTGTTTTAACTGAGTATGGCGATACTAAGGTGCTATGCAATGCCTCAATAGTACAATCTGTACCTAAATTTGCACGCTCTAACAATAGAAAATCTGGCTGGCTTACTGCGGAATATAGCATGCTACCTGGAGCCACCATGGCGCGCAATGATAGGGAAGCAGTTAAAGGAAAGCAATCAGGGAGAACACAAGAGATTCAAAGATTAATAGGACGGTGTCTTAGAAGCTGCATTAACCTAAAGCAACTAGGCGAAATAACCATAGCTATCGACTGCGACGTGCTGCAAGCTGACGGAGGCACAAGAACTGCCGCAATTTCAGGCGCGTATATTGCTATGGTACATGCGATACAAAATCTACAATATAAAAAAGAACTATTAAATGATCCAATAACTGAGCAAATAGCAGCAGTTTCAGTTGGCATAGTTAATAATCACAAACTGCTAGACCTAGATTTCCCTGAAGACTCTAGAGCTGATACTGATATGAACATAGTTATGACTAAGCAACAACAATTTATAGAAATACAAGGCACAGCAGAAAAAAAACCACTCTCAAAACATGCTATGCTAGGAATTTTAGACTTGGCTGAACTTGGTATAACAGAGATAATACAGAAACAAAATGAAGCCATTCTAAATAATATGCCTGACCTAATTATTGCTTAAGTTATATTTTTATAGCCGAAAATAGGATATAATCCAGCAACATTAGCGCACACCAACTATAATAATAGAAATAATATGATTATAGGTAAGTGATGCAGCAAAAAAATAACTTAGAACTGGCACTACACGATTTAAAGTGCTCTCGGATATCTGCTGAGCGCACAGCATATGAATGGATAGGCCCTGTAGTCGAATCAATAGCGTCAGCACCTAAAAAAAATGATGGGGACGTGGCTTATTTAGATCAAGGTAAATTTGCAGCCACAATGACTAAAGAATTAACACCCTTGTTGTGGTATCGTGATGACCCTGAATTTAAAAATATTATAAGACAAGCTAAAGTTTGGAAAGTTATACTGCTTGCAATGCAACAAACAACAGATATTCACTCAGAGGCTATGCCGCACATATTAAATATCTTAGCTCACAAACTAATAAATCCAAAAGCAACTGCAATATTACAATATGCATTATTTATGGCAAAAGACCTAGACACTCTAGATGATAATAAATTAAATGGCTTTTGCAGCAAGCTAGCAGCCATGAGCAATGCTTCTTTAGGCACCATCCCTGTTATATCTAAAAAAGAAATATTTTGTAATCAGCGCCAAATTTGTTTATACAACCAGCTTTTAAGTAATGGCTACACCCAAGAAGAAATTACAACTAAGATGCTAGCAACATACGACCTATTAGAACAAGAGTTTGAATATACAGATCAATTATCAAGCTCATGGGCAACACGCTACCAAAAAACTGATCAAGAACAAACATTACTACAAACACAGTTGCTAAATATGCTTGCAACTTCAGTATTGCTACAAGATAGGAGCATAAACCCCAAACAGAAAATTATTGCAGCAGCAGAAAATTTAATCGGTAACACAATTATCCTTGATGATGCTAATGACGAGCTACTGAATGCAATAATTAAAAGACGACAAGAGGAGAAAGAGGAGGGGCTTCATCACGCTCTAAAACAGGATCCTGAGAATGAAGAGGATGAAGAGGAGGAGTTTCATGACGCTCTAAAACAGGATCCCGAGAGTGAAGAGGAGGAGTCAGTCTTGAGTGACTATGATTATAGACTGATATATGGAGAACAATCTAATTCAGGAATATCATATGATTCAGGAGAAGAAGGATATGATGATGATGCGGAAGAACTTATACAAAGTTACGAAGCGATTAATCTTCGTAGTATAGAAGAATCTGCAGCTTTATCACGACAAAAACAAATAATAGCTGATACAGCATCCAGGTCATCCAGAATACAGAACTTGGTGGTTGAATTACTTCGTGAGGGATTTTTAGATAGCTCTTTTGAAGCTCTATTAGTAGCAGATGAAACTACTAAAAAGGAATTAACACTTGTTATATCTAACACAATAAAGTCATTATCAACAAATGGATTATCTAACTTCGGCTTGGATCTACCAGCAGACAGCAAACTATGGCCTATATCAAATAGTAGCAATACTATATTACAGTATCAAAAATATCACCATGATAAGGAATACAAGTCTATCTTAACTGCCTTAGAGCCTGACATAACAAGACTACTACCATTGATTGCAGCGCCTGGATTAAGAGACAAATTAATTAATCTAGTAGAAGCTGTATTAGAGCCTAAACCAGATAAAATGTATTATGTGTATGCAGGTATAATCGCATTAATTAACCCAAATATAAGGCCAAATACAACACCAAATACAATACCAGCATCATCCGAGTCACCGGAGCTAAAGATAGCTGCTATGCTCTCGTCTGGTGACACCCCTAAACATATTTCAAACTTAATTCTTGCAATACTGCATAATAGATTTGACCTCAAAACAACTAATGGTAAGCCGCTATTACAAATGCTAGAGCCAGCCCTAACAGTAATTTTAAAATCAGCGTTGGTACAGCAAAAAACACACGAACCTTTAATGAGACTTTTTAGAGAACTACACAATGAAACAATTGCTGGAAACCAAACTTTAACCTTGCTAAAATCGCCACATAATATGACACATATACAGATAGCAAAATTTTTATCGCTCTCTACTAAGGAGCAAGCAAAAAGTGACATTCCAGAGAATACAAGAACCCTACTACAAAAACAAATACTATTTAAAAAAGAGTCTGCAATTAGAAGAAATAATGCAATCATACATATAATTGGTAGCCTACCTTTCATCACAATTCTTGATGTTCATAGAACAATATTATTTGGCAGCAATAGTATATTTATGAAAATGACTTATCCAATACAAATTACTCTTTTAACGTTATGCCTCCCTATAATTGCCTCACTCCCAACAATTGCAAGCACTATGGAATATATGGCACAACCTAGTAATAGATCAGGAAATATTGGAAAAGGGAAAGCCCCTCTTCCCTCACAAGAACTAAATAGCTTTAAAACAGAGGGACCAAAAGATGACCCAAATGAATCAGGTCGTATTAAATCACCAGAAACCCCTAGACCTTCTACAGAAGCTAAAACGGGGCAAGACTCAAGTTCAAGCTCTCATCAGCCTTAGATTTGTTTTAAAACATAGTTTAAAATACCACCACTTCTAAAGTAGCTTAACTCATGAGCAGTATCTATACGGCACAAAACTTTATAAGAATCAATCTTGCCATTGGCCCGTGTAACTATAACCGTTAACGCTTTATCATTAGCAGACAGGGCCCCCACACCTATTATGTCAAGATATTCTGACCCATCAAGAGACCATTCAAATCTATTATCACCAGGCAAAAATTCTAATGGCAAAACCCCCATACCTATTAAATTAGACCTATGAATGCGCTCAAAACTTTCGGCAAGCACCGCTCTTACACCTAATAAAAGCGTGCCCTTTGCAGCCCAATCTCTAGAAGAGCCTGTTCCATACTCTAATCCCGCCACAATAATGCTAGGAATATTTTCTTGTTTATATTTCATAGCACAATCATAAATGGAAATCACTTTATCACTTGCTTTTATATGTTTAGTAAAACCGCCTTCATGCCCAGAGGCCATTTCATTTCTGAGCCTAATATTGGCGAAAGTGCCGCGGGTCATAACCATATGATTGCCTCTTCTAGCACCATAAGAATTAAAATCACTCAGACTAACCCCTTCTTCCTCTAAGTACTTTGCAGCTGGAGTCCCGGGCGCGATAGCACCTGCTGGAGAAATATGATCAGTGGTAATGCTATCTCCAAGCATAGCCAAGATTGCCGCTTTTTTAATGTCAGCACAATAATTCATTTCATCATTATTCTCAAAAAAACTAGGCTTCCTAATATAAGAAGATGACATATCCCATTTATATGTGTCAGATTTTTCAAACTCTATTTGCTGCCATGTATCAGCACCTAAAAATAAATCTTTGTAATGCTCTATAAACAAATCTCTACTAATCATGCTGGCATATTTGGCAACTTCTGCAGGATTTGGCGCTATATCTTTCAGATAAATATCACTACCATCACGAGACTGCGCTAAAACATCTGAAGAAATATCGATCAAGCTTGAACCTGCTAAAGCATAAGCTACAACTAATGCCGGAGACGCAAGCCAATTGGCCTTTGTTAATGGATGCACCCTACCTTCAAAATTTCTATTACCGGATAAAACTGCAGCAACCACTAAATCGTTATTTATTACTTGCTGAGTTATATCTGGATCTAACGGGCCGGAGTTACCAATACAAGTAGTACAGCCATAACCTACTAAATAAAACCCTAATTGTTCTAAATAACTTAATAGCCCTAATTCTTTCAAATATTCAACCACAACCTTTGAGCCAGGAGCAAAAGATGTTTTTACCCAAGGCTTTACTACTAAGCCTTTTTCAATAGCATTCCGCGCGAGCAATGCTGCTGCGATTAATACTTTCGGGTTAGAAGTATTAGTGCAACTAGTAATAGCTGCAATCACTATATCACCATTAGCAAGCTTGCGATTAGCCTCATAAATATTAGTAGGAATATTTTTATCACTTTCAAATAACTCTTTGGTGCGGGAAGGCAAATTAGGTAACAGGGTTTTATCCTGCGGCCGCTTTGGACCAGCTAAGCAAGGAACAATAGCTGCCAAATCAACTGTTAAAGTTGCTGTAAAATTCTTTTCATCAAAATCTGGATTGTACCATAAGCCTTGAGCCTTGGCATAAGCTCTAATTATTGCTATATTCTTTTTACTTCTACCAGTTAAACTTAAGTAATCGCAGGTGGCTTCATCTATAGGAAAGAATGCACAAGTAGCACCAAATTCTGGTGCCATATTAGCGATAGTTGCCCTTTCTTCTAGTGATAATTTAGCAATACCATCGCCAAAAAACTCTATAAACTTACCAACTACACCATGACCGCGTAAAATTTTGGTTAGACTTAAGACTAGATCTGTAGCAGAAATACCCAGCTGTAAATCACCGGTTAATTTAACACCGATCACTTCAGGCAATAACATACTAATGGGCTGCCCTAACATAGCAGCTTCAGCTTCAATACCACCAACACCCCAGCCAAGCACTCCAAGCCCATTTATCATAGTCGTATGGCTATCAGTACCAACCACAGTATCTGGGTATAGTATATTTTTGCCACCAGTGTTTTTTTGCCAAACAACACCAGCCAAATATTCTAAATTTACCTGGTGACAAATGCCAGCTCCAGGAGGAACCACTCTAAAATCAGAAAAAGACTCTTGGCCCCATTTTAAAAATTTATACCTCTCACTATTACGTGCAACCTCATTCTTTACATTATTTGCAAATGATTTACTACTACCATAAGAGTCTACAGTGACTGAGTGATCTATTACTAAATCTACTTTACATTGAGGATTTATTTTTTTTGGATCGCCACCCATGTCCTGGATAAAATCACGCATAGCAGCCAAATCAACTACTGCAGGAACCCCTGTAAAATCTTGCATTAGAACACGACTAGGACTGAAAGATATTTCAGTATTTGAACTTTTATTTTGCACCCAATCAGCTATAGAGGCAACCGCACTCTCTATATTATCACCACTACTATTGCGCAAAACATTTTCTAATATAACTCGCAAACATAGAGGCAGATAATCAAGCTGAGGCAAATCATAATTGCTCATGGCTTCTTTTATACTAAAATAACAGTAGGAATCACCTTCTATATTTATTTTTTGTAGCACAGAACTATTATCAAACAAAATATTACCTCCTGTAATCATGTTATCGCATAAAATTGTCGCCCTGAACCGAAGTAGTCGCACTGAGATCCCGGATCAAGCCCGGGAAGAGCATGCGTGAGAGCCCTAAATCGACATAGGTGCCCTGCGCAGGTTTAGTGGTCCTGAAATTTTTTCAGGATCTCAGCCCGCATGCTCATACTTCAGGATCTCACCCAGAACCTAGCCATCTAGATTCATGATCTAACCTCGAGCATTTGTATGCTTTAAAATGGTATGTCGTCTTCAGCTAAAGTTTCTGCTATTGCAGGCTCAGCTTTATTTTTTGGCGTACTAGCTGGGCTATCACTGGCATTACTGCTAAAAGACGCTGACGAACCATCTATTTCACCTTTTTTGTCTAGCATTTGCATTTCTGAGGCAACTATTTCTGTTGTATAGCGCTCATTATTGTCTTTATCCGTCCATTTTCTGGTTTTCAAGCTACCCTCTAAATACACTTTAGAACCTTTATGTAAATATTCTCCAGCAATTTCTGCCAATCGATTAAAAAACACAATACGATGCCATTCTGTGCGATCTTGCATTTCTCCAGAAGTTTTATCACGCCAGCTATCAGAAGTTGCAAGAACAATATTTGCAACAGCGCTACCGTCTGGTGTAAACCTTACTTCAGGCTCTTTGCCCAAATTACCAACTAAAATTACTTTGTTTATGCCTCTTGCCATATTAACACCTCTATTTTGAGAATTGATTGATCTTTGTGCTTACCATTATCACTTCAATAATAATTAATTTCAATACGTTTAATGCATAATGTTATAATTATGATCAATAAATATCTTATTTAAAGCATTTATATCACAAACTTTGTCGTCTACTTTAACCACAACATGCATCCCTCCTCCCAACACTTTAGCCTCACCAATGCCTTTAATACTTGATATTTCTGCAACTATATTGTCGCAAGGGCTATTTGTTGCAATATACTTTTTTGTCGTGTAATTAGGACTTCTAATTTTACTGCATAATACTAACCATAACAGTATAAGCACAGACATCACATAAAATATCTCGTGCAAAGAAAACAAGTAATGCATAATCCCAGCTAAGATCCCACCGGTGAAAATACCAAAAAATTGAAAACTAGAAAAAAGCCCCATGACAAGACCTCTAGAATCAATTGTGGCATATTTACTGACAAGAGAAGGCAATAAAGACTCTAAAAAAGTAAAAGCAGCAAAAAACAGCACCATCGCAGTATAAACCATGTATATGCCACTATAACTATAACCAAAAATCAAAGATGACATTGCAAGGGCACATATACTCGCTACAAACAAAACCCTCATAATATTATTGCGCTCTACAAAATAAATAGCAGGCAATGATAACAACAGACTAATAACTAAAGAGAGGAAATAAAATTTACCGTGCTTATCAAGCTCTAGTAACAGAGAATTTTGAAGCATCAAAGGGATCACTCCAAATATTGCAGTATAACAAAGATGTAAAATCCATATGCTAAAATACATAGAACATAAATCTTTACTAAAGCAGACTTTTAGCTTTGTTTTGCTAAACTTTTTAACTCTAGGCATTAAAACCTTGTCGTTAGGAAGCATCAAAAAAGCACACAAAAAGGCTGCTATACTTAGCATAAAAGTTAAGTATAGAATGCCTTTAATACCGAAGCTTGTCGCAATCACTGGACCTAGCAATACTGAAAAGAAAAAACTAGCACCTATAGTAATCCCAATAAATGCCATAGCTTTAGTCCTATTTTCAACACTAGAATAATCGGATACTGTAGCCAACATTGTGCTACCAATTGCGCCACAGCCTTGTATTCCCCTGCCTATGATCAGTTCATATATTGTATTTGCATAACAAGTAATAAGACTGCCTGCCATAAATACTAACAATCCCAATAAAATTGTATTTTTCCTACCTATTTTATCTGACAATATACCTATTGGCATTTGCAATAACGCCTGCGCCAAACCATAAGACCCAATACAAATACCTAGCAAAAATTTATTGCTGTATAAGTATGAGTCCATATATAAAGCAATTACTGGCAATATCAGCATTAACCCAAATATTCTGGCTGAAAATACTATGGACAAACACGCCAATATTTTTATAGGATTTTTTTGCATAAGATACTCACTATAAAAAGACAAGCATAACACCATAACAAATATTAAAGTATAACAAAACTTTTAACACTGCAACCATCCACCTAAGCGCCTGATTTATAATTAATATAACTCGGGTAAAATATTATGGACATTTGAACTTGACAGCAAGGATAATAAAATATATAATTTTATTGCTGAAGCTATTGCTTTTGTTAATTAATAAATTTGTAATATGATTTATGACAACCTAACTGAGTTTAGAAAAGAATGGACGATATTTCAATTAAAGGAGCTAAAACTCATAATCTAAAAAACATAGATGTTAGGATACCGCGCAATAAATTATCTATTATTACCGGAATTTCAGGGTCAGGAAAGTCTTCGCTAGCCTTCGACACACTATACGCGGAGGGCCAGAGGCGCTATGTAGAGTCACTTTCGTCTTATGCTAGGCAATTTTTATCAGTCATGGAAAAACCTGAAGTAGATCAAATTCAAGGTTTATCACCAGCAATTGCTATAGAACAAAAAAATAATTCTCATAACCCCCGATCTACCGTTGGTACAGTCACAGAAATATATGATTACTTAAGATTGCTATATGCTAGAGTTGGCGAACCTCACTGTCCGACCCATAATGAAAAACTACAGTCACAAACTATTAGCCAAATATGCGACCGTATTATGGAGATAGCAATAGATACCAAAATAATGATTATTGCCCCAATATGCGAGGGGAAAAAAGGCGAGCATGCGGACACTATAGATAGCTTCATTAAACGAGGATTCACGAGATTTCGAATAAATGGCGAAATAACTGAATATAATTTACCACCATCATTGGACAGCAAGAAAAAGCACACTATAGAAGTAATTGTCGACAGGATGAGGTTACGAGAAGACATGGGGCAAAGACTAGCTGAATCAGTAGAAATGACCGCCAACATAGCTGGAGGCTATGTTTTAACTGGATTCATGGATGAAGACCAAGATGAAATATTAATGTCTACTAAGTATGCTTGCTCTAAATGTGGCTACAGCACCCCCAGCCTCGAGCCAAAACTATTCTCCTTTAACAGCCCTCAAGGCGCATGCTATAAGTGTGATGGATTAGGAAATACTAGGTTTTTTGACATAGAAAAAATAATAATAGACCCAGAGCTTAGCATAGAGGCTGGAGCCATTAGAGGGTGGGATAAAAGATATGATTATTATTTTCAAATCTTGACTGCTGTGGCGCTGCATTATAATTTTAGCCTAAGCACAGCCTGGCAAGATCTCCCAAAAAACATCCAACAAATAATTTTATATGGTAGCGGCAATACTAGAATATACATGAATTATAAAGGGAAGTTTGGGGTTGCAAAAAACAAAGCCAAAAAATTTGAAGGAATAATACCAAACTTAGACCGTAGATTCAAAGAAACAGAATCAGACTCAGTAAGAGAAGAATTATCCAAATATCTTACTTATAGTACTTGCCCTGAATGCCATGGATCAAGAATAAACAAAATTGCTCGCAACGTGCTTATTTCAGACTATAGCATAGGATATATTACTGACCTATCTATAGAGGATGCATTGCAACACTTTAAAGAATTAAAGATCTCTAAAACAAATGAAGAAATAGCAAAATCAATCTTAATTGAAGTATTGAGTAGATTAGATTTTTTAGTAAGTGTAGGCCTTAATTATCTTAGCCTTTCTAGATCAGCCGAAACTTTATCTGGAGGAGAATCTCAACGCATAAGGCTCGCAAGCCAAATTGGCTCTGGCTTAGTTGGAGTGATGTATGTCCTAGACGAGCCATCTATTGGTCTACATCAAAGAGATAATGATAGGTTAATAAACACTTTGAAAAAATTAAGAGACCTTGGTAATTCTGTCATAGTAGTAGAGCACGACCATGACTCAATGATGTCTGCCGACCATATAATAGACATTGGGCCAGGAGCTGGAGTTCATGGAGGAGAGGTCATAGCCTTTGGGACTCCTTTAGATATAATAAATAACAAAAACTCTATCACTGGCAGATATTTGTCAGGGAAAGAAAAAATCGACAATTTAAATCATCTAATATATGACCCTAAAAAAATGATTAGAATTAGAAAAGCCTCATGTAACAACCTGAAGAATATTGATGCCAATATACCAATTGGACTTATAACCTGCATTACTGGAGTGTCTGGATCAGGAAAATCTAGCTTGATTAATAATACCTTATACCCTATTGCATCGCTGAGACTAAACAAATCTAAGAATAGAGTTCCTGGCAAGTGCGAAGACATATTAGGCCTTGGAATGCTAGATAAAGTTGTAGCGATTGATCAAAGCGCAATAGGAAGGACTCCAAGATCAAATCCAGCTACTTACACTGGCATGTTTACTTCTATCAGGGAACTATTTTCTCAAACTAAAGAATCTAGAATGCGTGGCTATAAACCAGGAAGGTTTAGCTTTAACGTCACTGGAGGCAGGTGTGAAGCTTGTCATGGCGATGGTCTCGTAAAAGTAGAGATGCATTTTTTGGCCGATATCTTTATAACTTGTGAAGTATGTAATGGCTCAAGATACAATAGAGAAACGCTCTCTGTTTTATATAAAAATAAAAACATATCAGAAGTGCTTAACATGACCGTGGAACAAGCAGCAGAATTCTTTGATGCTATACCCCTTATAAAACGCAAATTAGACACCTTAATAGATGTTGGATTAGGATACATTTGCCTTGGTCAAAGCGCAACAACTCTATCTGGCGGAGAAGCACAAAGAATAAAAATAGCTAAAGAACTATCTAAGAGATCAACAGGATCTACACTATATATTTTAGATGAGCCAACTACAGGATTGCACTTCCATGATGTGAAGAAATTGCTAGAGGTACTAATTAGACTTAGAGACCAAGGCAATACGATTGTGATAATTGAGCATAACTTAGATATTATTAAAAATGCCGACTGGATTATTGATATTGGACCAGAAGGTGGCAAAGGTGGTGGCGAAATAGTCGCAATGGGGCCACCGGAAAAAATAGCCCAAGAACCTAAGTCGCATACTGGAGCTTTTTTAAAAAAGCTTATAGAACTAGATTCAATAGCGTCAAATTAGAACTAAAAAGTTTATAAATTACAGCGCCATCATCACCTAAAACATAAAAACCTATATACTACAACTATTTACTTGCTTAAACACACAAACTAATGTAGACTTCTCGATTAAAGTCATTTCGAACCTAGCGACAGTCAACTGAAGCTTGTAATTGAAATGTCATATATCAATTATAAAATAAGGTGCGATATGCAAGACTTCACTCAATTAAATTTACCACAAAGCATGCTTGACTCAATTACCAAGCTTGGAATTAAAACTCCTACTCCAATTCAAGCTAAAACCATGCCAACAATATTAAAAGGTTCTGATGTAGTTGGAACAGCACAAACAGGAACAGGAAAAACTTTAGCATTTGGGATACCTGTTGCGTTACAATTATTGTTGCATCCAGAAACAACAGCTCTTATTCTGACACCAACACGTGAACTTGCAATGCAAGTAATGAAGAGCATTCAGGCAATCATGTGCAATACTATCACAAATAAAACTGTTCTACTTATAGGTGGAGATCCTATACATAAACAAATAAAACGTTTAAGAACCAGTAACCCAAGATTAATAGTAGGAACTCCAGGAAGAGTTATTGATCATATAGAAAGAAAAACAGTAGATTTGAGCAACACAAAGTTTCTAGTACTAGATGAAACAGATAGAATGCTTGATATGGGTTTTAGTATCCAAATAGATAACATCATTAAACATATCCCAAAACAAAGACAAACATTATTATTTTCAGCAACGATGCCTAGTAATATTGTAAAAATATCTAAAAAATATCTAATTGATCCTCTTAGAGTTGCAATTGATAGTACTTTCAAACCAGCAGCCAACTTAAAACAAGAGCATATTAAACTCCAAGAAAAAGATAAGCCTACCCAACTAATAGCTGAAATTGAGAAAAGGACAGGATCTATCATTGTATTTGTAAAAACTAAGCGCGCAGCTGATAGAATTGCAATCAAATTAGATAAGTCAGGTCATAGTGCTGCAGCTATTCATGGTGATTTAAGACAAAGCAAACGAGCGAAAGTTATTAAAGAATTCAGCCGTGGTGAGCACAGGGTGCTTGTTGCAACAGATGTTGCTGCAAGAGGACTAGATATAGATTGTATCGAGCATGTTATCAATTATGACTTGCCACAATGCCCAGAAGATTATATTCACAGAATTGGTAGAACTGCTCGCGCAGGCAAATCTGGTGAGGCAATGAGTTTTGTAACTCCAGGCACAAATAAGATGTGGCAAATCATAAACCGACTACTGAAAAGTAAGTAACAATAATCTATATTTTGGCGATGTATTTATAATTTTTAATTTTAGTTTTAGAGAGATGAGATGGAACAACAAGATATTCGAAACATCACTATAATTGCCCACGTTGACCACGGCAAAACCACTTTAGTAGATGTAATGTTACAGCAAAGTGGCACGTTTAGAGAAGGACAAGAAGTTGCGGAAAGATTAATGGACTCCATGGATCTCGAAAAAGAGCGTGGCATAACTATTAAAGCTAAAAATGGTTCTATAACATACATTGACCCTAAAACAAATAAAAAACATTTAATCAATATTATTGATACCCCTGGGCATGCTGACTTTGGTGGAGAAGTAGAAAGGGTAATGGGAATGGCAGATGGGGTGTTATTTTTAGTTGACGCTGCAGAAGGCCCAATGCCACAATCTTATTTTGTGCTCAAAAAAGCCATTGCAAAAAATCTTCCTGTTATTGTTGTTGTGAATAAATTGGATAAACCATCAGCAAGACCAGACTGGGTAGTAGACCAAGTGTTTGAGCTGATGGTTTCTCTGAACGCTCCGGACCATATACTAGACTTTCCTACCATTTATGCTTCTGCAAAAAGTGGTTTTGCAACTCTTGATCACACGAAAATAACTGATAATATTGAGGTTATATTTGATGCAGTAATTAATGATGTACCTCACCCTAAAGGTGATAGAGCTAATTCTTTACAAATGCAAATAAGTTCAATTAGCTACTCTTCTTATGTTGGCAGAATGGCTATTGGTAAAATATCTGAAGGAGCAGTTGCAGTTGGGCAAGAAGTTGTGATTTGTGAAGAAAATAATATTATTGAAAAGAAAAAAGTAAGTAAAATATATAGATTTGAGGGTATGGAGCAAGTTAGCACAGAATCTGCAACAACAGGCGAAATAGTTGCGATTGCAGGGCTAGAGCAAAGTACCATTGGCCAGACTATAACTGACCCATTAAATCCAATTCCACTTCCTTATGCAGGAATTGATCCGCCAACAATTTCGATGTTATTTGTTCCAAATGATTCGCCTTTTGCTGGAACAGAAGGAAAATTTGTCACCTCAAGACACTTGCGTGAGAGATTAATGCGCGAGCTACTTGCAGATGTTGCTCTCACAGTAACAGATGACTCAACAGGTATAGGATATATAGTATCTGGCCGTGGAGAATTACACTTAGCTATATTAATAGAAAAGATGCGCCGCGAAGGATACGAATTTCAAATTGCAGCCCCTCAAGTAATCTTTAAAGAAGATTCTGGAACTAAAACCGAACCGTATGAAAACTTGTTTATTGAAGTTGCTACTGAAAGCCAAGGCAAAGTAATGGAAAGCATTGGTTCTAGAAAAGGTGAGCTCCTTAATATGGAACTAGGCGAAAACATGATCAAGTTGGAATATAAATTACCGACAAGAGGATTGCTAGGATACTACTCACAATTTATGACTGAAACTAAAGGCATGGGCGTGATGAATTCTAGCTTTTTGGAATATGGCCCTTATTTAGGACCAATAAAAACCAGAATTAGAGGGGTTGCTATTGCGAAAGAAACCTGTACAACAGTTGCATATGCTTTATTCAATTTACAAGAACGAATAAAATTATTTCTAGAGCCTGGCGTTAAAATATACGAAGGCCAAGTAGTTGGTGAAAACTCTAGAGAAGGAGACTTGGTTATTAATCCATCTAAAGGCAAGAAACACAGCAATGTTAGAGCATCTGGAACAGATGAAGCGGTAGTTCTAACCCCTGCAACAAAAATGTCGCTAGAAAAAAGTATGGCATATATTGATAACAGTGAACTAATTGAAGTAACTCCTGAAAACATAAGAATTAGAAAGAAATTTCTAAAAGAACACGAAAGAAAGCGTAACGGTTAGCGGCTAAGGTCGCTGTTGATAGCGGCGACCCTTGCAAAATATCCATATTCTTATTCCCTGCCTGTAATTTTATATTCCCAGACTTGATCTGGTAATGTGTGATGAGTCGCCTAGAACAATTCTGAAACTAGCTAGTAATTGTAAAGAGTTACACAATAAATTTTTGCCGATTAGAATCACACAACCTCAAGCTAAATATTTAGATCGGTGACGGCTCAATGCAATATTGCGTTCTGCCCTATTCCACACAAAAATTAACTTATTGGTTTTTTCAAGTATTTTTGCAAGCTCTTTATTTAATATAATATTAATTTTTGTGGCGCTAGTTATAAGTAATAAAATAATTACCGCAGATAAAACCAGCTCTAGCATTGCAAATCCTTTAATATTTTTCATTTATTAAGTTTAAGCTAAATTAAACTTAACTAAAATACAGTGCAAAGATAGGAGTCAATTTTACCTAAAGATAATATTATGTTATTCTATAAATTCACATAAAGAAATGAGAAATTATGAAACCAAATAAAATAATCGGTGGAGTTATGCTAGTAGCAGGAACCCAAACTGGGGCTGGCATGCTAGCGCTACCCATAACCACTGGGGCATCGGGATTCATTGGTTCTATGGCTTTATTTTTATTATGCTTTTTATATATGTTGATATCGCTATTCCTACTGCTAGAAACTAATTATTATAGCGCAAGCAAAAGAACGAATATAATTAGCATGGCTAAATCTCACATAGGAAGCTGGGGGGCAACTATTGCCGCAATATCATTCGCTTTGCTGATGTATTCTGCGCTAAGCGCTTATATTTCTGGCTGCAATGAAATCATTGTTAATACACTAAACCACTATAACTTAGGTTTTATTAATCAGAATAAAATCACACCGACCATACTTGCCTTGATTTTTAGCATGATAATATATTTTGGCAATAATATTATAGACTATGCTAATAGAATCCTCATGATAGCTTTAGTTGTTAGTTACTTGTTCATGCTGATAATCTTACTACCACAAACATCTTATGCAAACCTTAGCACTCATCACTTTAAATATTTAACTGCCGCACTTCCTGTAGTTATATTGTCTTTCACTTCTCACATTATACTCCCAAGCTTAAGAGAATTTTTAGATGATGATATTGCACAATTAAAAATAGTTCTTATATGGGGAAGTATTATACCTTTAATAATTTATTTACTCTGGAACTTAACTGTTATTGGCATGATACCTTTTGAAGGCAAAATAAATATTATTAGTATTGCGAGAGATGCAAAACCAATTGTGGCATTATCGAATGCAATGGGGGCCCAAGCCAATAGCAGCCTTATAACTGATAACAACCATATTTTTTCATTTTGTGCCATAACCACCTCGATTATAGGTTTATTGCTAGGCTTAAGAGACTTTATTGCTGACGGCCTAAAAGTAGCCAAAAATAAATGGAATAACGTTCCACTACTTTTTGCATGCGTTGCACCACCATTAATCCTGATATATATTTGGCCATCTATATTCATATTAGCGCTTAGCTATGGCGGGGTGCTTATTGCTATATTGTATGGCATATTACCGCCTATTATGGTTTGGAAAGCAAGATATAACAAAAATATTACTAGCAAATATACCTTGCCTGGAGGCAAGGCATCTTTAATACTAGTAGCATTAGGTGCCATTGTTATAATTTTTGCACAAATAGCTTTAATTGAAGGATTATTACCAAGCCCATGAGCAAAATAATTGGAAATACACTATTCCTAGATGCACTGAAATGCAAACCAACCTCAAGGCCTCCTATTTGGCTGCTTAGGCAAGCTGGAAGATACCAGCCAGCTTACCTAGCTTTGCGAAAACAAGAACCTAATTTTATGAGGTTTTGTAAAAACCCTCATCTCACAGCCACCGCAGCTATGCTGCCTATTTTAGAACACGATCTAGATGCAGCAATATTATTTTCTGATATCTTAACTATACCTGATGCCATGGGAATGGACCTTGAATTTGTAAAAGGCTCAGGCCCTAAGTTTAGCAGTACGATCAGAACTCATAGCGACATTAAAGCTCTAAATAAAAATAATATGCTACAAAAATTGGCATATGTTGAAGAATCGATTAAGTGCCTAAATGAGAAAATAAAGCAAAAAATACCGATAATAGGATTTAGCGGTAGCCCTTGGACTCTTGCTTGTTATATGATAGAGGGCAAAACAAGCAGAGATTTTGCAACCGCAAAACGCTTTGTGATGACAAATCCTAAAGAAAGCCATTATTTAATGTCGGTATTATCTGATATAATAATTGAATACTTAGACATGCAAATTACTGCAGGCGTTGATACTATTATGCTATTTGACACCTGGGGAGGTATATTCTCCGAAGATTATTATGAGGAGTTTTCACTGCAATATATGAATAAAATATTAGCAGAACTTCACATCAGACATGGTAGCTCGATACCTAGCATTATATTTACTAAAGGCGGAAATAACTGGATTAATAAGATAGCTACAACTGGCTGTTCAGCGGTTGCAATTGACTGGACTACACCGATTGCAAAGGCAAGAAAGCTATTGCCGCAAACAACCGCAATACAAGGCAATTTAGACCCTGCAATACTGCACGCAAGCCTAGATACGATTACAAAGCACACCCTAGATCTATTAAATAACCACGGTGATAATCGCGGCTTTATTTTTAACTTAGGGCACGGTATAATTAAAGATACAGACCCTAAAAAAGTAACTCATATGGTCAATATCGTAAAAAATTATTGCTATGAAAACAGTGCTAAATAAAGTATATTATTAGATTGTCGCATATGGATATGAACTATGTTAAATATATTCGGTAAAAAATTTGATACCAACAATTTAGAAATTTTCTTACTATTCGGTTTGTTGCACGCAGCTATGTTAGTCATTATTGACCATACTAATATAATACCTGCAAATATTTTCCCCTTCCCTCTATATCTTATAGAACAAATATTCACCGTATTAATGGTGTTTTTTTTGCTTTCTTATGATGGTTATAAATCAATTTCACTACTTTTCACCTCAACAGCTCTAGCGGTAATAACCTGCATCCCAAGCATATCGTACCTTATTATTGAGCTCAAGCTCCATTCCCTTAGCCATAATAGCTATAATATTGCTTTATTAGCAATAACTATATTCATGGGTTTATTTATTAATTATTCCTATCATAAATATAATTCGTTATCGCTAATGTATTACCAAATATACGACGCCATATATACCTCAATAGCAAAAGTCATTTTGGCTATGGTATATTTATTATTCATATTAATATGCGGTATAATGATTAAAGCCATGTTTATTTTATTAGGCTATACATTTGCTCAAAATATATTTGAAAGCGTTATATTCCGTAAATGTTATATTTCTATTGCAGCTGCGGGAGCAATGTGGCTTACTTACAACAAAGAGTACGTTGTAGATCACTTGTTTGTCGTTATAAGTACAGCTTGCTACTATGCTTACTGGGTGATAGCACCACTAGGGCTAATATTTATACTATCTTATTTGTATAGCTCTTTCTTATTTTTAGAACTTACCCATATAAATTATGGTATAGTGCTTGCTATTTGCTTTATATCGATGCTTTGCAATATGAGAATGCATGCAACAGAGTCACACTGGAAAAAACGTCCTAAAGCATTAAAAATAATAATGAATATTTATAATAAAGTTCTGCCTATACTATCAACTTTATTAATATATAACATATTTTTCCAGTTTAGCCTAGATACTGAGTTTTTAGACTGCCAATCTCATATTATGGATACTGGCATACACTGGTCAAATGTTTCTATCTTGGTTCTGACCATATTTGTACTAATTAATAATACAGCCGCTGCATTTTTTACTAGTAAAAAAGCACCAGAAAAAAACAATCATTTGCCTTTATTTGCATGGTACTCGCTTTATGCTATAATCGCATTATGTTATGTTATATTTGTTTTCCATTCTAATGATCTAGAGCATTCTGTAGATCATGTTGCCCAGTGCGAACATTTCAAAAATCATTTTCAAGATATAACATCGATAACTAATATAAGATATATAGCCTAAAAATATAAAGTGATTAACTATGACAGAATCGTGTAAACATAAGAAATTTAATATTACCGAAGCAGACTTACCATTGTGCTGCCCTTTACCCCAAACAGACAACATCAGCTCTCACCCCAGAGTTTATTTGCCTATAGACAGCTCAGGCTCAGCTACTTGTAAGTACTGTAGCTGCGAATACACCTTAATTCCTGCCGATAAATAACAAATTGTATTCTAGAGGCAAACCATGCAAAACAAAAAAAAAATGTTCCCATATAAATTAATGGCTTTCGTTAATTTAGCTCTTGCCTCAATATTTTATTTATATGAGTTTTTCTTAAGAGTGACTCCTGGTGTACTAAGCTATGAAATAATGCATGACCTAAAAATAAATGCAACAGTGCTCGGAGTGATTAGCTCGTGTTTTTATTATGGCTATATCCCTATGCAAATTCCTGCTGGGATTCTATGTGATAAATATGGCCCTAAAAAAATTTTAACAATAGCAATTGGAGCATGCTCCATCTCCACCATAATATTTGCATACAGCAATAGTATAGCCGTATCTTCAGTATCTAGAGTAATTATGGGCATATGTTCATCAGTAGCTCTTATTGCCCCACTTGCAATTGCTACTAACTGGTATGATCGCAAATATTTTTCTTTTATTACCGGTTTAATACAATTCCTAGGCTGTGTAGGCGCGATTAGCGCTGGCACCCCTATTGCAATGTTAACTAAGTTTATACCATGGCAAGAGACTATTATATGGTCAGGAGTAATTGGGATTCTAATAACATTATTATTAATTATAGTCGTTAAAGATAGCCCCTATAGCAAAACAAAAACACAGGTAAAATATCAAAATAAAGATATGGTAATAGCCAACCTAAAAATAATATTACAAAATACTCAAAACTGGTACACCGCTATTATAGCTATGGCTTGTTGGGCACCTATTGCTATTTTCTCAGAACTGTGGGGAGTACCATTTTTAATGGATATGCAGAAAATAGATAACACTGCAGCGGCAAGTGAAGCTGCTATTGTTTGGTATGGTATTGCCATTGGTAGCCCTTTATTTGGCTGGTTGTCTAATAAAATAAAATCACGCAAAACCCCAATAATAGTATGCTCGATTATTGGAGTTATAAGTTCTACTATCCTAATTTATGTTGATACACAATCAAACATATTCATTGAAATATTATTATTTTGCTTCGGGCTAGCAGCGTCTTCACAACCAATTACATTTGGCTTAATACTAGACAACAACCCTAAAGAATTGATAGGCACAGCTATTGGATTTAATAATATGGCTGTAATATCAGGAGCATTATTACAAGCCTTCTCAGGCTATATAATAAGTCTATATTGGACAGGAGCATTTGCCAATGATGCACCTTTATATGGAATATATGAGTTTAGACACGCTTTCATTTTAATACCTGTTATTTCTGGCTGTGGCCTTATCACTACAATATTTTTACTAAAAGAAACAGCTTGCAATAAAAAATACTAATATATTCTGGGACAAAACATGTCAATTAAATCATCTTATAGACGAGCTATGCCATATATTATTATATCCTTAAGCTCAATTTTTTATTTATATGAGCTCTGCATTAGGGTTAGCCCTAGCGCCATCACAAACGAGCTACTAAGAGACTTCGGTACTAATACAGCAGCACTTGGATTTATGAGTAGCTTATTTTATTATTCTTATACCCTAATGCAAATACCAGCTGGTTTACTAGGAGATAAGTTTGGCCCAAGAAAAATGCTATTTGTTGCGGCGATAATTTGTGCCTTCTCTCTTATATTCATGAGTTATACTCCAACTATTTGGGGCGTAGGAGTTGCGAGGCTTTTTCTAGGCCTAGCGTCTTCTTTTGGTTATATTGGCCCTTTAATTCTTGCCTCTAGGTGGTTTAGTAATAATTCTTTTGCATTTGTAACAGGAGTTGTGCAGGCGATAGGATGCATTGGAGCAATATTAGGCACTGCACCGATTGCGTACTTTTCACATATATATGATTGGCGTGAAATAATGTTGTATATGGGCGGCTCTTGTCTTATTATCGCAATATTATTTCTAATAATAATTGTAGATTCTCCAACCAAAAAGCATGAAAACAGACAAGAAAAAACAAAAATTACAGAACTAAGCAAATTAAAAATTGTTTTATACAGCAAGCAAACCTGGGTAACAGGATTAATTGGCGGACTATTTTGGGCCCCTATGGCGATGTTTGCAGAATTATGGGGCATCCCTTTTTTAATGAACTTAAATCATAGTAATGCAGAAATAGCTTCGTCATCTATTTTAATAATTTGGATTGGTGTAGCTATAGGTAGCCCATTATTCGGCTGGATTTCTGGCCGCATCAGATCTAGAAAAAAACCTATTATTGCTGCCATGACGATCAACTTTATTAGCTGTTTAGGCATAGCCTTCTGGCATCCACTATCCACCATAGAAATGGATATTATTTTGTTTTTACTTGGATTTAGCTCAGCTGCAATGTCAGTAACCTTTGGAATTGTGAATGACAATAATAAACCTGAAGTGGTGGGAACTGCAATTGGATTTAACAATATGGCTGTAGTCCTAGGAGCTACTATCTTACAGCCTATCGGCGGATACATTATAAATTTATTTTGGGATGGAAGGTTTGTAAGCGGCATACCTATTTATAAGCTAGAAGGATATTTATACGCATTTAGTATATTACCAATCTTATCTCTTTGTGGCATATTAATTTGTATATTTTCCCTCAAAGAAACAAACTGTATCAAGCAATATAAATAATTAGCACTATAAAAAAATATCGAGCAAGGTTATACTATAATTTGTTTTAAGATGGCACCCTATGACTAGTATAAATAATAAGTTTAATAACATTGCTCTATTTATTGGAGTAAATAAAAAATATATTACAGATGAGTATGCTAATATAGCAGCAATACTTATGGCAAATAATTATAATTTATTTCTTACTGAAGGAACAAAAAACATTCTTGAAAATAGCTCGATACCAACTGTAACTGAATATAGTAATATCGATATAATAATAACTATAGGTGGCGATGGCACCATGCTCAAAGCTGCCGAGCTTGCACAAAAATATAATATCCCTCTATTAGGAATAAACTGTGGGCGGCTTGGCTTTTTAACTGATATATGTAGCAAGGAACAAGACCGATTAATGGCTATTTTAGAAGGCAGCTATATCACTGAACAAAGAATATTAATGGAAGCTAATATAACAATGGATAATCAAACTACAAGCTTAGGGCTTTTTTTGAATGACATTATACTCATGCGAGGAGGGCTTCCCAGAGTTCTAGAATTTGACCTTTATATTGATAATGAATTCATTTGTAACCAAAGAGCTGATGGTTTGGTTATTGCTACACCTACAGGATCAACTGCATATTCTTTATCAGCTGGAGGACCAATTTTAGAACCAGGCGTTGATGCCATCACAATAGCTCCTATATGCGCTCACACTTTAAACACCAGGCCTATCGTCATAAATTCAAATAAAAAAATAGCTATTGTTGCAAACCATAGGGATGAAGTTACTGCTAGTATTAGCTGTGATGGCAAAGAAAAAACACCCTTGCCACGTAACACCATAGTACATGTTGCAAAATCTAATGAGTATGTGACACTTGTACTATGGTG
>CAWVRI010000008.1:0-55304 GCA_963932595.1 uncultured Legionellales bacterium
CCAGAAAAGCTAAAGTATGCGAGCGATAAAGTGCAAGTAGGAGTAGTCAAAGAAACTCCAGATTATTTGGAGTATACAAATGCAGCTGTTAAAAATAATGGAGTAATAGTGTTGGATGCGGTTGCAGAAAAGGGTCTTGTGTTACAATATGCAAGTGCAGCTTTGCGAGATGATAGAATAGTGGTGCAAGCTGCAGTTAATCAAACTAGTAGTTCTTTAAAATTCGCAAGTGATACGTTACAAGAGTTTATTGTTCAATTAGACCCAGCCAAGCTACAGTATGCAAGAGAGCACATACAAAAAGCAAGAATAGAAATAAACCCGAGAATGCTACAGTGTGCAAGCAAAACCATTCAAAGTGATAAAGATATAGTTCTATCTGCATTTAGAAAAAATGGTAGTGTGCTACAATATGCAAGTATTGCACTACAACAGGAAAGTATAGCTGAAAATCTGAACAATCTACAATACGTTAGTGATTGTGTACAAAAAAAAATCATAGAAAAAGACCTGACTAACATACAGTATGCAAGCTATGACATGCAAGTAGGACTTGTTGCAACAAATACAATGAAACTACAGTATTCAAATGCAGATATTAAAAATAATAGAGTAATAGTGTTGGATGCGGTTAAGAAAAATGGCCTAGTGCTAGCATTTGCAAGTAAAACTCTTCAAGATGATATAGAAGTGGTTAAATCTGCAGTCAAGCAAAATAATAGTGTGTTACAATATGCAAGTTTTGCACGGCAAAGAGAAATAATTGGTAAACATCCAACCTGGTTGCAACATGCAAGTTTTGCTTTGGCAATAGAGTTAATAGAATCAAATTGGCGCAACCTAGGTTACGCAGGTATAAGTGTTCGAAATAATAGAAAAGTAGTGCTAAATGCGGTCGCACAAAATATTGATGCGATAGCTTTTGCAAGCGATGAAATTAAAGCAGATGCTGAGATAAAAGAAGGTATAAAAGAATTTAAATCTGCAGCAGCAAAACATAGATGGATTATTACTTATAATGACCATGTTGTATTGCCTCTCACAAAAAAAGAGGCTGCACAAGATATACTAGTGGCCTTGGCATCACTGCCTAATCAAAAGTCTCACGAAGACAAACTCCATATAATATATGCAGCTCTAGCTAGAGTTTATGTAGTTACAAACTTGACGCAACGAGTGATAGCTAAAGTCGCTTGTGCAGTACCTACAGTTTTTTCTCCAATGCCATTTGATTATCTTTTAGATATATCGTTGCTTCCTCTCTTATCCTCACAGGAAGGTTTAAAGAGTTTTGTGCGGGAGCAGTTACAAGTTCTTATATGTAGAGGAATAGCTCCAAGCCATGGTGGAATTGATGATTTTAGGGCAAAGTTTCTCAAGGCTTTGAGAACAAATCATGAGCTAAAGAAAAATGTCACAAAAGTACTTAACGTACAATTTACAGCATCGGAATCATTTTCAATAGAAGTTCTTGTGGGTGAAGTTGAAAAGTTAGATGGTGAGGAGTTTATGCTTTTGCTTGTGGAGTTAGAGCCAGACAATTTATTTAGCTTGAAAAGTACTATATTAAGTTCAAATAATAACGATATACAAACAGTGTTATATGCAGTCAAACAAGATGTTGGTGCGCTACAATATGCATCAGATCAGATACAAAAAAACCTTGTTGAATCTGATCCTATGAAACTAAAATATGTATCAGATAGAATACAAAGAGATCTTGTCGAATACGACCCAATTAACCTGCGGTATGCAAGTAAAACTATTCAAGATAATAAAGATCTAGTTCTATATGCGGTTACGAAAAATGGTTGGTTGGTATATTATGTGAGTGCTAATCTTTTGAATGACAAATCAGTAGTGTTAGCTGCAGTTAAACAAAAAGGCAGAGCGCTAATATTTGTAAGCAAAGCTCTTCAAGATGATAGAGATGTAGTGTTGGCTGCTGTTAGACAAGATGGCTTGGCATTGCAGAATGCCAGCCCTACTTTGCGCAATGATAAGAAAATAGTGCTAATTGCAATTAGTAACAATAGTAAAGCACTAGAATTTGCAAGTGATAATCTTAAGCAAGACAAACAAATGGTATTATTGGCAATGATTAAAGATAGTAGAGCGCTAGATCTTGCCGGCAATCTTAAACATGACCCTGAGTTTAAAGAGGAGGCGAAGGCATTTAAAGTAGCGATATCAAAATATAAATACGCTGCTAACAATAAGAAGTCTATAACATTGCCACTAACCAAGAAAGAAGCATTAAAAGATGCATTAATAAGAGTATTATCACTTCCTAAACAAAAATCATCTAAAAATAAGCTACAGATTATATTTTTAGCTAGAACTAAACCTTATCTGGTTACAAGTCTTGCATGGTGTATGAAGACCATGCTGCAATATAAAACGCAAAGTGGTAATAAAATGACAATGCCAGAGAATGATTCAGCAAGTTTGTTGGCTAGAGACTTAGCTCCTAAAGGAAAAATTAATTTCTCTATAAATGTCTTTTTACTACAGAAATTATCTTCAGAATCAGGGGTGAAAGAGTTTGCTCAAGAGTCGTGGCAATCGATTATAGATGAAGGCATGGCACAAAGATATGGTGGTTCTTCTATTTTTAGAGATAAGTTTATAGAATCTATAGAAACAGATGACAAACTAAGTAATGAGCTAAGGGATATAATGGTTATGAAATATGAAAGTGATAATCCATGCCGTGTTATGCCAAATATACGAGACATGAATAATACACAGCTTATGAGTTTTCTTTCAAAGTTACACCCCAACGATTTATATAAGATTATGAAAGCTCATATTTTGATCGAGCAGCAAAATCAGCACAGGGTGGAGTGCGATCTTGCCGCCTTTATCTAAAATAGCATAGAATAAGGCTCAGTGTGAGATCCTATAGTTTTTTTATAAATCACAGCAAGTCTTGAATGGGCGGTCTTATTTCGAGTATACTCAAAACATATTGGTGCTGCTCTTGAGTTGCAGCTGGTCTGAATATAAACAATCTGGTTTGAAGTTTATGATAATTAAAGTACATAACCCTACTTTGGGTGCATTCTGGATGATTTGTGCAGCTGTTAGTTTTGCTATAATTAACAGCTTAACACAATATTTAAGTATTAATTATAGCTTAGCTTCAACTACGATTGCCTTAGTTCAATATTCTTTTGCCTTAGTTTTTATTTTGCCGTGGCTCATGACACTAGGTATTAAAAATTCTTTGCGCACTAAGAACTTAAAGTGGCATTTGTTTAGAGTATTATTTGCGGTGATAGGATTGCAGCTATGGTTATGGGCATTGGCTTTCCCTATTCCTATTTGGCAGGGCATTGCGTTATTAATGTTATCTCCTATTTTCTCGACTATTGGTGCGGCTATATTTTTAAAAGAGCAGGTTAGTCTTGCAAGGTGGTTTGCAACTTTATTGGGTTTTATTGGGGCCTCACTTATTTTAGAGCCTTGGTCTGAGGACTTTTATTTGGCAACTTTGCTACCGGTAGCAGCGGCTTTTTTTTGGTCTTGTTCTTCAATGATTGTAAAAAAGCTCTCAGCAAGTGAGACAACTGCAACGTTGATTGTATATTTATTGCTGTTAACTGCACCATTTAATATCTTTATTGCTATTGGTAATTGGGCGCTGCCAGTAGGTGCTAGTACTTGGCTATTTTTAGCTTTAGCAGGCCTAGTTACTGCTTTAGCACAATATGCCTTAATTAGGTCTTATACAGTAGCTGACGCCTCTTTTGTGCAACCATTTGACAATATAAAGCTACCACTAAATGTTTTGGCTGGATTTTTGGTTTTTGGCACTATGCCGCCAGGAAGATTATGGCTGGGCGCAGCATTTATCATAATATCGGTAATATTCATTACTCATAATGAAAAGGAAAAGAGCTGAAAAATAACGAATGTTTATTATAATTATAGGTGCGACTAGCTAGCAAGAAGCTATAAAAAAAGATTAGAAAAAGAATGGTGCCGGCAGCAAGAGTCGAACTCGCGACCTGATGATTACAAATCAACTGCTCTACCAACTGAGCTATGCCGGCAATTCTAAGTTAAAAATATAAACCAAAATCAGATAAAAGTCTATAATAAAATAATGTTTTGTTGAACCTGCATTGCCAACTTCTTCCCAAATTGAAGGTGTAACTTTCAGATTAGGGGGGGTAAGTGCGATATAATTAATATCTTAAAGCAGAGGTAAAGACTATGTTTATTAGAGAATTAAGTGATCAAATCCTTAAAGCAACAAGATCATTTTATACTATTGCTGTTGTTGGTCCAAGACAAAGCGGTAAAACAACACTGTTAAAATATTTATTACCAGATCATAGGTTAAGGATCCAGAGGTACTACAAATAATTAAGGAAGATCCAAGAGGATTTTTTAGTGACCCTACTGTTAAATGGTTTATTGATGAAGCTCAAAAAATTTCATATTGTTAGAAAAAATATCTCAGTCTTTAGCCGGTAGAATCGCAATGCTCGAATTATTACCTTTAACATATTCAGAGTTAGCAACAAGTAGTGATTTTGCTGAGAGGAATATATGGGAGTTAATATATGGTGGCAGTTACCCTGGCCCATATAATGAGAATATAGCCACAGCTTTATGGTATAAAAGCTATGTAACAAGATATTTACAAAGAGATGTTAGGCAATTAATAAAAGTAAAAGACTTGTCAAAATTCCATTTATTTTTGAAACTCTATGCTGGTAGGCATGAGCAATTAATTAATTTAACTGAAATTGGTACTGCCTGTGGGATATCACATGCCACAGTATCAGAGTGGCTGAATTTATTGGCGCTAAGCTATATATTATTTAGGTTGCCACCATATCATAAAAATTTTAATAAACGCTTAGTAAAAAACTCTAAATTATATTTTTATGATTCTAGATTAGTATGTCATTTATTAGGAATAGAATCTGCTCAGCATGCAGAAATTCATGCAAGTAGAGGTGCTTTATTTGAAGGTTATGTAATAAGTGAGGTAATTAAATTATTTTTTGCTAGGGCTAAGACTCCAAATATATATTTTTGGAATTCTCATAAAGGTTTTGAAATAGATTTATTGATTGAGCAAGCTGGAAAAGTTCATGCTATAGAAATAAAGTCTAGTGCTACATACTCAAATGATTTTACTAAGCAGCTAAAGAAATGGCTTGCGCTGGATGCCTTAAAAAATAATGACGATTGCTTTGTGGTATATGCCGGTTATGAAACTTTAACAGTAAATGGTACTAACATAATTCCTTATAAAGAAATACATAAAAATATAGTTAAGGGGCTTTAATAAATACAAATATTTTCTCGCCCTCGCTTGAATGCTTCTGCTCACCTAGGCCACAATGGCTTTAAGTTATATCCGGCAACTATGGAGTGCCCAGTCGCTAAAAAGGGGCCTGAGCCCCTTTTTTTACTATAGTTTTATTTGCTCTATGCTTTTACTTCAGGTACAGAGTTACTTAGAGGGCCAGCCTCTTCTAAAGTACTCTTTTCTGAATCATCTTTTTTAGTTATTTCTATATTTGATCTTGCAGAAAATTCTTTATGTAATTTCTTAACTGCAAAGAGCCAAATGAAAGCAAAGATAGCAACTAATATACCAATAAATGGTGTAAGTGAGGCAAGTGGTGCAAACATAAACATAGTTTGCTGCATCACAGAGCTACCAGCTTTACCTAACCTTGCACCAACTATATCGATAGCTGCCTTACCTTTTACTTTTGATTCTTCATCTAGAGGGATATAAGTCATTTCTTTGGTAGGGTCAAACAATGAATATTTAGCAGCCTTACTAATTACATTTTGGCAGGTACCACAGAATACCGCAGCCATAAGCGGCGTAGTTCCTAGCATTGCAAATGTGCCCATAAGCTGATCTTTTGCCATTAATATGCCAAAGAAGCCAATACCTGTTATCAGCATGGTTACTGGCGTAATCGCAGCAGCCACACCCCAACCAAATACTCTAATAACGTTATTTGTTAAAAATAACATCATGAATATAGTGGTCCATGCTAGCGTTGTGCTATATGTACCCATAAATGATAAATATTGCGTTGTAGTTGGGTATAGTGTTCTTACTTGATCTTTCCAAGTTACTTCTATCAAGTTAATAGTAATACCATAAACAATTACTAGCGTTGCAATATACATCAGGTATTTTGAGCTTGCTAATAGTTTAAAGCTATCTACTAGTTTCATTTTGGTTTTTGATTTCTTTTTCTTAATTTTAGCTGGATCATAGAACCTACTATCGGTTAACACATATTTATTAATCCACCAATAAACACCAATTACAATAAATGCTACACCTATAGCTAGTGCCATAATTTGTTGTAGCATGACTTGCTCAGAAAATTTTGAAAAGTAATGTGATGCTGCGCCTGAGAAAAATAGCGAAATATTAGCACCAATT
The DNA here is from genome assembly GCA_963932595.1 of uncultured Legionellales bacterium. Taxonomy (GTDB): domain Bacteria; phylum Pseudomonadota; class Gammaproteobacteria; order Comchoanobacterales; family Comchoanobacteraceae; genus CAWVRI01. The sequence continues at coordinate 6,437 of CAWVRI010000008.1, forward strand.
GCATATAGCGGATAAAATCTTTTTGATTCTGTTATTTTCGTGGTTTCGTTAGCAAAACCCCAAAATAACATAGATAATGCAACACTACCCCAAAGCTCAGCAAATATATAAAATAAAGAGAAAGTCCATATTCTAATAGTAGCTTGCAAACCTTCTGGCAAAAATATTAAATGCATATTTTGTGGGTGCAGCATATCTTTCATTGGATAAAGCACAAACCCAAATAAGAAGAAAAATATTATGAATGGAATTAAAGAACAGTAAAATACATTGCGTTTTTCAAGTACATTACTCATTTTTGAAAAAGCCAGCATAAATAAGACCGCGCATGGAATAACGCCCCAAAACTTTAAGTAAGGTATTATCTGCGCGCCGGGTGAACCAGCAGCATTAATAACTAAAGCGTCTTTCAAATTTCGTAATAAGCTGTAGTTGAAGGATATAAAAAAGAATAAGAATAACATTGGGATGATTTTCTTTAGTTCGAAAATATGAATTGGCCATAAAAAAGCACGTATTTTACCGAACTCTTGTTCTTGTTGTAAATTCTGGGTTGTCATCATTTTTCCTGTTGTTAAAGTTAGGTGCGGTAAATATAGCTCATAAAGTTATTAAAGACAAGACATAATACCATTAACCCAACTGAGTGCACTGTTTATAGTGTTACTCTGACCTGTAGTAGCGCCAGTCTCGCTTGTGTCTAGTCCTTTGGAAGCTACTGAAGCTACAGATGTTTTGGTTGGATGCAAGGCTGATGCTGCCGTATACCAAAGAGCAACTACAGCTGCCAATGTGACAGGGAAAATTATAGGGCTGCTACTAAAGCATGCAGAAAACATTGATGCTGATGCTTTACTGAACTTTCCTGTTGTACCCTTGATTAGTTGCTGCCACTCTTTCATAGCTACTTTAAAGTGATCTCCAAACTGACTTTTCCATGCAGCTGAGTTTGCAGCTTCAAATAAAGTATATTTACTCCATTTTGCAGTAACCACAACCGCAGCGCCAGACCATATGACCCACATTCCAGGTTGGATGCTGCCTAGTAGCGGAACACCCATAAATAGGCTAGGGAGGAATGTTGGAGCTATTATGCTTGTCACAAAGAAAACTGTGAAAAATGCAAAGATTAAAGGCGGTGTTAATGCTTTTGTGCGAAGAGGGATTTTGTCAAAATAACCAGTAAGAAGGCCTACTACTATTGATCCGGCAGATGTAATGGAATTCACAAGCCCCATTATACTAGTGTAGTTAATACTATTTGCTTTTGAATAGGCGCCTACTTCCACTTTCCATACGAGCTCAACTGTAGTGATGGCAGCTGTACATGCGGCAATTATACCAACAAAGCAAAGCAAGGTGTGGTTTTTAAGAATATAGCCAAACTTACCTAAGATCGATCTTTTGCCTGAAACGTTAGCTTCTTCTTTCGCTCTCATTCCCGATATTTCTTTTTTCAGTTTTTCTTCAATTGTAGCAATTATTTCATTAAAGCTAAGGCTTGAAGAATTGATTATGCTTAAAAGGGGAATATTGGTTTCTTCGGCTTTGAAAGATGAATTTTTTGACCAAAATATGAAAATTATTGAAGAAGCTAAGGTAGAAATGCTCACTAATATAACCGCTATTTTTACTGTTGCAATCAAGCTAAGACCAGTTAAGGCATAAGTTAGCAATAAACTTGAGATAAGAGCCCCAATATTTGCCCATACCCCCATATTAACACTAGCTCTGCTTACATTTGCTTTATCAAAAGTGTCATTTAGTATGGTTGGTAGGTCCATATCCATTTTTCTAACGCCTAATAACTCAACGATAATATAGTTCGCTGCAATCCAAGGGTTCGATAATAGAATATTGATCGAAGCCACAACCCAATTAGATACTGGTATTAAGGGTAATGCTGGTATAATTGAAGGAACAGCGCCAGTTATAGTTAATACAAATAGTATGAAAAAACCCGCAAATAATATATTGGTCAAATGAAATCTACTTCTGTTTTCAGGGGAGGCAATGCTAAGAAAGTTTGCATGTGCAGCTTGATAAAAGACATTAGCCACTAGCACCAGCAACTTAAGTATGGCAATAGCTGGTCCGCCCGCAATACTAAAAACAAGAGCATCTTTTAATACTCTTAACAGTGAATAATCGAACTGGCCTAGAAAGTATAAAGCTTTAACTTTATTCGCTTGGGTGTTTTCCTCTTTGCTGCCATAATCCGGAGAAAATAATTCTGTTACCTTTCCCCATATGGTTTTATTTTTGGGAGCTTCCTTTTGAGGCGGGCACTTAGAGGAGCCTAACTGCAAAATTATCTCATCTAACTTGTCTTTTATTAGATCTTTCTCAAGAGCTTGTATTTCATTTAGATTCTGGAATACCTCATCTTTTTTATGCCATTTAAAAGATTTTAGAATAAAGTATTGCTTGTTTTGCTCTTCTTTATTGAGGTTATAGCACCATGAAACAAAAGCTTCTAAAAGAGAGCTAACCCCAGCTGTAGATGGTAAAGGGCCTCTTGCTATTCTTTCTAGCTCTACCTTTTTCTTAGAGCATAAGACGACAGCCTTAGCTAGCGCTAATTCTGGGCCAGTAACTTCTAAGGCTTTTACATGCTCTATTGCCTGTTTTAAAATTTCTTCTACCGTGAGATCCTTTTTGCTTAACTTTAAATCATTTTCGTCTTTATCTTCTCGCAAAGCTGCAGTTAAAGCATCTTGAGCTGCAGTTAGATCTGTTTTTGCTGATTTCATAATATTTATGCTCTCAATTAATTAATTGTTGTACTAAATTAAATTTAGCATCTTTTTACTTATAAGGATTATATGTGGTTATGCTGCCAAAGTCAATGCCTATAATTTATTTATATTTTTCAACGTTGTGAGGGTTTTGTGAGTGACAGTCATAGTGAGAGGAGAGGCGCCATAAGACTCACCATCGATTTGCAGTGGAGTGCTTGCTGTTAATGGTTTTACTGTGATTAATTCGGCTTTATAGCAGCTTACGCAAGGCGCATTTTTGAGATTTGAAAATAGCCCGTAGCATAAAGCTTGGAGCATATTATAGCGGGTTAAATTTTTTATTAAAAATATTTGCCAAGTGTTTGGCTGATTGCAGCTGGTTAATTTTAATCTATGGCTGCCGTATATTGCAGTTTGTGCAATAATGCCAAAATCAAAGCTATCAATATCCTTGCCATCGATATTGACTATTTGTTTGTGGCTCTCAAAGCTAAACAGCATTTTTATAATAGGGTATATATAGCTACAAATAGTAATATTTCCTGTTCTGGTTGTATTCATTGCAGCGACAACTGCCGCATCAAAGCCAAAGCTGGCTCCAAATAAGCATGGTTTTGTTTGGCCTTGGTTATTTATTGCAGAGGCTATTTTAAGGCTAGAAGCTGCAGTTATCGCTGCATTATGCGCTATAATATTAGCAGTGCCAAGCGGCACAGGCAATACGGTTATGTTTCTTAGTTTTGGTAAGCGGTCTACTATAAAGTTAATGGTGCCGTCGCCACCAATAACTATAAATGTAGTTGTGCTAGGGTTTTGAGCAAGCCAAACTGCAGCGGCATCTTTAGATTCACTCGGAATTATTGCAAAAGCATGCCCAGCCGCTTGCAGCTTTAATTTTAAAGCTCGCAATGCTTGTTTGGTTTTAGTTCCACTGCCAGCTATTGGGTTGCAGTATATGCCTATAGCTTGGTCTCGCTTCATATCAGCATTAATGTGTTTAAAGGCCAGAGGCCAAATAGGCTAGTGTTAAGCAAAATAACCGCAGCTATAGCTAAAAAAGGCCCAAAGGCGACTGGGGTTTGTCGGGTTATTTTTTTTGCTGCAGCAAGCATAGCAAAGCTAACAATAAAAAAACAAGATGCCATAAATACGCAGCCTAAGAGCTCTACCGGTCCGAGCCATGCTCCTAGCATAGCGATCATTTTAAAGTCGCCGTTGCCCATGCCATTTTTTTTAGTTATTTTTTGGCTGACTTTGGCAATGGCCCAAGGTACAGTGTAGCCTAATATTGCACCCCAAACTGCCTCAGGGTAGCTAATGTTAATCGACATCGAGCTTAGTGCGAGTCCTAGCCACATCGTAGGGATAACTATGGCGTCTGGTAGCATGCGGGTGCGGTAATCAATGGCTGCCATAATTAGTAAGGCGATATAAAAAACCGTATACGGCAAGATCAGTCCTAGAGCAAGGTTGCTGCTGAGCGCGTGATATGTTATTCCGCTTAGCAATAACTCTAATGCTAAAAAATAATATTGATTGTGTTTGTCGGCTGCTGTGGCAGCGGTTGCTATGCCATAAAAAAATCCAACAAGAGGAAGGTATGCAAATATTGGTGGTTTGAGGTTGTGGTTTGGATATCTTGCTTGTCTATGCCCCAGCAGCTGTTCTCGCTTTTCAGTTGACGGCGCTGCTTCTAAAAACTCAGCACAGTCGTCGCGATACTCTTGCAGCATTATTTTGGGATATTGACAAGTAATGCAGGTGATGTAGGGTATTAGGATGGTCGCAATTGCTATTGCTGCATATATGGATTGGCTGTGTGCTATCATCAATAAGGCTCCTTGTTATTGGCTCTCAGTGCATTAATCGTAACGGAATATGCCTTTGCTCGCAATAGGGGTCGTAATGGCTTTGGCTAAGGTATTTGCTTAGATTCTAGTTTAGTGGTATAATGTATAAGTTCATTAATGGAATAAACATTTGCTAGGATAGACAATGGTGTGGACGTTAACAAAAGCAGCTGCTAAGCATATTATCGTAAGCCACGGGCTTCAGGGTTGCAATTTTATAGTTGCTGAAAATACCAAAGATGATCTTGGCAAGGCGGTAGTGTATAGCTCAAAAACATTTTCTGACAATGCTGAGTTTGAAAGCTGCTTAAATGAAATAATACAGCAGCACTCATTACAAAAAGCTATTTGTAGTGTTGTGATGAGGGCTGGAACCTACAGCCACTTATTAATTGACAAGCCAATGGTGCCAGTTAAAGAGATGGCGGAGGCCATAGAGTGGCTAACAAAAGATCTGGTTAAATCACTACCTTACGAAACCCCATTATTATCACATTTTTATGGCTCTGAGCTGTTAAAAGGCAAAGAACAAAATAAACTCCATGTTGTAGTTGCCGAGCAAAGTACAGTTGCTCATTACCAACAATTAATCTTTAGGCAAGGCCTGAAGTTAGGGGCTATGACCATAGAAGAGCTGGCTATTGTAAACATGCTGCATAAAGCTTCAGCCGATTGCGCCATAGCATATTTGGCGCTTTGCCCTGGTAAATCTAATAGTGCTGTATTTGTGCTAAATAATAAATTGCTAGGAATAAAAAGATTGCCCTCTGTGGCTTTAGATTCTGCTTCAGATTTCTCTAGGCAACAAGCAGATTTTTCCCAGCTGTGGCAAGGCTTACAGCAAAATATTGAGCATTACTTACAAAGTGTGAAAAAAGATTGCCCTTATAAAGTTATGCTGTCTCCTTGTTCATATAGCAGCCATGCTGGTAACAGTTATTTGGGATGTGAGGCTATATTGCAGCAAACATTTATTGACGCATTTGACACAAATATTGAGATGTTTGATGTCGAAAACGACTTTTATTCAGGCCCTATGGCAAAGGAACTTTGTCAAAAGAATAATATCTTGTTATTGGGGGCCTGTTAATTATGCTAAGGAATAAAAATTTTAGGAGTGAATTAAATTTATTCAGCTCTTTGCCAAATAATATAAGCGCTATCCCAACGGCCAGTCATGTGATTTATGGTTGGCTAATTGCTGTTGCTTGTGCCGTAGTTTTGCATATCACACTGCTGTGGCAGCACGACATGATTAAAGCAGAAGATAAGCTTATAAAAAATGAACTAGCAACAATTTTTAATAAAATTACTAGGGTTGCTAGCGATGACGATACTGCAGATAACAGCAAGCTAGCTGGCGTGGTGAAGGCTGGTGCATTTATTAGGCATATGGGTGCATATGAATATTTTTATTCATTAGACCGTATCAAAAATAATAAAGTATGGTTAACTGGCATTAGCTTGGATTTTGAAAAATCGGTAATTGAATTAGTTGGTCATTCATTAGATTCAGCCTCTATGTATAATATGGCAATTGCTATTAAGGGCTCTGAGGCTTATAAGAGTGATAATCTGGGGTTGCAGAATGTTAAAAAAAACATCACAAGTGAACAATCTAGTGTTTATGATTTTAGTTTGACAAATATGAAGGCAACTAATAATAGAAGGACAAAATAAGCAATGTATGCTGAGATGAAACACAAAATAAACTGCTTATCACAGCTTTATAGGTCATCTATGCTGATTATAGGCAGCATATTCATTATGACATTGGGCTGGTTTGGTGCTAGCACTCATATTCATACTCTAAGCGCAAATATGCAAGAAAGTCAGTTAGAATATCTTGGCCACATAGATGCAGCGAATGACCTGCTAGATAATACTGATCGTATTGTCTACAAAAACCAGTTGTCTTCTATTGAAGATGTTACTCAATTTTTACAAAATAATATTGCTGCGCAAAATAACTTACAGTTAATTTCTATTGTAAGGCATGCGCCTATAAACTTAAGTGTAAATGATTTTAGCAGTAAAGAATCAAAAGCACGCGCTAGTGGACTAGAACTTGCTGATTTATATGCATACGATGTAACTATAGATCTTGTGGGTGATTATTTTAATTTTTTAGATTATTTGAAAATAGTCACAGAGCAAAGCAAGCATAATTTTTATTGGGTTAAAATAGATTATAAGGTTGTAGAGTACCCTGCATCTGAAATGAAGATGGTGGTAAGAACTATTAATCGTAAGAGTAGTTGAGTTAGATATGAGAAAATATATAATATTATTATTTGTTTTTTGCTTAAGCTATGCTGAGGGTGTTTTATTGTATGATCCCACCAAGCCTTCAGGGTACGAAACTAAAAATGATATTTCGTTGAAAAATATAAATTTTAGTATGGCTTTTGCGTCAGAGGACAATACCATTGCGATAATAAATGGCAATTCATATCGAGAGGGAGATTTTATTGGTGGTAATAAAATCATAGAAATAACAGTAAAAAAAATAGTTATACAAGACCCTAGGACTAACAATAAAATTGAAATTAGTGCGAAGTCTAGTATAAAGATAAATCAGAGCATTGAGTAATAAAATTAAGGTTTGAGAATGAAAAAAATATTAATATTAATGTTGATGCTTGGTTTATATGGCTGCCAAAGTCCAATGACAAATAAATTCAACGAATCTGCTACAGCAGTTAAGTCTGAGTTAAAAGATGCAGTTAAAGATAATAAATCCGTAAGTAAAAAAACTTTTTCCACACCAGACACAGTATTTTCTTCGCTAGTTCCAGCCGTGAGCTTTGATGATAAAGAGACTGAAGTAACTTTTGATATAGCAGCTCAAAATCAAGATGCTACCGAGTTTTTTGCAGGACTAGCTAAAGGTGCGGGAATTAGCATTGTGGTTAGTCCAGCTCTGGCTGGGGATATATCTTTGCACATGGAAAAAGTGACCTTAAATCAAGTAATGAATTCTATTAGCAATATGTATGGCTATGAATTTAAGAAAACACCATATGGGTATGATATTTTGCCAGATGCCTTAGAAACTAGAATATTTGCAATCAATAAGCTTAATATCACGCGTACTGGTCAGTCTTCATTGTCAGTGCAAATGGATGACCTGAGCGGAAACAGCTCTAACTCTAATAATAATAGTATAGAAGAGTCAAATAATCAGTCTTCTTCTTCGTTGAATACGCTAACAGAAGATAGTTATTGGGATAACCTTGAAGATAGTATAAAGCTAATAATTGGTGATGAAAGTGACGAGGCGAAATCAGTGGTGATTAATAAAAGCTCTGGGGTTATCGCAGTCAGAGCTTATCCTAAGCAATTAAGAAAGGTTGCAGCATTTCTTGATGCCTCAGAAGAAGTGGGCAAGCGTCAGGTGTTAATTGAAACTAAAGTGCTAGAGGTTGCCCTGGATGATAGATTTGCTTCTGGTATTAATTGGAATATTGATGGCTTTAATGTGGTGCAAACTACAAATAATGGCGAGTCAGGTCTGCCTACTAACGTTATTTCTGGGGTTTTTGCTGATAATGTCATTGCAACAATAGATCGGCATAATAGCTTGAATGCAGTTATGAAATTATTATCTAGTCAGGGACGCGTTAGTGTTATTTCTAGCCCCAGGATATCGACCATGAATAATCAAAAAGCGGTTATTAAAATTGGCACAGATGAATATTATGCAACTGACTACAGCACAGATACAGTTACATCAACTGCAACATCAACTAGCACAGATTTAGGCTTAGAGCCATTTTTCTCTGGAGTTGCGCTAGATGTGACTCCGCAGATCGATAAAGGTATGAATATTATGTTACATATTCATCCAATAATTAGTACAGTCTCCGAACAAGAAAAATCATTTACGATTGAAGATTCGCTGGTGACGCTACCGCTTGCAGTTAGCTCTATTAGAGAATCTGATAGTATAGTCTATGCTAAAAGTGGTCAAGTTGTAGTTATTGGGGGGCTAATGCAAAAAACAGTAGATATGGAAAGATCTAAAATGCCAGTGCCAGAATTTATAGGCTCAAATGAGGCGGCTGCTTCTGTATTAGATGCAGTGGGTGCTAAATATGATTTGGTAACTCAAAGTGAGCTGGTTATTTTGTTGCGACCTGTAGTGGTTAATACTAGTTCAACCCAGCAGAGTATTAATAAAAGCTATAAAAATATAGACTATATTTCTAAATCTTCAAAATAAAGGTTGTAGTTATGACTTCATATATAAACTATTTTGGCTTACGAGAGCCTCCTTTTAGTATGACCCCGAATATTGACTTCTATTGCAATTTTGCAGGTCAGCAAGGGGTAGTTGAAGACATTGTCGCAAGTTTAACTGAGGGCGATAGCTTTATTAAAGTTACTGGTAATGCTGGAGTGGGTAAAACTTTTGTAAGCCGCAAATTATTAGTAAGTTTAGATCAGAGCTTTATTGTGAAGCATATATATTTGGCAGATATGACAGCTGAACAGCTGTATAATTCTTTGGCTGAATTATTAAGCATAACCACCTTTAACATGACTCCTAGCAAATTACTGAGAAAAATTGAAGCTGAATTGTTTGATTTACACCTTGCTGGTAAAAAAGTAGTGCTAATTATTGATGAGGCTCACTCACTCACAGACGATGCGTTAGATGCATTAAGGTTTTTGACTAATATAGAAACCGGATCTTGCAAATTAATGCAAATTGTACTGTTCGCACATACAGATTTTAACTCTAGGTTATATTCTGTTAATTGTGCACAATTACTGCAAAGAATAACAAAGTCTATCAATATCTTGCCGCTTGCAAAAGATGAAATGGACTTATATCTTTGCCATCGTTTAGTCACGGCAGGTCACTCTAGTGGACAGCTGTTCACTGCTGCTGCAAAAAAAATAATTTTTAAAAATAGTAACGGTATTCCAAGAATAATAAATATATTGTGTAGTAAATCATTGTTGCTGTCATATCAGAAAGGCTTAGCCAAAGTTGATGCTAGAGAAATAAAGCATGCTATTGAAGAAAGCTATGATGCTTTAATTACAATTCAAAAAAATAAATGTAAGAACTGGCTATGGGAAGCACTGCTGGTATTTTCTTTAGCTATTGCTGTATTATTATGTTGGGCAGTATATAATGTTGTTTATTTAAACACTTAAACCAAGGGAGAATTTAATGGGACCGAATAGGCGTAGCTCGTCAGATTATTCTTATCAAAATGATAATAGAGTTGTTAAAGTGTGTGTGGCTGTGCTTGCAGTGTTAATTTTGTTAGCTATAGTCTTTTTGATTAACTCTAGTGGTAAAAAAACAAAAGCTGTGAGCGTTGCAAAAAATCCTTCTGCTGCAGTGATGAAAGTTGATGATGCCGCAGGATTAGATACAATCGACCATTATTATTCACCTAAATTTCCAATTAAGCTAAGCAGTGCTAGATTTAGTATAAATCAAAATGAATTGGATTTTGATTTTTCTCTTTCTAGCTGGACAGCATACTTAGTTAACTTTAAAAACGAGCATAGAACTTTAGAGCTAATATTATATAACACCAATGTTGCAGCAAATACTATAAGTGAAAAGAATATAGATAAAAATGTAGCTGGTGATGGCGCCCAAGCTCCTGAAGCACCACCAGCCTCTTCTCATATAATAAATGGTTTAAAAGTTACCGGTGACATAGAAGCCCATAATGTTACTATTAATCACTATAATCATAATAGAGATACAATACTTCGTATAGATTTTCCATATAGTGTGCATTTAGTCAAATCAACAATTATGAAAGGTCATCCTTCTTCATTATTTTTAAATTTCAAGCGCACAGAAGCCCCTAAAATCGTGAATGATGCTGATCCAAGCAGCAGTCCAAGCAGCACTAAGTCTTCTACTAAAGGTGCGAAGGAGTATATGGATTATAATGATAACCCTGAAGCAATTTACGATATTGCAAAAAATTTATTATATTTTAAAAAATATAATGAAGCGATTTCTCAGCTTGAATCTAACCCAATGGTGACTTTAGAAAATGATAATGCTGCGGCAATGTTGACTAAAATTTATATCATAAAACAAGATTATGCAAAAGCTCAAATGTTGGGGGTTAGAAGTTTAGAACTTTTTCCGCTAAATATTGAGATAAGAAGGCTGCTAGCGCAGGTGTATTTTGTTGAAAAAAATTATCATAAGGCTCAGCAAACGCTACAAGCGGCTAATCCAGATATGAAACAGAATTTAGATTACTATGAACTCCTAGCTAGCGTCATGTTAAAAGTTAAAAACTATGCTTCTGCTTCTGGAGTGTACAGGAATATGCTTGCTATCAATGCTAATAAATCGGAATGGTGGGCTGGCCTTGGAATTACTTTACAGGCTCAGGGTAAAATAAATTTAGCTTTAGAGGCATATAATAGAGCATTACGTATTAATAATATGGATTCAAACTTATTAGGTTATGTGAAATCACAGATTAGTATATTACAATAATTTTGGAGATAGTTAGGGATGACAGAATCTACCGTAAACGCCAAGCCAATGGTTTCTTTTGTTGATTTTCTTGTGCAAACAAAATTTGTCACCACAGATCAGGTGCATGAGTATGAGCTTTTAAGTTTTAATGCAGTAGAGGATGTTGCGCATAAGTTAGCTGTAGAACAGGTGCTGGTTCAGGCAAGTATAGATAACTCTGTGAACTGTTATAATAATATAGAGCAAATAGATTTAGACACTTTCCAGAGTAAAGGGGTAAAGAGTCAGTTATCTGAGGATATTGCTAGAAAAAATAACTGCTGCGTACTTAATATGGTGGAGGGGTCTTATCTAGTGGCTATGAAAAACCCGCTAGACATTGAAGCTGTAGATTATGTTTCAGCAATTTTAAATGCTCATGTTAAGCCTATTTTAGTTAGTGCAGAGGCATTATTAAAGTATTTTAATTTTATTTTCAAGCATAATACTGAAGTACCTTCTTTAGCTAGCAAGCTAGGGGTTGAGTTACACTCTTATAGCAAAAATGCGCAAGATGTAGATTTTTTATCATCTGATAATATTTCAGAGGCTATGGCTGTAAAGTTGCTAAATGAGATTATTGCGGATGCTTATCACTTGAATGCATCAGATATTCATTTAGAATCTGATAGAGACTCCTTTAAAGTCAGATATCGCATAGATGGCTTGTTGTATGAGCAGTTAGCAACAAGTGCTGACATTGCTGATAATGTAATTAGAAGATTAAGAGTATTAGCAAATCTAGATATTACTCATCATGCGCATCCGGCTGATGGTAGATTAAGCATGGACATTGATAAAAGCTTAGTTAATATGCGGGTTTCTATTATGCCTCTTGAATGCGGCCAGTCTGTAGTTATAAGGTTTTTAGGTGATGTGTCATCTTACAGTGATTTAAACGCTATTATAGGTGATTCAAGTGTTAGTGGTTTGATTAGATCTCATATTAAAAGAAGTCACGGTATGTTGCTGATTGTTGGTCCAACCGGCAGTGGTAAAACAACGACACAATATGCATCGCTTATGACTTTGAATAGAGAGAATAAAAAAATTATTGCGATTGAAGACCCAGTTGAGGCATTTTTACCTGGGGTTAATCAGATTCCGGTAAATGAAAAAATGGATATGGATTTTGCTGCTATTTTGCGCTCTACCTTGCGCCAAGACCCTGACGTTATTATGATAGGTGAAATAAGAGAATCCAAGACGGCAGATATTGCAATGCGTGCAGCCATTACCGGCCACATGGTGCTTGCAACTTTGCACACTTATGATGTTCTGAGTGCTGTAACTAGGCTAATTAACCTTGGGGTTGACAGTTATGTTTTAGCAGATGCGCTACATTTATTGGTCTCACAGCGGTTATTGCGTAAATTATGTAGTCTTTGTAAAGATAAATATGTTGTAACTGCCGATTCACTTGCAAAAATTGCAATTCCAAAAGATCTGAAAAAAAGATTAGTTGGAAAAACAGTATATAAAAATGTTGGATGTAAAAATTGTGATTTTACTGGGTTTTATGGCAGGTTTGGAGTATTTGAAGCTGTAGAGATAGATAATAAGTTAAAAGATTTGCTAAGAATAGGTAATGTTGCTGTATTTATTTCTGAGCTACACAAAATATTAGCCAAGCATAATTTAGCTACAAAGGCTGTAGACAAGGTGCTAGTTGGCGACACTTCTATTGCAGAAGTATTTAATATTTTGCACGAGTAAATTATGGATTTTTTTCATTATAAAGGCAGAAATAGTGATGGCAGTTATTGCAAGGGTTCGCTTTATGCGATAGATATTAAGGCTGCTGCAAAAAAACTTATCGCAGAGGATATAACTCCAGTTACTATCAAAAAATCGCTGTTCATCAGAAAATTTATATTGTTATTACAGCGTAAAATGGCAAAAATGTTTCCTCCTTCGAGAAAGCAAATTATAAGATTTTGTAGTGAAATGTCGGTATTAATAAATTCTGGATTAAACGTTAGGTCGGCTTTATTACAAATGAATATGGCAACTAAAAACTTGTTATTAAGAACTATTATACAAGAAGTTTTAGATAGAATTGATAAAGGTTATGCCTTAGCGGATGCATTTTCTGGTTATCCTAAAATATTTCCGCAGATATTCATTGCTTTTTTAAGGCAGGGAGATTTTTCAAAGCATATTGCTTATGTTTTTGCAGAAATTGCGGAATCTTTGAATGAAAAGAATAGAATTGCTAGAGAGGTTGCTACAGCTATAACGCCATTTTTATCATCCTTTGCGATGATAGCTTTAGCTGGGGTTTTGCTTTCAGAATTAGTTATGCCTAACATTGCAAATATGTATGCAGATAAAGGGACTTCAATGCCGACAGTCACGGTTTATTTAATAAGTTTCTTTGATTTTATGAAATATTCTTTAATGGATTTCTTATTTGTTTTGGCTGGCATATTCTTTTTGTTTAGAGTTGTGCTTGCTAATGTTAGTCCTGTATTTAAGGTGTATTGGGATCAGTCAAAGCTATATATTCCAATTTACAGCAAGTTCTATATTCTTTTAGCTAAAATCAATTTTGCTAGATCAATTAATATGGCGATCTCGAATGGTTACCCAATTCAAACAGTATTGAAATTTTCTAGCATTGTGGTATTAAATAGCTTTTTAAGAAAAAAGGTATTGGGTTCGATCAGTTTTGTTGAGTCTGGGGGTGAGCTAGCTGCTGCTTTCAGAATGATTAAATTTTTTTCACATGCTGAAATTGAGATTTTAGATGTAGGAATTAAAGCTGAGTCTTTAGAGGGGGCTTTTAAAAATATTATAGAGTTTAATGAAAATGACTTTAAACAGCGTTTGGTGATCTTAAAAGAGAGCCTTAATGCTTTTGTAATGTTCATTACAGTCTTTTTATTATGCTTTTATCTGCTAGGTTTTTATATTGGTTATTTATACGCTATTTTTTAAGAGATAACATTGCTAAACCTTTCTCATGAGGTCTCAACTAGGCCCGGGAAGGTGATAGTTGGTATGCCTAGTCACCCTAATCAGGCAAAGCCACCTTGGCCAACCGTAGGGTCGATAAATAAAAGATAAAATCTCAAAACATATAGTGCTACTTAAAAAGTATAGGGGCAATCATAACTTGGCCCTTTTGCCCGCCACAGGGAGTAGGCAGAGGGTGCCTGCTTAGTCTCTATTCCTGTGTGCTATTGCTTGATAATAGGGGCCAGGGTTAAATATACCGATTGTTGCAATATTAGCGCCTATAAGATCCCTATAGATCGATAAATTGATTTATCTGTTCTTCATAACTCTTAAGAGCCGCGCTTTCTAATTGATAAAACCAAGCATGTAGCTGGATTTTACTCGTTTTAATTTGAGGGTATAGCCTTAAATTTTGATAAGAGTGTATTAGCGATTCTAAAGCATGCTGATCGATTGGGTTTGTTATATCTTCTGGGTATGCATCCATTTTCTGGTTGATTTTATTAGTATTGATCCAGTTGCTAAGATTGCTGCTGGTATCATGATTGTGACTGCACATTGCGGCAACCCCAGCACATTTGCTATGCCCCAGTATTATAATATCGGTAATATTAGTATTATCTACGATAAACTCTATTGCAGCACTAGTGCCGCATATAGAATGTGTGGGGTCATATTCAGGAACAATATTAGCAATGCTTCTGAGGGTAAATATGTCACCAAAATCAAGATTAAATATTAAAGCTGGGTCTGTTCTTGAGTCACAACAGGCGATAAACATAATATTAGGGTTTTGCCCTTCATTAATAGCGGTTATATTTTTTTCTGAGGTGAGTATATTAGTTTTATTTTCTTTATATGCTAAGAGTAACTCTTTTACATCAATATATTTTCTTTTCATTTCGGCGCCTCTGTCAGCAAATATTTTTAATGATATAGCCATGCTTATATTATTTCAAGCTTGAAAAGAATCTTATGGTATGCCCGAGGATATTAAAACAAATAACCCAGCAATTGCCGGGTTATTTGTAGCTATTCTTATTATAATATAAAATTAATTAAATGCACCATCTGGGTAAGTTCCCCAACCTTTAGAAGCGCTATGAATTGCTATAGTTGTAGCGTTAGTAATAGCTGTATCATCCACAACCAAACATCCTTCAGCGAAGCCATTTAATGGGTTTGATTGAGCGCCACCTGTAACCCAAGTATCGATAACGTTACCGCTAGCTAGGTCATTATTGATATTTGTCATACAAGACCATCTTAAGAATGGGGCAGGGTTAGCAACAGTTTCTACCGCATAGAATGGTACAAATATAATTGATTTACTAGCTAAAATAGCATGTACATTTCCAACAGCACCTTCTTCTTGGTCAGAGCCAATAGTCATATTTGGGTTAAATGTAATATGTACTACACCATTAGCATATGTAACTGCTGACTGAATATATCTACCTGCACGGTCATTGACTGCAGAGGCAGTATCACTATTATCATAAATTTCGTTTGCAAGATAATTAGTGCCAATAACTCCGCCTCCAGCATAAAAATTGTTTACTTGATTTATTAAAGGTTGAGCAATAACAAAACCTTCAGTCATTTGTGCTTTTGCAACAACTAAAGA
This sequence comes from uncultured Legionellales bacterium, assembly GCA_963932595.1. GTDB lineage: Bacteria > Pseudomonadota > Gammaproteobacteria > Comchoanobacterales > Comchoanobacteraceae > CAWVRI01. Next base: position 22,130 of record CAWVRI010000008.1, read on the forward strand.
GTAATAACTAGTACCAATTAATGTTAAAATACCTATTGCTGCAATAATAGCAGCAACCTCTGCAACCATCGATCCAGCTTGTTTTTTTATATATTTGATCATAATGATCTCCAAATTTAAATTTAAAAATACAACTTAATTATAGCTTTCTAGTGTGTGAGCGCGCTTTTTTTACGCTAAAGAGCTATAGTAGTCTTATATTTATGCTAAAATTAGACTTGAGGGGGCTAGCTAGCTCAAATCTCTTCGTTTGAGGGACCCATTAAACCTTATAATGTATTTATAAGCTGATTATGGAGCGTCGTCATATTAGACATCACTTTAATTTGCAACTTGTTTCATGGTTTAAACTAGTCATAGATGTAAACCTCCTGAAGAGATTGTATTTATTAGCTACCTACTATAATATTGTCTTTGGTAGTAACATTAATTCTTTGGAGAGTTAAAATTGGTTAAAAATTCTAAAGCTATGGCAAAACTACTTTCTTGTGTAGATGAAATGCTGCCAGAAAAAGATTTTTTAGAGAAAATTAATAGTGGTAAAAAGCTGCGCATAAAGATAGGAGCTGATCCTACTGCACCTGATTTACACTTAGGTCATAGTGTTATTTTAAATAAGCTAAGATTGCTGCAAGATTTAGGTCACACTGTGGTTTTTATTATTGGTGATGCCACTGCTGCGATTGGTGATCCATCTGGGAAGAATAAAACTCGCCCAGCTTTAAGCTATAAAGAAATTAGGGAACATGCAAAAACATATGAATCTCAAATATACAAGGTTCTCGATAAAGATAAAGTAGAACTTAGGTATAACTCTGAATGGTTAGATAAAATGTCAGCTACTGAATTAGTTAAAATTGCATCATGTAATACAGTCGCCAGAATGTTAGAGCGGGATGACTTTGCTAAAAGGTATAAAGCCAATCAAGCCATAGGTATTCATGAATTCTTATATCCGCTATTACAAGGCTATGATTCTGTTGCTATAGATGCCGATATTGAGCTTGGTGGCACTGATCAAAAATTTAATCTTTTAATGGGGCGTGAGTTGCAAAAATTTTTTGGTAAACCCCCACAGGCTATAATGACTCTGCCTTTGCTAGAGGGCTTAGATGGCATAAATAAAATGTCTAAATCACTAAAAAACACTATAGATATTGAGGATAATCCCAACAATATGTTTGGTAAAGTAATGTCAGTTTCAGATGAGCTAATGTGGCGATATTTTGATTTATTAAGTTTTAAGAGCGCAAACGAAATATTATCGTTAAAGCAAGAGGCCGTTGCTGGAAAGAACCCTAAAAATATTAAAGTAATGCTGGCAAAAGAGCTTGTGAGCAGGTTTCATGATGATGAAAGCGCCTCCCGGGCTGAGACTGAATTTGAGGGTAGATTCAAAAAAGGGGTAATTTCTGAAGATATAGCGAAAGTTGAATTAAGTAGTAAAGATGACTCTTTGCTAGTGGCCTTTGTACTAAAACAGGCGGGGTTGGTTGCGAGCACCTCTGAAGGATGCCGCATGATTAAGCAAGGCGCAGTGAAGCTTGATGGTGAAAAAGTTGCAGAGCATGCGACACTCGTTGTCACACATAAAGAGTACTTATTGCAAGTTGGTAAAAGAAGGGCTGCTATTGTTAGCATGAGCAAACATAGTTAAGGCAGTTCCTGGTAAACATATGGAGAGGTGGTTTGTTAAGAGCAAGGAAAAAAATAAAAGGTTCGATTGCAGTTTTTGAGCTTGCAGCAATTATTACAGGCATTATGGTGATTACTTATATTAGCTCATCTTTTTATGATGCTACCGAAGTTAAAAGACAGGCTTCTCAGGGTTATCATTATAGTATGAAGTTAGTTGATAGTATTATTGGGTATTATGAGGATAATACCGCATACCCAAGCTCTAATTATAATGATTACGGGGTTAGTCCGGGTGATTATGCTAGCAGCATAATATATACCAATAAAACAGCTACTGATCATGCCTATGTGCTGACAACCTTCAACAACACAAGCGGCACTCATGCAATGTTACGAGACAAATTTATTTTGCTTCGCCTAGATGGTTCTGGTGGGGCTGCCGCAGCTCCTAATCACTTAGTTCATAGCTGTTATACTAATATTAATAGTTCTATTTTAGATGGTAATTTACAATCTATCGGTGAAGTTTCACAAATAGTAGGAAAATCTTGCGAAATAATAGCTGCTGTTGGGGATGTGTTAACATTGCCAACCTAATTAGTTATGGTTTGATTTTGACTTAAATATAAGTTTTATGCTTTAATTATAGTCTGTTCAAGTAATCACCTATAAAAGTAAGCAAGACGCACGTATGTTAACTAGAAATAACTCTAATTTTAGAGAATTACTACCTCTCATTGTGATATGCGGCATGATCGCTGTGTTAGCTATAACTTTAGTTACTCTTATATCATATAAAGCAAATATTCAAGATAATACTGAAGAATATGCAAAAACTAAAACTGAACTTTACCAGTTTAAAGTTAGAAAGGGCGATAACCTAACAAAAATTTTTCATAAAGCTGGGGTTAATGTCTCAGAAATTCAGAAGTTAAAAAAGCTAGGGCAAAAAGCTTTGCCAATTTTCAACTTAAAGCCAAATCAAAGCATAATTATCTCTACAAATACAGAAGATAAAAGGTGTAGCAAGATTGTATTATGGCTAAATAGCCGAGAGAAATTGGAGTTTGTTAGGCAACATGATCATTTTGATGTCACAAAGATTAAACAAGAGCTAGCGTCATCTATGAATTATACAAAATTTAAGGTAACACATTCAGTATTTGAAGACGCAGTTAGAGCAGGGGTTAATAAAAAGTTAATTAAACAAGTTGTTGATGCTTTAGGCTGGGAAATCGATTTCGCGAAAGATATTCGCAAAGGTGATCAGTTCACTTTATTATTTACACAATACTTTGTGCCAGGAGAAGGATTGATTACAGGTAGTCTTGAAGAAGTTATATATGAAAAAAGTGGCAAGTCTAGCTTAAGAGCTGCCAAGTTTACAAGTAGCTTAGGTTCAACATCTTTTTATCTAGCAAATGGCATTAGTCTTGCCAGAAGTTTTTTACCATCACCGGTTAAGTACAGTAAAATAAGCTCGCGTTATTCTGTGAGTAGAAAGCACCCCATTATAGGTGTTACCCGTCCTCATCGTGGTGTAGATTTAGTTGCGCCAAGAGGGGCGCCAATTTGGGCTACAGGTGCTGGTAGAATAGCCTTTATCGGTAATAAAACTGGTTACGGTAATACTATAATTATTCAGCATAATTATTTATATAAAACAGTTTATGCTCATATGTCTAAATTTAATAAAAAAATTAAATGGGGTGATAAAGTTAAACAAGGAGATATTATAGGATATGTTGGCACCACAGGTATAAGCACTGGCCCACATTTGCATTATGAGTTCAGAGTAGCTAATAAGCCAGTTAACCCTATGACAGTTAAAATTCCAAAAGTTAAATCGCTAACAACAAATGATTATAAATTATTTCAAGATGTCTTAAAGAAAAATGATGATGCTAGATTAAACATTGAGCATGGAAAAATCGGATGATTAAGCCTTATTACATAGGTGTTATGTCGGGCAATAGTCTGGATAATATAGATGTTGTATTGGTTTCTTTTGAGGGCGGAACAGTAACTGTAATAGATTGTTTGAGCCACGGTATTGACCCTGAAATAAAAGTAAAGGTTCGCAGTGTTAATGCTGCAACTACTCTTGCTGAAAGTATTCTAATAGACAATTATTTTGCAAATGCCATTACTACAGCTGTTTTATCACTAATAGAGCGTAACCACGGTATTGCTGGAGAAATTGCCGCTATCGGTAGTCACGGGCAGACTGTTTATCATGATCCAAATGGCCCTCAGCCGATATCGATACAGTTAGGAAACCCTAATTTAATTGCGGCAAGGGCTGAGATTAATGTTGTCGCTGACTTTAGAAGGCGTGATATTGCAGAAGGAGGGCAAGGGGCCCCGCTTGCGCCAATTTTCCATGAATATGCATATGCTAGCAGTAGTGTGGACAAGAGCATCGATAGATTTATTGTGAATATTGGCGGCATTGCAAATGTTAGCCACATTGTCCCGGGGCGTGGTTTAGTTGCAGGGTTTGATGTTGGGCCTGGCAATATGTTGCTAGATGAAAATATTAAACTAGCTTTAGGGAAAGATTTTGATGAGCTTGGGGCTTGGGCAAAATCTGGCTGTTTATTAATTCCAGAGTTGGAAGATATGCTGGCGGATCCTTATTTGCTAAAATCTCACCCGAAAAGCACTGGTAGAGAATACTTCAATAGAGTATGGATTAGTAAATATTTTGATGATATGGCTAGCCCTGTTGATATTCAAGCCACCTTAACTCACCTAACAGCTTGCGCTATTGTAAATGCAGTTAAAGCTTTGGCTCCAGCTGGAGAGATTATTCTTGCAGGTGGCGGGGTGAAGAATGAATTTTTAATGGCGCTAATAGCAAAGTATGCCAGTAATTATACTGTTATTAGTTCTAGTGATTTAGGTTTAAATTCGCAACTAGTTGAAGCGGTAACATTCGCCTATCTTGCAAAGCTGCATTGTGATGAGTCCAGACTTGATTTACGCCAAATTACTGGTGCGAAGCGATCATATCGCTTGGGTGTTCTTTATCCAGCCTAAAAAATAATTATTTTATATTGATGGCCTCAATATTTATACCGGCAAAAGATTTCTGTTTTGCTTGGCGGGTAAGATATTCTGCAAGAGGCACGTCAACAACAGTTCCATGAGTTTCAGATGCATGCCTAAATATTAAGCCCTGAGAAGATTTTATGCCGAATCCCACATGCGAAATTTCTATCTCAGTGCCTATTTTATTGGCTAGGCCCCAATTTTTTCTTACTATTTCTACAATAAATATTTTTGGTAGTTGTTTATAGATTGCAGTGTTGACCTTGCCGCTAGAGTTGGTGAGGCTATCAACCTCAATATAGGCAGTCTTAGCTATTTTAGGGCGCGATTGTGTTGCATAAGTGAGCAAAGTATTTTTTATGGCTGGGTACTTATCATGGTTGTCAGTATATTTTGCAATTATAGCTGGGTGATAAGCCAAAAACTCTAGCCAAGCGGGCTTATTAATTGTTGTTTGTACTGTTTTATAAATAGGTTTGTATTGGTTGTCGTATATTTTGGTGGTGATATCAGTGATGTAACCTTTTTTTTGGTTGTAATAGTTCCACTCTGTGCTCATGAAATGGTTTCTGTTTGCAAAATTATGCTTTTGGTCATGATATCTTATATCAGCTAAAGTAGTTAAAACCTTTTCAGTTGTATGAGAGAAAGATAGTGCTAGAGTTGTTTCGATAAAAGTTAAACAATCAAAAGCAGATAAAGAATACATTGGCTTGTTTGCAAATTCAGTTGAGACACCTTCTCCAAGTGGGAATAATTTGTATGGGGTTCCTAATAATAACTGAGATGTTAATAGCGTTCTATCAATGCCTTCAAGCTTTGCTATTTGATCTAAAATAGCAGTTGTTTTAGACCAGTATGATGGTTGTAGCTCGGCACAGATAGTTGGTGCTATTATTAGCAAGGCTATGGCTACTAAATTTTGTAATGTCCTTACTGCAATCTGCATGTTGTTTGCTCCTTATTTTATGCTTGCCCTTCTTACTTGCCCATGGTGTTGCAATTGGCTATAATAATTGTACATAATTTCAAAAGGAAGGTAACGTGAAATTTATAAGCAAGTTTTTATTCTTGGTCATGTTGGTCGTGGCGATTAGTCAGTCTTATGCTGTAAGTAGTGCTGATATATATTTGCCAGGAATGAATTATTTAGATTTTTCTATAAATGATATTAATGGCAAAAAAGTTTCATTGCATGATTATATAGGCAAAAATATTGCGCTGGAGTGGGTAGATCCTGGTTGTGATTTTGTGAAAAAGCATTATGACTCTAAAAAAATGCAGACATTACAAAAATATTATGTGTCTCAGCATAATGTAGTTTGGCTGCAGATTGCGCTGGATGACAAAAATCTTGATAAAAATAAATTTATAACTGCACAGTTATTCGATGAAGATAATGTGATTACTAACCTATACCAAATTCGCCGAGCGCCAGAAGTTGTTATTATCAGTAGCTCGGGCGTTATATCTTATGTAGGGGCAATTGATTCTTTAAGAACTGCAGTTACAGCTGACGCCTGGAAAGCAAAACAAAATTATATAGAATCGACATTAGATGCTCTAGTGTCTAATCAGAGTGTTAAGGTTCGTAAAACTAGGCCTTATGGTTGCAAAGTAAGCACAAATGTTAGAAAAACTTTCAGGGCCGTATAATGTTGAATGTTATTTGGTTTGGTATAATCATTATTTCTGTATTTTTCGGGATTATAACCGGTAGAGTTCATGAGGTAGTGTTGTCAGTTACATCTAGTGCAAAACTTGCTTTTGATATAGCCATGAGCATGGCCGGAGTGATGACTCTATGGCTTGGGATAATGCAAATTGCACAAGACTCTGGCCTTATAACCATGATTACTAAGTTTATATCGCCTCTGTTAAGGCGTTTGTTTCCAGATGTCCCCGCAGATCATCCTGCTTTTGGTATGATTACTCTTAATATTACCGCCAATATTTTAGGGTTAGCTAATGCTGCGACCCCCTTTGGTATAAAGGCGATGGAAGAGCTAGAAAAACTAAATCCTTTCCCTGGGAATGCAACCAATGCCATGTGCATGTTTGCTATTATTAACACCTCTAGCGTGCAATTAATGCCAGTTTCTGCTATTGCATTTCTTGCTGCAGCCGGTGCTGCTGACCCTACTGGTATAATTTTTTCAGGATTTCTTGCTACTTGTTGTTCAACAATAGCTGGTATTTCAATAGCATTATTAATGAAGAAAAGCGTCAAGTACGCTAAGAAGGCTGCACATGAAGGTGGTTAGTCTAGCTTCGCAAATATCTGATTTTATTTTTCTTTTGATGATAGCTGGAATACCCTTGTATGGTTATATTAAAAAGATTCAAGTTTTTGATTCTTTTATTGTGGGTGCAAAAGATGGCTTTAGTTTAATAATTAGGCTATTGCCCTTTTTGGTAGGAATGATCTTTGCGATTGGTATGTTACGAGCTTGTGGTCTCATCGAGTTTTTAGGTGATTATTTAGGCTATTTTTTGGCGTATGTAGGCGTTCCCGCTGAAATATTGCCTTTAATGATAGCTAGGCCTTTCTCTGGCTCTGCTTCTAATGCTATTTTGGTGGATTTAATTAATGTTCACGGCCCAGATAGTTTAATTGCAAATACTGCTGCTACTGTGATGGGCAGTACTGAAACTACATTTTATGTGGTTGCGATTTATTTTGGTGCTATAGGCATTAAAAATACGAAGTATACTATACCGGCAGGATTGTTTGCTGATGGGATTGGTATGTTGGCTGCGGCTTGGATAAGTCGCTATTTATTTGTGTAATGTATTATAAAGTTAAGTATGAAGAATCATGAGAAAAATATTATTCCAAGTTGGCGCTACTATTGTTGAAATTGCATCTATAATAGCGGTGATAGGTATTTTGACTCTTGTAGGGTCTAGTTATTATTCGTTGGTAGTTGCTAAGTCTCAATTATCACAAGGTTTTACTGTTTCTCAAAGCTTAATAAATAAAGTTAACAATTTTTATATGGGTGGAGGCAATATACATGCCTCGTCTGGTAACTTGCCACAAAACTCTATTTATAATAATGCTACTAATAGCCTGCAAAATTATGCTGGCAGATTTATAAAAGAAGCTCGTAGTTATAAAAATGGTGTTGTGGAAATATCATTTAATAGCTTATTTGATCATAGTGGCCGTGATGTTGAGGTTGGTGTCTCTTCAAATGTGGCCAGTGTTTTATCAGGTAAGAGAATAGGGTTTATACCATTTTATTCTTCATCTTCCGATCAAGCGTCTGCTTTTTTAAGGTGGGCATGCGTAACCACTATTAATTTTGACTTATCATCCGGTAATACCATAGCATCTTTTGACCATAGTACGGTTTTAAACCCTTTAAGTAATCTGGCTGATGGTTGTTTAGTTGTGAGTGACGAAGATATGGATAACGTGACAGATGAGGCTGTGCATCTGGAGCCACAGCAATGGTTAGTTTGGCAAAATATTATAGAAGATCCAAATGCTTGCCCGCCTCCTGTGATCACAAAAAACAGCTATACAGTTACGCTTTGCCTCTCTTTTGCTGTAGGTTAGATTATACTACCTGATTTAGATTGGCTGACACAAAATCCCAATTAACAATTTTGAAAAAATTGTCTAAATACTGAGCCCTATTATTTTGGGTATCTATATAGTAAGCGTGCTCCCAAACATCACATGTTAGTAAAGGGATATTTGTAGTGGTTAGGGGGCAGTTAGCGTTGCTAGTGTTAACAATTTCTAATTTTTTTAGAGGAGTAATTACTAGCCAAGTCCAGCCTGACCCAAAGTTTGTGGCAGCTGAATTTTTAAATTGTTGTTCGAAATCATCTATAGATCCAAAACTTGCTATTATTAAGTCTGATAGCTTTGTAGTTGGTTTTTGGCTTTTATCACCAGTTAAGCAATGCCAATAGAAAGTATGGTTCCAAACTTGGGCTGCATTATTAAATGTTGGGCCGCTACTTGATTTGATTATTTCTTCCAGCATTTTATTTGCAAGAGGTGTGTCTTTAATAAGGGTATTAAGCTTGTCTACATAAGTTTTGTGATGTTTGTTATAGTGAAAGTTGAGAGTTTGTTCTGATATAAATGGTTCTAGTGCTTTTTTATCAAATGGTAGTTCTGGTAGTTGAAATGTCATGGTTTTATCCTTGCTATGGTTGTCATCTTACTTAAGTTGCCCTCGGTTATTCGGAGAGGGTATATTTTTACCCCGGGCCTTTGGTCCTGAATGTATTTCGGGGTTTTCTTTGCTCTTGTCTATAATAAGTCAGCATATTTTAAAATCAAGCTATTTTTTTATGCGTTTTATATTTGTAGTAAGTTGAGATGCATAGCTAGTTATGTCTATAATGTTGTTGTTTTATTTGTTTTTTTGCGTTATATTGTTGTTTATAATTTTATTAATTAACGGAGATTTAAATGTCTTTACTAGTTTCGCGTAAAGCGCCTAATTTCACATCAACTGTTGTTATGCCTGATGGCAAAATAGAAGATAATTACCAGTATTATCAGAAGGTAAGCAAGTACAGCGTATTGTTCTTCTATCCGCTTGATTTCACTTTCGTATGCCCATCAGAGTTGATTTCTTTAAGTCAAAACATTGACGAGTTTACTAATCGCAATGTTGATGTGCTTGCTATATCTATAGATTCGCAATTTAGTCATGCTGCTTGGAGAAATACACCAATACAACAAGGCGGAATCGGCTCTGTTAATTTCACAATGGTTGCAGATACCAGTCATGAAATATGTAGAATATATGGGGTTGAGCATTTTGAGGCAAATGTAGCTCTAAGAGCAACATTCATTGTCGATCAAGATAAAGTAGTAAGGGCTCAGTTTGTTAACGATTTGCCTTTGGGGCGTAATATAGGTGAAATACTTCGAACTATAGATAGCTTGCAACATTTTGAAGCAAATGGAGAAGTTTGTCCTATGAATTGGGAAAAGGGCGCAAAAGCTATGAATCCGGATGCCGAAGGTGTTAAGTCTTGGTTGGTGGAAAAATATCCAGAGCAGCAAGCGTAATTTATTTACTATCTAGGCATGTTGTTTTATAATATGCCTAGCCTTTTGGTCTTTTGGTCTTTTAGGATGAAAATTTGTTCTCTATTTGTCCTTGGCTGTTGTTTTAACAGTACAAACTATAATTAAATTATATTGCTAAGTTTATTGTTAATTTGAGGCATTGTAATGGTGTTCAAATATATTTTTTATGCATCTATTTGAAATATATGTTGTTTTTTTTGTGGTTTTGGAGGATGCAAATAATATCATTTATTTGGCCTGAAATTATTCTTAAAAGTATTAAAATTAGTCCTTGACTTCACTTGTTTAGCCGCGTTAACCTAGTCCTAACTTAATATTTATTAGGTTAAATGGCGCACCAGGTTGTGTTAGAGTTTTTTCAAAATCTTTGACATAACATTTTAACTAAAATATAGGAGAGTTCTCAAATGAGACCTTTATTAAAACCAATTGCTGCAGTGCTTGCCCTAAGTTTGGTGATGCCTGCATACGCTGCTTCACACACTGGTAAAGCTGCTTCTTCCAAGAATACAGGTAGCTGTTATTCAAAAGCTCAATCAACAAATGAAAAAAATATAGCTGGTAATCCAACTGCACAGGGTGCAAAAGGATGCTGGTTAGACAGAATTTCTATGAACGGAGATGCTACAATTATTGTTGATCGTGCATCACCTTTCAATGGCGATTCTAGTACTTTCTTACAAGTACAGCACCTTGCTTTAGGTTTAGACGCAGTTCTTGCTTCTAACGTTAATGCACACGTAGGTTTAGTATACAAGTCAGACAACACTAGTGATTTAGCTGGTTCTTTGCTTGATGGCGGCGATACAGACGCGAGCTTTGACTTGGACGAAGCATACTTCACTTGGAGTGATGCTGCTAAATCACCTCTTTTTGCTAAAGTAGGTAAAAGCTTCTCTAGCTTTGGTTCATATTCAAATGCTTATCCAGTAGTAACAGGCATGAATCAAGCTTTGGTTCAAGCTAACTTCACAACTGCTGAAGTTGGTTTTGCTTCTAACTTCGGTGTTGATGGCTCAATGTTCTTGTTTGAAGATACAACTACATCTGATTGGGACAAGTATGGTTTCCGTGCTGGCTATAAAGGCGCGTTCCAAGACGTTAAGTATGCTGTAAAACTTTCTTACGTAAGTGATTACTCAGCTTACTCAGCTGGCGGCACAACTTTATCAAGTACTGATACAGTTGCTACTGCTAACGCAAAAGAGTCAGCAATGAATCTTGATGTTAATGCAGAAATGAAAAATGTAGAATTAGGCGCATCATACTTCGCAGTAGCAGGTGACCTAGATTCAGCCACTTCAAAAACAAGACCTAAAGTAATGTCTTTCAATGGTAAGTACAAAATGAATGCTATGGGATATCATTCCAACATACATGCAAGCCTAGAAAAAGCATCTGATTCAGGTAATGTATTAGGTGGGTCTTTAGCTGGTACAGTTAAAAGACTTGCTAGTATTGGTTTTGGTATGAAGTTAGCTGCTAACACAGTTGTAGGTTTTGACGTATTCAAAACAACAAACTTTGCTGCAACAAACAATGATCAAACGCAGTACATAATGAACGCAAGCGTACGTTTCTAAAAAAGATTAATTTTTTTAAAGCCTGCTTTATGCAGGCTTTTTTTTGTCTTAATTTTGGCATGTTATATGAGTTATATTCCAGGCATCTTGCTAGTGAGGTTTAGATCTAGCTATAGAATATGAATGTAGGATACATGCTTTGTGTTAAACAGGTCTTGAAGCTAGTTGTTAATTATTTATAGTTATTTTATTTTAAGTTCTTTGCTAGTTTAAGGGCTTTGCTAGGTCAGTATTAAGTTTTTTATTATATCAAGTTATAATTATTAAAAATAAGGCAAAACAACTGCGCTGTAATCTCAGTATCATAAAGAGCGGAGTGAGCTTGTTTGTGGTCAAATTTTATTTTTGCTTTATAGAGGGCTTTTGCTAAAACTGTTTCGCCAAAAGCTAAAGCACTTAAAGTTGCGGTGTCTAAGCAGCTAAAAGCATGAAAAGTGCTTTTAATATTGTTGCGTTTATATGCGGCATTTAGAAATCCTAGATCAAAATGTGCATTATGCCCAACTAAAATAGCTTTGCTGCATCTTTCTTTTTTTAGCAGCTTAGATACTGCCAAGTTTATTTGGGTTAAAGCTTCTTGTTCAGTAATTGCAAACCTGAAGGGGTGAGTAGGATCAATCTTATTAAATTCTAGGGCATCTTTATCTAAATTTGCCCCTATAAATGGCTTAATATGAAAGTGCAAGGGCTCTGTTGGTTCTAATGTCGAGTTTTCCGCAAATACAACAGGGCTTAATGCTATTTCTAAGAGAGCATCAGTGTCTGCTGCAAATCCGGCAGTTTCAACATCTACCACTATAGGTATAAATCCTCTAAAACGATTTCTCATTGTAAACTTCATCTCTATACCCTGTATGTTATATAAATTAAATTTATGTCATGTTAATAGATATGCCGGTATTAATATACTCTATCTTGACAAATATACATAATATCAATTGTATGCGTATATTAAATGCATGGCTATTATTTTTATTATAATTGTATAAAAGGATTAGTTTACAACGCCATATTTTACAAATATAATAGTAGAATTATGTTATTTTACCTTGAGAATTTTTATGTATAAAACAGTAACCAAATTTATAATATGCTCTGCTTTATTGAGTGCCGCTTGTGCAACTACTGAATCTAGTAGTAGTACAGATCTTAGTGCTAAAGTGGCTGAGCTATCTAAAGAAATAACCAAGCTACAGCAAGAAATAGGTAGTTTGAGTGGCACAAAAGAACCAGAAAACTTTTTAGAATTAGATAAAAAAGATACTTTTTCTTCTTCTGCAGTAACTACTTCCCCAACTCTAGGACTTAGATCTTTACATAATGGTGGGGACTTAGTGGTTAATTTTTCAACAATGAATGAAGATGTAAGGTTATTAGAACAGCGTGCAGCTTTTCAACAACAAAGAAAAAAAGATGAATTGTCAAAGCCATTATTAGAGTTAAGTGGTGCTCTAAGAGGTTCTATTGATTACTCAAAAAGTAGTAATGGATTATCTAGTTCGAACATAAACTTAGCTGACGCTGAAATCGATGCTTTTGCTGAAGTTAATAGAATGGTCTCAGGTTTTTTCTCTTTATCTTATGACAGTGGTTTACCTGGCTATAGTATAGACTCAGCATCATCTGGCGGTAGCTATTATAAAAATGCTTGGTCAAATATATATTTAAAAAGAGGTTTTATTACTATTGGTGATTTTACTAAATCTAATTGGTATAGTTCAGTTGGGCAAATGTATGTGCCATTTGGTAAGTTTAGTTCTTTTCAGGTAACTTCAACTTTGGTTAGTTCACTTGGAAAAACTCAAGGGCGTGCGGTTGACATTGGTTATAGAACAAAAGATTTAATTGCTACAGTTTATGGTATGAAAGGAACAAGCTATTCATCTACTTCAAACCCAGCTATAAACTCATGGGGTGGTAATGTTCAAAAAACTATGGACTTAACTAAGGGGCTAAATCTTACTTTAGGTGCTGGTTATATTAGTAATTTAGCTGATTCAAATGGTGTTTTAGGTATTATTGACGATATAAACTCAGGTGTTACAACTGATAGATATATGATAGACCATGATATGCCAGCATATGATTTATATGCTAAGTTATCTTTAGGTGACTGGTTATTTAATATTGAATATTTAAATGCAGATAAGTCTTTAAGTATTAGTGATACTGAATATGGTAAGCCTGCTGCTTTGCAATTAGAAGTAGATAGAATGTTTAATATTGGTTCTTTGCCAGCATCAATAGCTTTTGGTTATGGACATATTAGTGATTTCTTAAGAATGCCACAAAATAGTTATGCAGTGTCATTTAATACGTATTTATTTAAAGATACTGTACAGTCGCTAGAGTTCAGGCACTTGTCAGCTAATAAAAATTCAAGCTCTGATGATTTAAGCTTTAACAAGAATGCTATTACGGCAATGTTCAGTATGTACTTTTAATCTATATATAGTCAGGTCTTAATAAAACCTTAAGTTTTTATAGTTATAATGGAAGTATAGGTTGTATAAAAAGGCGGTAGTGATATGAAAATAAGTGAATTATTAGCTAAAAATGGTTTGTTTCCTGTAAATGCTGAAAGCCGTGCAGAATCAATGTCACATAATAGTACTCCAGCGCCACAAACACAAAATAATGATAGTGCTGGCGAAAAATAATAAGAATCTTCTTATTGGTAAATAATTTTATAGAAAGCCTCTTTTTTCAGAGGCTTTTTTGTTGTTAGAAGTAGATTGATTACTATTTAGGATTATCAGCTTGGGCCTTGTGTTGTTTATGCTATACTCCTTAATTGTTTTCCTTGTTTCTTAGTGTTGTTGTTCCAGCTTTATTCCTGAGGTATTCCTGCGAGTGCTTTGGGTAGGATAAGGTTTTATAGTTGTTACTAGTGACATAATTGTGGATTGAATCCAGAAGCTGCAACATTGGCATATTTAACCCTGGGCCCTATTGTCAAGCAATAGGGCGTAGGGAGCTAGAAGTAATAGGGCAACCCATCGCCTACTCCTTATGGCTTTGGCCACAGGGCCTAGGGAGCTAAAAGCAATGGGGCAACCCATCGCCTACTCTAGAGACTCATTGATTTGGTGGGAATATGAAAAATATTTTAGAATAATTTCTACTCTTAAGAAAATCTTAATAAATGATAGTTATAATCACTATTATAAATATTAAATTTAGAAGGATTATTATGATTAAATCAGCACTCACAGCTTCCATCGGTTTAGGAGCTATAGCTATAAGCTATTTTTATGGGCAAAGTTTTATAGCGGCATTAGCGTCAGCTATAGTAACATTAGGTGGTTGGTTGCATGCAACGTATGTTGCGGCAATGAGCGTCGTGGCTTTAAGCGCATTTCCTTATATTGTGATAGGTCTAGTAGCTGCTTTTGCTTGTTATCATATAATGCTTCAAGCGTATAAGTTGCATTTTGCTGTTATTAACTATAGCTCCCGAAAGATACATGAGCCTGACTCACAAACGCCAACAACCCCAGGTTATAAAATAGCAATAGCCTCAATTTTACTTGGTTTAGTTGCTGCTATAGTTTGTAAATTATTTTTTGCAGCTGCAGTGCTCAGCGCAGTAAGCTATATGCCAGTATTACTCGCAATAGCAACGAATGTTATTTGTATGGCTGCTATGTTTGCTATAGCACTTATAATATTAAGATCGTCAATATCTGTGCCTAAATTGCCAGCAGCAATAATAGTTGTAATGGCTGCAGCATTATGTGCAATTATGGTATTAGGATCTGCAAATGTTATGCCTGCATTACTGGCTGCAACAACTAGTTTTGTTATTGTTAATGCTATTGCAACTGGAATAAACACAGTTCTTACTGCAACACTGCTTCCAACTGTGCTTGCCTACCTAACCGTTGGCACAGTTAGTGCTGGCATCACAAAAGGATTGTGCGACTTGTTCTCATGGTTTTTTCCTGCTCCAACAGCTCAAGTTGTAGGAGATGCCTCTGTAAATGCAGCAGCTGGCTTGCCTCCACTGCCCCATGTTCTCCCTGGGAGTCAAGGTCAAACAAATAATATAACAGGGTACGAAAAGGCTGTGGCTATTACTGAGATTTCAGATTCATTACCTCTGCCTCCAAAAGGCCCCCAAGCATAATTAATAACCATAACTAGCTCTAGGCGTCTGGCATAAATCTTTTAAGCAAGTAATGCCAGTATAGTTTGCTTGCTGCAATAGTTCACATACAATCTCTTGTTGATCATAACCATGCTCTAGCAGCAGCATGCCTTTTGGGGCTAAATAGCTCTTCGCATGACTGATAATATGCTTCAGGTCAGCAAGGCCGTGTTGCTTGCTAGTGAGTGCTTGTTGAGGCTCATGTTTGAGCGCGCTTAGGTGAGGGTCACCCTCAGCTATATACGGCGGGTTTGCGACAATTACATCAAACTTTGCTTGCGCATCAATAGCATCAAGCCAGTTACTTTCGATTAAAGTGATATTGCTAATATTATTATCCTGCGCATTTTTAGCTGCAACTACTAGCGCCTGCTCACTTAAATCTACCGCAGTTATGTGCCAGTTTTTTTTAGCGGCAGCAATTGAAAGCGCAATCGCACCACTACCGGTACCTAGATCACAAATATTACAGTCAGTATAATCATTAAATTTTGTGAAAATAGTTTCAACTAATAACTCTGTTTCTGGGCGCGGGATTAGCACTGCAGGACTAACATGTAGTATTAAGTCCCAAAAGCCAACTTCACCAGTAATGTATGCAATAGGCTCACCTTTTTGCCGTCTGAGTAGGCATGGTTCAAGCTGCTGTTGCTGTGGCCCTGTTAGCTCTATTTCGCAGCTGTTATGGATTTTATTTAGTGGCATTTGCAATACATGCGCTAACAACAGCTTGCTGTCTAGAGCTGGGCTGCTGCTACAAGAATATAAAGCTTTAGTGGCATATGCTAAATAATCTTTTGTAAGCATGGCTATTAATCTACTTGGGTTTGATTTAATAAGTCAGCTTGGTGTTCAGATGATAGGCTGTTAATAAGTTCATTTAAATCACCTGCAATAATTGCTGGTAGCTTATATAATGTAAGATTAATTCTATGATCTGTAATGCGTCCTTGCGGAAAGTTATAGGTACGTATTCTTTCAGATCTATCACCACTACCAACCAAGTTTCTTCGGTTTTCGCTAATCTCTAGCATTTGTTTTTCACGTTTTTGCCTTAATATTTTTGCCTGTAATACGCTCATGGCTTTAGCTCTATTCTTGTGTTGAGATCTTTCATCTTGGCACTCAGATACTACTCCAGTTGGGATATGGGTTATTCTAACAGCAGAGTCAGTGGTATTCACGTGCTGACCACCAGCACCTGATGCGCGAAAGGTATCAACTTTTATATCTGACGGATCAATGGCTATTTCTTCAATAGCTTCAGCTTCGGGCAATACTGCAACAGTGCAGGCTGAAGTATGAATGCGGCCTTGTGATTCAGTTTCAGGCACTCGTTGTACGCGGTGACCGCCAGATTCAAACTTAAGTTTTGAGTAAACATCTTTGCCTAGAATTTTAATAATTGCCTCTTTATAACCGCCATGGTCACCATCTTGAATATTTACAACTTCTACTTGCCAGCTATTATCTTCCGCATATTTACAATACATTCTGAACAGGGCGCCAGCAAATAGAGCCGCTTCATCACCGCCTATGCCAGCTCTAATTTCTAAATAGATATTTCTGTGATCATCAGGGTCAGTTGGTATCAAGGCAGTACGCAGCTGAGTTATAACTTCTGCTTGCTCAGTTGATAAACTAGCAATATCATCTTTTGCTAGCTGCTGCATTTGTTCATCATTATCTGTAAGTAGCTCTATTGATTCTGCGTATGATTCCTCGATCTGACAATATTGACTAAATAACGCCACAATATTTTCTAATTGTGCATATTCTTTTGAGAGTTGTTTAAACTTATTTTGGTCAGTAACAGTATTAGCATCACTTAATAAAGCTGATACCTCAGTTGCTCTTGCTGCCATTTTAGTTAGCTTGGTGCGCAAAGTTTGTGATATCTGTTCCATAGAGCGTCCTTATTATAATTTAAAAAAATCTTTTGTTAATTGTACCAAGTCATCGCGCCTGGCTATAATTGCTTTGCGTAAATATACAGTAGGCTTATGCAATATTTTATTTGTTAAGTCTCTCATGGCTGCTATTAACACTTGCTCAGGGCATTTGCCAGCTTTTAATTCTGCGATAGCTTTCTCTGAACAAATCTCCCTAATGCTTGCAACTTCTGAGCGGAATTTTTTGATAACTATCAAAGATTCGCTCGTTTCGTAACGATTAAAACAGACGCTGGCTTCATGATCAACAATTTTTGCTGCACTTACAGCAGCATTTTGCCTATTGCTTAGGCCTTGCTCGATTATACTATTTAAATTGTCAAGATTATATAAATATACTTCGCGCAGTTTCTTTACTTCTTGCTCAACATTTCTCGGCATTCCAAGGTCAATAATTAATAGCGGTGAACGTTTTTTCTGAGCGCAAGTACTTTCAATCAGGCCTTTCCCAATGATGGGTAAGGGTGATGATACCGCAGTAATAACGATATCAACTTGTGGTAAGTAATTTTGAATGTCACTGAGGTTGATTAGAGTTGCACATTGCATTTGAGCCAGGCTACCGGCTTTTGCAGCAGATCTATTGGCAATAAAAATTTGGTCAAAGTTTTGTTCATTGCAGTATGGGAGAATTTTAGCTATCATCTCGCCAGCACCAATAAACAATATTTTACTGCTAGGTATTTCAAATACCGATTTTATTAGTTTAATTAGAGTATAAGCTAAAGAAATAGGGCTAGCTGCAATGTTAGTGTTAGTTCTGATTTGTTTCGCTGCTTTAAATATTTCTGACATGAGATATGGAATATGTTTTTTTATAGTCTGGGCTGTAAAGGCTTTATTATAGGCAGCTTTTATTTGTCCAAATATTTCATTTTCGCCTAGTACCATTGAATCAAGGCCAGAGCAAACAGCTATTAGATGCTTGCATGCTGCAACATCTAGGTGAATATAAGAATGGTTGTATAAAGTTTCGATACTGATGTTTTTATATTCCGCCAGCCACTCTAATATTTTCTGATGGTCATCACATATGGCTATTATTTCAAATCTATTACATGTAGATACCAGCATGAATTCTAATGCAAGATTATTTTTTTGCAGTTCTTGTGACATATAAGCGAGTTCAGCGCCGCCTTTAGATATCATTTCTCTAATATTAATTGGGGCTGTTTTATGATTAAACCCAATTATTGTAAATGCCATGCGTGATTGCCTATGTGAAAACACATAATAATAGCATAACTAGGTTGACAAAAAAACAATATTTAGTAAACAATTACAATTGATTAACTCAATTGTAAGGATATGGGCATGAGAGGCGAACTAAGATTATTCATAATTGTGCTGGCCTCAATGCTAGCTGCTTGTGGACGCAATGATATACCAGATGGTTGTAGCAATGATAGTTGGTTAAAACCACTGCCACCAAGTGCTGATTTTGTAGCATCTGGCGCCATAATTGTGACAGCTGAGCATCAAGAACATAAATTTAACTTCTTTTGGCAGCAGACAAAACAGCAATATAATATCGGTATCTTAGGCCCTCTCGGCATTCCTATCGCTGAAATAAATAGCAACGATGAAATAAATTTAGTAGGGGAGGATCGCAGCTATAATTTAAAAGAACTTATGCTGCAGAGACTAAATTATTATATCAGCCCCGCAGCAGTTCAGAGCTTATTGCTGAGGCCTAATAGTAGTGCAAGCGATATGAAAGTGTTTGCAGTATCTTATAGCTGTGATTATAAGTATAAATTGCCAAATAAAGTGGTGCTGCAGCTACTTCACGAAGATGTAATAGTGGATATTAGGATTGTAAATTGGCAATTATAATTTAAAATCATAGTATTATCTGTGTGCGGCTTGCAATTGCGTTGTGAAATAAGTTAATATTATGGGCTTTATAAGGTATATAAAATGTATGAATTTGAGTTACAGTTAACCAGCCATTTTGCAGCAGCTATGGCTCTTTCTAAGTACCAGGGCCCTTGTGCTAACTTGCATGGGCATACTTATGCGGTAGATGTTGTAGTTGCGACTAAAACTTTAGATCAATATGACATGATCATAGATCATGTGACTTTAAAGCAATATTTAGATCAGGTGCTGCAAAAGTTTGATCATAAATATTTAAACGATTTAGTTTGGTTTGCCGATACTGCTCCAACCACAGAAAACATAGCAAGAATGATCTTTGAACAAATGACCGATTTATTAAAACAATATAAAAATATTAATGTTAAACAAGTTAAAATTGCGGAGAATCAGAATGTCAGCATCAGTTATGGCAGATAAAAAATTACTTAAACTAAAAATTAATGAAATTTTTTATTCTATTCAAGGTGAAACTACTTTTGCTGGGCTGCCAACATTATTTATTCGTTTAACAGGCTGCCCTTTAAGATGTGGTTATTGTGATACTGCTTATGCTTTTCATGTGGGCAAAATGATGGCCATCACAGATATTTTAGCTGAGGTAAAAAAATATAAGCCACAGTGTATTACGGTATCTGGAGGCGAACCACTAGCACAGCAAAACGTATTATATTTATTAGAGCAGCTATGCGATAACTATACTGCTGTTTCTTTAGAAACCAGTGGCGCATTAGATGTTTCTCCTGTAGACTCACGTGTTGTGAAGATACTGGATATTAAAACCCCAGGCTCACAAATGGCCTCGAAAAATATGCTGTCTAACTTAGACTACTTATTGCCACATGATCAGATAAAATTTGTTATTTGTAATGAAGATGATTTTAAATGGTCGCTAGATTTTTTGGCTAAACATAATTTAAGCGCGCGCCCAAATATATTATTTTCCCCCTCTTACCATGATATGAGCTTGCAGAAATTAGCAGAGTTAATTATCGCCTCAAATGCTCCAGTAAGATTGCAAGCCCAGCTACATAAAATAATCTGGGGTGATATTCCCGGAAAATAATATTCCATTAGCACTATAAAGCACTCTAAATTCTCATAAGTATACTATAATTATAATTAAGTATAACTATGTAGCTGTGAGTATGAAATCAGATGATAAAGCTAAAAAATTATTGGGAAGAGGTACTGATTCTCAAAATAATAAATGGCTAATGTCTGGCACGGTGGCCTTGCTGAGGATATTGAAAAAGGCCTTAATAGTTGTTTTCTCTATTATTATACGTTTAATATTGAATGTTGTAATTTTTGCGCTTTTAGCTGTAGTTATAGTAGTTAAATTATTGTCTTGGATTCCTATTCCGCTTATAGTACTTCCTTTATGGCGAGCGCCTGGTCTGGCCCCATGGCTATTAGATAAAATTCGTTTCCTAGTACATAGGCTAATTATACCCGCCAGTAATTACGATAAGAGCATAAGAGAAGAGGTCTTGTTCGTTGCCGTTAAGCAGCGTGGAGAAGTCATTAGCCATAGTATTACGAGGCCAGATTGGTTTACAGAATATCTCAAGGACACGCCTAGTTTAGTGTTTGTTCTAGGGGGGAATGGTCAAAATTCCAGAGCAACGGAGGAAGTCTTTAAAGGTCTTAAGCCACTCGAGCGATGTACTTTTTTCTCTCTACCTCATTTTGCACAAGATTATGCTGGCAAGTCCTATTCTACAGATACTCTTATTGATAGATACGTATCAGAGATGAAACAATATGTGAGAGATGGTGACAATGTTACTAGCATAAAATTAGTTGGCCATTCCATGGGTGGGGCGGTGCTAACTCTAGCGCTTGAGAGAATGCTTGAAGATAAGGATTTTGATAAGATTCAAAAATTTGAACTATATGCTGATAGAACTTTCACAGATTTAGGCCAGGTAACTAGAAGTACTGGCATGTTTGGTTTTTTATATTTTGCATGGCCACTTTTGTCAGCTATAGGTTGGAATATTAGCCCCCATAAAGCCATGCAAAATATTTTAGCAAAACACTCAAATAGAAATATTGATATATATATTAATTCGGCTGAAAATGATGAGATGCTGGGGTCAGGAACTTTGCGGGGTTATAATTACTTCAGCAGCGGTACGAATAGA
This sequence comes from uncultured Legionellales bacterium, assembly GCA_963932595.1. Lineage (GTDB taxonomy): Bacteria > Pseudomonadota > Gammaproteobacteria > Comchoanobacterales > Comchoanobacteraceae > CAWVRI01. Next base: position 43,600 of record CAWVRI010000008.1, read on the forward strand.
GTATTTGGCAAAATACTTGCAGGAATAGATCAGCATAATACTCCAGATAGATTAAACCCTACAGCTTTTAGAGAAAACAAATATTTTGAACGTCATTACGAGTCTTGTGAATCAGATTTTAAGTCGTCTTATGGAGTGGGTCACGACTTGAAGTCCGGAAAAGTCACAGGCATAAGCGACAAGCAAGGTTATGCCGGTAGGGTGGTTGTTAGGGCTGATTTACAAATGTATTTGGCGAGTTTATTAGAACAGAATGAAGCAGGATCTTTAGACTTAAGCACAAAGCTTCTAGCAGCTCAAAAAACTTATACGAGAGACCGACAGTTAGAAAATGCGAAAGAATTATTTTATCCTATAGCTAAAATAATTTTTGGCTTGTGTTTAGTGATTTTACTCAGTGTGAATATTTTGCTTGCACCGTTGTCTGGGTTTATATTTGCGGCTATGTTTTTAGTTAGTAACATTTATCAAAATGGTCTATATTCTAAGTTAAATATAGGCTTTGGTATTGCAGCAGTGGCATTTGCTGCACTGACAGTGCTGGGGGTATTATCATTAGCTGGTATTACTATTATAGCGTCTACTTATTTTTTTGGTTTTATGATGGTGGCTTTTACGGTTGTACTTTTTCTAACTGCGGTGGCAAGGGGCGCTCTAAGATCAATTGAAGCAAAAGGCTATGTTGAATCATCGTTGTCTATGAATATAGAGCTTTGTGTTAATCTTTCACAAAAAATAGCAACCGAAAAGAATTCTGAGAAGAAAGCAAGATATGAAAAGCAACTTGAAGTGGCTCTAGCAAGCTATGAAATGCTGTCTTCTGAGCAAGAAAATTTAGTCAGAACTATTAAAAATCCATTCGGTAAATATTTTACTCATATTAAGAACGCTCAAAATAGAATTGCTAAGATAAAGGGGATAGATGGCCTAGATGATGGAACTAAACAAAGGCTATTAGGAATTACCAATGATAGTAAAAATACAATGGTGCAAGTGCTACAGCGGGATGTCCCATGGTTAACCATTAATATTACTCTGATTGCTATTACGGCTTTAGTTGCAATAGGGTTACTACCAGTTACTGTAAACTTAATGATAGCGGTAATATCACTTGGATGTATTTCTGGAGTTATACCTGTGTTTTTAAGAATATATACCTATAATAAATCACACGATTTGGGAGCTAGAGTTATAACTAGAACAAATGGCTCTGCTATCATAAAGAATCTTCTTGCGGGTTTAGATCTAATCGGTGGATTTTCATTGCATGTGCTTGCAAATATTATGCTGGCTATTTTGCTTGTGGGGGCTATAGTAGCTAAAGTTTTGGCTATGCTGCCTATTCCATTAATAGGCCAGAAAATGGGCTCTGTGCTTGGGTTTGGCTCTTGGCTGTTAGCTGAGTATAGGTTTTTGGCGTATAGAATGTTAATGCCTGGAAATTCTGAATATCCTAAAAAAACTACTGAGTACGCTCGTGGCGCAGGTGAAGTGACAAAATTAAGTTTTGTTTTAGGCGGCAAGATGGCTGCTAATGATTCAGGTAGCTTGTCAGGCTCAGATAATAAACAAGGCCTTCGTATGTATAGCTTGCCATATTTTGCTCCAAGTAATCTAAACGGTGACTGCACTGTCGACATGCTTAGCCGAAAGTATGTGGAAGAGCTTGCAAAGTATGTGAGTAAAAATCCTCAAGCAACAGAAATAAATTTGACTGGAGCTGGTCTGCACAGTGCTATTTTAGCTTTAGCTCTAGAAAAAGTATTGGTAGATGTGCGTTTTTCTAGCATTAAGAATTTTAATTTATGCCTAAATGAATCTTTTACAAGTTTAGGTGGTGTAACAAGAGGCACTGGTGTATTAGGTTTTTTATATCCTGCAGGCCCACTGTTATCAGTTATAGGCTGGAATCTAAGCCCCGCTAGCTCTAGAGAAAATATTCTAGCTAAATATAATTCTAAAGTTAAAATCAAGATAAGTTCGTCAAAGTATTCATCAGCCTTGTTTGGCAAAGCTGTATTAGCAGCAAAGCCTGCTGAGGCTAGTTCCTTTGGCAATACTAGTAGCACTCCTGGTGTAGGGCCAGGTTATTCTAGCTCTGGCGAGTTTGTTACACTAGACCCTAAGCAAGCTGATCATAAGGGTAGCATAAGCCCAGTCAGATTAGACTCAGGTCGTAAGACTGCTGATGTTGCTAAGGATAGCATAAGTCGCGGCGGATTAGGGTCAGGCCCCTAGCCAGCTATTAGCAGTTTCTTTTATATAAGAGCTTGCTGCATCATACTTTTGGTATGCATATGTTTGGCAGGGTTTGGTATTTTCATCTATACTTACTGCAAATGCCTGCGATTTATTTGCTATACCTTGGTATATATCAGCTATTATTGGGTTGCCTTTAGTACTGTATTGTTTAATGTTATTTAAGATATAGCAAGGCACAAGGCTGCACATTATTGCAAGAAGACTAAAGTTCTGTGCTGTAAAAGTGCTATAGGTCATTATTATCATCGCCTGAGTATGCACAGCTAATAGTGGGCATATAGTAAAGAATAATAATGCTATAAATAGGTTGTCTTTTAAGTATAGAACAGTCTTTCTATTTTCCAGTGATATAAAAATATTGCATAAACTCAGAGTAAGTATATAAGCTCCTGCCATTGCAGCTATAAGTGGTGCGGCCTGCGAGCCAAAAAAACCAGATAAAATAGTAACTGGCCACATGCCCCAGCTTAATAACGTTGCCGGAGATACTATTATGCTTAACATTCCTATGCTGGATATGCCTATGCTGGATGTGCCTAGGATGGGTATAACTATATTTGGTATTATTAGGCTGGTAGCACAGGCTGTAACTAAAAGGCTCATTGATATATATGCAATGTTTAGTATTTTCCCTGTAATTTTGGCTATTTCTGCAATGAATTCACTTCTCTTATAAGCTGTTGCTATTTCTGTTTTATTTCGTTCAAAGCTATAAAATAAGTTATCTTTTATGTCCGCTAAATTTGCTGTATTGTTGGGTATTCTAGGGATATAGTGGTTTAATTTTTGGTTTGCTATGATTGCAAGGTCCAGCAAGGCGGTTAACAAGACAATTAGTATGGATGAAGCATAGCTTATGGTGTTTGTTATGCTAGTTATTATGAAATCTAGTAAATATTCTATGCATAATTCAGGATACATAACAATGATAAATGGCATTAAAGGCACAAGTATAGTGCAGGTGCCAATAACGCTTTTAACAGGATCTGTAACAAAATCATAAATGCCCAGAATAGGTTTTATATTAATGATTAACAGTCCAATTATTTCCCAGTGCCCGCACATATAAGAAATAGCGCTGCCGGCCATCAGGTGGGCCCCTATAGTCAACACAATGGTAAACAGAATAGCATCTAGCAAGTTGTCGCGTAGCTTTGCACAGGCTAATAAAGTATTTGACGTGTTGCTTTGCTCTCTTCCTATAATATCGCAAACTACTAGGGTAAATAGCCCCAGAAACCATCCCAGCATAAATCCAGAGACGAAAGGCCCTAGCGCAGCATTGGTGACCCCTTGCGCCCCTATTATCAAAATATTATGTATAAATGTTGGTAAAAAAGGGTAACACATATCAGTGAGAGTGCCAAAAAACACAATAGAAAACATTAGCATAGAAATAGGGTTTTGCATGCCGTGTAGGTATAGTTCATGAAACATATGAAAATATACCTGGCGGATCCTATGCACAGGGTTTTTGTGTAATAGTTCTTTGCTGATTGTCGCTTTCTCATCTCCCTTCTTATTTGCAGCTACACCATTTATAATAGTCATAGGCACTAGCGCCCACACGATCATTAGGATTATGGCAGTTGGCGCAACCCCTATTTCAAATAAAATGCTAGCATAGGCTAGTATGGTGCTAAAAAATGCTCCCCCAATAGGCATAAAAGGCACAAAAAGGAATAGCAGGTATGCTGCGGCGTAGAGTGAATATTCTATTTTTTGTGTGGAGTTTAAGTCCATAAACCCTTTATATTTCGACCTGAGCTCGGTTACCAAAAAGGATTTATTAACCCCTACTTTAAATATCATGATAACAGAGGCGGTTAGTAGTATGGTTGCTAAAGCTACAGAAACTCCTAAAGTTGCAGCAGCCCATGCTGTGATAGACTGTGAAAATGCAACAGAAAAAACAAAATAAATAATAAGGGCTAAAATAATTTCATTAATTTTTATATCTTTTGCTGCATTGTATTTGTTTGCTGTTTCTGCTGTTTCTGCTGTTTCTGATTTTTCTACTGTTTTTTCTGCTGTTTTTTCTGCTGTTTTTTCTGTTTCTGGTTTGTCATTAAGATTTGCTTTTTCTTCTTTAAAGCGTGTTATTTCTTGCTTTATTTCAGCATTTGTGCCGCATGCAATCAATTTTTCAATATGAATGTCTCGTCGTATAGCTTGTTGCTGTAAATCTTCTATAGCTTGTTCTGTGGATTTGTCTGATTGCATTGTTAAGGATAACTTGTTAATTAAATATGGCATATTATATCAATAGCCACGCTAAAAGTCAAAGTAGGCACAAGGGTTTTTTACGTATCTTATTAAAAATAATAGAGTATACTATTGTAATTTATAGATCTCTAGTGTACCTTGGATATAAGTATTTAAGTAATATAAGAGGTTAAAGATGTCGAATGTTGATGCAGCTAGTGCTTCTAATATAGAGGTGAAATCTATAGCTGATTTTGCAGAACAATCTTACTTAGATTATTCTATGTATGTGATTTTAGACCGAGCATTGCCTCATCTTGCCGATGGCTTAAAGCCGGTGCAAAGACGTATAGTCTATGCTATGAGTGAGCTTGGGCTGAAAAGCATAGCCAAATATAAAAAATCTGCTCGCACAGTGGGTGATGTGCTAGGTAAGTTTCATCCGCATGGTGATCAATCTTGTTATGAGGCTATGGTCTTGCTTGCGCAGCCATTTTCATATCGCTATCCGCTCATCGATGGTCAAGGCAATTGGGGCTCTTTGGATGATCCAAAGTCTTTTGCAGCTATGCGTTATACCGAAGCAAAATTATCGCCTTACGCAGAGGTATTGCTAAGTGAGCTTGGCGAAGGCACCGTAGATTGGCAGCTTAATTTTGATGGCACCTTAAAAGAGCCGTGTTTATTGCCTGCAAGGCTACCTAATATGCTATTGAATGGCGCGTCAGGTATAGCTGTTGGCATGGCAACTGATATTCCGTCACATAATGCGTCTGAGGTAATCGCTGTATGTGTTCATTTATTAGAGCATAAAGATGCAACGTTAAAAGATATTTTAACTTTTATTAAGGGCCCAGATTATCCAACAGGCGGCCAGCTCATAACTTCAGATGAAGAAATAGAACAGATTTATAAAGTGGGCAAGGGTTCTGTTAAAGTGCGTGCAAAAGTAGTAACAGTTGCAGATACTATTACAGTTACAGAGCTGCCTTATCAGGTGTCATCTAGTAAAATAATACTTCAAATAGCTGAGCAAATGCGAGCTAAAAAAATTATAACTATAGTCGACATTAGAGACGAATCAGATCATGAAACCCCAGTTAAAATAGTTTTAGTATTAAAATCAAATAGGGTAGATAAACAAGAGTTGTTAGCAAATTTGTTTGCAGTTACTGATCTAGAGAAGTCCTATAGAATTAATTTAAATATTATTGATTTATTGCGCTCTCCTAAAGTTAGAGGGCTAAAAGAAATATTACTGAGCTGGCTTGACTATAGAGCCCTAACGGTGAGGCGCAGACTTAATTTTCATCTAGATAAAATGACTGCTAGATTACATATTTTAGCGGGCCTAATGATTGCCTATTTAAATTTAGATGAAATAATAGCTATTATCAGAAATGAAGATAAGCCAAAGCCAATTTTAATGCAAAAATTCTTATTATCAGAAATACAAGCAGAAGCTATTTTAGAAACAAAACTACGCCATTTATCTAAATTAGAAGAAGATGCTATTGCAAAAGAACAAGAAAAGCTCCAGCAAGAAAGTGATAGGTTACGTGATATTCTTAGCTCTAAGCGTAAACTTGCAAAGCTAATACAACAAGAGCTTGTAAAAGATGGCAAGACTTTTGCTGATAGTCGTCGCACAGAAATTGTAGATATTGCAGAGGCAATAAAGCCAGCTAAGTCTATAGCTAAAGTAGCTTCAGAGGCTGTTACGGTAATAATTTCGAATAAAGGTTGGGTTAGAGTTGCAAAAGGACATGATATTGATGTGAATGGACTCAATTATAAATCTGGTGATAATTTTAAAGAAGCTATAACTGGTAGAAGTGAGTATCCAGTTATTATAATGGATGCATTATCTGGTAGGGCTTATACACTCTATACTGAGCACATGTTGTCAGCTAGAACACAAGGGGAGCCGTTATCAAAGCATTTTAATATTAATTGCGGTATAGAAAACTTGCATACCTATATGATGCCGGAGAATAGCAAAGTCGTATTATTTTCTAGTTTAGGATATGGATTTCATACTACATATGATGCTCTAGCTAGCAGAGGTAGTAAGGGTAAGCAAGTACTATCATTATCTGATGGTGTTACGGCAGGTATATTACATCCTCTGTATAGTGAAGACGTCACTAATATTGTAGTTGCTACCGCAGCGGGTAGGTTGCTAGTATTTGCATTTGACTCTTTGCCTGCTCTTACTAAAGGTAAAGGGAATAAATTAATAAATATTCCAAAAAATGATTATGTTGCTGGTATTGATAAAGTTTTATTTGTAGTTGGCACTAAAGCTAATGATACAGTTAAAATTACTTCTGGCAAAAGAGTTATGATTTTAAATGAAAAAGCATTGCTGGCTTATTTTGGCTCTAGAGGTCAGCGTGGCAAGCTATTGCCGCAAGGATTCCGTAAGGTTAATGGTTTGGAAGTTAATATTACAGCTACAGAGAAAACTCCTCCGAATAGTTGATAGCAAATAGTGGAAAAAGGATGATAAAGAATTTAAATATCGGGGGCGTTTTTTTAGTTGCGGGTACTTCTATTGGGGCGGGTATGCTAGCTTTGCCAGCAGCTACTTCATCTATCGGCTTTTATCCAGCTTGCGCTATGTTTTTGGTGGTTTGGTATGTTATGTATTTGGCTGCACTGTTAATGCTAGAGGCTAATTTAATGTTAAATCCAGGCTCTAACATAGTATCTATGGCCGGCCATTCTCTTGGATTATTTGGTAAAGTATTTGCATGGACAATATATTTATTATTGCTATATGCGTTGAATGTTGCGTATCTATCAGCAATATCTGATTTAATGCTATATTTTTCAGATTTTATGTTTCAAATACAACCATATCGCTGGATGATAGTTATAATATTAATTACCATAGCCACTAGCATTGTTTGTTTAGGTACAAAGACTATTGATAAAATTAATAGAGCCTTTATGTTTAGCATGATTGTATCATTTATATTATTGACTGCACTATTTATGCCAAGTATAAATAGTCAATATTTATTCTCTGGCCCAATGTCATCAGCATATTTAGCTATTCCTATAATCGCAACTTCTTTTGGATTTCATATTATAATTCCTTCTATTCGTAGTTATTTGCATAGTGATGTGGCAGCTATTAAAAAAGTTTTATTTTGGGGGAGCTTGATACCTGTAATTATTTACATAATATGGCAGCTTATTGTCTTAGGTGTTATTCCTATAGATGGTGCAAATGGTTTACATCAAATCTTAGCTAGTGGCAATCCTATAAAGCTTAGTTATTCTTTAGCACAAATTGTGCATGGTAAGGCACTTGTTAATATTATTAATATATTTTCTTTATGTATAATTGCAACATCCTTTATTGGGGTTTCAATGAGTTTATTTGATTTTATTGCAGATGGTCTTGGTGTTAGCAAGAATAAACTAGGGAAAACAATTGTTGCTATAGTAAGTTTTTTGCCACCAATGCTCATAGTTATTAGTAAGGCTGATTATTTCTTTGTTGTGCTTGGTTATGCTGGCGCTCTTGTGGCCCTGCTATTATGTTTATTACCAACTATAATGGTTTTATTTGGGCGTAATAAAGGCTTAGTTACCACAAAAAAATTAACTAATCATTTTGAAATTGCACTGGTTATAGGTTTTGCTATTCTGGTTATTGTATGTGAGCTATTGGTTTAGCTGTATTACAACTCAATATTAATTGTGCTTTTATGCTCACATGAAATGTTATTCTGACAAATAGCATAATCCAGATTTAAGTTTAAGACAGCATAGCTAACTTTAGTTATTTATTATTATAATTTAATGTGAATAGGGGTTTTTGCTTTTTTATGTGGTTGTTCAGTTACAAATTTCGGCACCAAATAACCGGGCAAACTAGCTAATAACTCGCGCATCACTGTTTGCTCTTTTAGCAGAGAGACCTCGAAGTGTTTGCTGCCATCAATTTTATCAAGCCGGTGCAAATAATATGGCAGGCAATTCGCTTCATATAGCTTATGGCTAAGTGCCGCAAGTGTTATAGCGCTATCATTAATTCCTGCCAGCATTACACTTTGATTCAGCAGCAAAATATTATGCTGTTTCATGAGCGTAAACTTTTCAGTAACTTCAGCTACAATCTCATTGGGGTGATTAATATGATTTACTATTACAACTTTTAGCCTACTATGAGTTATAGCCTCAATTAGGCTAGGCGATATTCTGCTAGGCAATACACTAGGTATGCGGCTATGAATTCTTAAATATTTAATATGTGAAATTGTAGCAATAGTTGTAACGATTTGTTGCAGTATTTTGTCTGGTAATACTAGTGGGTCTCCACCACTTAAAATAACTTCATGAATATCTTGGTTTTGGGTCAAATAAGTTACCATATTTTGCCAATTTGCTTGGTTAAAGCTATTGCTGCTATAAGGGTAGTTACGCCTGAAGCAGTACCTACAATAAATTGCACATTGCCCAGTCAGGGTTAGTAATGCTCTGCCATGATACTTATGAATAATGCCATTTATAGGTGATTGTTGCTGTTCTTGTAGTGGGTCATTTTGGTAGTTAGGTGACGTTATTAGTTCTTGTTTTGAGGGCAATATTTGCAGTAGTAGTGGGTCTGTAGGATTGTTTTTTTCAATTCTATTTGCCCAACTTCTAGTAATGAGAAATTTGAAAGCATGGTGAGCCCTAGCATCGTAATCAGTTTGTAGTTCTTGTAAATTACAAAAATCTAATAACTCTGGCACAGATCTAATTGAGCCTGTTAATTCTTGCTGCCATTGTTGGTGTTTTGGGTGTTTATGCGCTATCATTAGGTTCTAATATTGGTAACAATGAGATAACAGGGTAAAGTAAAATGGCAACATACTCAACTAATGAATTCAAATCTGGTTTAAAGCTTATTATCGATGGTGATCCATATAACATTTTAGTAAATGAAACGGTCAAGCCTGGTAAAGGGCAAGCTTTTAACAGGGTGAAGTTACGAAATTTATTAACAGGAAGAGTATTAGAAAAAACTTTTAAATCTGGTGAAAGTGTAACGGCTGCTGATGTGATGGAAGTAGATATGGCCTATCTATATACTGATAATATAGAATGGCACTTTATGAATAATAGTACCTTTGAGCAGATAAGCATGGGCTCAGAAACTATAGCTGATGCTAAAAAGTGGATAAAAGAGCAAGATATTTGTGTGGTGACATTATGGGATGAAAACCCTATTTGTGTCTTACCACCTAATTTTGTGACCTTAACAGTAACAGAGTGTGAACCAGGCATTAAGGGCGATACTGTAAGTGGCGGTAGTAAAAATGCCACGCTTGAAACAGGAGCAGTACTAAGGGTCCCACTATTTATTAATGTTGATGATGTACTTAAAATTGACACTAGAACTGGCGAGTACATGTCTCGATCTTAATCTAGATTTGCGGGAGTATAGTTGAAGACCTTAAATGTACTGAACAATGATCTAGCTAAGAATCTAGCACCATCTTTACATAGTTTCAAGCCTCAAAGGGCATAACTACTGAAGGATGCTGCCGAGTCAGAGGCTATATTAAGTGCATGAATAATATTTTTTTGCACTTCTCTGGACCTCATCCAGAGACTTTTTTATATCTTATATCCTGATCGCATGAGCCACATTAAATAGCAATGAACTATGAATAAAAAAAACACCTTAATGAAAAGAGCTGAGTATATTAATAAAATACGCGTTTTTTTTGCAGCTAGGTCAGTATTAGAAGTTAGCACTCCAGTAATGGCAAAATTTGGCGTAACTGATCCTAATATTGTAAATATTCAGTGTAACATTGGTTCTGATCTGCAAAATAGTATTAGATTTTTACAAACATCACCTGAATATGCAATGAAAAAACTCTTAGCTATGGGGGTTGGTTCTATCTATCAAATTTGCCCAGCTTTTCGTGATGATGAGGCAACTAGCATTCATCGAACTGAATTTACTATGCTTGAGTGGTATCAAGTTAATTATGATTATCATGACTTGATCTTAGAGCTAATAGAGCTGCTAACAATTTTGCAGCCTGGCATTATAGTTGAAAAAATTAGTTATCGTGAATTATTTTTAAAGCACATAGCTTTAGATCCTCTCATAGCTTCAGATGAGAGAAAACAAGAATTATTAACCAGGCATGTTGGTGAGATTGATGGTGTTATTGATTTAGACGATGCAATTATGAGCTTGGTTTTACAGCCACTATTAAAGAGTTACTCTGCCTTAGTGGTATATGATTATCCAGCATCCCAAGTCTCTTTAGCAAAATTAGCTCCAAATAGAGTCACAGCAGAGCGATTTGAGTTGTTTTTAGCTGGGGTAGAGGTTGCGAATGGTTTTACTGAGTTATTAGACCCACAAGAACAACTAGATCGCTTTAAAAACGATAATAACAAAAGAAAACAACTAAACTTACCAGATATAGCAATAGACCCTACTTTTATTGCTGCACTAGAACAAGGTTTGCCTCCTTGTGCTGGTATTGCTGTGGGTATAGAGAGGTTATTAATGGCTATACTTGATTGTTCTTTACAAGATCTTTGATTTCAGCGTGATCAAAAATGGAGCATACTGGCCTATACCTCGGACTCTACGTCAGGTTACCCCTAGACCTACGTCCTGCTACTTGATAGCAGGATTTACCGTGTTAAAAAAAATCTTTTTAGACTAAATTATATTCTGCAACACTTGGTATATTTAACCCTGGACCCTATTGTCAAGCAATAGGGCGTAGGAAGAGAAAAGCAATAGCGCCACACATCGCCTACGCCCTGTGGCTTTGACCACAGGGTCCAGCAATGATTGTTGGCTGTCCTTCCGGCTATATCCCTAGATCTACCGCTTAAGTTCTACTACCACCCACCGACGCCCTGGACCCTATTGTCAAGCAATAGGGCGTAGGGCGCGAAAAGCAATAGGCCCCCCCTAGATCCTGCTATCAAGTAGCAGGATCTAGGAGCATTTTTAACAGTTATTGGCCTTGTATGTAGTATAATCCATAGACTTCCCCACTTATTTTAGGCTCGTCCTGTCACTAATTGTTAAAAACCTTTTTTATGTTGCTAAGCCAACTATTAGTTTTAGGCATATGTTGAGTTTTATCTTCTTCAAGCAGGGTTGAAAATGAGCGCAAAGCTTGTTTTTGCTTTACATTCAGTTTTACTGGAATCTCTACGGCAACCTTACACATCAAATCTCCATGGTTGTTGTTTCT
>CAWVRI010000009.1:0-46465 GCA_963932595.1 uncultured Legionellales bacterium
TCCTGGTTCTGCTTCTGGTGATCCTGATGCTACTGCTGCTGGTGCTCCTCCTGGTCCTGCTACTGGTGCTGGTGGTGCTGATGCTGGTGCTGCTGATGCTTCTGCTTCTGATCCTTCTGCTACTGCTACTGCTGCTTCTCCTCCTGATTTTGCTGGTTCTTCTGCTGCTGGTCCTGGTGCTGGTGCTGGTGGTGCTGCTGCTCCTCCTGATTTTGCTGCTGCTGCTGGTCCTGCTGCTGGTCCTGATGCTGCTGGTGCTGCTGGTGCTCCTCTTTTAGCATTAATATCATCTTTATTTGCTAAATGACCGTCTAGTTTTGAGCTATCATTACTTTCACTTACCATTGCACATATAGGTGGTTCTGCTTCTGCTTTTTGTAAATATTCCTTCATCTCTTCGTGGTTATTCTCTGCAGCTATCATTAAGGCAGTAGTGCCATTATTATCTGTAGCCTCGAGATTAGCGCCAGCAGTTACTAAGAATTTTACCATTTCTAGGTTACCATTCTCTGCAGCTATCATTAAGGCAGTAGTGCCATCGTCATCAGTAGCATTCAGATCAGCGCCAGTAGTTACTAAGAATTCTGCCATCGCTTTGTGGCCATTTGAGGCAGAGTACATTAAGACAGTCTCGCCATCTTCATCAGTAGCATTCAGATCAGCCTTAGCGCTCAATAAATATCGTGCCGTTTCTACGTGGCCCTTAAGTGCAGCGAACATTAAGGCAGTAGTGCCATCATTATCTTTAGCCTCGAGATCATCGCCAGCGTTGACTAATAATTTTGCCATTTCTAGGTTGCCATTCTCTGCAGCTATCATTAAGTCAGTTCTTGCTGCTCCTCCTGATGCTGCTGGTGCTGGTGGTTCTTCTCCTGATACTTTTGCTGCTGCTGCTTCTCCTGCTGGTGGTGCTGCTGGTGCTGATGCTGATTTTGCTGCTGATCCTGCTGCTGGTCTTGCTGCTGCTCTAGCTGCTGCTGCTTTATCTCGATCCATAGCTAATAGTGCCTGCCCTGGTATTACATTAAACCTGCGTCTTAATCTCCCGTTTATTTCGCAAGCCTTAATGAACATCAGTTCACGTCTGGTTGCTTTTATGTTTTTAGCTGCTATTTCTTTTGCATCATCATTTTCTTTAAGTGCAGCATCTATAGCTTTCAAAGCTAGAGTTTCATTGGTTCCTTGACCTGTTATTGCGTTAGCAACTACTTGAATGTCTTCTATAGCGTGAATGCCGCATTCTGAGAATTTTTGGTGGTTACATGTGCTATAAACTTCGGTTATATCTGTTAACCCCAGCTTTGTTTTAAACTCATCTATTATTGGCTTTACTTTGTCTTTGTAATTTATGCTGTTGCTAACGGGATCAACTACATATGCAGCCCAAGATTTCTCAGTAAGTTTGTGCAAGATAATCGAAATATAATGCCCATTATGTTCCGGTACCGCAACAATAATAGCCACTGTAGTTGCCTCTTTTTTTGGATTTAATGGTGTGGCTTGGTTTGTTGGTGTGGAACCGCTCTCTTCTTGAAATCCCTCAAATAGTGATTCTGGATTATAGCTATTGTTACCCATACCCTCTACAATAGAAACAAGCACTGTAGGAATATATTGCAAACATACTTTAGCTAAATCTTCAACCATGATGTCATTTAGGGGATCTCCAGCGTTTGTTAAATTTAGAATTTCTATAGGGGCTTCGTGTGGCGCTATATCTCTTTCATAGTGCTCGAACGTTACCTTAGCATCTTTCTTTTGTAAAGTTACATCTAAGCTAGGCAAGTGGCCACTAGTAGCTTCTATCGCAGTTATTGATACTCGGTGCTCCCCATAGGCTCTTTGTATGCTATCTAGGCATCCGTAGGCATCCATACTCTGCAGACCTTCTGAAATGGATTTTTCTGCCTGCAAATTTTTTATAATGACTGTTAAGTCAGCATCTGGATCATCTAATATATCCTTTAATGCTATTATGACGGGACTTGATTCATCCCCTAAAGGAATAGAATCTAAATCTATGTTATTACGATTAAGGAATAGTGCAATTGAAGATCTTAAATCTTTGCCCAATTCGGGAGGGTTCTCTATAATTTCTTTTAATCTCTCTTCAGTCAAAGTACCGTTTGTGGTCGCTAATAATTGGGCTATTACCGTATCTTTTTTGGTTTCATCTAATTCTTTAATGCAATTCAAAGTTGGGGTTAAATCAGGTGCCCCACCGCTATCAAAAGTTGGCTTGGGAATCGTAAAGCAGCAACGAGATGTAAAATCTTCTAGAGACTTTGCCTCATTCCCGAATTTGACAGGGTCTGGGATATAGTAATTTTGCATGCTAAACCTATATATAATATACACTTTAAATTATAGTATAATATTGAGAACTTTGTGGTTTTTGTTTACAGCTAGTTCAAGTGGATTTTTTAACCCTGGACCCTATTGTCAAGCAATAGGGAGTAGGGAGTGATAAGCAATAGAGAGTAGGGTAGCGAGTAGCAATAGGGCCCCCTGCGCCTACTCCCTGTGGCTTGACTTGAGGGCCCAGAGCTTGTCATACCAGGTTATAGTTTTTGTCATTCTGGGCGCCGCGCTTGTCTTCCCTGGCTTTGCCCGCAATATATTCAAGAGCATGAATAATGTGCTTGTTTTTGTGTGTTTGGCAAAATACTGCGAAATCTAACGTGCGCTCCTTGTTGCCTTAGATGTAGGTCCTCCGCCGGTAGGCGATGCTTTTGGTCCGGTCGATGGTGCCTTTTCTTGTAGTTTGCTTTTCTGATCTAATTCCAGGTGACTATGATCACCACTGCTGCCACCACTACCGACTTTCTCAGCTGCCGCACCCTTGGTGGCGATTGCTTTCTCTAAGGCTGCTTTTATTTCCCGGTTTGTTGTTAAATCTTCCTTTGTATGTTTATGTTTTTTAGGTTGTAATGCTGTTTCTGATTCTTTCGCTAATGCTAGTACAGCTTCGTATTGTTTAATGTTTATTTCCGGTTCTGATAGCAACAATTTATATATGGTGTTTATAATAAGATGGTCTTGGTCTGATTTAAGTATAATGCCTGATGTATATTTCAGAATACCAGGACGATTTTGTTGGTTGCCTTTTGCTGCAGCTATAAAATTTGTTACTGCATCTATCAAACTATTTGGTATCTCTCCTGTAATTTTATTGTCTTTAAATGATTGAATTATGGCTTCTTTTACTTCTACTTCTGGTGCTGCTTCTGCTCCTTCCTCTGTTTTTGAGGCTCTTTGCTCCTCTTCTCCCCTTCTTTCCCTTCGTCTCCTTCCTCTATTGTAGGAAGCCCTTGAGGCTTAGGAAATAGTTCTTTCCTCTCTATTTCTAGCGGCTTTAACGCACGAACTTTATCTTGGTCGCCATCACCAGCTGCCGCACCCTTGGCGGCGATTGCTGTGTTTAAGGCTGCTTGTATGTCCTTGTTTGTTGTTAACTCTAGCGCTGTTTGTTGAACGTTGTTTTTTACCTCAGGGTTTGCTCCATATGCTAATAAAAGATTTACGATCTCAGTGTGGCCGTTTTGTGCTGCAAACATTAGCAATGTATTGCCGCCAATGTATGGTTGATTTATTAAATCTTGACCTTTGCCAATCTTTATCAAGTATGATTTCGGAGTATATGGTAATCGACTTACGCCAGACTCAGTTTTTGTTCGGATTGTACTTTTACATAGATCCATTAGGTTATCAGCCGCTTTTTGTTGGTCCGGGGGTATCTTACTCTGATTGCGGGATGCTCCTTCTTGTGATGATACTTGGACTTCTTCTTCTGCTGGTGCTCCTCCTGACCCTTCTACTCCTGCTGCTGGTGCTGGTGGTGCTGCTTCTGCTCCTTCTACTGCTGGTTCTGCTCCTTCTGCTTCTAGGCCATCATTATTTCCGCCGTGATCAGGTTCTGCTGCTGCTACTGCTGGTGCTGCTCTTTCCGGTGTTGCTGAGACTCTTTGTTCCTCTTCTTCCTCTTCTTCCCCTTTCTCTATTGCTGAGACTATTTCTTCCTCTTCTTCCTCTTCTTCCCCTTTCTCTATTGCTGAGACTATTTCTTCCTCTTCTTCTGAAGAATCATGTTCAGCATCATGAAAAACATCATCGTCCTCTTCTTCATCGTCGCCATCCCCGCCATTGCCGGCACTTTCATTGTCTTGGTCGTCTTCTTTTGCTACTAGGTCAGCGTCGTCGTTACTGTCATCATCATCCTCGAAGGTATCGCTAGCATATTCATTGTCTTGGTCGTCTTCTTCTGCTTCTAGGTCAGCGTCGTCGTTACTGTCATCATCATCCTCGAAGGTATCGTCATCATATTCAGTATATTCCTCTTCATTCTCCTCATTAAATTTTAGGCCTTCCTCTTCTTCTACTTCTTCAGCATAGCCACTTTTGAGCAGTCCTTTCATCTCTCTTGCTAGCTGCTTTAACTCACGAACTTCATCTATGCTGCTGTCTACTTGTATGCTACCTAGCTTTTCTTGCAGTGTATTCTCTAATTCTGTATAGCCAATAATTTTTGCATGTAGCTGTACATGTTCTAAGGTTTCTCTTAATTTTAAGGCAATTGCTTTATCTGGATTTGATCTGGCTGCAGCTAGCATGTTCTCTAGCTTTGCCTGTTCTAGCGGTAGCCGTCCTATTTCTTTGGCCCATGCTATTTTTGCTGGTGTTTCTGTTGTTATTTTAGCTAACATGTCCTTATCTGAAGTATTAGTAGAAGTATTAGTAATAGACTCTAGCAGCTTTAATGAAAAAAGATCTAAATGACCAAATTTATTGCCATTGTCCTTTGTTAATTTAATGTGATCAGCTATTTCCATTGGCGTCACTTTTAGATCTGAAATAGCCTGTGATAAGTTTCTATACTTTGCATATATCTCATGCCCAAACACTATTTGCTCAACTGGCACAAGATTAGCGCCACTCATTTCAGTAGCTCCATGCCTCATGGCCGTTGCAAGCACGACAATAAGTGCAAGCGGATTAATGCTGTCGTAGCTAAAAGGCTTATTGCCCAAAGCTGTTATTGTTTTATCAGTAATAGAGCTACGAAATACTTGTATGCTCTCTTGATACTCTTTAATCTTTTCTGTTGTTGCAGCATATTTTGCTTGGAACTCTTCCCCTAACTTAGGCAAGGCATGTGCGTCTTGAATAGCCTGATTTTGATATACTCTAATAGATTGTATTTGTTCCGGCATAGCTAATAAAGATATTGTTGCATCTATATCATCTGGAATTTTTAAAGGTTCTGCTATATCCATTATAGCAAAAGCCTCCTCTATTTTAGGCCATGCTTTTCCTAAACCTAGAGATGCTAAAGCTTGCTGTTTCTCTTCTGCTGTAGTTTTGTTGCTATAAATACTTTTTAACAAGTCACGTTCTTTTTGTAGCTCTTTAGATAAAGTTTCTTCTTCCTCAGCATAGAGCTTTAAGCGCTGCATTATGTAATTTGCTTGCTCTGCTGGCGACTTTTTTGCCAATTCATCAGCTATTTGGACTGGGTTGCTTAGAGATATAGATAAAGGCTTTGGCATAATGTCCCCCCTGTTGAGTAGCTGCTTAATAAGTATAGTATATATGCTATAAATAACTTATTTGGCTGGATTTATTTTTTCGCTGGATTTATTTTTTCGCTAGATTTATTTTTTCGCTGGGCGCTGCTTCGTCATCTAGCTTTTCAAGGTCTCTTTTGATACTTGCCTTTTGATTGTAAATAACTGATATATCTGATTCACTAACCAAATAACCACATTTTCTAGCTGTTGTTAATGCTTCTTTACTTATCTTTATGTCATATAATAACTGCATTAAATCTTTATCACTAAGCTCGTTTTTGCTGGCTGATGCAACATAATCTAAAATATTTATGATAATGGCAGATAACATGTCGTTATACGCATTTTTTATTGCTTGAGATTTTAGAATACTTTTTATATTGAAAGATAAAACACCAAAACAAAATAACATGCCAAGCACGCTATATGGGATAGTAAAAGCCACAGGGTTTAAACCAAAATATGTGAAAAATGATAGCGCTACAAAAAATATAATGTAATTTTGAATAATATTTATGTTCTGATCTTTTATAATGTTTTTAGAAGTTATATTTTCATATACACTGCCAAAAATAACATACGGTACCTTTATTCTATTATTTGCAATATAAAAGTTAACAGTGCTGTTATACACCGCGCTTAGCTTGTGCTGGGTTAATTTTTGTTGGAAGTCAATGTCGTTTTTACGCTTAACCAAAGCTCTAAAAATTAATTTGTCATCTCGCATTTTAATGCCCCTAAATATTATTATAGCCTTGATGTTATTATAGTATATGAAAACCATTTTAGCTGAAAACAATTATTTAAAGAGCTAAAGTTTCAACTTTGTTTAATAGGGCGGGATAGTAAAAATATTTTAGCTGGATTATAATGTGAGTCTAGTTGCATAGAGCTGAAGCTATAATTAAGGATAATCATGCTACAAGATTGGCAAAATAAATATAAATATCTAACCGATAAAGAAGTAATTCTTATTAATAACGCTATTGATATTACAGGCGGCATTATAACAAGCAGCTGTAACCATGTGGGTGGCAATTTATTTGAGCAAAGCGAAAATATGTTTAATACTTTAGCTAATATTAAACCAGATGCTCACTTAATAGCTGCTTGTTTAATATACCCTTTTTTTCAATATGCAAATTTGCCTCTAGATTTAGTCGAAGATCAACTAGGGCCCCCAGTGGCAAGCTTGTTAGCTCGCACTAGAAAAATGTCGGCTATAAAAGACTTGGTTAATATGCACAATGGCGCAGGTGATAAAGCTGAAGGCGATTTTGAACAGCTAAGAAAAATGATTTTAGCAATGATCAATGATGTTAGAATTATTATTATAAAAATAGTAGAGCACCTGAGCTTATGTGAACAAGCCAAACATAATAAAACCTTAGTTTTGCCGCTAGCTAAAGAAATACAAGCAATATATGCACCACTTGCAAATCGCCTGGGTATTAGTGAGTTTAAATGGCAACTAGAAGACTTGGCATTTTATTTTCTGCAAGAAACAGAATATAAAAAAATTGCAAAAGCTCTTGCCTCAAAACGCAAAGAGCGTGAGCTTTATGCCGATGATTTTATGCTGCAAGTTCAAAGTTATTTGCGTGATCAAAATATTAATGCGATATCTATCAGCTCAAGAGTAAAACATATTTATAGTATTCATTTGAAAATGCAGCGTAAAAATAAAACTATAGACGAGATATACGATCAAACTGCCATCAGAATAATATTGCCAGATGTTGCAAAATGCTACAGCGCACTTAGCATGATCCATATGGTGTTTGATCCAATAGAGGCCGAATTTGATGACTATATTGCTAACCCAAA
The DNA here is from genome assembly GCA_963932595.1 of uncultured Legionellales bacterium. GTDB lineage: Bacteria > Pseudomonadota > Gammaproteobacteria > Comchoanobacterales > Comchoanobacteraceae > CAWVRI01. The sequence goes on from CAWVRI010000009.1 coordinate 7,395, forward strand.
GCCAAATGGCTATAAATCTATTCATACCGCAGTACATGGCGCAAATAATAAAATTATTGAAATTCAAATTAGAACTCAAAATATGCATGAGTTTGCGGAATTTGGAGTGGCTGCACATTGGTTGTATAAAGAGCCCGGCGCAGCTACAACCACTAACAATAAAGCTAAATGGCTAGATAACTTGGTTGCGTGGCATCAAGATCTACACCTTGATGAAGGGCCAGTAGGGCGCACACTTTTCAAAGATGAAGTGTTTGTCTTTACCCCTAGCGGCGATGTTAAAAGCCTAGCTTCTGGTGCAACTGTACTTGATTTTGCCTATGCTATTCATACCCAAGTAGGGCACTTATGCAAAGGCGCAATCGTTAATTCTAAAATAGTTCCACTAAAGACAAAAGTAAATAATGGCGATGTTGTTGAAATTTTAACCAATAAAAGTTGTAAACCAAGCAGAGATTGGCTAGATTCTCGACTTGGCTATATTCACACCCACAGGGCTAGAACAAAAGTTATGCAGTGGTTTCGTGCCGAAGATTTTGATAGAAATGTTGCGCTAGGGCATGAGTCAGTAGAAAGAGCACTAAAAAAACACAAGATATCACCAAACATTGCACTCCAAAAGTTTATTATAAATACCCCTTATGCATCACTAAATAGCATGTATGCCGATATAGCAAGAGGTGAGTATTCAGTAGAAGCTTTAATAAGAGCTGTGGAAGGTGAAGATAATCAAGTGCAAGATACTACTGCTAAAGTTGTAAAAAGGCCAGAAGCTGTACAAAATATTTTAGGTGGCACCATGAGCCACCTAGCATTATGCTGCAAACCTAGATCAGCTGATAAGATTATAGGTTATGTCACCATAGGGCGTGGCATCAGTATTCATAAAGCTGATTGTAATAACATCATAAATGTTAAAGGTATTGAAAAATCTAGATTAATAGAAATATCTTGGGGCGATAAACTAATTACAAATTATGCTCTTAGTCTTAGCATACTATCACTTGATTCAGACAACACCATTCGAGATATTTCTCAAGTTATAAGTAATAAAAAAATAAATATAATTAATTTAGAATGCCTGCATGCTAAAAATAATATAGGCACAATAATTAATTTGGGCCTAAATATTTCTGAAGAGCTAGACGCTGATGAAATAATTCAAAAAATAAGTAAAATTGCCACAGTGTGTGAAATTAATAGAACATGATTTGCTTGGTTTGAAGTGACTGTCAGGCACACCATTTGTTATTAAATGGTGTCCCCAAGGGGATTCGAACCCCTGTTGCCGCCGTGAAAGGGCAGTGTCCTAGGCCTCTAGACGATGGGGACAGTCGTTTTTGGAGCTAGGCGGGATCGAACCGCCGACCCCTTGCATGCCATGCAAGTGCTCTCCCAGCTGAGCTATAGCCCCGCTTACATTTAAAATATATGTCCATATTCCCAATATGTCAAGATAATATTTGTGACATAGTTTAAATTATAGCTGCGATTATGCTCTTTGTTGTGTTATAGTAATGGTTAATATTAATTTTTTACCTAGACAGAGTTATATGACAAAAAAATTTTCAATAAAAAAAGACCCAATGCTTGCAAGAGAAAAAAAGAAGTATAAAAATCCCACAGCAAGCCGAGAATATATTTTAGAATACTTAAAATTTTTAAATAAACCTGCAACTAAAGCGGAACTACTCAAAAAATTTGCCACAAAAAATACAGCTGATGCGCTAGAATACCGCTTAAAAGCTATGGTAAGAGATGCTCAGGTCATGCAAGATAGAGCCGGAAACTATGTCATGATAGATAAAGTCAATTTAGTAAAAGGCGAAGTCAGATATAGCAAAGAAAAAACCTATGAAATACATACAGAGGCTGGGCAAATAGTACAGCTATCTTCAAGGTTTCATTCGCTAGTGTTTGCTGGTGATATAGTTTTAATTAAAATTCCAGAAGACAAAAGTAAATATAAAGCTAGCGCAACTTTAGTAGAAGTTACTAGTCGCAAACATACCAAAGTTACTGGTTTGCTTGCAGAACGCAATGGCATAAAAATAATTGAGCCTATGTTAAAAGCATTTAGAACAGATGTTATTGTTGATATCAATAATAGCATAACTGCTAAAATAGGCGATTATGTAACAGCAGATATTGAATCTTATCCTAGCCTAAAAAATAGTTGTTGTATTGCGAATATAGTTAAGGTTTTAGGCAAAGATGGTTTAACTGGTATAGAGTCACAAGTTGCTATTAATGCTTATGACTTGCCACATGTATGGCCAGAGTCAGTATACGATGAAGTTATGCAGTTGCCGGTAGATACTAGCAAAGAAGACTTGCCTGGTCGATTAGACTTGCGAGACTTGCCCTTTGTAACAATAGATGGTGATGACTCGCGCGATTTTGATGATGCTGTTTATGCAGTAGCTCAGCCTGCAGGCGGGTTTATTTTATACGTTGCAATTGCTGATGTTGATCATTATGTGCAAAAAGGTTCAGCTTTAGACCAGGCTGCACTAGAAAGAACTACTTCGGTATATTTTCCGCGTGAAGTAATACCAATGTTGCCTGAGGTCTTAAGCAATAACCTTTGTTCGCTAGTTGCAAATAAAGATCGCTTAACCTTGGTTGCAAAAATGCATATAGATAAAGAGGGTGTTTGTAAAGAATCAACCTTTCACAAGGCAGTTATTAAATCGCATGCAAGGCTTACCTATAGCAAAGTTTTTGCGATGTTGTCGGGTAAAGCAGAAATCCCAGCGTGGTTACAACAGCCACTAAAAGATGTAGAGCAGCTATTTCAAAAATTACATAAGCAGCGTTCATTGCGGGGCTGTATTGAGTTTGATACTAAGGAATATAAATGCATCTTCGATAAAAATGGCCATATTGCCAATATAGTTACGGTGTCTCGTAATATTGCTCACAAGATAATAGAGGAATGCATGCTTGTTGCTAACTCTTCTGCTGCAAAATTTATTGCTAAAAACAAGATGCCAGTGTTGTATCGTGCGCATGCAGAGCCAGAGGCGAAAAAAATCACCAAACTACAAGCTTTTTTATTAACTTTAAACATAAAATTTGAAAAAAATCAAAAATCACAGTCAAAATTATTTAATAAGATAATGCTAGATGTAAAAGATGAAGATTATGCAGGTATAGTTAACACTATGCTTTTGCGTACTATGTCGCAAGCAGTTTATCAAACTGATAATATTGGGCATTTTGGTTTATGTTATGAAGCATATTTACACTTTACTTCACCTATAAGAAGATACCCAGATTTAGTTGCTCACAGGGTTATAAAAAATATATTAGCAGCAGAAAGTGGTCCTGTGTACGCTAAAAAAGATTTAGACAATATTGGGGAGCATTGTTCTATGTCTGAAAGACGTGCTGACGATGCTAGTCGCACAGTTATGTCGTGGCTGCAATGTATTTATATGAAAGATAAAGTTGGCAATGTTTATCCAGGAACCATAAGCTCTGTTACAAATTTCGGGCTTTTTGTTGAGCTAGATGGTATGGGTATAGATGGTCTTATACACATAAGCAGCCTCAAATCAGATTACTATAATTTTGATCAAGACAGTAACCGTTTAATTGGCGAAAAATCTAATAAATGCTATGTTCTTGGGCAAAAAGTAAGCATTAAAGTATTAAATGTTGATGTTAATTCTAAGTTTATTGATTTTAAAATGCTTTCTTAAGAATAAGTTTTTTCTGGGTATGTCCATGTTACCCACCGCCTACTCCCTGTGGCTTGATTTGAGGGCCGAGTTATGATTGCCCTTATGCTTTTTAAGTAGCACTATCATCAGCAACATCGGCATTTTTAACCCTGGGCCCTATTGTCAAGCAATAGGGCGTAGGGAGCGATAAGCAATAGGGCATAGGGAGCGATAAGCAATAGGGCATAGGGAGCGATAAGTAGGCAACAAGAATCTATTCAGGGTTATTTTACCCGCTTAGCCTAATACTTTTTGAGCAATATAAATGTCACATTTAATATCTACTTTAGCCTGGGTTCTGGTTACTTCTTGGGTATTGCATATTAGCTTGAAATTTAAAGCATGTAGCACGCTTAATACGTAACTTTGTTTATGTGAGAATCTGGCATTACTACTTAAAAAATAGTTATGCTCATTGTCATCAGCATAGTTTTCACAGGTGAAAATAATATAGCCATTGGTCATTAAGCTTTTGTGTGCAGCTTGCATTACCTTAGCTATATCGCCAAAATAGGGCATAACATCTGCTGCAGTTATTAAATCGAACTTCTCTGGCATGGAGCCTAAGTAATTATGTACATCGGCGGTTATAAGTTTGGTGTAAACTGATTTTTCACGGGCCTTCGCTAACATTTTAGGGGCTAAATCAACACCAATTAATTCTTTAGCATGCGATACTAGTTTTTCACCCATGAGACCAGTGCCACAGCCAACATCACAGCAAATTAGTTGGTCTTTTTGCTCTATATCAATATGCCTGATTAATAAATTATAGATTACCTCTGGCGCCTTATAATGCAACATTTTTGTTAAATGCTCATCAAAAGTATTAGCATACTCATTAAATAAATCGGTAACATACTGCTCTGGAGCACTTGTAAATTTGTTTTGCGAGTTGTCTAAGGCAGCTAGCATGAATTTTGTTTGGCTATCTTCTGGCTTGATTTGCAATGCTTTTTGATAAAAAAACTTAGCTTCAGCAGGCATATACTTTTTTAAGTAAATCGTTGCAATATTAACTATCGCATTATAATGCTTAGGTTCTGCGGTTAAAACTTTTTTAAAATAAATAAGAGCGTCAGTATATAAACCTTTGTAATTATATACTACCCCTATATTATATAAATAATCTAGATTACTGGGTTCTTGCTGCAGTGCTTGCATCCAATATCTTAGAGCTGGGTCTAATTTGTTTTGGGTTAAATAAATTACAGCTAAATTATGACAACTTTCTGCGTGCTCAGGATTAATTTTAAGTGCTTTTAAGTTATGCTCAGCAGCTTCATCTGCCTTATCTGCTTTTAAGTATTCTACAGCTAAATAATGATGAATCTGATAGTCATCAGAGCATGCTGCTAAATATAACTCATACTGCTCTATAGCTTTATCACTAAGGTTTTGTAAGGCGTAATTCTGCCCCCTCAGTTTATAAAAAATAATATTCTGCGTTTGCTCATAGCCTTGCTCAATTAAATTTTTTGCTTTGCTATATTGTTGTTTTATATGAAAAATATGAATAAGAGTATGGTATGCATCAATATATTTAATGTTATATTTAAGAGCTAGTTCTAGATGTCCAGTTGCTTTGTTATATTCTCCAGCATTAAAGTACATTAAGCTTAAATTGTAATGAGAAGCTGGGTTGGTTGTATTAAGCTTAATAGCTGTTTTATATACTGTAATAGCGGCTGGTATTTGGCCTATGCGCTTTAAAATGTTTGCTTTGCTATTATATAACTGTGGGTCTTTAGGGGCTAAAATTAAGGCTTTATTTAAATATTCAGAAGCCTGTTCGTATAACCCTTGTTGCCCATACGCAATAGCTAATAAATGAAGCGCATCAATATTGTTCGGGTTTTGTAGTAACAACTCTTTATAATCTTTTTTGGCTTGCTCTAGATCATCATTTAAATGTTGCTCTAGAGCAGTCGTTACTTTGGTCATATAGTTTGGTTCTATACTTTATCTTTAAGGCTCTGGGCAAGCTCAAACACTGCAAGCGCATATAAATCACTATTATTATAGCTCTTAATTACCTTTAGGTTAGTAAGGCCAAGCCAAACATTTTGTTGTAGCGGCTCATTCGTATCCAGAATTCTTGTTTTAGTAGCTTTATTGATAGCGGCGTCAGTAGTTACTCCCATGCTATTTAGCTCTGAGATAGTTAGCACTGTATTAGTTGTGAGCTTACTCTTTAATGCAGATTTTGTAACATCAATATTAATAGCTGGATCTTGATCTTTAACCCAACCAAAATGATGTAGGTAGTTAGCAACACTAATTATAGCGTCATTCTTGCTATTGAAAAGATCAGGGTATTGCTTTTTTGTTGTTTTTGCTAAATGACGGTAGTTGCTTGGCATAAATTGTGGCATGCCAAGTGCGCCTGCATATGAGCCAGTTATTGATTCTGGGCTAACTTTTAAGTCACGGGATAACAACAAAAACTGCTCTAACTCATACTTGAAAAATTTAGATCTTTTGGGGTAGTAAAAAGCTAAAGTATATAAGCTGTCTAAGGCACGATAACTAGTTTTTACTGGCTTGTAGTTTGATTCTACACCAATAACCGCAGTTATTATTTCTACTGGAATACCATAACCTTTTGCTATGCTATCTAGGTAAGGTTTGTTTTTTTTAATGAATTTTTTGCCGTTTGCTATTTTGCTTGGTGATACAAACAGTTTACGATACTCCGTATAGCTTTTTTTCTCATAAGGAGATTCCATTAAGCTAATAACTTTAGGATTATATTTTGCGTTCTGCATAACATGATTAACTTCAGCTGTTTTAAATTTAAATTTAGTGACTAAATTTTGTTTGAAATCAGAGATTTCTTTTGTAGATGCTGAACTAGCGCAGTAAACAGTGGTACTGATTAAAATTAATAGCACTTTTGTTAAGAGTTTAGTCATTTTATAGCTCCGTGATTAATAAAACGCAATATTAATACTAGCTTAATTCTAGCAAATTTGAAACTAAATATATTAACTATTTATTAATTTCTTATTAGAATGAATAGACATCAAAATGCCAATAGCACTTAGAACAGTGACTAAAAAGCTTCCCCCATAGCTAATAAGAGGTAGCGGCACACCTACAACAGGTAGTATACCAATCGTCATACCGATATTAATAAATGCATAACAAAAAAAGTTAGTACTGATGGCCGCAGCTGCTAGTCTGGAAAAGGTATCTTGTGCATTTATAGCAATACTATAGCCGCGTAGAGTAATAGCTAATATTAGAGCTATAACTAATATCGCACCAATTAAGCCAAATTCTTCACAAATATGTGCAAAAATAAAGTCAGTGGAGTTTTCTGGTAAAAAATTCATATGAGATTGCGAACCAGATAGCCAGCCTTTGCCCCAAATTCCGCCTGAACCTATAGCTATTTTAGATTGTATAATATGGTATCCATTTGTAAGAGGCATGCTCTCTGGGTCTAAAAATGTTAAGATGCGGCGCTTTTGATAGGCATGCAGAAAGTGCCAGCTAATAGGTATGCTAGTTATTAAGGTTGCAAGTGCAGTGAATATTATTTTCCACCTAAGTCCAGCTAAAAATATAACGCATCCACCACTTATAGTTAATAAAATGGCAGTGCCTAGATCGGGCTGGATAACAGTAATCGAAACGGGTAATAAAATAATGAAAAAGGCTTTGATAACATTGCCAGAAGAAATAGGTAAGCTGACATTATTTAATACTTGAGCAATTACTAGTGGTAGGGCGATTTTCATTATTTCTGAAGGCTCAAAAGTAATAAAACCTAAGTTTAGCCAGCGCTGCGCACCTTTGCCAATATGGCCCATAAAAAAAACATAAATTAGCAATATTATGCCTAAAGCATATAAATGATAAGATTTGTTGCCTATAGTTCTGGGAGGGATCTGGGCTATAATTAGCATAACACTAAAACCAATAGTAAATCTTGCAAGCTGTTTTAATGGCGCAACATAGCTGTTGCCAGAAGAGCTATATAGTATCACCAAATCAAATATCATGGCTAATAATACTAGGCCCAGTAGTACTGGATCTAGTTTAATATTACGAAAAATTGTTGATCTTTTTTTCATAGGCTAACTCTGCTGCAAATTGTGATAAAATGCATCGAATACTTTTCTAGCTACATTAGTCGCAATAGGGCCATGCTCTACCACTACTGCTAGGGCTATTTTGGTATTGTGAATAGGTGAGAATCCAATAAAAATAGTGTGATCTTTATATCTTTTGTTCTCAGTTTGTTTTTTAGCAAAGTTAGTCGAGGCTATAACTTGAGCAGTCCCGGTTTTTGCAGCTACCTGGTAGTTATAGTTATTACCAAATCTATGCCCTGTTCCTTCTTTTTCACTAACTACTCCTTGCATAGCTTTAGTTACAGTTTGCCAGGAACTATCACTAATATTTGCTATGCGAGATTTATTAATCGCAGCAGTATTCTCTGAATTATTATTATTTATAGCCGTCACTAGATGTGGAGTTGCTAGGAAGCCTTTGTTTGCTAAAATTGCAGTTGCATTTGCTAGTTGTAGTGGGGTAGCTAGCATGTATCCTTGCCCAATGCCTGATATGATAGTATCGCCTACATACCACTTAGTGTTTTTATTGGTAAGCTTCCATTCTGGGCTGGCAATTATTCCAACAGCCTCATTCTCAATGTCGGGGGTTGTTTTCCTGCCAAAACCAAATTGTGTCAATGTATTATAAATATTGCTAATACCCATCTTTACTGCTAATTGATAAAAATAGGTATCACAAGAAAGTACTATAGCTCTATGCATATTCACGAGGCCGTGTCCATGCTTGGCCCAGTCGTGGTATACGTTGGTAGTATTTGGAAAAATATAAAACCCTTCATCTTCTATTGTATCTTCTGGTGCAATAATATTCTCCTCTAAAGCTCCTATGCTAATGAAGGGCTTTATAGTTGATGCTGGTGGGAACTGGCCTTTGGTTGCTCTATTAAACATAGGATTGTTCGCACCATTATTTAACTTTGCGAGCGTGCGCGTAGAGATACTTTTGCCAAATAAATTAGGGTCATAGCTAGGCTTTGAAACTAGCGCTAATATTTCACCAGTTTGAGGTTCAATAGCAACCACTGCTCCTGATTCATCGCCCAGTGCATCACTTGCTGCTTGTTGCAGCTTGATGTCTAGAGATAAAGTAAGGTTATAACCTTGTTCAGGTTCTTTTATTACCGACCAGTGATATTTATTTCCTTTAGCATCCACTTCTATTTTGGTATAGCCTATATTGCCTCTTAAATCTTTTTCATACGTTTTTTCAATACCAAGTGCTCCCATTATAGGGTTTATTTGGTAAAATAAATTTTCTTCGCTATCTGTAGGGGCTTGATTGAGTTTTGCAACATAGCCTAAAACAGCAGTGGTTAAGTCATTAAATGGATATAATCTTTTTAAATAGCTAGTAATTTTTGCTTCAGGAAAGTTATATTTTTCTAAGTAGAATTTTGCAATTTCTGTTTCAGATAGTGACATTTTGAGCGAAATAGGGTTGTTAGGGTTGCTAGTTGCAGCTTGTTTTTTAAATTGAGTGATTATATCACTATCAATATTCAGTAGTTTTTCTAGCCTCACTAATGATAGATTTAAATTTTTGCTTTTGCCTGGGGTTATTCCAAGTTTATGCGCTGGTATATTATCTGCAATTACAATATGATTGCGATCATAAATCAAGCCTCTTTTAGGTATTATGGCTTCAAGCTTGTAGTGGTTTTTGTCAGACTTTAGCGTTAATTTATTATTCTCGTATACTTGTAAATGAATTAATCTTGCAAATAAAATAGCGCATAATGGCCCTATAAAGCAAACTAGGTAAAATATTCTACTTTTTAGTAGTGCTTTTTCAATATGATAATTTTTAATCCGTGTTCTTTTCAAAAGGGTGTTACCTTTAGCATTATATTCATATTTTAGCTGCGGTGGTACGGGTGATTATTGTTAATGGTTACGCTACGGTATATTTGCTCTAATAATAATACAAGCGCCATATCATGTGTGAAAGTGAAATGTGATAGTGATAAAAGTTGATCAGCTTCTCTTTTTATCTCGGGCCCTAGTCCATCTGCAGGCCCAATAACAAAAGTAAAGTTGCTATGGCTAAGTTGCCACTTTTTAAATATAGCTGCAAGCTCTATGCTAGAATACTTTTTTCCGCTTTCATCTAGCATAACTATTAATTTACTAGTGCTTGTTTGTTTCCTAATTAAATCTGCTTCTTTTTTTTGTTTTTGTATTTTGTCTAAGTTGCTGGGAATAGGTGTTATATTGGTAATATTTAACTTTAGGTAGGGAGTCAGCAATTTAGAATAATAATTTATGCCCGTATCAATCCAAGACGGCGGTTTGTGTGACATTGTTATTATTTCTGTGCTTAGCATTTACTTTGTCCATAAATCTTCTAGCTGGTAAAGTTCGCGCATTTCTTTAGTCATAACATTTACGATAATATCGCCAAGATCAAGCAAAACCCATTCTGAAGCTTCTTCGCCTTCCATGTGTATTTTAGGCTCGCCTGGAATTTTTAGTTCGCGTGCTATTTTCCGGCTAATGCCTCTAACATGCGCGGTACTTGTGCCGTTGCAAACAAGCATAAAGTCAGCAATATCAGTTAGTTCTGCAATCTCAAGCGTGGTTATGCTTATTGCTTTTTGTTGCTGCAGAATATTTGTCACATCTTGTAACAGATTGTTATTCATAATATATCTCAAAAAATAACATTATGACAACTTACGTTTAATAAAGCTAGTAAAAAATATATACATTTAGGTGTTGAATAAGGTCAGGTAAATATAGGCTATTGTTAGCATGCATTACGAATAGACCTTATTGTGCAATATTATCTTTTCATATCTAACTTAGGTCCTTCATTCTGCTTGAGAACGTTACGGTTTACCTCTAATAATGGAGTTTTTTTGGCTGCTCTTTTAGTTACACTTGCTGGTAGCGGAGCATCCTCTGTTAGGTCTAATAAAGATGCTTGAGCTAATATTTGTTCAGATTTAGTGGCTTTAATTATTCGATCATATTCACTTGTTTGATCTAATATTTGTTCAGATGATGCATAATATATAGTTAAATCTCGAGCAAACTTTGTAGTTAAATCTCGAAGAAACTTTTCATGTACATTATGTAGATGCCTTCTGATATTTTTTTGAATTAATAATATAGCAGAATTGTATATGGCTAAGTGTTTTTGTAGTTTGTTATTTTCTTTTGCTTGAGTACTTTGCTCTTCACTCTCTAGATGAGATAATAAACGTTCTTTTGCTAAGTCGATTGCTTGCTCTGGTACTTCATTTGCTTTTTGTGTCTTAGGGCCTGTTACGGATGCTTTCCCTGGGGCTAGTTTTAGGGCGTCTCTATTATACACCGGTGCTGCCAGCTCTCCTGCTATTGCTTTTGTTGCTACTACGGCTCCGCCTATACCTCTTTGATAGGGATCTTCTATTGTTGAATTTATAGGCAATAAGTCCGTTGGGAATGCTTGATCACCAGGAGTTAGTAATATTGTTGTTGGAGAATCTACTCCTCCTGATAATCGACCTGCTACACCCGATCTTTCTCCTAGTGCTGCTAAGGTTACTAATGCCGGTACTGCTGCTACTGCTGAGATTACTGCTGAGGTTCCTGCTAAGGCTGAGTATGTGGCTAAGTCTTTTTTTGGTTGGCTATATACTTGTGCTTGAATACTTTGCTTTTCACTCTCTAGATGAGATAATAAACGTTCTTTTACTAAGTTATTTTTCTCAACAGGTACATCCTTGGGAACTTTATTGTAATCAAAGGGGAGCTTAGAATCGTGCTCGCCGCTAGGGATTGTGACCACCGTTGTTGGTGAATCTGTTTCCTCTAGCTTTTGTGTCTTAGGCCCTGTAGTGGCCGCTTCCCATGCTGCTAGTACTGTTGCTGCTGTTGTTTTTAGGGCAGTGCCTACGCTCCATTGGTATGCTGCCTGCTTCAGAAATGCTAGCGCGCCTAGTGCAAACCCTTCTCCTTGCGCCTCTACTGTGCCAGGAGGTGTCAATATTGTTATTGGAGAACCTGGTTTCTTTGATAGTCCATCTGATAGGATTAATGTGCCTACTACTTTTAATCTGGTGTCACCTGATTCTACTACTTCTGCTGAGGTTCCGGTTGCTTGTTCTGTTATTGGGTCTTCTACTTTTAGTATGGCATCATAGATGTCTGTACCCTTTTGGGTATCTTGTGATTCGTCGTCGCTGCTATTTAATGAATCTTCCTTTTCATCGCCTTCTACTATTCTATCAAGTGATAAGACGCCATCAACTATTTTTACTTTGCCTGCTCTTGTAGTTACATTTGATGGTAGCTGAGCACTATCTGGTAGGTCTACTCTATCTGATTTGACTACTGAGTTTGCTTTTGTTTGTCCTGCTGTTTGTTCTGCTACTTTTAGTATGGCATCATAGATGTCCTCTTCATGGTTTTTCTTTATTTTTCTTCGGGATTTATCTTGTATTACATTCACAAATGGTGATGCTATTAGTTTAATTATTAAACAGCTAAGGCATACTAGCGCTGGAAAGGCTGCTGCGATAAAGGCCAGATGTGCAGCTGGTATTAGGCTATAGTAATATAAAGCAGTCACTATAATGCTGGCTAAAGATGTAGCGCTAATTTTAAAGCCCCATTTGATTTCAGTTGCGGCTTTATAAGAAAAGTGGCTAGTAGTTAATACCGCAAAATATGCTGCAAATAATTTTGCAATCGGGGCTATGTTAGTTAGGCTTACCTATAAATATGCAAAACAATATAAGTTCAATAAATATACGCTTGATGCTAAAACTACGCCTACAGCGATTATGCTTAATATTTTTATGGCAAGGTCAGATACTTTACCAATTTTTGTAGCATAATCTTGCTGAGCAATCGAACTTAAGTTGTTATATATGGCTTTTAAAACGGCACCAGCATCGGTTAGCAGGCTTAGAATAATGCCAAGTCCTGGGAGCTTTAATGACCAATGATTATAGCTGCTGACGCGAGCAGCTAGCATACCATTTTGTCCCATTAGCACATAACTTGCCACAATTATAGCGCAGCTAGAGCTTAAGTAATATAACCACGCTGGAGCTGCAACTAAACTAAAATAAATTAATGTATATTTAGCAATGAAAAATAAAACAGCTACCCTTAGGGCAAGTAAGCTTAGCTGCAATAATAATTCAAATGCTAGCAACATTAAGTTGGCTATGATTGTAACGCATTTGTAAGCTATGCCCTTCATCCTTGCTATCATATTTAATTATATTAGAATGATGAATGTGTTGGTGAGCTAGAAGCTTTGAAGCTCTCTAGTCCAGCGCCATCATATTTTGGTGAATATTCTGCTATTTCAGCTGCAAATTCTTCTTCTACTTCCTTTCGTATTAAGCTATTGAGATCGTCTATTTCCTCTTCAGTAATAAAGCGACTTTGTTCTTCGCTAACTGATTGTAAAGTAGAGGCTGCCGAATGTCTTGAAGTTGCTGAGCGTATTGAGCCTGTCTCAGATTCTGAATATGCCTCATAAACCGGTACTGTTTCTGCTGCTAATAGAGCCTCAGCTTTTTCTTGCATGCCTTCAATACATAAAATAGGCACTAATGGTTGAGCAGTCATTATCGAATCTTTGAATATTGCTCGTATTTGTTGTAAAATAGTACTATCAGCATCAAGAAACGTCAATATCCCATATAAGTTGATGGCACTTATGTTTTCGTCTTTTATTTTTAAGGCTTGTGCTATGTCTGTTCCTTCTTTGATTTTATCTTGTATTTTCTTTTTCTGTTTACTATTAGACTTTTCAAATGCATGCTGAATATTACTTTTTATTCTATCTGAAATATCGCCTTGTGTTATAAGGGCGATAAAAGCAGTCATTATATTGTCTGGCAGTGATATTTGCATAGCTGTTATTATCAATTCTTGAAAGTTAAGTAGTTGTTCTCGTATGATATAATATAAATTATATTTTACCTCCTTTAATTTTATTCCATTTGTTTGCAATTCTGTTTTATATAAGGTTATTTTGCCCTTTAGTCGCTTAAATATTTCTGATAATTCTTGTTCCGGCGTTAGTGCTGCCGTTGTGGCTGCTGAATCTTTTGCCGCAGCTCCTCCACTAGCAGTTAGGCTTTTTATTAAAGGCAATAATACTGTTATTATGAAGTTATATACTTCTTTCAGTTTGATATCTAAAAAACCACCAACTTTATCTACTAAGGTTGTATTTTTTAGTTCTTCTTTTGCTGCTTTTTGTTCTGCAGCCGCTTTTTGTTCTGCAGCTACTTTTTTTATTTCATATAACTCTGCTGCTTTTTCTCTTAGTTCCGCTAATTCTGCCGCTTGCTGTGCCGCTAATTCTTCTGCTTGCTGTGCTGCTGCCGCACTACTGTTGCCCCACCACAATGCCGCTGCTCCTAATACTGCTCCAACTGCGAATAATGATGTTTCTCTAGCCATAATGTTCTCTCTGCAAAAGGTTAATCTCTTACGAATAATATATTCTTTATCTTAAGAGGTCAATACCGTAAAGAAGCATTTATAGCTTTATTTTTTATGATTTTGAATATTATAGATTTTATTTTTATGCATATTGAAATTATATCTTGTTTGATAATTTATGTAGGGGTTATTGGGGTGTTATGATAGGGCCTACGCATGAAAAATTTTTTCCAATAAATTTTCTATCTCAGTTATCATTAATCTATAAAGATCTACTTTCGCCTCTTGCGTAATAAAAAAGCTTCGTAAAGCTATAGGCGATGTGGAGCTAATGAACCCTAGCGCAGATCATGCTGTGCTATTTCTTCTTATATATAGGTCAAATGAATACTTTCCCATGCGATCGGAGTCGCATGGTGTAGGGTCAATGGCATTCGTATTATAGAATTAAGTTAAGGAATAAGTTCTAATAATTATAGCTGACTCAGGTGGTGTTGGTGTTTTTATATTTGTAAGTAAGCTCTTAACCGTCTACGTGCTGTGACTCGATCGCAGAATCCAGATAAGTCTTTTATTTGTATTTTTTTCTGGGTCCTGTGGTGGTTGCGTCCTGGTATAGGTTTACACTTTAACTATTAAAGTTGCGGGTAAAATTTTCTAGGTGCTCTATAGATATAGTTCTATCATACGAATAGCATTTTGGCGTAGGAAAGGAGAGCTCTAGAAGAGCTCTACACTGCTAAAGGTAAAATAAATTACATAATTAGTCTCAGGCAAAAACAGTCTCATAGTAACAGCTTGATAATTAAATGGGCTTATATCTTGCATGCTCTAGCGTTGATGATTTCTGCAAAAGAAGACCTAATCTTGGTTGTTATGTGTATTTTATTGCAAAGAAAGAAATTACAAAATAAAAAAATGCTTTTTTATCAGTGAGTTGAAAAAATATCTGTAATTTATTTAAATTGACAAGGTGTTTTTTAGCTAATATAATACTGTTTTAGCTTTAACAAGCACAAATAATAATTTAAAATTAAAGGTGATAATATGCTATCAACGTCGAGACCTAGTACTACAGATGATTCATGTAATAGCAGTTCTTCAGGTAGCCGAAATAAAGATGTTCTTGGCAATGAAGCGGGCGTGTCAAGATCTCAAAGTGAAGTTTCTACTACAGTACCATCCTCGCAAACAACCGAAGAAAGAAGATTTAATTCTTTTGTGAAAACAGAAGACATAATACATGCTGTTGAGGCGTTAGAAGCACTAACGGAACAAAACATCACAGATAGTACAGGTTTAATTTATAAGTATGACAATTGCGATAGCGAAGATGAAAGCGAAGATGAAAGCGAAGATGAAAGCGAAGGATCTAAAAAATGTAAGGTATATAGAGGATTAATAAATCCTATATTTGATTCTAGTTCTACATTAAAGGACTTAGAATTCATTGTAAAAGAAAATAAATATATGGTTAATGCAGCCATAGTATGTAGGCAACTAATAATACTAGCAAAAAAATTAACTGTAATGCCATGTAAGCTATCAGTTGAGGAAAAAAAATTCATAGACTATCCATTTGTTGATTCTCTCGTTAGGTATGTAACAGATAATGAGAATAATGACTTTCTAGATGAAGGTGAAAAAGAAAACCAAGCAAAAGCGCTACGAGAAGCAGTAAAACAGGCACGTGAAGAAAAAGAATCAAAATCGTCAGCAAACTATTCTGCGCTTGGCGTTAGTGTTGTTTTTGGTATTGTTGCAGGTATTTACTCACAAACTTTACAAAGCATGCTGTTTGGCAAAATATTATTTGGTAAAGCCCTGTTGTTTGGCTATGCTGTGCCTGTGATGAATGTGGCTGTAGCGAGTGTTGTATTTGGTTTAGTTATTTTTAGCGTAACTTTAGCAATAATCTTTGTTGCTAAGTTTGCGGATAAAAAGCCTATATTTAAGGACATCACAGCTGCTATTGCTGCGAGACCATCTGTTAAAACAATGCTGCCTGCAATTGTTGCCGCCATAAGTTTTTTAATATTCAGTGCATATGCAGCTCCTTTGCAGCTAGCTTTATTTGGTAAAGTATTGCTAGGCGGCACTATACTTACCAACTTTGGTTTTGCTCTTATACCAACAGCAGTTGTGGGTTTTATTATGGGCATTGCTATGAATAACTATAAGGGCTTTGCAAAAATAAGTGGCCTTACTACTGATAGGCCTAAACAAATAAGTGCTATTATTACATTGTTTGTAGGTACTTGGTTTGCAAATTCAATTTTAAAAACTTTATTAGGCATAACTCTAACCGTAAGCCCAGGTGCAGTTGCTTTTGCTAGTCTTGCAGTAGGGTTATTATCTGCATTTTCAATATGTCTCTTGATTAAGGTGGCTGAAATAGCTATTAAACGTGATTATGGGTTTGCTCTAACAATGTATGCTGTATCTTTTTTGCTCTTGAGTATCTACGCAAGCCCAATACAAATAGCTATATTAGGTCATGCTATGATGTTAGTAACTCCTCTTCTTAGTAATATTAGTTTTGGGGCTATAGTCGGTGTTGTTACCTCTTTTATAACAACTAAGCTCTATAGGGCCACAGAAACAACTATTGCTCCTGCTTTAATAAGGCCTGACGCAACAGCTGCTAATATTAAAGCTGGAATGCAAGGCTTACGAGCAGCTATGGTAGAGACTTTATCTGAAGTAATCAATGACCTGAAGGGATCAGATAATTCACCAGAACATGGGGCATAATCAGAGATATTGCTTTGACTGGATCATGTGATCAAGTCACATGATGTAGGTAGTAGTGTTACTTAAGAGTTTCTCGAGCTAGTTGGCCTGAGGCCTTGTTGTTGCTCTTTTTTTTCTCTGTGCTATATTTGTCCTTGTGGCTCCTATTCCCCTGGGGCTTGCGACTTCTCTTTTGCTTGCCTCTGCTGCTAGCAGCCCGGTTTCCTCTTTGTCTACGCCCTGTGGCTTCGACCACAGGGTCCAGAAAATATTATGAATCAAGTGGTTGCTTGGATCATGTGATCAAGTCACATGACTTAGGCAGTGGGGCGCCGAGCTATTGAAGAGTTGCCATCTTTATCTACTATACCCATATTAGCATTCTCCAAATTGTAATTGACTTTAGCTGTCACATTCTACTTTGACAACTTCTGTCACCGATTTAGTGAACCTTTACAAGGGTAACCAGTGCTGAGTTCTTTTTAAGCAGGCTGCTCATCCACTCTATTTTTAAAACTAGAGGTTTTCTTTTTTTGCAATATAAGCTATGTATTGCTCCATAGCTTCATTCGCTGCTAAACCTTTATATTTTTGCCAGGCTAAATGCTTTAATCTAGCCGAAAAATCACCAAAGCCTGGTTTTTCGCCAACCACATCGCCAGATGTTGCTTGCTTATATAAGCCATATAAATTTAATTTATCTTCTCTACTTGCCTCAAAACATACATTAGCATTCGCAACATTTGCTACAGCATCATTAAAATTTTTCTCAAGATCATTTGACATAACTTATTCCTATTTTGAGAGCACCTTTGTTAAATTATAGTTAAAATGGTCAACATTCACTATGCTGGTTTTTAGCTGTTCTAGCTCTAATAGCTTTTGGGCCTCAGCAGGGGTAATGATCTTTGCCTCTAGCGCGCTAGCTATTACTTCATTATAGTTGCTATTACTAATTATTAAGTTTTTTCTTTGAGCAATTTTTATTGCGCGCGAAGCCGGTTGCAGCTCTTCTATTAATGCTAAAGCATTAAATACTTCCGCTACAGGGTCAGACTTGTCTGGGCTGATGAAAAAATCAGCTGCAAATTTTGATCGTGGCTTGCTGCCAGTTATAAATAACTTAACTATTTTGCTCTCACTAGTGTCTTTAGGATATGCAACAATACCCCCATATGGGAAGGAGCATATTCTCATTAACAAGGCAACTGGCCTATTGGGGAAGTTGGCAAAAAAGTCCTGCATTGCAACTTGACTGTTATACAAACAATAATCTGCAGCCCATAGAGCCAAAGGCAGCTCTTCTGGGGGTTCGCCTTCATCATGATATTTTTTTATAACTGCATTCGCCATATATAAATAACTCATGACATCTGCCAACCTTGCCGATAGCCGCTCTTTCCTTTTTAAGCTTCCTCCTAAGAGGATAAGAGCAATGTCTGCGATTACGGCAAAGTTATGGGTCAGCCTAGCTATCTTTTTATAGCTAGATTTAAGCTTAGTATCAGGGGTTTTAATGAATGCTCCTGCCGTAACATTATGAAGTATTTGTTTGCATAAATTCTGCATTAAATAACTGACATGCGCAAATATAGTCGTATCTAACTTAGCTATGGCATCATTTTTAGAGATATGCTCTAACTCTTTAAGAATATAAGGGTGTGACCTCATTGCACCCTGACCAAAAATAATTAAATTTCTAGTTAAAATATTAGCACCCTCAACAGTTATGCAAATAGGTACAGCCTGATATGCAGAGCCAAAATAATTTTTTGGGCCACTCATAATAGTTTTGCCGCCATGAATATCCATAGCATTGTTGATGCATATTCTAGTAATCTCAGTTAAATGGTATTTTGCAATAGCAGATGCTACAGCTGGTTTCAAACCTCGATCTACAGCCGTTAGAGTTAACTGCCTAGTTGCGCTACAAATATAGCTAAGGCCTGCAGTTGCAGCAAGCTTTTCCTCAATGCCTTCAAAGTTACTTAGCGGGCTATTAAACTGTTCTCTTACTGTAGCATATGCCGAACTTAGCAATATGGATTTTATGCAGTACGCATCACTAACCGCTGGCAAAGATATTGCGCGACCTATAGCAAGGCATTCAACTAGCATCTTCCAGCCTTCCCCCAGCATATCTTGGCCACCAATAACCCAATCTAATGGAATAAACACGTCTGAACCAGAAATGGTGCCATTCATAAAAGGTATGCCCAAAGGCAAATGCCTATCACCAATAACTATGCCTTTATGTTTTCTGGGTATTAGCCCTAAAGTTATTCCAATATTTATTGTATTTGACAATATTTTGTCGGGGTCTTTGAGCTGAAAAGCAACCCCTATAATGGTTGCTACCGGCGCAAGAGTAATATACCTTTTATTAAGGTTTAACTTTATGCCTAAGGTTTTTTTGCCTGCATGATTATCGTAACAGATTACTCCGGTATCACGCATTGAAGTGGCATCTGATCCAGCAAAAGGCCCTGTGAGCGCAAAACACGGTATATCTTTACCGACAGCAAGCTTTGGCAGTATGTTTTCTTTTTGTTCTTTAGTGCCGTAGTGCGATATTAATTCACCAGGCCCAAGAGAGTTGGGCACCATCACAGTTATTGCGCCAGTCATGCTTTGCGTTGCTATTTTTTTTACAACCTCTGAATGCGCCGCAGCAGAAAATTCTTTACCGCCATATTTTTTTGCAATTACGAGGCCAAAAAAGCCTTTTTCTTTCATATAAGCCCATGCCTGCTTAGTAATGTCCTTGTCTCTGGCTATGTCCCAATCATTCAGCAGCTTGCATAACTCCTCGGTTTCATTGTCTAAAAAACTCTGCTCCTCTACAGTTAGGCGGCTTAATTTTAGCTGTAATAGTTTTTCGAAATTACTTTTACCCTGAAAAATATCAGCCTCTATCCAGCTATCACCTGATGTTAAAGCTATTTCTTCTGTAGATGAAAGCTTGGGTATGGATTTGCTAATGAATTTTGCTAGATTTTTAGTGATTAACCATCTCCTAATAGGTGATGAGCAAAATAAAGCAGAAGATATTATAAGCGCTGCTAATAACATAGTGGCCGCAAATAATGCTATCGATCCTAAATAGATATTTAAAATAGTAATAGCTAAAATAAGCGCTACTAGTGCTAAGAAACTAAAACTGAGATAGCCTGATAATAAAATCGCAATTATAAAGCTACCTATCATTATTAAGGTGTTCATAGCTTGGTCTCCTTGTTTGCTATTTGAGCGCGTAAATCTTTCTTGAGCACTTTGCCTAAATTGTTTTTTGGTAAAGATTTTTGAAATACAATATAGTGCGGCACTTTATAAGATGCCATTTTGTCATGGCAAAACTTTATAATGCTTGATGTTGTGATATTGCTATCTGTTACAACTACAAATACTACGATAGATTCACCTTGTTGATCATTTTGAATACTAATTGCAGCAGCTTCTGTAATCCCTTTAATCTCTAACACGGTTCTTTCAATCTCAGCTGGAGCTACATTGAAGCCAGAAACTACAATTAAATCTTTTAACCTATCAACTATATAAATATAACCTTCTTTATCCATATAGGCCATGTCGCCACTATAAAGCCAGCCGTCTTTTAAAGTTTTTTTGGTTTCGGCCTCATTTTGCCAATAGCCCTTGGTTACTTGCGGCCCTTTAATGCATAATTGCCCAGATTTTCCAAGTGAAACTTCTTCGTTTTTGCTATTTCTAATGCTAATTTCCGTACCAGGTATGGCGAGTCCTATACTGCCATTGAAATCTTTTTGTCCGGCAGGGTTGATTGTGACAGCAGGCGAGGTTTCAGTTAAACCATAGGCCTGGGTAATATTGCAGCCCGTAAGTTGCTGCCATTTTGTTACAGTCTGCTCATGCAATGGCATTCCACCACCCAAAGATAACTTTAAGTGAGAAAAATCTATTTTACCAAAGCTAGGATACTGCATTAATGCGTTAAATAAAGTATTTACACCGGTAATGGTGGTTATTTTTGCATGCTTGATGTCATTAATAAATCTCTGCATATTTCTAGGGTCGGGAATTAAAATATTCTTAGCCCCTAAAACAAAATATAGCCAACAGTTCGCCGTTAGCGAGAATATATGATAGAGCGGTAGGGCGGTTACAATAACATCACTACTGCTACTGTGACTTGCAACCCAGGCTTTGGTTTGATGAATGTTAGCGAGAATATTGCCGTGGGTTAGCATTATGCCTTTAGGTACTGCTGTTGTGCCGCTACTATACTGAATATAAGCAAGGTCATCTGGTGTGATTTTGGGTTTTTGATATGCCTGGATATCACCTTGGTTAATAACCTTGCTAAAACTGTGCCAATGTTTTAAATTGCATAGCTTAGGTGCTGTTTTAATATGTGTTGCCACAAAATTATAAATTGTCTTTTTAG
Source organism: uncultured Legionellales bacterium (assembly GCA_963932595.1). GTDB lineage: Bacteria > Pseudomonadota > Gammaproteobacteria > Comchoanobacterales > Comchoanobacteraceae > CAWVRI01. The sequence continues at coordinate 28,757 of CAWVRI010000009.1, forward strand.
GGAATGGAAATAAATCACCTATCTTAGCAATAACAATATTTTTGATTTTTGTGTTTGGTAAAATTTTATCTAATTCAGTTACAAAATTTTCTAACACAACTATCGTGCTTGCCCCAGAATTATTCAGCTCATACTCTAATGATACGCCTTTATCTAAAGGATTAATATTGACCACAGTTAGGCCTGCTTGCATAGCGCCAAACATTACAACTGGATACTGTAATATATTCGGTAGCATAATTGCTATTTTATCTGGCTTAGATAATGCTAGTTCTTGTTGCAAAAAAACTGCAAATTTTGTGCTGTAAGATAAACTTTGCTCAAAAGATATACTAGTGCCAAAACAGCTAAATGCCATTTTGTTGCCAAATTTATGACACGCTTCGGTATAAAGCTCTGCTAAAGAGCGATAGCTACTGTTATCAATAGTTTTTTTAATACCGTGAGGGTAACTATTCAGCCAAATCTTTTCCATACTAGCCTCCATGCTATAGTATTTTGCGATTATAAAGTTGATTCAAATATTGCACATGCTCCCATGCCAGTTCCTATGCACATTGTCACCATGCCATATCTTTGCTTATTTCTTTGCATATTATGCAGTAAGGTGGTAGTTCTTATCGAGCCAGTTGCACCAAGTGGGTGGCCTAATGCTATTGCGCCGCCTAGCGGGTTAACTTTGCTACTGTCAAGATGGAGCTCGTTGATAACCGCAATACTCTGGGCAGCAAATGCTTCGTTAAGCTAAATATGCTCAATATCTTGATAGCTAAGGCCACATTGTTTTAGAGCTTTGGGTATGGCGTAAATTGGTCCTATGCCCATATATTCTGGGTCTACTCCAGCTACTGCATAAGTTTTAAATTTTGCTAACGGTTTGAGCTTATGCTGGAATAAAAAACTTTCGCTAACTAACATTAATGCTGCAGCGCCATCGCTAACTTGCGAGCTATTGCCAGCAGTTACGCTGCCATTTAGTGCAAAGGCAGGATTTAATTTTTGTAGTTGCGCTAAGCTTGTGTCTGCTCTTGGGCCAATATCTTGCGTAATTGATAGCTCGGATAAAGCAATTTCGCCACTGGTTGTCAAGGCAGAATTTTCAACCATAATTGGGGTTATTTCATTGCTAAATAAGTCTTTGTCGATTGCTGCTACAGCTCTTTTGTGACTAAGCAAAGCAAATTCATCTTGACTATCTCTTGTGACGTGCCATTTGCGTGCTACCGCTTCAGCTGTAAGTCCCATGCCATAGCCAATAGCAAGGTGTTTTTTATCTTTGCTGAAAAGCCTTGGGTTTGCCATCATATTATGGCCGCCCATTGGAATCATGCTCATGCTTTCAACCCCGCCTGCAATAACTACATTTGCTCCAGCTTGGATTTTATTTGCGGCAATAGCTATACTTTCAAGCCCAGAAGCACATAATTTATTTACACTGGCTCCAGGCACGCTATGCGGTAATCCTGCTAATAATAGGCTAACTCTGGCAATATTCATGCCTTGCTCTGCTTCTTGCATAGCGCAGCCGATAATAACATCATCTATTTTAGTGGGGTCTATGTTTGTTTCGCTAACTATATTTGTGATCACTTGAGCCAGTAAGTCATCTGGTCTTAAGTTGCTAAATGCGCCTTTTTTTGAATTACTTACCGGACTTCGTTTGGCCGCAACAATGTATACATCCTTATTTTTCATATTTGCTTCCTATTAATTTCTTAACCTTTTACCAGTTTCTAACATATACTCAATACGCTCTTGTGATTTAGGGGTTTGAACAAGCTCTAAAAATGCATCACGTTCTAATTTTAGCAAAAATGATTCTGGTACCAGAGTGTCGCTTGCTAAATTACCACCGCACATTACCTCTGCTAATTTTGCTGCAATTAAGTAATCATGCTCACTGATAAAGTTGCCAGCTTTCATGTTGGCAATTTCAAGCTCCATATTCGCAAGAGCTGGTTTGCCAGCTACTTTTATTAGGGGTTCTTGTGGTGGGGTGAAGTTAGATTCAGCCATGGCGGCAGCCTGTTGCTTTGCTATATATAATAGCTCGTCAGGATGTGCAATAATCACGTCTTCATGTTGCAAAAAATTCATCTCAAGTGCCATTTGTGCGCTTGTTGCGACTTTTCCAAGTGCAATGGTATGATAATTGTTGCGTAAGTTTTGTTTAGGGTTGTCACTGAGTAGGGCTTTTAATGCCATTTCTTTACTGCCAGCTGCAGCTGGTATAATACCAACCCCAGCTTCAACTAAGCCGATAAAAGAATTTTGTGCAACTACTCTACGATTACAATGCAGCATGATTTCACAGCTACCTCCTAGTGCAAACCCTCTGACTGCCGCCACAGTGGGGGTTTTACTATATCTCAGCCGTAAAGATGCTAGCTGAAATTTTTTAATGATGCTTTCTACTTTGGTTATACCTGAAATAAAGAATTCTTCAGCAAGCTCCATTAAATTTGCTCCAGCACCAAAGTTTGGGCATTCTGGATGCCAAATAACCATGGCCTTAAATTCACGATCTGCAATATCTGTGGCTTTAAAAATGGCCTCTAGCGCTGCGCTATTAATTGTCGCTAATTTGGTTTTAAGAGAAAATATACAAATGTCATCGCCGGTTGTCCATAGCTGGGCAGCATCATTTTCAAAGCAGATATGTTTTTTAGGCCCGGTGTCAGTATAAATTGTTTGTGGAAATAACTGTCTAGCTTCAGCTTTACACTTTATTGCAGCAGTATATTTTTGCTCGCTAGGGTTAAAAGCTAGCGCCTCTTTATAAAAACAATCAATCTGAGCTATCCATGCAGGTAGCGGTTCACTGCTATAAGTTTCTTTTGCAAGTATGCTGGCTGTAATTAATGATGTGGTGGGTTTGATGCCAGCTTGTTGCCATATTTCAAATGGCCCAAGATCCCAGCCAAAGCCAAGCTTAATTGCCATATCTATTTCTCTAGCGCTAATTTTCAAGCTTGCACAAACATAAGCTGAGTAATGGAGCAAGTCTGCAAAAGTTTGCCATAAAAATTTATATTCTTTGTCATCCGACGAACTTAGCTCTGCAAATATTTGTGGCAAATCTTTAGTCTTTAAGAGCTTTAATAGCTCTTCGCTTGGTTTTTTGTCAGCTAAACGATAATCTTTAGTGTTAAGATCATAAACATAAATGCCGTCTTTTCTTTTTTCATAAATTCCTTTGCCAGTTTTTTGCCCTAAAGAACCTGACTCAAGTAAGTCAGAAAATAATGCAGGCAAATTATATATTTGCTGCCATGGGTCTTTTGCTATAGTGGCCGAGGTGCCAGCTGCATGCTGTAGGATGTCTAAACCCACTACATCTGCTGTTCTAAATGTTGCACTCTTAGGGCGCATGATCGCAGTGCCAGTTAATTTGTCAGCCACTTCAAGCTCAATGTCGTGTTTTATACAATTATTTGTAGTGCTAAGCAATGAAAAAATGCCTATCCTATTGGCAATAAAATTCGGGGTATTAGGCGCTATTACAACACTTTTTCCTATTGATCTTGTTAAAAAATCAGCCATTCTTTCTGCTTGTTTTTTGTCAGTTTTCGCATGATAAATCAGCTCAACTAATGGCAAGTATCTAGGTGGGTTAAAAAAGTGTGCTCCAAAAAAATTAGGTCTAAGATTGGCAGGCAAGCATGCAGCAATGTCTTCAATGCTAAGGCCTGAGGTGTTAGTGGTAATGATAGTATTGTTTGCAACATATGGGCTAATGCTTTTAAATACGCTGGCTTTAATGTCAATATTTTCAGATACAGCCTCTATAATCAACTGTACCCCGGTAATTTTTTCAGCGTCATCGGTATAGTTGCAAGGGATGATTAGCCTAGCATTTTTTGGTACTGCGAGCGGTTCTGGCTTGAGTTTTTTTAAATGTTTGATAGCATTAAAGGCATTGTTGCTGGGACCAGTTTTGCATTTAATGTCATATAGAAATACTTTAATACCAAAATTGGCAAATAGAGCGGCTAGTTGCGACCCCATGACTCCTGAGCCTAATATAGCTACTGTTTTTACATCGTTGCTCATAAATCCTCCATGACTTGTTTGCTATGCGTCCTTGCATATCTAACTTACATATTATGACATATTTGATCTAAAAAAGCTATAGTTTTTAATGTTGTAGCTGCTGGAGAGGTGATTTGTAGGATTAATCCTTAAATGTATAGCGTTGATTTTTCTCGTTATTGTTGAATTTTTTTTTTGCTCTAATTTGAAGTTTTTTCTTAAGTATTATATGTTTTACTAGTAATTAAAGAAAAATATATGTAATATTTTCGTTATGTTTTTATGTTACTAGTAATGGAGTATTAAGGAAAAGATATGGAGCATGAAATTTTAACAGAAGATAAATTATTGGCAATGCCTGAGTCTGACTACATGAATGCTAGTCAAAAACAATACTTTAGAGGGTTATTGTTTGACATGCATGAGTCATTAAAAAATCAGATTCATCAAGCTCGCAGTGAGATGAATGCGCCAACTGATGTTGGTGACACCCTAGATTTGGCTTCTAATGCTGAGATGTTACAGCTAAACCTCAGGACAACAGAGCGTAAAACAAAATTATTGCATAAAATAGAAGCTGCTATATCTCGAATCGACAACGGTGTGTATGGTTATTGTATTGAAACTAAAACTCCAATAGGTCTAGAGCGTTTGCTTGCTAGGCCAACAGCAACTTTGTCTATAGATTCGAAGGAACAGCAAGAATTTCATGAAAAAACAGAAGGATCTTCTTCTATAGGTGAGTTAGAGGATAAAGAAGAATAACGTTCACAATGGTTTTAGGCACGTAGCTCAGTGGTAGAGCACCACCTTGACATGGTGGTGGTCGGTGGTTCGATCCCACTCGTGCCTACCAATTAAATTGAAAAGGTTGACTATGTTCACAGTATCTTTGCCAGATGGTAGTTCGAGAGAATTCGAAAATGAATTAACAGCTTTAGAAGTTTGTCAGACTATTGGGGCTGGGCTTGCAAAAGCAATGCTTGCAGCTGAGGTTGATGGAGTCATAGTTGATGCCCACACTAAAATTAATAAAGATATAACTCTAAAAGTAATTACCGCCAAAGATAAAGAGGGTGTTGAGATTGTCAGGCATTCTACTGCTCATCTGTTAGCCCATGCTGTAAAAAGCTTGTTCCCAGATGTGCAGGTGACAATTGGGCCAGTGATTGATAATGGCTTTTATTATGATTTTTTATACCCTAAAGGGTTTTCTGATAGCGATTTTGCAGCTATAGAAGATAAAATGAATGGAATCATAAAGCGTAACCTGCACATCAGTAGACAGGTGCTTGCTAGAGATGATGCTGTAAAATTCTTCAAAGATATTGGCGAAGATTTTAAAGCAGAAATTATTGCAAGCATTCCACAATCTGAAGATGTTAGTTTGTATGAGCAAGGAGATTTTACTGATCTTTGCAGAGGGCCTCATGTGCCGAATACTTCATGCCTGGGTGCATTCAAACTAACAAAAGTTTCTGGGGCTTATTGGCGTGGCGATAGCTCAAAGGTTATGTTGCAGCGTATATACGGCACTGCATGGTCTAGTGAAAAAGAATTACGCCAATATTTACATATGTTGGAAGAGGCTAAAAAGAGAGATCATCGCCCGCTAGGCGCGAAGATGGATCTATTTCACATGCAGAAAGAGGCCCCTGGTATGATTTTTTGGCATCCAAATGGCTGGAAATTATATCAAAACTTAATATCTTATGTGCGTAAAATTAATACATCATATGGCTATAAGGAAGTATGTACCCCACAGTTGTTAGATAAAGATCTATGGGAAAAATCTGGGCACTGGGATAAGTTTCATGAAAACATGTACGTTACTGCCTTCGAAGACAAAGAAGTAGCCATTAAGCCAATGAATTGCCCAGGCCATGTGCAAATATTTAATCAAGGTTTAATTAGCTATAAAAATTTGCCGTTGCGTTTTTCTGAGTTTGGCTCATGCCACAGAAAGGAGCCTTCAGGTTCGCTACATGGTATTATGCGGGTGCGTAATTTTGTGCAAGATGATGGACATATATTTTGCACTCCATCCCAGGTTAAATCTGAGGTCGGCAGGTTCATTGAGCAAGTTTACTCTATGTATGAAGATCTAGGGTTTAAAGAGGTTGTAGTAAAATTATCTACAAGACCAGAAAAAAGAGTTGGGAGTGATGACGTTTGGGATAAAGCTGAGGCAGAATTAGCTGAAGCACTAGATGAAAACAATATATCTTGGGACTTACAGCCTGGCGAAGGGGCTTTTTATGGTCCTAAAATAGAGTTTGTACTTAAGGATTGCATTGGTAGATTTTGGCAGTGTGGTACGCTGCAGTTAGATTTCTCTATGCCAGAACGCTTAGGCGCAACTTATGTTAATTCAGATAGTAAAAAAGAAACCCCAGTTATGATTCATAGAGCTGTACTAGGTTCTATTGAAAGATTTGTTGGTATATTAATAGAGGAATATTCGGGGTATATACCATTTTGGCTGGCCCCTGTGCAAATTGTGGTTGCTAATATTTCAGCGTCTCAAATTGATTATGTATGCGAAATTGTTGCTAAACTGCGTAATTTAGGTTTTAATGTAGTGGAAGACGCTAGAAATGAAAATATTGGTTATAAAATTAGAGAGCATAGCATCTCTAGAGTTCCATATGTTTTAGTTTGTGGTGATAAAGAAGTCAGCTCTAATACAGTTACTGTAAGAGATGGCAAGAAAGGTGAGGTTATTAGTAGTATGTCGCTAGATGATTTTGTGGCAGCACTGCCAACAAAAGCGCCATCTTTCGTTAATTTAAATAAGGAAAAAAGTGGCAAAGAGCAAAAGGCTTAGAGCAAACGATCAAATAACTAGCCAAGATATTAGATTAATAGACCATGAAGCTAAGCAGCATGGTATTGTACCTTTAGAGCAAGGTCTAAAGCTTGCGAAATCTTCAGGATTAGATTTGGTAGAAGTTTCTCCCAATGGTACCCCTCCTGTATGCAAAATAATGGATTATGGTAAGCTGATTTATCAGAAAAAAAAGCATATAGGTAATAGTAAAAAAACTAAAGTATCTTTAAAAGAAATAAAGTTTCGGCCTAATACTGATGTTGGAGACTTCAATATTAAATTGAGGAAAATAAGAAGCTTTATAGAAGCAGGGCATAGAGTTAAAGTCTCTGTTGTTTTTCGTGGTCGAGAAATGCAGCATAAAGACCTTGGAGCAAAGATTTTAGAGCGTGTAGAAAATGATTTGAGAGAAGAAATTGATGTTTCACAAACAGCCCAACAGGAAGGAAGGCAAATGTTTATGTTAATATCACCAAGAAAGACTTGATATATGGTCGATTTTATAATAATCTATGCAGATAATTTATTTATTTGAAGTTAAACAAAACTCTATTTGTTGAGGGAAGGCATACTTATGGCTAAAATGAAAACAAAGTCTGGTGCGAAGAAAAGATTCATTTGCACTGGTGGTGGCGGTATAAAAAGACGTGCCGCAAATAGAAATCACATATTGACTAAAAAAGCTAAAAAACGCAAAAGAAATTTGCGTTGTAGCGATACTTATATCAATAGTGCAGATAAAAATTCAGTATTAAAAATGCTAAAAATTAAGTAAGCAGGAGTGTAAATATGCCACGTGTGAAAAGAGGTGTAGTCGCCAAAAGAAAACATAAGAAGATATTAAAGCAAGCTAAGGGTTATTACGGCGCTAGAAGCCGAGTCTTTAGAGTTGCGAAACAAGCAGTAATTAAAGCTGGTCAATATGCATACCGAGATAGACGAACCAAAAAACGTCATATTAGAGCATTATGGATTATCAGAATAAACGCTGCCTGTAAGAATCTAGGTCTGAGCTATAGTAAGTTTATGCATGGCCTCAATAAGCTAGAAATTCAGCTTAATCGCAAAATGTTGTCAGAACTTGCGATTCATGATCACGCTGCTTTCTCTGCTTTAGTAGACAAAGTAAAAAATATTAGTTCATAGCTAGCAGTAGTCTGCACATGGAAGATGCCACTAATATTTTATTGCAGGCTGCTGATAAGTTAAAACAGAATTATCTTGCTAAAATCACAGATGTTTCGTTATTAGAAGAGTTAAATAATATTAGAGTCGCCGTGCTTGGTAAGCATGGAGAGCTAACTCTGATGTTGAAGCAAATTTCTAATGTGGCAGCTGCTGATAGATCAGTATTTGGTCAACATATTAATAATATAAAGAACATATTACAACAAGCTATGCTTGATGCTCAAAATAAGTTAGAGCTAGCCTCTTATGAAAAAACTATGCGAGAAGATAGTCTTGATGTGACCATTCCTGGCACAGGGAGTAAGGTTGCTAGTTCTCATCCTATTACGCAGGTAACTAGCTTGCTACTTAAAATTTTTAAATCATATGGTTTTACTGAAGTGATTGGCTCTGAGGTTGAGGATGACTTTCATAACTTTACCGCTTTAAATCTTCCAAAGTCACATCCAGCAAGAGCTATGCATGATACTTTTTATTTAGAAAGTGGCGACTTGCTTCGAACGCATACCTCTCCAGCTCAAATTCATGCAATGGAAAATCATGAGCCGCCGTTACGTATTATTTCTACCGGAAAAGTATACCGTTGCGATGATGTTGATATGACTCATTCTCCTATGTTCCATCAGATAGAAGGCTTGGTTGTCAGCGAAAATGCCAGCTTTGTAGAAATGAAAGCATTGCTAGACGATTTTTTTACGAAATTTTTTGAAAAGAAGATTGAAGTTAGATTTAGGCCGTCTTATTTTCCATTTACTGAGCCTTCAGCCGAAGTTGATATTAGAATGTCAAAAAATTCAGCTTGGTTAGAAATTATGGGATGTGGTATGGTGCACCCCAATGTGTTTAATCATGTTAATATTAATCCTGATAAATTTACTGGCTATGCCTTTGGGGTTGGTATTGATCGCTTGGCGATGTTGAAATATGGCATAAAAGATTTAAGAATGCTTTTTGAAAATGACATGGATTTCTTATCACAGTTTTAAACTGTATACTTTATAGGTGTTTTTTATGGGTGTTAAAGTAACAAGAAACTGGTTAAATAGCTATGTTTCTAGTACTAAAAGCAATGCTGAGCTTGCAGAAATTATGACTACCGCAGGGTTAGAAGTTGATGATAGCTATCCTATAGATCCAGGTTTTAGTAAGGTTATAGTCGGCAAAATTATCGAGGTTCAAGCTCATCCAAATGCTGATAAATTATCAGTGTGTACTATAGATGTTGCTCAAAGCAATTATTTAACGATTGTATGTGGTTGTGCTACTGTCAAGGTAGGCTTAGTTGTTGCAGTTGCAGTTATTGGCGCAAAGCTGCCAGCTGGATTTGCAATCAAGAAAACAAAATTACGCGGTGTAGAGTCACAGGGAATGCTATGTTCTGCGAGTGAGCTGAGCTTAGAAGATCTATATGCGGGCAGTGGCATTATGCACCTTGCAAATGATCTAGCTCTAGGATCTGACTTAGCTGATGTCTTTAATTTAAATGATCATATATTTGAGGTTGAAATAACTCCAGATCGGGGTGACTGCTTAAGTGCGTACGGTATTGCAAGAGATATAGCTGCGACATCAGGGCTGCAGCTAAATACTCTGAATAATTATGATTGTTCTGGTAGGATGCATGAGTCAGGTATTGAAGTTGAGGTTATAGCAAAGGATGCTTGTCTTTATTATTACGGCAGGCACATAAAAAACATTAATGTTAATTCTAGCAAAAGCTTTTATGGTGATGATTTTTCTCGCAAAATATCTTGCGGAAGGGTTGACAGAGTGGTGGATATAGCCAATTTTGCTATGCTTGATAAAGGCCAGCCATTTCATGTTTTTGATGCTGATAAATTAAGTGGCAATATAACCGTAAGATATTCTAACGCAGGTGAAGTGGCTAATTTACTCAATAATGAAGTTATAACTTTAAAAGATGATACTTTAGTAGTTGCTGATGAGAAAAAGATTTTAGCTATTGCTGGCGTTATGGGGTGTGCGGAATCAAAAGTATCAGCTACAACTACCAATATATTTGTAGAGGCTGCGCATTTTATGCCAAATAGTATTGCTAAAAGTTGCCGAGATTATAGGCTTGCTAGCGAATCAGCTTATAGGTTTGAAAGAGGAGTTGATCCGAAGCAAACAAGGCAAAGACTAAGCGAAGTATGTGATCATCTGCTTAATACTGTTGGTGGTGAAGTTGCAGGTAGCATAGCAGTTACTCCAGATACAAATGATTCAGCGCCAAATACTATAGAGTTAAGGCCTTCGCAATTAAAAAGATTATTAGGTATAGACATCAGTGATAGTGATATTATGCGCTTATTGGGAAATATTGGGGCAAATGTTACTCTCATTTCAGGGGCTTTTGAGGTAACCCCTCCTAGTTGGCGTTTTGATTTGCGCTTAGAAGTAGACCTAATAGAAGAGTTAATGCGCTTATATGGTTATGATAAGATACCAAAAGCAGCTTTAAGCTTTGTTATGAATCCTTGTAGCATAACAAATGCCACTAAAGACTTGTCACTTGATATTGCGGCCTATTTGAAGAGTATTGGTTTAAGTGAGGCCTTATGTTACAGCATGATTTCTGCTGAAGAGAGCGAATTATTTGCATCTGTTGATTTAGAGGGCTTATTAAAGTTAAAGAATCCTCTATCTAAGAATATGACTATAATGCGTAACAGTTTATTGTCTGGGCTAGTAAAGGCTACAGCTTTTAATAAGCGCCGCCAAAAAGAAAACATAAAGTTTTTTGAAATAGGGCAATGCTTTGATGCCTCAGGTAAGTACCAAACAAAAGTTGCTGGGCTTTTAACTGGCAAGATGCTGCCAGAAAATTGGAGAGATACTAAACAGCAACTAGATTTTTATGATGTTAAAACTATTTGTGAACAAATTTTTACTATCATGGGTGTAACTGCTTCTTATGAGAAAAGTATTATAAAAGGCATGCATCATGGAAAATCTGCGCGGATTGTAACAAAAGATAATACTGAGGTTGGTGTTATAGGAGTAATAGATCCTATTGTGGCTAAAAACAATGACCTTTGTAAAAATAGCGTATTATTTGAAATAACTATTCCACTAAGCATGCGTAGCATTGATCAATATCAAGAATACTCAAAGTACCCAAGTATTAAGAGAGATTTATCTTTGATAGTAAATAAGGGCGTAAGTTTTTCGATGATTTGTGATATTATAAGATCACTTAATATAAAAATTTTACAAAATATTAGATTGGATGATGTTTATTGTCATGACAAAACAGATCAAGATATAAAAAGTTTTTGTGTGGCATTTATATTTCAACATGTAAATCGCACTTTATTAGAGAAAGATATTACAAAATATATGACTAAAATAATAGCAGCATTAGCTTTAAAAGATATTAAGATTAGATCATAAAACTTAATTATTGTGACTAAATTGCAGTAGTGTTAGTGCTTAAAGCTAAAACTAATTGTTTTATTTGAAACATTTTAGCTTTTTTGTAGAAATAGATTGAAATAACAAAAGAAATTATTTATTATTCACTTACTCTGATACGTATATTTTGCGTATTTAGCGTATTATTAGTGTGATAATTTTTAAAATATAACGTGGGAGGGCGGTATGGAAGAAACACTTACCAAGCAAAAAATGGCCGATAAAATTTGTGAGAAAACAGGGTTCAGTAAAGTAGATTCTGAGAAAATTGTTGAAGCAACTTTTGAAACTATAATTGAAACCCTAGGTGAAGGAGAAGTTGTGAAGCTTTCTGGGTTTGGAAACTTTGATTTAATTGATAAGCCAGAGCGGCCAGGACGTAATCCTAGAACTGGTGAAGCAACGCCTATCTCAAGACGTCGCGTGGTTACATTTAGAACCGGAAATAAATTAAAGTCAAGGATTGAGAGCTATGATGGAAGGAACCATGCAGATATCAAAGAAAAAGCTTAGTAATAAGGATATTACAGTTTCTACGGACTGGCTTTTAGGGCTAGATATAAAAGAAGATCGTTACTATTCAATCAGTGATGTATCTTCTTTTTGTTATGATGTTAAACCTTATGTGCTAAGGTACTGGGAAACACAGTTTAGTAATTTTTCTCCAACTAGAAGAAATTCCCGTAGATATTATGTTAAAAAAGATATTATATTAGTTAGAAATATTTATAATTTAGTGCAATTACAACGTTATACTGTTGAAGGGGCGAAAGGTTATCTGGCAAATGAGAATAAGCGATTGTCAGAAAGATCTGAAAAAATACACCCCGTAAAAAATAGTATTATTAATGCATTAGAACAAATAGACAAGGCTTTAACTTTAGATTGTTAAATGTTTTTAATCGGGGCGTAGCGCAGCCTGGTAGCGTGCTTGCATGGGGCGCAAGAGGTCGTCGGTTCAAATCCGGCCGTCCCGAAATAATAACCCGAAATAATAAAAGGAATATTGTGAGTTTTATATCAGATAAATTGCCAGGTAAAAAGGCCTTATTTGTACTTGTAGTTGTTGCCGGCTATCTATTCAGTATCATAGACAGTTTATTTTTTGGTTATTATTTATGGATATTTTTTGGCCCTTATTTTTTCTTATTATATTTTTTCTGTAGTGTACCATTCGTATTTATCAATCGCCTCAATAATTATTCTCAAATATATGAAGCAATTAATCTTCCAAATATATCTAAGCAAGTATTCTCTTCGCCATGGTTGGCTGCTGCACAAATATTATTGTTGATGATTTTAGGATATTTAACTTATAATTTATATGTCGTTTATTATGGTTCTTGGGTTATTCAAATATTGAAGCTGCTGAGGAATAAAATGGGCTTTAGTGGCATGGAGTGGATACGTATATTAGTATTCACCTCTTTAATTCCTGAATCATTATCTTTTTGTCTAGGTTTGTTTAATAACATAAAAAATCTTATTCGGTCAGTGTCTGCAAACATTAAATCAATAACTTTCACGTTTATAGTTAAAAATTTCCCTTATGTGATATTAGCCATAATGTCTATTGCTGGGGCAATAGTATTATCACAAATATCAGCTAGTTATATTATGTTGACCTACCAGCAGTATTTAATGGAGTTTTATAAAATGAGTGTACCCACTATCAAAAATAAAGCAAGTATACTGTTTGTGATTTTTGTAGATGTTTTTTTCACCATTAAACAATTTTTTGAATCTATATATAAAACATATGAAAAAAAAGATTTAATGAAATTAAAAGACAACTATTACTCATACGTAATATTGTGCTTTACAATTTTTATTCGCGCTATAAGTAAAATAGTTTTGGTGGTTGGTATTGCGACTTCTCCTTGGCATATTAATATTAAAATTTCTACTTTTTTGCAAAGTATGTTTGATGATCTTTTGAGTATTAATAATTCTGATAATAGTTATGCTAAAGAGATTGTTCGCTTTGCAATATTATTTTCATTATTAAATGTATTTTTGTATATTGCTCTCATCTCTTCTGGGCATATCCAGATTTCTTTAGCCTATACAATAATTTCTGTTGCAGCAGCATTGGCATTATCTTTAGTAACGCCAACAGCAATATATTACACTAATAATAGCATGGACTCTACTAGCTCTAGTGCCTTTCAAGAAGATGGTCGGAAAAATTATAGCATGCTCTCTAAAATAACGGCTAGAATAAATAATGGAGCAACAATTATTAAAGGATTTATATAATGCTAGATGATGACTTGCTTGAGGTACTAGGTTGCCCCATTTGCAAAAAAAAATTAATTTACTATCCACATCAAAATGAGTTAGGATGTAATGTTGATAAAGTTAAATTTAGTATTGTCAATAACGTGCCTATACTAAATATAGATAAAATTATTAGGGATAAGGATTAAATATGGACTTTAAAGTTATAATTCCTGCTAGAGCTGAATCAAAAAGGCTGCCGGGCAAAGTGTTATTAGATATAAATGGCAAGCCTATGCTACAATATGTTTATGATGTGGCCGTTGCTAGTGGTGCCAGAGATGTAGTTATTGCCACCGATAATGAAGAAATTGCTGAGACGGCTAAAAATTTTGGCGCTGAAGTATGTATGACAGATACTGATCACGTAACAGGAACTGAAAGGATATCTGAAGCTGTATCTATTTTAGGTTACGATGATGAAGACATTATTGTAAACGTTCAAGGTGATGAGCCATTATTGCCACCTAGTGCGATAGCAGCAGTAGCTAGCGACCTAGATATGCATGATAGCGCTAAAGTAAGCACAATCTGTACTCAAATCAAGGATGAAGAAGAATTATTTAACCCTAATGTTGTTAAAGTGGTATGTAACCATAGAGGGTTTGCAATGTACTTTAGTAGAGCTCCTATTCCATGGGAGAGAGAAAGTTTTGCATTAGAGCCAAAAAAAATGCTTACCCCACACTACAGGCACATAGGGCTATATGCTTATAGAGCTGGATATCTAGCACAATATATTAAAATAACAAGTACTGCAGTAGAACAAGCAGAATCACTAGAGCAGTTACGTATGTTAATGCATGGTCACCGCATTCATCTTGTTGTTACTGATGATACGATTCATCCAAGTGTTGACACCTCAGAAGACTTTCAGAAAGTCAAAGAGATAATGAAGAGTATGCAGAAATAATTATGAAGTGGCTAAGGTTATTAGGTATATTGTCGATATATTGTAGTATTACTTACGCCGCTTCTTTTATTTGTGAGGCTAAAGTTGATCTTAGTTTTAAGGTAAAGCCTGAATATAAAATTAGTTATTTAAAGCACCCAGAAAGATTAATAATAGACATGCAAAGCGTTGATAATATTGATCTTGTTAGCTCCCAAACAAACAAATGTATTCGTAATGTTCGGACTGGCATTATGTCTAAAAATAGTATGCGTTTAGTATTAGAGCTAAATTATGCTATGGCCCATAAAGCAGAAACTAAAAAAGTTGCGGGTGGATATGAATTAAGCATAAAAATTACCGAGAAAAATAAAAAAATTAAGAATACCAAAATTTATAATGATTATATTAAAGCCAAAGTAACTTCCAAGAATAAAAACACTATTATTGTTATTGATCCTGGACATGGTGGTCACGATCCAGGAGCGGTTGTAAAGAATAATATACAAGAGAAAAATATAACTCTAGCAATAGCAAAAAAATTAGCAAAAAAAATCAATAGGCTAAACGGTGTTGAGGCCTATTTAACGCGCAGTTCTGATGAGTATATCCCTCTAAGGGGCAGGTTAAAATTTGCACGTACACATCATGCGGATCTTTTCATTTCAATTCATGCGGATTCTAACCCTAATAATAATGCTAGAGGTGCATCTGTTTATGCCTTGTCTGAAAGAGGGGCTACGAGTGAAGCTGCCCATATGCTTGCAGCTAAAGAAAATATAGACTCTGTTATCAACAAAAAATATACTGATGATCTAACTTTAAATGCGGTGCTTATAGATTTATTGCAAGTATCAACTGTCCAAAGTAGTTTGTCTTTTGGTAAAACAACATTGTCTAGGTTATGTGCTATCGCTTCATGTCATCGAAAAAATGTTGAGCAAGCAGGTTTTATGGTATTAAAATCTCCAAATATTCCATCAGTTTTAATTGAAACAGGGTTTATTTCTAATCCCAAAGAAGCAAAAAAACTAACGACCAGCTCTTATCAAGAATCCTTAACAAATGCTATGCTAGCAGCAGTTAAATCTTATATAAACTATCATGATGACATTAAAAGTGCGCCCAAAATTGTGCGTAATATAAAGGTTAAGAAGGGAGATACTTTATACGGTATTGCAAAAAAATACCACACATCTGTTTCAACAATTATTGAAAATAACAAGATAAAAAACAACACCTTAATTGTAGGTGGGTATTTAAAAATAATATAAAGGATGAAACTATAGAGCTATGAAAAATAATAAAATATGTGCTTTAAGTCCAGAAGTCGTACGGCATGTTGCTGCAGGTGAAGTAGTGCAAAGACCGGCTTCTATTTTAAAAGAACTTTTGGAAAACTCTATCGATGCTAATGCTAATAGTGTATCAATAGAGCTTTTAGAAGGTGGTATTGGTTTAGTTAAAGTTAAAGATAATGGTATAGGTATAGCTAAAGATGACCTGCCGCTAGCCCTTGAAAGGCATGCAACTAGTAAAATTAATAGCATAGATGATCTAGAAAATGTGCTTTCGCTTGGGTTTAGAGGAGAGGCGCTATATAGCATAGCAGCAGTTTCTAGATTTAGTATAGAGTCTAAACCTAAAGCAGCTGAAACTGGCGCAAAAATAACCATGGCATCCACTGAGGATAAATGTGAAGCGCTGCCATCTTCTTGCAAGGATGGCACTTCAATTACAGTTAAAGATTTATTTTATAATGTTCCAGCAAGACGCAGATTTTTAAAGTCAGAGCGTTCTGAATATAATAATTTAGATGATGTGATTAAGAAAATTTGTTTATATAATTTTCAAATAGCAGTTAAAGTAACGCATAATGAGAAAATAACAAGGTCTTTGCCTGCAGTTGCTATAGGCCAAGAAAAAGATAGAATAGCTGCTATTCTTGGGTCTGATTTCACAGAGAACTTAGCCGAGGTCAATGATGATTCTATTTCAGGAATAAAGCTATCTGGTTGGGTTGCTAAACCTACTTTTTCGAAAGCCAACTCTAGTTACCAATTTTTTTATGTTAATGGCAGAATAATTAAAGATAAAGGCATTAATTATGCTATTAAGAGAGCTTATCATGATGTGCTGCATGGCAATAGGTTTCCGGGCTATATTCTTTATTTAAAGATAGACCCAGCTGTAGTTGATGTTAATGTTCATCCAAGCAAAGAAGAAATAAGATTTCAAGATGCAAATAGCATTAATCAATTTATTTATCGTGGAGTGAAAAATATATTAGTGAGGCCATTGCTAGCACAAACAGGACAAATGGATTATATTGAAGTTAAAGAGGGTTTGAATTTGCCAGCGTGGGAGCCATTAGCGCCCATGTCCAATCCCTCTTCTAGTGATGCTGCTGCACCCCTAGCACAGCCAGAGCTTCTAAGTCCTGAGGCCCAGCAGGTTATTAGCAAGCAATTTAACCTGGAAACAAGTAATGAGCTTGCAGCTACAAATGAATTTAAATCATTAAACTCACTCCAGCAAAATACTTTGCACAGTACTACTTGCCCCCCGCTTGGATATGCTATAGGACAAATTGCTGAAACTTTCATATTAGCTAAAAATAGCAAAGGATTATTAATAGTAGATATGCATGCGGCACATGAAAGGGTTATTTATGAGAGAATGAAGTTAGCTTATTCAAAAGGTGGTGTTGCTAGTCAAACTTTACTTGTTCCTATTAGTTTTGTGGTTAACAGTGATGAGTCTGGCAGTCTTCAAACTTATAATGCCATTATAGAACAGTTAGGGTTTAATATAGTTATAAAAGCTAAAAAAGCTTATGTAAATAAGCTACCTATGCTTCTTAAAAAAGATAATATTGTGAAAATTATTATAGATTTGTTACATGATTTAGAAAACCATCAGGTACATGACAAGGTTGAGAACGCCATAAACGAAATTATTGCTAATATGGCTTGTCGTAGTGCTGTTAAAGCTAATTGTTATTTAAGTAATGAGAAAATGAATGCATTATTACGTGATATGGAAACAACTAAAGCTGCAGAGCAATGTA
>CAWVRI010000010.1:0-42597 GCA_963932595.1 uncultured Legionellales bacterium
CTGAGCCTGAGCTATGCTATAGCTTACTATGCAAGCTAAAATATAAGCTATTTTTATATGTTTTGTCATTAAAGTTTCCTTATAGTTAGCTAGATTTTGGTGCAGAGTAATTTTTTATTGGTCCGCCAGATACCCATAATTTAATACTGCTTTGTAGCTCTTGCAGAGTATTACCAAGGTCTGCCCCTTTTCTAGCTAAGGCATTAAATAATTGCATAGATGATAGTGCTAATTGTGTTTCTTTTTCGGTATATTGTTTAAATAAATCTTCACGTATTTCTGCAAGCAAGTATAATTTTTCTCTCTGTAGTTTAATCGGGTTAACTTCTCCCATTATTGCGCTTTGCCATGCGCTATTATAAGCAACCTTGCTATCACTAGGATCTATAACAGGTTGCGTGCGCCATAATGCGGCCCTACGAGTAATCTCTTGGCTAGAGCATACTTGACCTGCCTGGATAAAGTTTGGTTGTCCTAGAGTGGCAGCTGTTGGTGTGGCGTTAATGACTTCGCTATTATTAGGGTTAACAATGCCAGGTATGGTTATCATATTTTGGCGATTACTGTAAAGGCTATTTAGAACGTAAGTGCCGACGCTAGTTGCAGCACTATAGCCAGAATAAGATTTGTCAAAGCTACTTTTTTGACTAGAAATAGAAGTTGCTAATCTAGATCTTTGATTGGTGATAGTGCTCATATCACTTGCTGAAAAGTTATTTGTTGAGATCAGGCCAATTCCTCCGCCTAAAAAGGCAACAGATGAATCGCTAGGAACGCCTGCTAATATAGGGTTAGGTATGCTGCTCTTGCTTGTTAGTTTATCAATATAAAGCTGAGCATTTATTTGTGCTGGGAATATATAGCTGCTATCTGGTAGGCTTTTGTCACTACAAGTGCTAATGTCTGTAGTTGGCGTGCCTATGTATGTATCTGGTCCTAGTAAAGTATCTAAATTGTATAAACTTGTAGTTGTAGTGTATGAAGGAATGCTAGATCCCTGGTAGGGCATTGATGCTGTAGTTTTAGGGATACATGCGGTTATAACTGCAGTAATTTGGTTTACAAATAGTTTTTTCAATTCTAGATTTAGGTTGTCTACTATACTGGCTAAATTAATAAGGTCTGCTTCAACAGAAGCATTGTTAGCCCCGCTATAGCTAGAAGACTGTGCTGCTAAGCAGTTAGTTAAGTTTGTGGTATAAGTATATTGGTTTTTTAAATTTGTTATATTATTGGAATTTAAAATATCATTTATATTTTTTGCAATATCAACAGGGATATCCGATAAACTAGAATTTAATTTTGTTGTTATGGTCGGCAAAATATTTTGGAGATAATTACTAATTTGGCAGGCACCATTATAGAATTGACAAGAATTATCACTACTGGTGTATGCGATTACATTACCAACGCTTGTTGCAATATTCGATTGCATGCTAGCGTTAGAGTTAGATGAGCTATTAATAGACATGGCTTGTTTTTTTAGGCTTTCCCCACAGGCCGATAGTTGTAATTCTTGTAGCTGATTCAAAGCATATAATGTTCCCCATTCGTTAGAATTGGTGAGTTTATCTGCATCATTTTGAGCTGATGAACAAACTAAATCGTTAATATTTAGGTTTTGAGAAGTGTCATACTGGTT
Source organism: uncultured Legionellales bacterium (assembly GCA_963932595.1). Classification (GTDB taxonomy): domain Bacteria; phylum Pseudomonadota; class Gammaproteobacteria; order Comchoanobacterales; family Comchoanobacteraceae; genus CAWVRI01. The sequence continues at coordinate 1,643 of CAWVRI010000010.1, forward strand.
TGAAGATGTATTAGCTGCAGTTTTACATTGCGATAAATTGTTAGCAAGAATGCCAGAGGTATAAGTTTGTTGGTTAGTTATTATTGTTTGACCAGCGAGTAAGTTCGCTTCTGCTGCTGATGTTAGCGGGCTAACTAAACAATTAAATACATAGTTGACTGCTTGGCTAAGATCATATACTACGGCGCCTTTATGAGTTGGCATTGAAACCCCTGTTTGCATTTCAAGTGCTGCAGATATTATGGGCTTAGGTGTACCGCCGTAGATAACACTATTGTTGAGAGCTGAAGTAGTGTTATTGGCTAAAGTTGAATTTGAGGCGCCATTATCCTTGCCGCTGCTTGCGATTTTTTGTTGGAGAGCAGTTGTAATGTCAGCAATGTTTTCTGGGCTTATAGCAACAGGTAAAGCTGGCGATATTTGATTTTGAGCTATTCCTAGTCCTGCGGCATGTGCAGTAGTAAAGGCTGAAAATAATAAGACTATCAGGTTTAGAGTGTTAAACTTAGTTATTAAATGTTTCTTCATAATGATTTCCTTGCTAATTATCAATACCATGATTTTAGAATATTTTCAGTTGCCGATGGTGCTTTTTTGGGTGTGTTTTTAGGCATGCTTGGTTTTGGTGCTACCACCTCAGGCATTTTACGGCTGTTAGTAATATCGTTTTTATAGAGGTGTAAGTTATTTTGTAATTTTTCTGGAGTTGCTGTATCGAAAGAATCTTGTAAATTTATATCAGGATTATTTGCCTTGTTTTCTTTATTTTTAGTTGGATAATTTGTGCCCACGGCTTGGTTTTTAGTAGATTCTAAGCCTTTATTGTAGTAATAGCATTGCGCTCCATAGTTTTTTAATTGGGCGCAATATACTCTGTCTGAGGCGCTACAAGTTTTTTCTGCGCGGCATGTAAGGCATTGCTTCTGTAATTGTTTATAGGAAGAGTATGGGTCATTTTCCACTGCGTAGCTATAAGTCATCAGAAGCAAGAAGCTTGCTACCAAGATTATTGCTTTCATGAAGTTCCTTCTATAGCATCATTTAAAAACTTGATTCTATCTTTATCAAACACTTTGGTGATAAGTCTTAATCTTTCAAATGTCAGATTTCTACTAAGAAAAAGCTTAGCATCTTTATTGGTTTTCGATATTTCTTCAGCTTTTGTTAATACTTTGTTAGCGCCGCCTGGGTTGGCTGCATCTATTGCTTGTAGTATTCTCATGACTCTAGAAATTTTTAGGCAGGACAATATTTTTATAACTGCTTCAAGGTTAGTTATTTCTGCTGAGCCAATTTTATCTAGTTGCTTTTCTAGTTTGTTTATCGCTTCTTCTAATTTTTTGTTTTCACCGGTATCTAGAGTCCAGTTTTCGGCGCATTCCATTGAAACAATAACTTTATAGAGATTTTGATCGCCATAATTAGACCAAAATTTGTGACATTCTTCATGGCTGAGCTTCAACATAATGTAAATCCATTTCATCTAAAACATTAAAAAATTATACCTTCTATTTCATGCCTTGGCAATCAAAACCAATTGAAACGCATGAGCTTAGGTATAGCTAGGCGAATAAAAGTAGTAATAAGCTTAATATTTTTTTAAAGTTAGGTTTGTAGAGTTACTTTGCTTTGTAAATAATAAATAAGTTCACGAATGCATGCTGTATATTTGTTTCCATCTTCTTGTTTGCTGCCATGGGGCTCGGTGCACGAGATAGATTGATCAAATAATGCTAGTTCATCAAGTGCTGATTTTAAATAATTGTTAGCATATTCTTTGGTTTGGGTGAAGGCATTTGTTTCTATTAAAATAGCAATTACGCTATCAATGTCAATTTTATTCTCGCTTTTCGTAAGGCATTTTGCCAGTAGTTCTTTTTGTGTTTTTGAGCCGTTATTGTAAGCTAATATATACGGCAGAGTTGGCTTGCCTTCTAATAAGTCGTCACATATGCTTTTTCCGGTGCTATGGTCTAGATCATAATCATCTAAGTCATTAATTATTTGATATGCCATACCAAAGCTATTTCCAATATTACTAAGGCTGTTTATTTGTTTTGTTTCTGCGTTGCTAATTACTGCTCCTAGCTCAGCTGCCACTTTGAATAATCTTGCTGTTTTTCTAGTTATGACTTCTAGGTAGCTTGCTATGCTTGTGTTTGGATTGTGTGCTTGTGTTAATTGAATTATTTCGCCTTCAACAATGTAGCTGGTTGCTTCTGATAAAACTTTAAGGACTTTAGGGTCTGGTATTGCTACCATTTTTTGAAAAGCTATGGAATAGATATAATCTCCAGCTAGAATGCTATTTTTATTGCCCCATACTTTATTGGCAGTGTCTTGGTATCGTCTTTTAATAGAATTATCAATTACATCATCGTGTAATAAGGTTGCGGCATGAATTAATTCTATTATTGAGGCTAAAGCTATATGAGAGCTGCCTTTATAACCACAACTGAGTGCAGATGCTATAGCCATGACAGGTCTTAATCTTTTACCTCCTGACTTAAGTAGTTGTGATGACACTTCATTTAATACTGGTATATCAGACTGGATAGCTTTCAGCTCTGTTTCTACTGCTGCTAGCTCTGTAAGTATTGTGGTTTTTATTTTTTTCATATGGTCTATATTAGTTGTTTTTGCTATGAGCATTAGGTCATTCCAATATGTATTAAACGTCTTAAGCTAGCCTAGAAAACCTTATTTGGCAAGTATTTTATTAGTGTGGTATCTTAGTGTGGTATGAATAAAGAATGAGATATTGTAATATATTTCAGAAATATTAACTTAAGGTGTTGCAAGTTCGTGATAAATTACGTAATATAACCACTCAATTGAACTCATGGTGGATAATTATGTATGCTGTTGTTTCAGATCGAAGTAGGCAATATATCATGCGCGAAGGCGGAATTTATAAAATAGACAGGCTAAATGCCGAAGTTGGTGCAGAAGTTACTTTTAATGACGTACTGTTATTATCAAGTGAAGATGAATCAAATGCGAAAATTGATGCTGCTGATTTAAAAAATAATCATGTGATAGTTGAGGTGCTAGAGCATAAAGCTGGCCCTAAGGTTAACATTATTAAATTTAAACGTAGAAAGCACCATATGAAGCGTATGGGGCATAGACAAAAACTTAGTGTTATTAAAGTTAAGAAAATATCTTAATTATATAAAGGAGTGTTGTTATGGCACATAAAAAAGCAGGTGGTAGTTCTAGAAACGGCCGCGATTCCAATCCTAATTATTTGGGCGTAAAAATATATGGTGGCCAAGAAGCTATTGCTGGCAATATAATCATCAGACAGCGTGGTAGCAGCTTTCACCCAGGAGTGAAGGTTGGTATTGGTAAAGACGATACTTTGTATGCTCTTGCTTCAGGCAAGGTTGCTTTTCGTCATACTAAAAGAAATGGTAAGCAACGTCGGTTTGTAGACATAATAGAAGCACCTTCAACTAATTAGGTTATAATAATCTTAGAGCCTAATGAAATTTATTGATGAAGCTACAGTAGAAGTAGAAGCCGGGCATGGTGGTAGAGGATGTCTCAGCTTCCGGCGTGAAAAGTGTGTCCCTTTTGGCGGCCCAGATGGTGGCAATGGGGGTAAAGGCGGTTCTATTATTATTGTTGCTGATTCAAATCTAAACAGTTTACTCGAAAAAAAAATAACACATTACTATAAAGCTCCTGGTGGTACTCATGGCACATCTAAGCTTTGCCATGGTAAATATGGTGAAAATGTTTATATTACAGTCCCTTGCGGAACCAAAATATTTGCTGTAGAAACAGATGAGCTTATAGCTGATGTCACTGATGTAAATACTGAAATTTGTATTGCAGTTGGTGGTGATGGTGGTTTTGGCAACGCGCACTTTAAATCTAGCACAAATAGAGCTCCCCGCAAAATTACTCTAGGGCATGAAGGCGAGCGGCGCAAAATAAGGTTAGAGCTTAGTGTTCTTGCTGATGTGGGCTTGTTAGGCCTCCCTAATGCCGGCAAGTCTACCTTGCTGCGCTCTATCTCAAAGGCTACTCCTAAAGTTGCAGATTATCCGTTCACTACTTTGCGCCCTTATTTAGGTGTAGTAGAGGCAGATTATGGTAATACCTTTGTGGTGGCTGATATTCCAGGATTAATCGAAGGTGCATCAGATGGTGCTGGCCTCGGAATAAGATTTTTAAAGCATCTTTCTAGGTGTAAATTATTATTACATGTTATTGACATTACTGAGCTAGATGTAGAGAGCAACATGCGTAAAATTCAGCAAGAGTTAAATAAATTTTCTACTGAGTTAGAGAATAAGCCATGCTGGTTGGTTTTCAATAAGTGCGATTCTATTAGCGATGAAGATGCGGCTGAAATTATAGCTGAAGTAACTAAAGAAAGGTGTTCAGACCTAAATGTATACCAGATTTCAGGTATAACTAAATCTGGTATAAGTAAGTTGCTGCAAGATGTTACAAACTGGATATATGAATAAACTTATTTTACTTTGCTGTTGTTGCGCTTAATTGTTTGAATGCGGCAACTGCTCTTGATTTATATCTAGCTGCAGTATTTTTACTAATAATGTTTTTGCCAGCATATTTATCTAATGATTTCAAATTCATTTTAAGCATTTCGCTTGCTTTAGTTAAATCTTTTTCTGCTATTGCTTGTTGTAATTTTTTTCTAATAGTTCTTACTTGAGACTTCATGCCCATGTTGTGGATGCGTCTTTTATTGTTTTGCCTAGCTCTTTTTTTTGCTTGTAGACTATTTGCCACTGATTTTCTCCATATTGAAAACTTTAGTTTTGCATAAATAAAATAGTATTAGGCCTTTTTTTGATTTAAATGTCAATGTTATTTTAGATTATTATCTATAAATCTATGTTTTGAGGTACTTATTTTCATGAGTAAACTAGATTATAACTTGTATTGGTATTTTTTCGGCTTTTTGTTATACTTCATTATTATAATTTTATAAATTGGAATCTTATTCATGCGAGGGTTATTTAAATCCATTTCTTTAGTTTCTGGCACTACTTTAATTTCTAGAGTGCTTGGATTTGTGCGCGATGTTACTTTTGCGAGTTTTTTTGGTGCTAATTTTGATTTCGATGCATTTCTAGTTGCTTTTAAAATACCAAACTTTATGCGTAAGCTTTTTGCTGAGGGTGCTTTTTCTCAAGCATTTGTGCCGGTTCTTATGAGTTATTATGTTCAGAATTCTAAAGAAGATGCCTTAGAATTTATAGATAAAGTGTTTGGTAATTTAATGCTGAGTCTAATCATACTAACATTATTGGTAATGTTATGCGCTCCGTATGTGGTTGGTTTGTTTGCGCCTGGATATCTTGCGTTTCCTCTCAAATTTGCAATTACGACCAAAATGTTACGTATTACCTTTCCATATGCGATTTTTATTTCATTAACTGCAATGATCGGAGCAATATATAATTGTAAAAAGAAATTCTTTTTCCCAGCTCTTTGCCCTGCCATTTTAAATATTTGTTCAATTATCTGCGCTTATTGCAGTCAATATTACCATGGGTCGATTATATTTTTAGCTTGGGGTATCTTAATTGCAGGAATGTTACAGTTGGGTTTTTTGCTTTTTGGAATGCGGTCTATTCAGCGTAAGCCTAGGCCAAAAATATCCTTCAAAGACAAAGGCGTGGCTGAAGTTGTAAAATTAATGTCTGCGGCTTTATTTGGGGTTTCTGTGTCGCAAATAGGGATGGTCATAGACACTTTTCTTGCGTCTTTCTTGCCTAGTGGAAGTATTTCTTGGTTATATTATTCAGAGCGGCTATTAAACTTGCCGCTAGCATTATTTGCCACTGCCATTTCTACCGTGATGTTACCTTATTTAGCTAGCTGTTATGCAAAAAAAAATAACAAAGAATATAATGAAAAAGTAGACTGGGGTATAAGATTAATTATAGTGATATCACTGCCTGCAGCTGTAGGGCTGTATGTGTTGGCGCAGCCAATATTGTTAACGCTATTTTATCATGGCAATTTTACATTATTAGATGTAAACATGTCCTCATTAAGTTTATGTTCTTTTGCGCTTGGCTTGCCAGCTTTTATGCTTGTTAAAGTGACTGTTGGGGCATTTTATGCCCGCAAAGATATTAAAACCCCAGTTAAGGTGGCAGTATATGCTTTAATAGTTGATATTGCTTTGAGTTTAATATTATTTGAGCCAATGGCGCATGCTGGGCTAGCTCTTGCAGTTTCAGTATCTGCTTGGTTTAATGGTTTGTGGTTATTTAAAATATTATTAAATCGTGGTTTGTTACAGCTGAGTCATGAGACCAAAAAAGTATTTTTTGTAAGTGCGTATTCTTCGCTGGTAATGATGATATTACTTAAATTATTGTTGCCAAATCTTAATGTTTGGGTATCTTATTCTACTGGGGCAAGGTTCTTGGCTACATTTATGTGTATAATACTATCGATTATAATTTATGCGATTAACTTGAAGTTGTGTGGTGTGAAATCCTGGATGTTTATTAGTGGTAAACAAGCAGCTAATAATTTTGATATTGCTTAGCTAATGTTATATCGCCATCTTTCACAAATAAAAAACTTTAAAAGCAAGAGTGCCATTGCGATTGGCAACTTTGATGGTATGCATTTAGGGCATAAATATATAATTAGTAACTTAATAGCAGTTGCTAGGTCTAAAGGGCTGCAATCCTGCGTAATGCTATTTGACCCGCAGCCGCAGCAGTTTTTTGCTAAAGCAGGTTTTAGTAGGGTTATGAGCTTTAGAGATAAGTATGCTACTCTAACTCAAATGGGTGTTGATCATATAATATGTCTTAGGTTCGATCGCAAGCTCGTGAGCATAAGGCATCAAGATTTTTATCAAGAGATATTAAAAAACAAGCTTAATATGCAAGCTTTGATAGTAGGGTACGATTTTCATTTTGGCAAAGATAGGCTGGGTGATTTGGCTTTTCTTCAGCGCCAAGCAAAAGCTGATAACACAAGCTTGTCAGTTATAACTCCCAAGGAATATAACTTAGGTCAAGATAGCTTAGGTATTATTAGCAGTAGCAGGGTGCGAGAGCTAATTAAAGATAATGATTTAATCTCAGCTGCAAAATTATTGGGCCAGTTGTATGCTATTTCAGCTAAGGTTATTCATGGTGAAAAATTAGGAGCAAAGCTTGGATTTAAAACTGCTAATCTAGCTCTAGATAACAATAGGGTTATTAACAATGGCATTTATGTAGTAAAAGTTAGCATAGCCAATAAAGATTGTTATGGGGTTGCAAACGTGGGCTTTAGGCCAACAGTTGGTGGCACAACTAGGCTATTAGAGGTAAATTGTTTTGCTGAAGTTGGTAACATTTATGGTGTCAGAATTAAGGTGGGGTTTATCCATTTTTTAAGGCCTGAGCAGAAATTTGATTCGCTAGCCGAGCTGCAAAGTAATATTGAAAATGACGTTAAAATAGGGAAAGAATTTCTTTCAGGCAATGATGGGGTAAAGTATCCCTGATCTGATAAAGCCTGCTTGAAGCCAGTGAAGCAGTCTTTTCGTAGGCTCTCATCCTTTTTCCCCTGTACTCCTCGGCCGTTTTTCCCTGGCTTTGTTGCATGGCCCCAGATAATATCTTAGGCCGAGTCCTGTGACCCTTCCTCGCCATAGGTCGCTTGACGGTCCCTTGGCGGGGTTGGGTCCAGGGTTAAATATGCCAAGTTTTACAGTTTACTGTCATACCCCAAATTATAGTCCTCAAAACAACATATGCAGCTATTATTGAAGAGTTAAAGTGTAAGCCTATAGTAGGACGCAACCGGATGGCGGTTGCTGTCTTTAGCCTGGGCATGGTTGCTGTTGTGTTAAAAAAAGCTTTATTTATCAATGATAATGAGGTATATTTGACATTGGTATGTTTAGCAATTAGGATTGTTAAGTGATATTACTAATCATGTATAAATAAAGATGATAAAGGTTGTTATGAGAACATATTTGACAGAAATTAAGAATATAGTAGCAGCAAGTCTTAGGGTTTTGGCTAAGCTGTTGATGTGTGTGGCTCTACCTATAGCTTTAGTTTGTAATAGCATTGTTTTTAGTAGTGATGTGTTGCCTGCCTTGGCTTTTTTTCACTTTAACCCCGGTTTAGCTTTCGGATTATATTTGTTGGTATTAATGTCATGGTTTGTAATGTATTTTAGCTCTGGCTTGCCCTTGTTGCTTGATTGGCTTGGGGTTCAGTATAAAAAAGATAATAAAGAAACAGCCAAAACAAATCCTACTATGCCTCTTTTTAAGGCGATAGGTCTTGCAAACGTACTACTAAATGGTTTTACTTTAATGGGTGGGATTGCTGTATTTATCCAGTTTTGTCAGCAGTATGGTGTATTTTCTGCCGCATTCTTGTCTAGTAATTTGTTTTTGATCTCAGCAGTGTTTTTTGTTTCAGGCCTATCTTCTTCATATGCACTTACATATCAGCGAATTAAGGCTGTAGGAGCAGGCATTAGCGAGAATGTTGAAGCATTCGGCAACAATCCCTTACGTATAACATTTGCCTTTATTATCGCTGTTTTAGCTGGTGTTTCAAGTGCTATATTTGCTCTTTATTGCACCCCCATAGTAGCTTTGTTCCATATGGTCGTGCCATGGCAAATCTTTGTAGCTAGAGCGGCAGTAACTGTACTTGCATTTGTTGCGGCGTTTTCTTTATATTTTGTATCATTAAATAAGCAGTTGATTGAGATCGAAGGTTTTAATGAAAGTAAGATCACTCCTGGCGGGGTGCTTTTTGCTATCATTAGTATTGTTGCAGCTACCGCTTTTTGCTTTACCTCATATCACCAGTTTGCAGTATTATTTACAATTACAAATGCTAACAGAGGCTTTGTTATTGCTGAAGTTTGTTGTCAGTGGATAGCATTTTCTACAGCGTATTTTTATGCTTATAGTGGGCTTACTGAAACAATTGACGGTTTTGCTAACAATAATCCAAATATTATGTTTATAGCCGAGCATTTAATGGTAACTATTCTTGCGTCATATAGCATTCATGCTTTCCTAATGCCGGCAATAATGCCATTAATGGCTTACAGCGCAGCAGTATTAACTGGCACTTTGTTGTTCGGCCTAGTTATGATTATGGATCATTATCTTGAGAGAAATATTATTGCAAAAGAATCAGGTGGCAAGGCATATAAGGTTGGTACTCTTATGGCTGCAAGTGTTTTTGGCACAGAAAATTGTGAGGTTATATTCAAAGCAATTGATGGCTTGGTTGAAAGTGCTAGCAGCTATAAGAACTTTTTTCAAAGCAAAGTAATGTGATTAAAGTTATAATTTGCTTTTTCATCGAGAGTTAGCTCGCAGCCACAGCTTGGGCTCCAGCTTGGCATTATTATTCTGGTAACGGTTTTATCAGCTAGTTTGTAGTTATTTATTTGTTTGCTGTGGGTATGGCCATGCACTATGATGTCTGCTTTATGTTCGGTTGCTAGACTTAATACTGCATCAGTCACGGTTGCTAGTTTTTTTGAATTTTTTTTGTGGTTTTCGTTATTACTGATGGTTCTGGTTGTGTTTGCTGTTGCTGTGCGCAGCTTTAAAGGTAATTGCAAGAAGGCTTTTTTGGTGTAGCGGTGCTGAAATATCTTTCTCATTAGTTGATAGTTCCGGTCTAAAGTACAAAGTTTGTCGCCATGGCTCAGTAGGATATTTTTTTTTGCTAGAGTGATAACAGTTGGGTCTGCAAGCAGGGTAATATTATACTGCGCTAGCTCGGCTGCAGTTATGAGGAAGTCTCTATTGCCATGCATGAAAAATATTTTTGTAATGCTTGAGAGCTTTTTTAGCAGCTCTAAAATATGCTGGTTATATTCTTGCTCGTAGTCGCTGCCAATCCAATAGTCGAATAAATCGCCTAAAATATAAAGTTCAGCTAGCTGCGTGGCCGAAGTTTTTATATATTGCTCAAATAGCGCAGTAATCTCACTTTGCCTAGGGGATAAATGTAAATCTGAAATAAAGCCTATATTGTGGTGCATAGTTACTCGGGTTAAAATAAAAATAACTTTACTTCAGAATGGCAAATGGCTAACCTTTTGTCAAGTGGTGATATTTTGAGAGTAAGCATGCAAAAGATACAAAAAAACATTTACATTTATGATAGCAAGGCGCGGGCTAAAAAGCAGTTCAAGCCTTTAAATCCTGGCATTATAAATTTATACGTGTGCGGTATGACTGTATATGATCTATGCCACATAGGTCATGCAAGAACATTAATATTTTTTGACTTCATGGTGAAGTTTTTGCGTAGCAGTGGTTTTGAAGTAAATTATGCGCGCAATATTACAGATATTGATGATAAAATTATCAAAAAAGCTTTAGCAGCTGAGAAGAGCTGTGATGACATTACAAAATTATATATTGCAGAGATGCATAAAGATGAAGCCGCTCTTGGGATAACAAGCCCAAACTTTGAGCCAAAGGCAACTGATAATGTTGCGGCCATGATTAAGATGATAGCAAAATTATTTGAGCAAGATTTAGCATATGTTAGCGATAGTGGTGATGTGTGTTTTAAGGTTGCAAATTTTACTAATTATGGCAAGTTATCGAAACAAACTTTAGAACACTTGCGCTCTGGAGCTAGAATTGCGGTTAGCGAAGGCAAGCAAGATCCACTTGATTTTGTGTTATGGAAAATGGCCAAGCCAGGCGAGCCAGTGTGGGATTCGCCTTGGGGGAGAGGGCGGCCAGGCTGGCATATAGAATGCTCTGCTATGGCAACTAGACTTTTTGGTGAAACTCTAGACATTCATGGTGGTGGGGTTGATCTACAGTTTCCACATCATGAAAATGAAATTGCGCAGTCTGAGGGGGCCCATGCAGCAGAATTTGCAAATTATTGGATGCATGTTGGCTCTTTGCAAATAGACAAACAAAAAATGTCAAAATCATTAGGTAATTTCATCACAATTAGAGAGGTGATGAAAAAGCATCGTAAAGATGTTATTCGGTATTTTATGCTAGCTACTCACTATAGGCATCCGGTGAATTTTTCTCATGCAGGCTTAGATTCTGTATCAAATGTGATAACAAAATTTTATGCTGCTTTGAGGGCGGTAGGTGGCAACTATAACTTTGATAGTAATTGTGAAAATTATGAGAAGTTTATGCTTATTTTAGCTGATGATTATAATGTTCCGCTTGCAATTACGGTTTTGGCTGAAGTGCATAAAAAATTAAACACAGCCCTCATGGCAAATGACATCGGCCTTGCTGCAAAATATGCTGGTAGCTTAAAGGCTATGGGTGAGGTGCTAGGCGTGCTGCAAGAAGATCCTGAAGTTTATTTGTGTGAGGGTGACTGCGACATAGCCCCCTCTGAAATAGAGCGTTTAATTGCTGCGCGCAATAAGGCTCGTAGTGATAAAGATTGGCATCTTGCCGATAAAATAAGGGATGATCTGGCTGTGCATGGGGTTGAGCTAGAAGATAGCAGTGATGGTACTATTTGGCGTGTGATCTAAGAAGACGTTCGCTTGCTATAACAGTATTTAGCATTAATACTGCAACTGTTATTGGCCCTATGCCGCCTGGCACAGGTGTAATCCATTTGGCTTTGTTTTTTGCGCTATTAAAATCAATGTCGCCGGTTATAGTGTTATTAACCTTATTAATGCCAATATCAATTACAATTGAGCCTGGTTTTATCCAATCAGACTGAATAACCTTGGTTTTGCCGATGGCGCTAATAAGAATATCTGCATTTTTTATATGCTGGGCCAGGTCTCGGGTGTCTTTTTGGCACAGAGTAACAGTCGCTTTATGGTTGCTAAGCAGCATTGCCAGTGGTTTGCCAACAATGGTAGATGCGCCAACTATTACTGCATTTGTGCCTGTTAATTCTGCCCCGATACGGTTTAAAACTATCATTATAGCTTCTGGCGTGCATGGCGCCATATAGCTAGTGTCATTGGTGATAATATTTCCAAGGCTGAGCGGGCTTAAGCCATCAACATCTTTATTTGGCGCTATATGGCTACAAATGCGGCTACTGTTTAGATTTTTTGGCAATGGAAATTGCACCATTATACCAGTGACGTCATTGTTTTGGTTAAGATCCATTATTAAAGTTCTTAGTTCTATCTCTGTAACGTTTTCGGGCAGGTTATAATCAAAAGATTTCATGCCTATGTTGGCGCAGGCCTCTCTTTTTTTTGCAACATAGAGAGTGGATGCCGGGTCGGTGCCTACTTGTACTACAGCTAATCCTGGCTTTGTCTTCATTTTTGCTATGCTTGCTTTTAGCTTTTGCAGTATATCTCCTGCAATCATATTGCCATTAATTATGTTTGAATCTTTGTGCATAAAATAAACTATTTTCTCGTTAAAAATACCTGAAGCAGTATGTAACGTATAGCTAATAAAAGCAATATTTTGTTAATTGTTATCGCTAGCTATAGTTTTTGCACAGCCTTCAAAAAAAATCGATGTTGCCAAATCTGCTTTTATGTATGCCTATATATTTTAAACTCGAAGATTATAGTTGAGCTTGTCCAATAAAATGGGTATCATTAAATGGCTATTATAGGGGATATATTATGGCTAAAACAAAAATGCGTAGTCGCCTTAAAAGGTTTGTCGACGTATCTACTTGGCTAGGGACTGCTGAGATCAAAAGAAATACCGGCAATTTGAAGCAATTAGCAAAAATGCTTTTTACAGTACAAAAGCCAGAGGTTAAAGAAACGTTTGAAGAAGCGGTGCAGCGTTTTAATCTTACTGAAAAAGATATAGAGTTAAAGAAAAAACATTATTTAATTACTTCGTCGCTATGTTTTGCCATATTTATTCTAATTATGACTTATACCATACACTTATTTATTATTGCCCATTATATGAGCTGTGCTATGTCGGCTATGGTTTGTTTATTGTCTTTGGCATTTTTTTTCAAAGAACATTTTTGGTATACCCAAATCAAACATCGTAGATTAGGTTTTACGTTTTTTCAGTGGCTTATGAGCATCTTTAAATAGGATTGCATTGATGAAAATTAAAAAGTTACTCGCCTGTTTACTATTTATAGGCCTCAATTTTGCGTTTGCAGAAGATATTAGTTTTGACACTATATTCACAGCTGCTGGTGCTGGCGCCACTAATGATGTGTCTCTGAGTTTCTTGTCTTCACTGTTTGGCAATGTTGGTACTGTTCTTATCGGAGGGTCGAATCAAATAGTATCACAAATGTTTATGGTGTTTAATACTGGTATCATTGCTTTTGTTAGTGCACTGGTTTTTTATACTTTAACTATGTCAGTTATTAATACTGCTCAAGATGGGAATGCGATGGGGCAAAAAGTTAGTACTTGGATAGTGCTAAGAATAGTTTCTGGTATGGCTGTATTGATTCCACAGTATAGTGGTTACTCATTGATTCAAGTAATGGTTATGTGGTCAGTAGTGCAAGGCGTAGGGTTTGCTGATAATATCTGGTCAACAGCGCTAGATACCATGTCAGCATATGGTGGAGCTGTAGCTATCCCCCCTCAAGGCCAGGATCAGGTTTATAATGACATCGCAACAATGGCAACTGGTGGCTCTGCTCAAAACATAGCTCCTGTAGGTGGATCAAACAAAGTTGGTGGTAATGTTACAGCGGCATCAGTATTCGCGGCAGCAATTTGTGCCAAAGCAATGTATAATAAAGATTTAGGTGATTATAATAAAGGGTGTGGCTCATCTATTGGCTGCAATGGTTCAGCCCCGTCTATTACAAACTATGGTTATTTTCAGAAATCTGCTTATGCGCAGAATATTGCCCCAGAAATTTGGTGCTTTGGTTCTTCGCCTGATGGCACTGCTAGTGGCTGTAAGGCTGAGTGTGGGCAATTTCAAATTGATAATGATAAGGGCTCATTTTATGCCGAGGCCTTGGGTGGATTGGTGATGGTGACCTCCCCTGCAGCAGTGTCATCATACGACTCTTATGTCTCTATGTGTGAATCAGATGCTACAAAATGCTCATTAGGGGCTTCAAATGGAGCTTCAACCATTACAACTGGTTGTGGTAGCACATCTTACTCTCAAAATTCAGTATGCGTAGCTTCTAATATCTTAAATTCTGGTGGCTCAACCTATTACTCTACCAGTTTGGCAGATAGAGTAACTAATGATTCTGATAGTGATAGTTCATGGATAGATAGCGCTAAAAATTCTGGTTGGGCCATGGCTGGATCACACTATATGAATTTATCAGGCGGTGGAAATACTACTACCAAGTATACATATTCAGCATTGCAGTCGCCAAGAATAACCACAGCAGTGCCTAATAATGTCGATGCTTGGCGTTCAGCATATAGCTCAAATGCTTGGTATAAGGCTTATACTAATATGATACAGAGCTCAGGTGGTGTAGCTGCGGCATTATCACAATATATGATGAGCTCAAATGCTTGGACAACTGAGATGATAAACCAATCTCTAGACTTGAACACTGGAGATGACAGTTCTGGCTCTGGAATGGATTGTACGGGACCTGGATGGGACAAAAAGTCAAAATGTTATGGCACAGGCAGTACAAACACTGTTGCTCTGACATATGATAAGTTCACAGCATATATGCTACAAAGTTTAATTAGTGAATATAAAATTAAGGGGAGTAATGGGACTAGCCAGGAGAACCCGTTTGGGAACCTTGGTAGCGGTACAAGTTTAATGTTTCCTGAAACCCAGCAAGGTAACTTTAGTACTTTTCCGCTTTACCTCTGGAGTTTATTAACACAAAACTTGGCGACCATTGCCGGTATAGATTTATATGAAAATGATAGCCGAAGCAGGCTTTATAGTGATGATATGTCACGTATTGCCACCATAAATCAAAAGTGTTTAAAAATAGCAGCAGTATGCTCAACACATAATGTTGATAACGATTATCAAGGTTGCTTAGACGCAGCAATACAATATAAATGTATTGATCCGGAGAATATTGGAATTTTAGGTGGAGTACAAGCATCTTATAATAATCAATTAGTTGATCCATTGTATGCAATGTCAGTGGTGGGTCAAACTTTCATAAAGTACTCGACTGCTTATTGGAGCGCAGCAATACAAGCTGTATATTCTAAAACTACTCGGCTTGCTAGCTCATATACAGGGGTAAGTATGGCAACTGCAATTGGCGCGAGTGCTCTTGCTCAGGCGCTAGTTATGTCGACTTTTGGGTTTGATTTCACAGGTGGAATTGCAATATTAACAGGCGCAACGCTGTCAGTTTATCAATTCTTATTTCAAATAGATAAAATTGTTATGGAGGCATATTTGCCGCTAGGATCAGCTGTAGCGTTAGTGTTTTTTATATTAGGCGTTACGCTAGGGATATATTTGCCCTTTATCCCATTTTTATTGTTTTTGTTTGGTCTTATAAACTGGTTAATATCTGTTGTAGAGGCCATGGTTGCAGCCCCATTAGTGGCAATGGGTGTGACCCATCCTGAAGGGCATGATTTATTGGGTAAAGCTGAGCAATCTATAATGTTATTATTAGGAGTTTTTATTAGGCCAGCGGCCATGGTTATTGGTTTTATTTTAGCAATAACTCTTACTTACTTAATGATGCAATTTTTAAATTATGGCTTTGTATATACGGCCAATCCATTGTTAGAAACGGCTTCATCTAATTCTACAGCTTCTTTCAATATGATATCTATAGTTGGCATTTTATTGGTGTATGCCTATGTTGCTATAGAGGTTATTAATCAGTGTTTTAGTATGATATTTCAAGTTCCAGACAAAATATTGCGCTGGATAGGTGGCCCACAAGAGCAGTCAAATGTATCACAAATGATGCAGAGTGTGAAAGGTGGCGTACAATCTGGTGCTCAAGGAGCTGGGTCTGCAGCTTCTGGCCAAGCTTCTAAAGGGGCGCAAGTGTCTCCTGGTAGCTCTTCTTTCCAACCACCTGGAAAAAAAGATGGTAGTGAAACGGATAAATCAAGCGGGGGCGCAAAAGAATGATAATAGTATCCTATTTTTATACTTACTAAGATTATGTTAGGCGACTTAAATTATTATGATTAAACAACTTATCAGATCATTATGCCTATTATTATTCTGTAGCTATAGTTTAGCTGAAGCTAACTTAAGTAGCCTATTTTATGTTAATGCATCTGATGCCTCGCTTAGTGTGCTAGGTCAGCTTTTTGGCAATGTCGGCACTGTTTTAACTGGTAATTCTATTATAGTTTCTAAAATGTTTGGTTATTTTAATAATGGCATTTTAGCATTCACCACGGTATTGCTGACATACACTATGTTTGTGACGGTTATAGATACTGCAAATGATGGTAAAACTTTAGGTAATAAGTTTAATTATTTTACTGTGATAAGGGCAGGAGTCGGGCTTTCTAGCCTTGTGCCTTTTGTAAATGGTTATTGTGCAGTGCAAGTTGTTATAATGTGGACAATAATACAGGGGATAGGTTTCGCCAATTATTTGTGGACACAATCTGTTATAATGATTTCAACTAATGGTGGCTTCAGTTCATCACCTATGCAAAATACTTATGGCTCAAATTCTGAAAATTCAGCTACGGTAGAAGGCTTAGCTATGGGTGCTTCTGATCCTAATGGTTCTTATAATACGTCAATTGAAACTGGAGTGCCGGTTGCTGTATTGCTGCGTTCAGCATTATGCACCCAAGCAGTGTATAACTATGATGTGGCTGCTGCTGCCATTAATAAGACATCTAAACCAATGTCAGATGATTATGGTTATTTTGTCGAAGAGAATAAAGCCTTATGTTTTGGCACAAGATTTGTTAGCTCTTCAGGGGTAAGCAGCTATAACTGTCAGTGTGGTGAGTATCAAGTTCCAGCTGGTTGCAGTGATGGTACAGTTCCTGAGATTAACGCAGATGGCGCCGATAATTCTACTGACTTATATTTATCAAATGCATCTAATATTATAACTATTGCTGCTACAGTTATGTCTTTTGCAAAGAATTTATACGTAACTTTAGAAAATAAGTCGGCAAGTAGTATATGCCCTAGCTACGTTGAGCCAGGCACCAAGGCTAATTGTAATACTGCAACTAATGTGATTTCTATTGCAAGTTTATATGCACAATATGTGGGAGCCTATCAACTTTCTCAAACGGCGAGTAATCCAAAATATAGTTGCCCAGACTGGGTGCAAACTGCTTCTTCTGAAGGTTGGATGCTGGCAGTCTCTCATTACTATGATATGACATCAATAAGTAGCGCATCATGTAGTGCTACTACATTGTATGATTATGTTTGTATGATGCCATATTCAATATCTGGATATTCTAGTAATAATATTATTGCCAACAGTGACTATAAGTTATGCATGACACAAAACTCTGGTTATAGTGGCGCTAACTTATGCAATAGTTTATATTTAGACAAAACAGCAACAGCTGCTTGGGATAATGCTGGAACCCTATTAACTCAAGTATTTAGCTATAAAGATATGATTCAGTATTTATACAGTACTGCAATTTCCACCGTTAGTTCAGATACCTCTCTGCTAAATAGTTACTACGATGACATGCTAGTAAAGTATATTAATGTGTTTGCACGTAATGATTATACCCCGGGCGAATTAGGGACTGATATAATGAATATGGGTAATCAGCGTCCAATCGTAAATGGTATGATTGCACTTGTTACCCAGGTAGTAGGTAAGGTGTTAGGCTTTAATCCCTATAAGCAAAATGGCAACTTAAAACCTAAAGACCTTTTTGCCTATGATATTGTTTCTAAATCTTTGCCAGGCACTACTTCTCAGTGTAAAAATAAGTGTACCTCTTTGGCTAATTGTAAGGGTTGTCTTACAGAAGAAGGTTGGGGTTTATTAGGAGCAATTTATGCAGAAAATTATCCCGAAGATGCAAAGCAGACCGACCCAATCTCAGGCCTAAAGGAAGTAGGAAAAGATGCTTTAATTTTTTCAATTGGTTATATAACCCACACTATAGAAAATGTTTACCGTAATTTAAAAAATACTGCAGTAGGTGCTGCAAGTTGGTTAATTACTTCTGCTGGGGTATTTGGTGCTATTTTAAGTGTATTACAAACAGGTACCGGGCAGATGGCAGTATTTGGATTCACAGCTATGAATATTATTATTTCAATATTGACTACGATCCATAAGACTTTATTAATGGCCTGGATGCCTGTTGCAGCTGTAGTTGCAGTTATATTTATGACAATTGGTATTATGCTTTACATGTATATACCTTTTTTACCTTTTTTATTGTTTTTTTCAGGGGTTATTAGTTGGGTTATTGCTGTTGTTGAGGCCATGGTGGCAGCCCCTATGATTGCTATGGGAATTACACATCCTAAAGGCGCTGATTTTTTGGGTAAAGCCGAGCAATCTGCAATGTTACTATTGGCAGTTTTTATTAGGCCTGCGGCTATCATTATAGGTTTTATTTTGGCAATTAGTTTGTCGTATGTTGCAATGAGGTTATTAAATATTAGTTTTGCAGTGTTATTTATTCAAGCATTTGAGGCTATTGAGGGTAATTCTGCTGGATCTAAATTATTGGGCGGAACTAGTCTTATGATTGTATATACTTATTGCTGTATCGCTATTTTATCACAAACATTTAGTTTGATTTATCAAATTCCTGATAAAATAATGAGATGGATAGGTATGCCACAAGATCAAACCAGCTCATCTGCAATGGAAATGGTAAGAGGGGCGAAAACTGGGGTTTCAGATATTTCAGGTGGCGCTGCTAGTGCTGCTGGTGATAGCGCTAGGAGCTCTGGCGTGGGTGATTATAAAGTACAAGGAGGTTATGAAAGGGGAGGATCTGCTAATTCTAATGTTAGGTCTGTTTCAACTGGTCAAAGCGCTCCAGGAGGAGGTTCTAATAGTGATGATGCTGCAGGAGATAATAGTGATGCCGCAGCCGCAGCAGCCGCAGCAGCCGCAGCAGCTGTCCCACCTGCTGTCCCACCTACTGGCTCACCTGCTGGTTCATCTACTGGCTCATCTGCTGGCTCACCTGCTGGCTTACCTGGCGAACCAAAGGGTGATGGTGATTCATGATGAAGTATAATAAAAAAACAAGTATATTGATTATATTTTTGGTATGTTGCAGTATAGCTATGGCTGATGGTGCTGCAAACTTAATTAGTACTGATTATAGCTGGATAGATACTTCAGATCTGCTTGATGTTAATTTAGCAACAGATGTATCATCAGCTTTGCTTTCAAGTATATTTGGTGATTTTTCAGGTATGCTGCCAACTGTGACCCAAGGTGCTGGTGGTCTTACATCATTATTATTTGGTTATTTTAATCAAGGCTTATTTCTTATAGCGGGGATGTTAGTTACTTACTCTGTAATATTAAGCACCATGAAAACAGCAGAAGAAGGTAAGGCTATGGGTGAAAGAACACCGATAGCTTGGTCTTTATTTAGGCCGGTATTAGGCACATCTATTTTAATTCCAGTATACAATGGTTATTCAGTGCTACAAACCTTTTTAATGTGGGCTACTTTGGTTGGTATCGGTCTTGCTAATAGTGTATGGGGCGCTGCTATTAGTGTATTTAATA
The DNA here is from genome assembly GCA_963932595.1 of uncultured Legionellales bacterium. Lineage (GTDB taxonomy): Bacteria > Pseudomonadota > Gammaproteobacteria > Comchoanobacterales > Comchoanobacteraceae > CAWVRI01. The sequence goes on from CAWVRI010000010.1 coordinate 21,229, forward strand.
CTTATGGCAGCCTAAATGGTGCAACCTCTAGTATTAGCAGCAACAGTTCTACTTCTTATAGTGGTGCTGAGGCATTAGTACAAGAATTATTTAATTCTCAATTTTGTTTTTATTCTGCTCGCCAAGCTTATGCAAAAAATAAAGTTTCAATAGATATTGCTAAGGGCGTAACAAATACTACTGAAGCTAGTTACACTGGCACGACTACTTGTTCTTCAGCAATCGACCCTGATGCACCGTGTTATGATTTTAATTTCACTAATTCGTCCTATAACGGTTTAGCTCCTTATTCTTTTGGTTATAACAATACTCCTTCTAATAATGTTCCTTCAGGGTACAATTGTGGTAGTTATGTATTTAGTAATACCAACTCAATTTATACATCTGCATCATCACTAGACACATCCTCTGATTTCTGGAGTAATGCTGAAACCTTAGTTTCTGCTCTTGTTTATAAAGCTTTTACTTCTGTTAATAATATAGCTCTTGATCAATTCAATAATTATTATGCAATAGCTAGTGATCAAAGTTCTACATCTGATGATCTAAAAAAAGGCTATTTCACCGGTGATTATGGGCAATGTAAAAGCAGTACTGATTGTATTCTAGCAAACTCACTTGCCCCAATAGCAATCCTGCTACAAGATAGTTTAGATTCATCCTTAGCTGTGAATCCATTTACTCAAGTTTTGGGCTCTAATAATAATACTATTGTTGATAATGGTGGTTGGATAATAGCTGCTAGCAGCTATTATCAGCTAGTGTCTAACAGTTCAAATACTACAGAAACTCTAATGGTATCGTTAAATAAGATTTTTGTGCCAGGCAGTCTTAGTGTTATCACTATTCCAAGGTATGTACTAAATGAAGTTACAAATTCTGATTTCACAAATGATACTGATTCTTATGCCAAAGTTAATAATTCTTTAACTACAGCACTCGCTGATGCTATTACAAGTTTAATGCCATCATCTGTTATGTCAGATTTGTCTTTAAGTACTGGTGGAGGCGTCAGTGAAAATAGCTTTTTAAAGCAAATAATAGCTAAGATTAGGTCAGTTTTATCTTTAGGTTCTGGGGAAAATAACAATACATTTGATCTTAACTCAGGAAACGTAGAATATAATGGGCCTGAAGCTGATTTATATAAGATTATTGCTGCTCAAATAAATTATGCTGGCGCAACTATGTTTACTGATACTAATATTAATGATTCATATAGTAATAAGATAAAGACAATAGCCAAGACAAGTAAAAATGGTCTAGATACTTCTAGCATTGCTGCTCCTGAGAGTATAAATCTATCAAACTCTGGTGTTAAAAGTATAGATTTGCGTGCTAATAATATGCCAAATGCGGGTAATTTATTTTTTAATGGTGCTGGGGATGCTTTCTCTTTTATTGGGAATTTTTCTCCATTTACTGTTAATAAGAATTATGGTGACATAATGAATTTGCAAATTAATTGGTTTATTGCAAAAATTCTTGTGACTTGGCAGAAGTATTTTTTAACCGCAAATACGCAAGATCCAGTTACAGCAGTTAGAGGTTTTGGGATTGCAGTTGTTGAGGAGTCATCAACATTTTTAATATACATGGCAATTGAAGCTTTTATGGATAATATGAATTTGTTAATCCAATATTTGGGATATTATGTCGGTTTTACGGTCCTTGCTGGCATGGCCAATGCAATGGCTAATACCATATTCCTGGCTGCAAAGTTCACTTTCCCTATTAATCTAGCGTTATTTCCTTTTTCATTTTTAGCACCAATTATATATGTGTTGCAAACGAGTATAGCTTATCCTTTTGGGGGAATAATAGCTCCTGCTCTATCAGGTCTTGCTTCTGTACAAATTATGTTGTTGCAAATGTCGATAGCATATAACTACTTGTGGTTACCTATTTTATTTGGGGCAACTGTGCCTCTTATAACCTTGGGTTTAATGCTAGGTATTTATGCGCCTATGATTCCATTTTTAATCTTTTTACTAGCGGCTATAAACTGGATTATAGGAGTAATTGAAGCAATGGTAGCGGCTCCAGTTGTGGCTTTAGGCATAGCGCATCCGGTAGGGCATGATGTGCTTGGGAGGGCAGAATTATGTTTGATGTTAATTTTTGCAGTTATGATTAGGCCTGTCGCTATGGTGTTGGGATTTATTTTTGCAGTATTGCTCTGTTATGTTACTTTCCCTTTATTTAATTATATATTTTTATATTTTATGCAGATGTTTTTTGCAAATGCTATTTTGGCTATTGGCGGTAAAGGTGCAGCGGTAAGTATATTTTTTGCGTTATTATTGTATTGTTATGTCGTGTTAACTTTTATTACACAAGCATTCAGCATGATATATGTCGTGCCAAATAAAATTATGCGCTGGATTGGTGTTCCTGTTGATAGATCTGATGAAGAGCAGTGGTTAGAAGAGGTAAAAGGTGGGGTTGAAGATGCTTCAGGTAAGCTTGCTAAATCTTCAACTGAGACTCCTGGTCAAATGACTTCTGGCTCAGATGCTTTAAGTGGAGCGCAATCTGGGAAAGCAGAAGTTGCTGGTGGACAAAAGATGATGAGTGACAAGTAGTAAAGTCAATAGGGCTACCCTCCGCCTACTCGCTGTGGCTTTGAACATAGGGCCTAGCGACGATATTGTTGCCACCTTCCACCTACGTCCTACTACGGTTGCGTCCTGCTGCCCTCCGCCTACTTCCTGCTACTTGATAGCAGGATCCAGTTAAAGAGAGAAGCAATAGGACACCCACCACCTACTCGCTGTAGCTTTGAGCGCAGGGTCCAGCGACGATATTGCTGCTGCCCTCCGCCTACGTCCTGCTACTTGATAGCAGGATCCAGTTAAAATGTTGGTTTTGATTGTCTTTTTTGTTGTGTGGCTTGCGGCTCAGTACTTGGAATAGAATATAATCAAGCGTCAGAAGAATACCTGGCTTTATATTCTTTGTCTTGGGTGTCGTAGTAGTCGTCTACATAGTAGTGGACGTTATATTTTATTCTAACAGATGCAATATCCAGATTTGCGCCAATGCATGATGCCTCTGGTTTGAATGTTATCCTAAGCTCGCTATTAGTTGCTATCAACTTATCATCTAATACCCAGATGTTAGAGCCTTTTTTTGAGCCATAAGGGTATAATTTGTGTGAGATGTCTAGCGGGTTATTTGGGTTCTTATCTATTATTATATCTAACCCATTGCCATCAGCTAAAGAAACGGTCACAGTACAGTCTGTTGTGGTGTTTCTGATAGTTGGGCCTACCGCAAAACATATATTAGTAAAAAACAATGCTATAATTAAATAATAAACTTTAATATTTTTCATAATCTAAACCTAATCAAATAACTAGCATTACTTTAGCACAGCTATATATAATGTTCAATATTGTCTTTTGGTTGTTAATTTTGTTGTTTTAAATCTTTTATTATATTTGTGTTGCCGCATTGTTTGCGTTTGCTAGCCGTTTATCTGGATTGCCATTGGCTTTGAATTCGAAAATCAAGCCATTAGATAATAACCTTTTTGTTATAGTGCTTGCACAAATAGGTTGTGAAATCGTCCAGTGAGCTTTTTAAAATGTTCATAATCAAAATATGCCACATAAATAACTGAGAAGGTTAGCTAATGGAATTACAACGCTGAGAGGGGGGAATTTTCAAATCTTGGTCTTAAAATTTAGGTTGCTACGGTAGCAATTGATATCTACGAGCAATATTATTACAATATTATTTTAAAGAAAAACCTTAAGTGAGAGATTAAATGGCTTATAATATTGGTGATATTACGATTGTTTCTGAATTACTAGGGTTATTAGCAAATCTGAAAAATAATGCGATAGATGTATTGCAAATTATAGGTGTGCTGTGGATTATCCAAGTTGTAAACTCTTTACTAGGTAATAAGCTTTGCTTACTTGGAGTGGTGCCACGTAAAATTTATGGTTTGATCGGCATAGTTTTCTCGCCATTTATACATTATGGTTTTAGCCATGTGTTTTTTAATTCTATACCTTTATTTATTCTGTTATCCAGTATGTTATCATTAGGTATTCCTGCTGCTATTTGCGCAACAGTTACGATTATTATCATAGGTGGGCTAGGGGTTTGGCTGTGCGGGCGCAAGGCTATTCATGTTGGCGCTAGTGGTTTAATCATGGGCTATATGGGTTATATTTTATATAGCGCTTATTATACAAGCTCAGTTTCTAGTGTGGTTGTTGGTGTGCTGTGTTTTTATTACTTAGGCAGTATATTGTTTTCTGTTGTGCCAACCGATGAGTCTTCTTCTTGGGAAGGCCATTTGTTTGGTTTGCTTGCTGGTGTTCTTGCGGCATATTTGGGATGTGCTGTGCCTTTTGGGTATATTACAGATTATATGCTATCTATATTTAGCTTGGGTTTATAATTAGGAGTACGTGATTTGAAACAACAAATAGAAAATATTATTCAGCAATATTTGTTAGCTGAGTTTGATATAAACCAGCAAGATAAGCTTTACAGCGCAGTGATTGCAATAGAAGCCACAGATATAAAAATAGTATTGAATTATTATTTAGGTAAGCATGCAAATATATTGCTCAGACTTATACAGTCAGCAATCCCTAGCGAGTACACCATAAAAATCAGCACGAAAATTATCCCACATAAAATTAAAAATATAGTGCGTGGTTTGCCAAAAGTTAAGAACATTATTGCAATTGCCTCTGGTAAAGGGGGGGTTGGGAAATCTACTTTAGCTAGCTCTTTGGCAATTGCTATGCAACAGATGGGAGCAAAAGTGGGCTTGGTAGATGCTGATATCCATGGCCCCAGTCAGCCAAAAATTATGGGGTATGATTTTGAGATGGGTGATTCAAAATCGCTAGAGCCAATAAAGCTTTTTGGGGTTGAGACGGCCTCTATTAGTTACTTTTTAACCCAAGATTCTCCCATAATATGGCGCGGCCCTATGGTTAGCAGAGCACTGGAACAACTGGTTAATGATATTAATTGGCCAGAGTTAGATTATTTATTTATAGATATGCCTCCTGGCACTGGTGATATTGCCTTAACTCTTGCAAAAAAGATTCCGGTAACAGGAGCTGTTATTGTTACAACTCCACAAGATGTTGCCTTACTAGACGCAAAAAAAGCCGCGCAAATGTTTGCGACAACTAATGTGCCAATTTTGGGTGTAGTTGAAAATATGAGCTATCATGTCTGTGAAAATTGTAATCATAAAAGTCATATTTTTGGTGAAAATGGTGGTGAGAGCTTAGCTACAGAGAGTGATTATAACTTTTTAGGCATGGTGCCACTAGATCGTAATATTCAGATCGGTTGTGATAAAGCTGCACCTCCTGCAACTAACCCAAATACTGCAAACTTTTATTTAGATATTGCGATAAAATTAGGATATTATTTAAGTATGGTTCCTAAAGATTATATGAGAAATTTTCCAGGGGTGAAATAACCTAACTATGTTTTTTATTAAGGGGTAATGCAATGCCTATAAAGTCTGATAAATGGATTTGTAATGCAGTAGAAGCTATGGATATGATTGCTCCGTTTGAGCCAAAACAAGTTAAAACTAATGCAAATGGCAGTGGCGCTATTTCTTGGGGATTATCTAGTTATGGCTATGACGTCCGGTGCGCAAACGAATTTTTAATATTCACTAATGTCAACTCCAGCGTAGTTGATCCAAAGAACTTTGATGAGAGTAACTTTGTACGTAAAACCACAGATGTGTGTATTATTCCGCCTAATTCATTTGCGCTTGCAAGAACAGTAGAATATTTTAAGATTCCTAGAAATATCTTGACTGTATGCCTCGGAAAATCTACTTATGCAAGGTGTGGCATTATTGTAAATGTAACCCCGCTAGAGCCAGAGTGGGAAGGGCATGTGACTTTAGAGTTTTCTAATACTACACCCTTGCCGGCTAAAATATATGCAGGAGAGGGCGTGGCACAGTTTTTATTTTTAGAGTCAGATACTATTTGTGCCACTTCATACAAAGATCGTGCTGGTAAATATCAAGGTCAAACTGGAATAACTTTGCCAAAAGTTATAAAGGAAAAGGTAGTAGCTACAACTTAAGCTTTACTTGTAGTTATTTGCTAGCTGCACATAATGCTCTGCACTATATGTGATATTTTCTTGTTCTGCCTTAGTTAAAGGCCTAATTTGTTTAGCTGGTTGCCCAAGATACAAAAAGCCGCCAGCTAAATCTTGGTGGCCAGTTACAAGGCTGCCAGCTCCTACCATCGCCCCAGATCGAATAATGGCGCCATCTAGCACGGTGCTACCAATTCCAATAAAAGCATAGTCTTCAATGTTACAAGCATGCAAGATTACTCCATGCCCAATGGTTACATTAGAGCCAATAACAACTGCTTTCCCTTCTCCTGAAAAAGGGCCTTTATGGGTTACATGAATAATAGTACCATCTTGAATATTGGTTTTATTCCCAATGGTTATAGTATTTACATCGCCGCGTAAAATGCTGCCTGGCCATATAGAGGTATGCTGCCCAATATCACACTTGCCTATTATAGTTGCAGTAGAGTGCACCCATGCGGTGGTTGCTATTTTCGGCTTTATTCCTAGGTAAGTTTCGATTGGCATGATTGATCCTTCATAAATAATTTAAGTTACAGCACAAATTTGATTGAAGCAATATTTTTATAGTTGTACCATTAATGTAATTATTTATATTTACGGAGATATTATGGCTGCAAAACTATATGCTGCTGCTAACGCTGACTTCCCTGATTTTAAAGCATTGGATGCTAAAGAGGTCGCGCCTTTAATTAAAGATATTGTAGCAGAGAATGTTGTCTCTACAGCAAAATTATTAGAGCAAGAGAGCTTTACTTGGGATAATCTTATTGTTCCATTAGAAGAAATGGATGATAATTTAGCAAAAGTATGGTCTATGATTAGTCATATTCATGCTGTTTGCTCAGAAGAAGAGTTAAGGTCTGCCTATGAAGTCGCGCTAGAAGCCATAACTGAATATTATACTGACCTTAGCCATAATGTTGTTCTTTATAATGCATTTGAAGCTATTCAGGCTTCTGCAGAATATGCGCAGTATGATGTGGGGCAAAAAAAAGTTATTAGCAATAATATTCGTGACTTTCAATTGTTTGGTGTGCACTTGGCTAAAGCGCAAAAAGCAGAGCTATCAGAACTATCAACCAGCCTCTCTAAGTTATCCAATGATTTTGAGCAAAACCTACTAGATGCAACGTATGGTTATACACTATATGTTAATGCTAAAGAAGAATTAGAAGGTATTCCAGAGTCTGTAGTTAATGCTGCAAGAGAGCTTGCTAAGAGTAAAGATCACGCTGGCTGGGGGTTTAGCTTAGATGCCCCAACTTTTCTTGCAGTAATGCGTTATGCTGAAAATAGAAGTTTGCGTGAAAATTTGTATAAAGCGTATGTTACTCGTGCATCTGAAGTTGGCCTAAATGGCGGGAAATGGGATAACTCAGAGCTGATGCTAGCTATTTTGCAAAAAAGGCAGCAGCAGGCTAAATTACTAGGGTTTGAAACTTATACAGATTTTTCTCTTGCAACTAAAATGGCAAATGATATAGCAGAAGTGACCGAATTTTTAACAAGTTTAGCAGATAAAACTATCAAGCAAGCTAAGAATGAATATAAAGAATTAACCGACTTTATAAAACAAGAGCATAACCTTGAGTGTGAAGCATGGGATATGGTTTTTTATAGTGAATTACTACGACTTAAAAAATATAGTTACTCATCGCTCTCTTATAAAGAATATTTTTCGGTAGATCAGGCTATGGCAGGGTTATTTGAAATAGTGGCTAAAGTTTTTGCTCTTAAAATATGCCCAGTTGATAGCGATGGCATTTGGCATGAAGATGTTAGATTATTTGGAGTATTTGATAAAAATGAAAAGCTGCGAGGCTATTTTTATACTGATTTATATGCGCGCCCGCAAAAACGTGGTGGTGCTTGGATGGATGATTGTCGGGTCCGCAGAATAACCACTGCTGGTGATTTGCAGCATCCTATTGCATTTTTAAATTGTAACTTTAGCCCGCCTTCAGGTGGCGTGGCTTTGCTTACTCATGATGATGTTGTGACATTATTTCATGAGTTTGGCCATACCCTACATCATATTTTAACTCAAGTTGATTATGCGGATATTTCGGGTATTTCTGGTGTTATGTGGGATGCAGTTGAATTTCCTAGTCAATTTTTAGAGCATTGGTGTTATACCACAGAAGGTCTAGATATTTTAGCTAAGCATTATAAAACAGGTGCTAGCTTACCTGAAGATATGCGCAAACAATTATTGTTGAGTAAAAACTTTCAAAGTGGAATGCAGATGATGAGGCAGGTAGAATTTGCCATGTTTGATATAAATATTTATGCAAATAATAAGATTAATTCGGTGGCAGATATTCAGGCAGAATTAGATAAGGCAAGAGCGCAGTATGCAGTTGCTCCTGTATGGAAGGATAACAGATTTCAGCATAGTTTTTCGCATATATTTGCTGGTGGATATGCTGCTGGCTATTATAGTTATAAATGGGCTGAAGTTTTGTCCTCAGATGCTTTTTCATTATTTGAAGATGTGGGTATATTTAACCAAGATCTAGGTATTAAATTTGTTACTGAAGTTTTAGAGCAAGGTGGCACATATGATGCTAAAGAACTATTTATTAATTTTTGTGGTAGGGAGCCAAATGTTGCGGCTTTGTTAAGACACAGTGGTATTGAATAATAGGGGTGGTTATGCAAGATGATTTAAAGATTGCGGCGGCTAAAGCTGCAATCTCATATGTAGAAGAGGGCAGCGTGGTTGGGGTTGGAACCGGAAGCACTGTTAATTTTTTTATTGCAGAGCTAGCTAACATAAAACATGATATTGATGGGGCTGTTGCGAGCTCTAAGGCTACAAAGAAATTGCTGTTAGACTTTGGTATTCCGGTATTGGATACAAATTCTCAGCCAGATATTCCAGTGTATATTGATGGGGCTGATGAGGTTATTCGGTCAGGTTATTGTCTAAAGGGTGGTGGTGGTGCTTTAACCCAAGAGAAAATTGTGGCAGCTATTGCCAAAAAATTTATTTGTATTGTTGATGAAGCTAAAATGGTCTCTGTGCTAGGAAATCAGGCTGCTGTTTCAATTGAGGTTATGCCAGAGGCCAGAAGTTATGTGGGCAGGCAAGTTATAGCTATTGGTGGCACTCCTGTTTATAGAGAAGGTTTTATTACTGACAATGGTAATATTATTTTAGATGTTTATGGCCTGGATTTAACTGATATTCATGCTGTAGATGTGAGGCTAAACAATATTACAGGTTTAGTTTGTCATGGCATATTTGTAGCTGAAAAACCAGCTACCATTTTAGTTGCGGGTGCAGGTGGGGTAGATGTTATTAATTGTGCTTAAGGTCAATATTCCGTGCCGTCTTGCTTTTAGTGTCGTTTCATCCTAGGGTGAAGTCACCATAGTCAGCCTAGAGTAATTCTGGGGTTATGCCGGAATCTCACGATCGGGACTCATAAATTAAAATCATTCACAGCCTTATAAAATTTAAGCCAGTGCAGTGTAAAATAATATTATTCATGTTCTGTTATAGGCAGGTTGCTGGCGTGCCAAGCTTTAAAGCCGCCTTGCATATTATATACCTGGTTATAACCAAGAGCTATTAAGCTTTCTGCCGCAAATAGTGAGCGGAAGCCACCACCACAAGCCATTATTACCTTGCTTTTTTTATTGGGTACAACTTCCTCTATTTTGAATTCGAGAAAATCTCTGCCAAGATATACAGAATTTTGTATATGTGATTGCTCATATTCAGCCAAGGTTCTAACATCAATTATAATGGCACCATCTTTTTGCATAGCATAGGCAGTGCCCACATCTATTTCTGAAATATATTGTTTTAATTCTTGGATTCTATTTTCACATGTCATCGTATTATCTCCAGTTAGCTGATTAGATTTAAAGTATAATAATTAATGTTATCGCTTGATGTGGTTAGGATGAATCCTATAGCTTGAAAGCATTTCTGGCTAGCTGTATTGTTTTTTTTAATTGCTGCAGTTAAAGGTTTATCGCTACTGAAATTAGTTTTAAAATACTGTATTGCACTTTTTAGGCAGGCCGTTGCGAGGCTTTTACCGCGATGGATAGGGGCGATATTAATTGATATTTCAGTGATTTCATCCAACATATCAAAGCGCACCATGCCTATTTTTTTATGTTGTGAGTTCGTACAAATTAATAAACATTTATTATTATTACAAAGTATTGTGGCCATCCAATGTTCGTGCTCAGGAATTGTCACTGGTAATGGGTTTTTAGACATTAGTCGAGTATGGTTATCATTACGCCATATGAAAAGATCTTGGCTATCAGTTATTGTTGCGGGTCGTGCCTTAATCATGTTTAATTTCTTTTGAGCTATTGAGGTTGTTATTTAATATAGCATGTTAAGATATGACAATGAAGCATAGATTAGGCAATAATATAGTCATCAAGCTGAATATCCCACGGATCTGGAGCTATATTGGGTATTAGCTGAAATTCATAACATGCTGCGATTAATGTTGGTTTGTTATTTGGGACTTTTTTAAAACTAAAAGTTTTATCGTAATAGCCTTTGCCCATACCCACTCTATTGTTATATTTGTCTATGGCAACCACCGGCATAATAACTAGTTCAAGTGCGTTGGGGGCAATAAATAAACTGCTGCTTGTTACTATCGGGCAAGTTATGCCGTATGGGCCCTGGGTAAGAGAGGTATCGTCATCAAAATATATAAATTTTAAAGTATTACTGCTATTTTCTATATATGGTAAGTAGCATTTTTTGCCTGCTTTTATTGCATGGCGCAAGGCTAGCATAACATCTAGTTCATTTTTAAATGGATAATAAAATGCAATATGGGTACTTGCAATAAATGCGTTATGCTTTGAGAGCTGGAGCCAAAAATTTTGGGAGCTACTTGAAATTTTTGTTTGAGTTAAACATTTTTTCTTGTAACTTATATGTTTGCGTATTTGAGTTTTATGCATAGTTCCTGCATCACTTTTTATAAGGTAGGGGCACAAATTTAGATAAAGTTCTGAATCTCTTATTTGTATAGGTGGGAATAGGTGGTGTTACTTCAGACTCTCCAGACGTGTGGATATGTGCAACCGTAACCAAAAAACTAGCTTTCCCGAGTTCAGTATTTAACGATTCTAGAAAATATACTAAACTTAATGCCCCTATTGATTCATTATAACTTATTTTCCATTTTTTTGCAAGTTCTCTGTTAGCAAGCTGTCTAGATTGTCAACAAATGAGGTGACTTGAGCTAGGCCATTATTGGCTTGTGTTTCAGCAGCTATACGTTCTTTATCTTCTATACATATGAGTTCATGTGATAGTTTTAATGCTGTCATTATTATATTTTTTTCATTATTAGGATTGTTAATCTCAGTCATATATTTTTGTACTACGGCTGCAGCTTGTAGTAAATTAGATTTTTCATTTTCTGGGCATTTGATATCATATTTTTTGCCTGATATCTCAATAGGCACTATTATGCTTTTGTTATCCATGTTGGTTATTTTTTATATTATTGATTAAACTTTTAATGCTTTTTGAGGTTACTCTAATTTTCTCGTTAAGTTGAGAATTTTCCCTAGTAATTTTCGTAAGCTTTTTTCTTAGATAGGAGTTTTCTATTTTAGCTTGCTCTCTTTCTGCTAACAGTGCTCTAAGATTAGATTCTATTGCTAGCATCTTTCTGCACAGATTGTTATCTTCCATAGTAGGTTGCTCCATTAAATATTATGTCTTAGGCATTATCTTAACCAAATAATAGACAACTATGTAATAGAGGTCAATCTATGTTATAAAAAAATATATTTTCATCAGTAATTTCAGTATAGTTACTATATTAAGCTAATAAGTAATTTACATTCACAAAAGGATTTTATGCAAAAAGTTATTAAAAAAAGATGCGGGGCTTTAGCTAAGCAATTAGGGTGTGATGCTGCTGTTATTATATTTGCAGCAAATCCAGCGCCTAGAAACAGAGATATTTATTATCCGTATAGGCAGGAGAGTAATTTTTATTATTTAACTGGGTTTGAAGAAAAAAACTCAGTATTCGTATTAAAAACCACCAGAACTGGATATGAAAGAGTAATGTTTTGTGAAAGCCTAGATGCTGAAGAAGCAAAGTGGGTGGGTGGAAGCCTTGGCCCAAAGGGTGCAAAAGAGGCTTTTGATTTAGATCATTCCTTTGATATTACTGCTCTAAATAAAAAGTTGGCTGATTATTTAGCAGATACAAAAAATATTTTTTGTTTGTCAAAATCACGTGCCCATGCACAAGGACTAATGCAAAAAATATTTACTGCTGCAGATTTAAAGACAAAAAAGACCCACGAACTTGATCCAATATTAGCTGAAATGCGATTATATAAAGATAAGCATGAACTTGAGATTATGTCTGAGGTCGCCGATATCAGCTCGCTATCTCATATAAATGCTATGCGCAGGTGTCGACCTGGCATGTTTGAGTATGAAATAGAGGCCTTGTTGTTAGAAGGCTTTGTGTCACAAGGCTGTAGAGATGTCGCTTATGGCAGCATTGTTGCAGCTGGCAAAAACGCATGCACTTTACACTACACTGCTAATAAAGCTCAGTTGAATAGTGCAGACTTGTTGTTAGTAGATGCTGGAGCTGAACTTGATTGCTATGCCTCTGACATAACCAGAACCTATCCTGTCAGCGGCAAGTTTAGCCCTGAGCAAAAAGCTATATATGAGATCGTGTTATTAGCGCAGCATAAAATTATTGAGGCAGCAAAGCCAGGAGTCGCTTGGGACACGCTTGCTAATATTGCGGCTTTAGAGATCACTATCGGGTTAATAAATTTGAATATATTAACAGGAGACGCAGCTAAAATAGTTAAAAGAAATGGTTATAAAGAATATTATATGCATGGCTTTGGGCATTGGCTTGGACTTGATGTTCATGATGTAGGCTCGTATAAAAATAAAGATGGCACATCTCGCACATTGCAAGATGGTATGGTTTTTACAGTTGAGCCGGGCATTTATATTGCAAGTGACGCTAAAAATATTGACAAAAAATGGCATAACATTGGAGTTAGAATTGAAGATGACATTGCTATTATGAATGGGAAGGCGCAAGTATTAACTGCGGCGGTGCCTAAAGAAGTTGCTCATCTTGAGCATTTAGTCGGTTCATTTTAGCGATGAAAGATTATGATGTGACCATTGTGGGTGCCGGCATTGTCGGCATTTTGGCTGCGCTCGCACTGGCTAAAACAAATGTTCAAATAGCTGTTCTTGACGCGAAGAAGATAGCTCCAGTAGTTGAAGCTGATAAAATAAATTTAGTCATAAATGCAACTAGTTTAAAAATATTTGAAGCTCTAGGTCTAGGGGATGTCATGACTGAATCGGTAACTAGTATTGATAAATGCATAATATCTGCTAGAGACCATTTTGGTAGAGTTCGTCTTTCTGCAAAAGATTTAAATGAAAGCTGCTTAGGCAAAACCATAGCTGCAGATCTACTTCTAAACAAGCTCATAACAAAACTGCAACAGCATGAAAACATCACCTGCTTTAGTGAGTGTGAGTTAACTAAAATCAGCTGTGATGTTGAGGGCGCAAGAGAGCTTTATTACAATAAAGATGGTGCTGTGAGCAGTATTCGTACTAAGCTATTGCTTGCTGCAGATGGATACAACTCTACTGTGCGTGATCTTAGTAATGTTAAGGTTATAAGTGAAAGTTTTGATTATACTGCAGTGCTATTTCATGTGGCTATGGACGCTATAAAAAATGCAGCATCGCAGCGTTTTTTGAGCCCGGGATCTATTGCACTTATACCTGGGTTAGAGAATCATGCCTGTATTATTTGGACTTTGCCACAACATAAGGCAAAAGCGCGGTTAAAGCTAGATCCTGCGCAATTAATGTCATTAGCGCAACATGATTTAGGTAAATCTGCTGGCAAAATTACGGGGCTTGCCTCTAGGCTTATGTCTTATCCTGTTACTATGCAGCGAGCAGAAAAAATAACTTTGCCGGGGCTGGTTTTTTTAGGCTCAGTTGCAAATCAACTATTACCTATAACTGCGCAAGGTTTGAACCTTGCAATCAGAGATATTGCAGTTATGTGCGAAGTGTTATCGGACTTTAAAGTTTGGGATAGTCTAGCTGCAGAGCGCTATAATATTTTGCGTTTAGATGACCATACAGCTAATTATCAGCAAATTAAATACTTAGTACGCCTGTTTGGTGTTAGTAATACTGGACTTAATATATTGCGATCCTTTGGGCTATCAACTGTAGGCGCGTCTTTGCCCATGGCAAGAAAAATTACTAATATTGGTTTTGGCAATGCTGACTATGATTTTGCAGCTAGAATTTTAGATGTTTAGGTTTAGTTATGAATAATAATGATTGTTATGATATTGTGATTGTTGGTTCTGGTATAGTTGGTTTAACTTTTGCAAATATTATGGCGCAAAATACTACCCTTAAAATAGCTTTAGTTAGTGATGATGAGCCTAGCATGAGGATAGACAATGGCCGGGTGTGTGCGCTTAATCATGCAAGTTTAAAGTTATTAAAAAAATTACAGCTAGCTAGTTTTAGCTATAGTTATTATGACAAGGTTTTTGTGTGGCAGGCTGGCGGTATCGGCAGCCTTGCTTTTGATGCAAGTGAGTTTGGTTATAATGATTTAGGAGCTATTGTAAATAATCTAGTATTAGAAGATGCGTTGTGGCAAAAAGCTAAAGAGCATGTTAATGTCACACTATTTTGTGGGCACGAGGCTAAGAGTTTAAGCAGAGGGCAAGCTTATGAGCTATTGCTGACAAGTGGGCGCAAAATAAGTGCTGGGCTATTAGTTGGGGCCGATGGAGCTAGTTCTTGGACTAGAAAGGCCTTAAATATAACCAGTAGTACTGAGAACTACGATCAAGAGGCCATAGTTACCACTATCTCAGCGGCTAAAGGCCATAACAATACCGCATGGCAAAAATTTGTTGCAACTGGCACTATTGCACTTTTACCATTACAAGACTTGAATACCTTATCGCTGGTGTGGTCTTGTCGCACTGATATAGCGCGCGAGCTAATGGCTTTGTCAGAACATGATTTTACAAAAAAGCTAAGCCGCGAGAGTGACTATAAATGTGGCGATATTAAGCTAGTCTCTAGGCGTTCTAGCTTTCCATTGAAGGCAATGCAGTCTAATAGTTATATTGGCGCAAATGCTGCAATTATTGGTGATGCTGCGCATGTTGTACATCCTCTAGCGGGTCAAGGTGTCAACTATGGTCTGCTCGATGCTGCCACCCTTGCAAATGAGCTCTTAGCTGAAGTAGAGTTCGCTAATATTCAAGTGGCTTTAGCTAACTATGAAAAAATACGCAGAGGACAAAATGGCATTGATTTATGGCTCTTAGGGCAAATCAAAAAATCATTTACTGCTGATTCTAGTTTGGTGTCAGGTATTTTAGGCTTTGGCCTTAAAGCCATAAATTCTAGTACAGTTATAAAAAAACACTTATTGGCAAAGGCACTAGGCTTAGGTAAGCTCTAAGATTGGCTGCGAATATTGTAGGAGAATAGTAGTTTATAGATCCGACTAGCTACTAATAAAAAGTATTATTAACTCTTAATGCAGTATTCTTGCCACACGCTACGGCATAATTACCTGATCTAGGAAACCATTTGCTATATGTTATTTTTAATCAGCTAGTCTTATTCAGCATAGAGGGGGAGAGTGCTCTAGAATGCTATTAAAAGCAATGAACAAAATATGGCTAATTATAAAATATAAATTTCTTTTAGTAGAATAATTGTTACAGCAAAAGGCGCAATGTATTTTAAAAGGAAGTGCCATATTGCTGTAAATGTCGAGCTATTAAAGCCTATTGCTTGTGTAATCAACTCTTTGCTAAGCTTCCATCCTGCAAAAATAGTGTATCCTAAAATGCCAGAGGGTAGCATAACGTTAGTTGTTAGATCGGTGATAAAGGTGAAAATATTCCACTTGCCTAATATTGTAAATGAGCCCCATAAATTAAAAGATAGTACCGATGCTATTCCCAGAACCCACGTAGTTAGGCCTGTTATAATTGATGCTCCGGCTCTATTATATTTGGTTTTTTCAATCAGCATAATTACTACTGGCTCTGCCATTGAGAGGGATGATGTCCATGCTGCAAATAATATTAGTAAAAAGAATATGCTGCTAAAAATACTGCCAAAAGGCATATGTGAAAATGCTACTGGTAAAATTTGAAAAATTAGCCCAGGGCCTCCAATAGGGGTCAGATTATAGCTAAAAATTATCGGGAACATTGCAAGCCCTATCAGAAGTGCAACTACCATATTAATTATTGCAATAATGCATGCTGTAGAGCCTAAGTTTGTGCTTTCTTGAACATAAGAGCCATAAACTAGCATTGCACCTGCGCCAATAGCTAAAGAAAAGCAAGTTTGGCCTAGGGCATTAATTATGGTGTTAATAGTTATGTCTGCATATTTAAAATCTAAGAGATAGTGCCAGCCTTGATCAAATCCAGGGCTTTGTATTGCAAAGATCACTAGCACCATTAAACATAAGAATAGTAGTGGCATCATTATTTTATTGGCTCTTTCTAAACCTTTATTAACCCCTTTAATAATCACACCCATGGTTAAGGTCATAAATATGGCATGATATATAATCATTTGGGTGGGGTTGTTCATTATCGCTTGCCAAGAAGCATTAGCTGTTTGAATGTTGGCATTTATTAGTGTGCCTTGGAGGCTATCAATTAAATAAATTATAGACCAGCCAGCAACAACACTATAAAAAGATAACACTAAGATTAAAGTGGCGATACTTAGCACGCCTAGATAACACCATTTTTTGCTAGCATGAGCCTTGGCTGCCAGTTTTTGGATGGTAGTGATTGGGCTAGCTCTACCTAATTTCCCAAGCGCTATTTCTGCTATTAAAATAGGCAACCCTAAACAAAGTAAGAGCACAATATAAGCTATAACAAAGGCACTTCCACCATTATTAGCTACTTCATATGGAAATTTCCATATATTGCCAAGCCCAACTGCAGCCCCAGTTGCAGCCAAAATAAATGATAATTGTGATGACCATCTGCTAGGTTGTGATTTAGGGCTTTTCTCTGTGTTCATTGTCATGCTAATATAATGTGAGTATTTTGTATTTCATAAATTAAAATACAGTTACAATTATCACAAAAATTATGCTATGTAGCCAGTGTTTTTATACATTTAGTTACAAATTAGGAATAAATAATATGCAAAATGTTATAGACGATACTCCTCTTATACAAGTAAAAAATATTAATACTGGAATGTGTGAGTTATTCCTTAAAATGGAAAATATGAGCGCAAATGGTTCTATTAAAGACAGGATTGCAATTGCAATGCTTGATGCGGCTGAAAAAAGCGGCAAATTAAAGCCAGGAGGTACCATAGTTGAAGCTAGTGCAGGCAATACTGGTATATCACTAGCACAAGTTGGTGCAGCTCGCGGCTATAAAGTTATTATTGTTATTTTTGACAAAGTAAGCGCCGAAAAAGTTGCTCATTTAAAACAGCTAGGCGCTGAAGTTATTACTACTACCTCTAAGGCTCCTTCTTCTCACCCAGATAACTTTAAAGCTATTGCTTCTAGAATTGCTAAAGAAAACCCCTCCTATTACTACGTTGATCAATTTAATAACGAGGCCAATCCTCTGGTTCATGAGCAAACTACCGCGCCTGAAATATGGCGGCAAATGCAGTATAATGTTGATGCTATAGTCTTAGGGGCTGGATCTGGTGGTCATTTAACTGGTATTGGCAAATTCTTTGCTGGAATGAAAAAAGATGTAGAAATAATTTTAGCTGACCCCAAAGGTTCAGCGCTAGCAGATGTTGTAAACAATACTAACTGTAAAGAAGATTATGCTTGGAAAATTGAAGGAATAGGGCATGATTTTGTGCCAAAAACTTGCAATTTATCCTATGCAAGCTCTGCAATGACGATTGAAGATGGCCGCGCTTTTGCAGCCGCAAGGTTGTTATTCGAAAAAGAAAATATTTTATCCGGGCCATCTACTGGTGCTATGATTGCTGCATCTTTAGAGTTTTGTAGAGCTCAAACCACTGCAAAAAGAGTGGTTTCTTTTGTTTATGATAGTGGCAAAAATTATTTATCTAAAATGTATAGCGATACCTGGATCGATGAGCAGGGCATAGTTCTAGACAGTAATTTAATGCAGGAGATGTAAATGAAAAACAAGCTTGAGTTCTCAAGTGTGGTCGTGCATGGTGGCCAAAAGCATGATGAAGTTACCGGGGCAGTTATGCCACCTATTGTCACATCTTCAACTTTTGCTCAAAAAGAGCCAGGTGTGAGCACCGGCTTTGATTACTCTCGTAGTGGTAACCCAACTAGAATGGCGCTAGAAAATATGCTCTCTGAACTAGAAAAGGGTGCAGGCGCGCTAGCGTTCAGTTCTGGCATGGCTGCAATTGCAGCAGTTATGGATTTGTTTAATCCTGGCGATCATATTCTAGTAACTGCAGATATATATGCTGGCACATGGCGTTTGTTTAATCATTTACAAAAATCAGGTACAGGTCTTGAAATAAGCTATGTGGATATGCTTGATTTTAATGCAGTAAGAAATGCCATAAAACCAAATACAAAAATGTTGTGGTTAGAAACTCCAAGTAACCCGACTTTGAGAATTACTGATATTAGAGCAATTACAGCTATAGCAAAACAAGCTGGGGTGCTAACCGCAATAGATAATACCTTTGCAACCCCTTATTTGCAGCAACCAATTATAATGGGGGTAGATATAGTTGTGCACTCAGTTACAAAATTTTTAAATGGCCATTCAGATGTGGTTGGTGGCGCGGTTATTGCAAGCAATAAATTGCTGCATAATAAACTAGCGTTTATTCAAAATGCAGTTGGCGCCGTGTTATCGCCGTTTGAAAGTGCGCAAGTTTTAAGAGGTATTAAAACTCTAGATGTAAGAATGGCAAGACATTGTGAAAATGCGCTTTATCTTGCAAGATGGCTAGAAAATCACCCTAAAATATCCAGAGTTTATTATCCTGGCTTAGAATCACATTTGCAGCATGCGATGGCGAAAAAACAAATGCGCTTCGGATTTGGTGGTGTTGTTACTATTGCGCTAGCTGCAGCAAAAGAAGACACTATAAAATTTATGAAAAAGTGCAAAATGTTTACTATTGCCAATAGCCTAGGTGGGGTTGAAAGCATTATAACGCACCCAGGTACTATGGTGCATTCTCTGCTGAGCCCAAGTCAGCGTGAGAAAATGGGTATTGGTGATAATATGGTGCGCTTATCTGTTGGCATAGAGTCATGCCACGATTTGCAGCACGATTTAGACCAGGCTTTATAAACACCCTAATATTGGTTTTGCATATGAGCTTAGGGTGCTCTTAGCGCTGTTGCAATAGCCTTGTGCTTGCTTGCACATGTAGCTAAAAGCGCTTGACTCTATTGGTGCTGGCTTATCCTCAGATGCCGGCTCTAAAAAAGCCTTGCTGAGTATTACTGTAATTATGGCTTCACCACAAAGAATTATGCCAGCTGCTAAGAATATATTGATTATTGATATCGGTGCTGTAGCTGTAATGAAAATTGGCAGCATATTTAGCCATATTAAAGCATTATGCCCTGCATGTACGCCGGTTGAAGCTTCAATTCCATAATCTGAATATATTTTATGGAAGAATATTCCCATAGGTAGTGTTGTTAAAAGGGACTGGAGCACACTAAAATTTCTACCAGGAGCTGCAATGTGAGCTAGCGCAAAAAACACCGAGGTAATTGAGTATACCAGGTATGAATTTGTTGCAAGTTCTGGCTCTGCAGCATATTTTTGCCATAAATATTTATTCCATATACTCTTTATAAATAATGCATATATACTTTGTATTTTTTCAGTTAATTTATGCCTGAAAAAGTATTCTTCATAATAGGCTTGAAATGGCGTTAATATTAACACTGATACCATGCTAAATGCATTTGGTAATGCGCCTATGCAAGCAACAAAAATGCTCCCCGCAGCTAAGTCTATTAAAATAACAGTTGCCCAGAGTGCGACAGCCCCTATTATAATACCTAAGATCAGGTTTTGCCATTTTATGTTTTTAAGTTTTTCAGGAAAGTTAGGGTTGCGTGAAATTAGCCCTAAGAAAAAAAACACGTAGTACGCGTGAGATTCTATGAAGGGCATAGTAATATTCTCCGAGTCTTGATTGTCAGCTATATATTCTCCAGTGCTGCTATTAGATACGAGATAATCGTAATTTAAGATTACATACATAATCATAGCTGCATAATAGCTATGAAGCCACAAACTGCTATAAAGTAGAGCTAATATATTAATAGGGGCATTGGTGCTTATAAAAAACAGTATGCTCATGTCAAGGCAAAATTGGCGAAAATGTGAGGGAGTGTTTTCTTTATAATATAGTTGGGCAGCAATAGCAATTAGTGCTGCTAAAACTAATATAGGTACTGAGTATGCATAAATATTCATAAATAGCGCCCAGGCTGCCGCGTAGGCAATGCAGTAGCTTAAAATTAAAGCAGCCTTTTTAACCTTGCTATCATCGTTTTTTATAATTTCTAGTGTGATAAAACCAAAATATATTATAGCGAATAGCATGGTTGGTGATAGGCCTATTTGACTGGCGCTAATAGTAATTAAACCAAATACTAAAGCAATAACTATAGATGTTAGAATCTTTTGTGTTTTACTGATGGGTTGTGTCTGGGTTTTTTGTTGATCTGGGGTTTCTGCTGTTGCTGCTGTTGTTGCTTCAGCTGCTTGAGCTACTTCTCTTACCTTTGGTGTTTCCATAAATTCTGCAATTTTTTTTTGTCCTATTGCTATTTTTGTTCTGTCATTTTCTAATTCTAATATCTGTCCTCTTAAGGCTTCGATTTCTTCTAATTTCTTTTTGTCAGGTGTTTCTACGCTGATAGTTACACATAATAATTCAGATAGATCATTTTCAAGTATCCAAATAGATATATATATAGTTTTTTCTTGTAATAAATTGTAATCTTTTGTTTCTGTATTTCCTTGTTCAATTTTTCGTACTATCTTTGATTTTAGATCCTGTAATACGTTATTTAATATTTTATTTGGGACATTTTCTCTTTCCTTCTGGTTTATTTTTTTCCACAGCTGTAGACATTCTTGGTTTGTTGATATTTTTGGTATTGAATCTAGCATATGCTTACTAATTTATTAAATATTTTTTTA
>CAWVRI010000011.1:0-37368 GCA_963932595.1 uncultured Legionellales bacterium
AATACTGCTCTGATTATGCAAGACATGCCTTATACCGTGCTAGCAGCATCTATAGTATCGCCTGATCCAGCTCCAGCTTCCTTGGCAGCTGCAGAGCCAGATCATAGGCAGGGAATAAGCTATTCTAAAAGATTAAAAAGTTGTATTTAAGGTTGCTGAAATAGGGAAGCGCTAGTATAATTTATTTCTTATGATCAAAAAGTATTGACTGTTAACACCGCAAACACCTTGGTCACAGCTACAGGACTTAAGGATGGGAATGAAGCCGAACACCCTGTAAAAAAAAAGACTCTGGATGAGATCAGGGGATGAGATCCTGAAATAAATTCAGGACGATGCAAAGCATAGATGCAGGACGACTTCGTCATGTTAACTATTATTGGAATTTAAATGAAACATACAAAACATATACTAGCAGCAGCAACAATATTAATACTTACTAATTGCAGTAGTTATAGAGGAGCATATGACGCTACTAAATATATGCATGAATGTGATGCTAAAACTAATCTACAAGTAAAAGCAGATATGCAGCCCAATATCAGCAATAAACATAAATCTTTATATAGCTCTCCTCATGTGAATTTAACTGATTATACCAATCCTAATATCACTAAAAATAAAACAACACTACCAAAATATAGACTACGTATGGCATCAGACATAGATAGCTCTTATGCTAAAATAACAAATATAATTGCGAAGCTAAAATATACCGTTATTAAAGCTAATAAAGTAGAAAAATATATTATAATTAGCATCAATAAAAATGAAAACTATAAGATTCAACTAGAAAAATTTGAAAAGGAATCCGTAGTATATATACTAGATCAACAAAATAAAATAGTACTACAATCTAAATTACAAGCATTATTTAGCGAAATATAATTTTTATTTTATAATTTTTATTTTATAATTTTTATACTGAGTGCATGAATGCTAGACGCCATTAAATCATCAAGATAAAGGTAAATCATTCTATGACACTCTAATAAAGACTTGTCTACAAATTCAAGCGCAGTAATTTTTATAGTGAAATATTTTTTAGATTCATTGAAATGCTTATGCTTAGTATGCTTAGAGCTATCATCGGTGATCTCTAGGTGCTGCAGAGTTAAATTTGCTGCTAAAGCTAATTGCACCGCCGCTGCTACCTCATTCTTAGCATCAACCTTATTCACTAGAGGCTTCTATAGTTTCAGCATTTTTTGCTATATAATAGGATACCGATACACAAAATAATACCGTCAATAATAATGTGCCAAATAGTTTGAAATTAACCCATACTGCTGTGTCGTAACTATAGGCTATATATAGATTCAAAGCTCCTAAGAACAAAAAGAAATATACCGTAATATTATCTATCATAGTCCAAACATGGTTTTGCAAAGTCATTTTTTCGCCTAATAACTTTTTAGTAGTCTGAGCATTGCTCATTAGTTTATTGACCACAATAAATGCACTTAATAACCAGTAAACTACAGTTGGCTTCCACTTAATAAAGAGTTCATCATGAAAAAACAAGGTTGCTCCGCCTAACACAAGAATAGCAACTAAAGTGATCACTGGACCTTTTTCTATTTTTTTATTCTTAAACCATAAATATAATATTTGTACTATGGTAGCTGCCATAGCCGCCGCAGTTGCTATAAAAATATCAGCCACCTTGTAGGCAACAAAAAACAATATAATAGGTAGAAATTCAAATAAAAGGTGCATAATTATTCTCTTAGAAGAAAAAGGAAGTAATTTTTTATTTTATCACCATGCTAAAATAAATGCATTATCTTTTTCAATTTTAAGATGTTTTAGACTATAATGGCAAATTAACAACCTTAACAGATAGACTATGGATACAACTAAATCAGAGAAAATACAAAAAGTATTAGCTGCTAATGGCTATGGCTCTAGAAGAGAAATAGAAGAACTAATCGCATTCGGGAAAATAGTTGTAGACGAAAAAATAGCAATTACTGGCCAAAGAATACACTTAGGCCAAATCGTTAAAATAAATAATAATGTAGTGAATATAAAGAATGAAGATAATGAACAAGTTATTATTTATAATAAACCCACAGGTGAAATATGCACCAAAAAAGATCCGCTAGGTAGGCAGTCAGTATTTGATAAAATACCTCATTTGCCCCAAGGCACAAGATGGGTCATGGTTGGTAGACTAGATATTAACAGCGAAGGACTATTATTATTTACCACCAATGGCGAATATGCGAATTATTTAATGCATCCTAGCAATAGCCTTGAAAGAATTTATAAAGTTCGCATTCATGGCGAGTTAACTCAAGAAAAAATAACAAAACTATTAAGTGGTGTCTCTTTAGAAGATGGAATCAGCAAATTTGATAATATCAAAGAAATAGGCGGGGCAAATAAAAATGTTTGGCACGAAATCACAATATCTTCTGGCAAAAATCGTATTATTAGGCGCCTAATTGAATCGCAAGGGTTAAGGGTTAATAGGCTCATCAGAGTTAAATATGGCCCTTACCAGCTGCCTCGATCATTAAAATCTGGCAACAGTGTTAAATCGATATTAAAGAAAGAAATTCCTGGCCTTAAATAAAAGGCCAGGCTTAGTTAAAGAAAGGACCTAATAGCTTTATTCGTCTTCTTCATCTAAAAAGCTAACTAACTTTTCAGACCTACTAGGGTGACGCAATTTTCTAAGTGCTTTTGCTTCAATTTGTCTAATTCGTTCACGCGTAACATCAAACTGCTTGCCTACTTCTTCTAAGGTATGATCAGTATTCATTTCTATACCAAATCTCATTCTTAGTACTTTAGCTTCACGCACAGTAAGACTAGACAGCATTTCACTTACCGTTTCTTTCAAGCCGTACATAGCCGCATTATCACTAGGCTGCTTATCATCAGATGGGATGAAATCACCCAAATAAGAACCATCTTCATTATCCCCAATTGGGGTTTCTGTTGAAACTGGCTCTTTTGCAACTTTTTGTACTTTTCTGATTTTATCAGCTGAAATATCCATCAACTTACTAAGCTCTTCAGGTGAAGGCTCAACCCCAGTATCTTGTACAATTTGCCTAGACAACCTATTTAATTTATTAATAGTTTCTATCATATGTACTGGGATTCTAATAGTACGCGCTTGATCTGCTATAGATCTTGTAATGGCTTGCCTAATCCACCAAGTTGCGTACGTTGAAAATTTATACCCTCTACGATATTCAAATTTATCAACTGCCTTCATTAAACCAATATTACCTTCCTGAATTAAATCAAGAAATTGCAGACCTCTATTGGTATATTTCTTTGCTATAGAAATCACCAATCTTAAGTTGGCCTCGGTCATCTCTTTTTTAGCTTTTTCTGTTCTAATATCATAAATCGTCATTCTTCTGCTGATTTCTTTTATTTCTATGATTTTGATACTGTATTTACTTTCTACAAGGAGCAATTCTTTTTGCAATCTATGAATTAGGATAGCATTTTTTGTTACTTTTTCGCGAAGGTCAGGGTTTTTATCTCCTAGCAAAGTAGTAAACTCATAGCTTGTTTCCATGCCAGGGAAAGAGCTAATAAAATCATGTTTAGCTAAACCAATATTATCGGTACATATTTTTAATATAGATCTTTCAATTGTTTTGATCTGTTTGGTTATGCTTTTAATTAAATTTTTATATTTTTTAACTAATTTCACTTCCAATTTAAATTCAACAAAATATGTTGTTAAGTCGTTTTGCAATTTAATTGCTTTTGCTGATTTTACGCCGATTTTTGCGATCTCTTTTGCAAGAGATGTATGTATTTTTTCTAACTTGGTGAATCTTTCTATAACTATTTCTGGATTTAAGCCAACAACTGTATTTTTTTCATCATCTGTGACAATATCTACATCGCAAGTGCTGCTGGAAATTTCGCCTGTAGAAGAATCTGAATCGTCATTTTTAGCAGGCTCTTGATTTTCTATGTCATCAGTAAGGCTTAGGTCCTCATCTATTATATCATCATCTTTATCTAAGCTAGAACTCTCAAGATCAATTATTTCTTCATCATTAATTACTTCTTCTTTTTCAAACTCAGAAGCAATTGGAGATTCTGGTTCTTCATCAATAATATCAGAAAAACCAACTACTATTTCATGATACTTTTGTTCAGGAGTTTCATGAAACTTTGCTACTAGATCCGCTATAATCCAATGCCATTGTGAGAGTGATGATAAAACTTTTTTATCACCCTCTTCAATACGCATGGCAATATCTACTTCTTCCTCTCTCTTCAATAAGTTTTTAGCACCCATTTCTCGCATATAGATACGAATTCCATCACTGGTCTTACCTATATCACTTTCAACAGTATTTAGGATGGATGACATGACGCTATCTATATTTTCAATAATATCTTCTGCCGCATCCAACAAGCTAACATCGGTAGGAACATTATCTAAGATAGAAATGCCTTTATCTTCAAATTTTGTTTTTACTTTTTCGATTAAATCTTGTTCAAAGGAATCTTGATTCATAGCATCATTAAACTGAGTGCTAGTAATAAATTTTTGTACTTTGTATATTTCTAATATATTTTTGACTTGTTGTTCTAGAGTCTTAACATCATTCATTAATGGTACCTCTCATAATACCCAAGATATAAGCTGAAAATTATATACCTATTTAGACTTAATAACAATAACTATTAGCTAAGAAATAGCCTACTTGCTAGCAATATTATTCTGTATGTTTTCTTTGTTTGGCAATTAAGCTCTGTAGCTTTAACTTATCAATTTCATCTAATTTCTGCTGCTTACTTTTTTGTAACAACAAATCTATTTGTTGTTTAATGCTATTAATTGAGAAGTAGTCTAGCAAACCCTTAAGCTCTTTATATAAATCATTGCCAACAACCAGATGGGTAATACGAATAAATGATGAAATCTCATCATACTCATCTGTATCACGAAACTGTTCTATTATATGGCTAGTATTAATACCTTCCTTATGATTTTTTATTATGTAAGCAAAAATATTTTGCTGTGAAGATTTAATAAATAAATCTTTTGGTATGTCTACACCATCATTTAACATTTTTTCATAAAATTCTGGATTCTGAACTATAATAGCTAAAAACTTATCTGCTACATCTAAATTATTTACTTCTTTGTAGTGTTTTTTTATATAAATTCTTTTTTGATTTGAAGTGCCACCAACTTTGATGTTGACAGTTTTAGCCAAACTATCTTCTAATAAAGTTCGGTATATTGATTGCGGTATTATATTAATAATACTCTGACATTCCTTAATAAACATGGCTTTTCCTGAAAGGTCATTGCAATCATGTTTTTTCGCTAAATACTCGAACATTAAGTCAGCAAATGAGTTAGCTTTTTTAAAATATGTGGCAAAGTGATTTTTTCCATGTTTTAGCACAATACTGTCAGGATCCTCTCCTAAAGGCAAAAATACAAACTTAATATTAATATCCTTATACATATGAGGAGCGATAGTAAGCAATGCCTTCCATGCTGCTTTTTTCCCTGCGTTATCACCATCAAAACAAAATGCTATTTTAGATGTATATTTTAATATTTTATTTATTTGATTCTTAGTGATAGCAGTCCCAAGTGTTGCAACCGCATTAGTAATATGGTGCTGCGCAAGACATATAACATCCATATAACCTTCTACGACGATGATACTATTGATTTTCTTTTTATTATTTATAATATTATAAAGACCGTATATCTCATTACCTTTTTTAAAAACATGAGATTCTGATGAATTTAAATATTTAGGCATATCATCCCCAAGAGACCTTGCGCCAAAACCAATTATATTTGATTGTTCATTTATGATAGGGAACATTACTCTATCTCTAAACCTATCAAAAAACTTATTATTTTTTCCGTTAGAAATCACACCCAGCTTAACAAGTTGAGATTTTTTATCAGCATGAATAGTACTTATGTCGCTCCAACTTTGCTTTGACACGCCTATTTTATAACTAGCTATTGTTTGCTCATCTAAACCTCTGGCTGCTAAATATTTTTTTGCTTTATCATCTTGTTGTAAGTTAGCTACGTAATAATCAGCTATTTTCTCATATAATGCGACTGACTCCTTATATTCATCAATTTTATCTTGATCAACTTGCTCTGTTTGCTGAGGCATATCCATACCAGCATCTGGGCACAGCTGTGCAATTGCAGCTGGAAAATTTAAATTAGAAAACTCCATTACAAAGGTAATTGCATTACCGCTCGCAGCACAACCAAAGCAATGATAAAACTGCTTTAGCTTATTGACTGTAAATGATGGCGTTTTTTCTTTATGGAAGGGGCATAATCCAGAGTAGTTATTACCTTTAGCAACAAGAGTTACGTAACTAGATATTAATTTTACAATACATACCTTAGATAGCAATTCATTAATAAATTCTTGGGGTATCTTTGCTGACATATATTATACCTATATGTTACTCTTATAATTAATTAAATATTATTTATAACAGTATGCTATATTATAATATTTGTTTTATAATCTTAATTACTAAAGACTTATCTATTGTTCCTGCTGGCATGTTGTTTATGTCTTTCATTATAATGCCCATTTCAGAACTTTTTATAATGTTTTTTTCAGATATTATTTTAACTACTAAATCTTTTGTTTCAGATTCACTAAGCTGCTGGGGCAGCAACTTTGTTATGATTTCGAGCTGTGCTTCTTCTTTTTGGGCTAAATCTAGTCTAGCTGCATCTTTGAATTGAGAAATAGAATCTTTACGCTGTTTGGCCATTCTCAGCAAGACTTTTGTAGCTTCTTCGTCTGAAATAGGGGAGGGGACTCCTGAGTTTAAACACTGCATATTCATTTCATTAATGATTAATCTTGAAATTGTAACATTATCAGATTCTTTCGCTTTCATCTGCAGGATTAATTTTTTTTTCAGGCTATAATAGATATTAGATGACATGCGTTAGCCACGAAATCTTTTTTCTTTATTTTTTTTCTGTTGTCTTTTAACAGCTGCAGCCATTTGCTTTCTGCGTTTCATTGTTGGTTTTTCGTGAAACTCCAGCTCTCGTAATCTTTTTGCGATCCCGAGCTTGTCGCAAGCTCTTTTTAAGCGCTTTACAGCAGTTTCAACATTACCTTTGCACTTGTTTACGTCCACTAATGGCATAAATTGTAACCTTAAATTTGATTAAATAAACAATTAATTAAGCGCTTATGGTAACATTAATGTGATAATATGCAAGACTTTTTAAACTATTTATTTTTGATAAAATAAATTCATATTTTTCCAAAGCTTGATGAATATTTCATATTTTAGTGCGTTAGAAACGCTTGCATTTAAGCAAAAAACACATTATGTTGTGTCTATAGGTTTATATTATGCCTATATGTAGTGTTACGGGTTAAAGGCAAAAAAATTAATAATAGGAAATAAAATGAATGAGCAAATGGTGTTACAAGACGTTATAGAGGCGGCGAATGAAAAACTTCAGCCCATAACTACCAAGGTTATTAAGAGAGATGGCTCTCTAATTAGTTTCGAACCTTCTAAGATAAGAGTTGCTATATCTAAAGCATTTATTGATGTTGAAGGTGGCGATGTTGAGTTATCTAATAGGTTAAGTGAAATAGCAGAAAAACTTACAAAATTTATTGTCACAGACATTATAACTAACTGGCCAAAAAACACCCCTATAAGTATAGAGTCAATCCAAGATAAAGTGGAATTAGCTTTAATAAAGCATGACTATTTTAAAGTACATAGGTCTTATATCGTATATCGCGAAAAACATACAGAAAAACGTATTCAAGAAGAAACAAAAGATAAAGCACCGGTTATTTTTATTAAAGATGCGGATGGAACAGAGTCTACATATTCCAAAAAGCAAATCCTTAAGTATTTAACAGAAAAAACTTCAAATATATCAAATATAAACTCTGAACTTATTGCAAATGAAACTATTAAATCATCTTTTAAAGGAATCAGTACTTCTGAATTTAGGAAGGCAATCATAATAAGCGCTAAAGCACTGGTAGAACAAGACCCTAACTATAGCTATGCAGCTGCAATTTTCACTTTAGACCAGCTTGTTGCAGAAAGCATGCCGATTATTATGCCAAAATATAGCATGACAGCATTGAATACTGATAAAAGTATTGATTATGCCAAATTTTTTCCAGAATATGTAAAAAAAGCTGTCGGCTTCGAATTGCTTAGCCCAAAGCTGCTAGAATTTGATTTAACTAAACTTGCAGCAGCAATGGATAGTGAAAAAGATCAATTATTTACTTATCTGAGCATGCAAACATTATATGATAGATATTTTATTCATCATAAACAACAACGTATAGAGTTGCCGCAGGCATTCTGGATGCGGGTAGCGATGGGATTGTCTCTCAAAGAAGAAAACATGAATGACAAAGCAATTGAATATTATGGAATTTTATCTTCTATGCTATGTATGTCTTCATCTCCAACCTTATTTAATTCAGGTACCAATAGACCACAACTATCTAGCTGCTTCCTTACCTCTATTGATGACGATATTGAAAAAATCTTTAGAAATGGCATTGAAGCCAATGCTAAACTTTCTAAATACTCTGGCGGGTTAGGAAATGATTGGACTAACGTTAGAGCAAATGGAGCTCACATAAAAGGTACAAATGGCACCTCATCAGGAGTAGTACCATTTATGAAAGTTGCAGACACCACTGCAGTTGCTGTAAACCAAGGCGGCAAAAGAAAAGGCGCAGTATGTGCTTATTTAGAAACATGGCATATGGATATTATAGATTTCTTAGAGCTGCGAAAAAATACCGGAGACGATAGACGCAGGACACATGATATGAATACTGCAAATTGGATCCCAGATCTATTTATGCAAAGGTTATTACAAAAAGGCGAGTGGACCTTATTCTCTCCAGATGAAGTGCCAGATTTACATAGCTTATATGGCAAAGCCTTTGAAAAAGCCTACGTGGAGTATGAACAATTAGCACTAGATGGCAAAATAAGAAGCAAAACCATTCCAGCTGAACAATTATGGCGTAAAATGCTGACTATGGTGTTTGAAACAGGACATCCTTGGTTAACCTTTAAAGATCGCTGCAATATGAGATCACCACAACAACATTGTGGAGTTGTAAACTCATCTAACCTGTGCACTGAAATAACTCTAAATACTAGTAGTGACGAAATTGCAGTATGCAACTTACTTAGCCTTAACCTTGCAAAACTAGTATCTGATAATGGAATCGATGAAGAATTATTAGAATCTACAGTGAGAACAGCAGTAAGAATTCTGGACAATGTTATTGATGTGAACTTCTACTCTATAGAAGAGGCAAAAACATCTAATCTTAAGCATAGACCGGTTGGACTGGGCTTAATGGGCTTTCAAGACGCATTAATTAAGCAAAATATTCCTTATGCATCTATGGAAGCGGTTGAATTTGCTGATGTACTAATGGAAAAGATATCTTATTACGCCATAGAGGCCTCAGCTGACCTGGCAACAGAACGTGGCGCGTACGAGTCCTTTGAAGGTTCATTATGGTCTAAAGGGATAGTGCCTATAGATACAATTGCTCCAGTTGCTGAACTAAATGGTAGCAATTTCGATCAAGATACCACATCCACGATGGATTGGGACAAAATAAGAGCCAAAGTAAAAAAAGGAATGCGTAATTCTAATGTTCTTGCTATTGCACCTACAGCTACAATATCAAACATATGTGGAGTGTATCAGTCTATAGAGCCTATTTATCAAAATCTTTTTGTAAAATCTAACATGTCAGGTGATTTTACGGTTATTAACACTTACTTAGTTAAAGAACTTAAAAAACTTGGGCTATGGGACGATGTGATGGTCTGTGATTTAAAATATTATGATGGCTCACTGTCTAAAATAGACCGAATTCCACAAAACCTTAAAGATTTGTTTGCAACAGCTTTTGAAATAGATGCTAAATGGTTAATAGAAGCCGCATCTAGAAGACAAAAATGGATTGATCAAGCACAATCTCTTAACTTATATCTTGCACAGCCTTCAGGTAAAAAACTAGACGAACTGTATAAGTTTGCCTGGAGAAAGGGCCTAAAAACCACATATTATTTAAGATCATTAGGAGCTACTACAGCCGAAAAATCAACTTTAACAACCAGCAATCTGAATGCAGTTAGCGCCGGACAGGTGTGTGACTTAAATGCAGACCCAGATTGTGAAGCATGCCAATAAATAGGAGAGCATAAAAATGACAGAAACAATGACCAAAGAGAGAGCAAAAGCAGCAACCGGCCTTGAAAGTGCAAAATTAGGTACAGCACGTTTAACAGTCGACAAAAAAAACATCATTAACTGTAAGTCTGATGTCAATCAGCTGTTTCCATTGCGCTATGATTGGGCTTGGGACAAGTACCTATCAGCTTGCGCTAATCATTGGATGCCACAAGAAATAAGTATGGCAGCAGATATTGATTTATGGAAGAGTGAAGACGGCTTAACTGCTGACGAAAGAAAAATCGTTATGCGTAATTTAGGATTTTTCTCAACTGCAGATTCCCTGGTTGCCAATAATTTAGTACTTGCAGTATACAAGCACTTAACTAACCCAGAATGCAGACAGTATTTGCTAAGACAAGCATTTGAAGAGGCGATTCATACCCATGCATACTCATATATTATTGAAAGTTTAGAATTAGACCATGCAGAAGTATTTAATATGTATCATGAGCTTCCATGCGTTGCCAATAAAGCAGTTTGGGCTATGCCTTTCTCTCAAAGCTTAGCTAACCCTGATTTTCAAACTGGAACTCATGAAAGTGACTTAGAACTATTAAGAGACTTAATTGCATTTTATGTAGTATTTGAAGGTATATTCTTTTATGTTGGTTTTGCTCAAATATTATCTATGGGCAGAAGAAATAAAATGGTTGGAACAGCTGAGCAATTCCAATATATTTTACGTGATGAATCTATGCATCTTAATTTTGGTATAGACGTAATTAATCAAATAAAAATAGAAAATCCGAAATTATGGACCAAAGAATTCGAACAAGAAATCATTACAATGATTAAAGAGGGTGTTAGACTGGAACATGCATACGCTGTGGATACTATGCCGAATGGGATTCTAGGCTTAAACTCTGATATGTTCCTAGAATATATTCATTATATTGCCAACAGGCGCTGTACTCAAATAGGCATAAATGAGATATACCCTGGAGCTAGCAATCCTTTCCCATGGATGAGCGAAATGCTAGACCTTAGGAAAGAAAAAAACTTTTTTGAAACAAGGGTGACTGAGTATCAAACAGGTGGCGCACTAGATTGGGATTAATAATACTAGACAAATAGTCTAATCATGTTATTATTAAATACATAACTTTTAAAGGACCCAAAACCTTAACTCAAATAGTTATAAAATAAAGAACCTGCCATGTGCAGGTTTTTTATTTCTGTTTTACTAAAAACCTTATCGTCGTGCTTTGCACCAAAATAGAAAATATAACTATCATATAGGTCATAGCTAGAATAATATTTTTTTCCTCACTATCCGGCAAGCTTAAAGCAAGCGCCACTGCTAATCCTCCACGCAAACCACCCCAAGATAAAATAGCAGTAATATTATTTGGCTGTTCTTTAAAGAACCTAAGAATAGCTATAGGAATTATAACTGTAATATACCTAATCACTAAAACTAAAGGTATTATTAGCCAAATTAAAATTAAGTTTATATGGCTATAGTCTATAATTAAAATTTCAAAACCCATCATTAAAAATAGCATAGCATTTAAAATCTCATCAATGATTTCCCAAAACATATCTAGGTTGTAGCAGGTTTCTTGCGACATAGAGAATTTTTTGCCTTTATTTCCTACAAATAGTCCAGCAATTACCATCGATAAAGGGCCAGAAATGTTTAACATTTCAGCTAGGGCATAGCCTGCTGTAACTCCAGCTAAAGTAATTAAGACCATAAGTTTGCTATCATCCACATGCTTTATAAAATAAAACATACCCAGACCTAATATCGCGCCAAATAGACTGCCACCCAAAGCTTTCACAGTAAACAATAAGCTTACGCTACTTAGTGTTATTGGTTGGTTTGTATATATCATACCAAGGATAACCGTAAAAATAACAATTCCTACACCGTCATTAAACAATGATTCACCAGCCATTTTAATGCTTATGCCCTCAGATACATTTAAATTTTTTAGCACCCCTAAAACAGCGATAGGGTCTGTTGGCGAAATTAAAGCGCCAAATAGTAAACAGAAATTAAACCCTATATTAATATTCAAGAATTGCATCAAATAATATGAGCCACATCCCACTAAAAATGTGGATATTATCGTCGACATTGTTGCAAGCAATATTATTGATGAAAATTGTTTTTGTAAAGAATTAATATCTAGCTGGACAGATCCAGCAAACAGCAAATATCCTAGCATCCACTCCATTAAAATTTTTTCAAAATCAAATTCTTTTACTATATCTATAGCGAAAGGTTTTATTTCTATAATATGGAATTCTCCAAGCCAGATTACTAACAAGGATATAAGTAGTGAGCCTGTCATAATCGCTACGGTGGTTTGCATTTTAATATAGCGATTATTTATATAACCTAGCAATACCGATAAGCTTATAACAATAGCAAAATAATTATAATAATTCATAATGATTATTTCCTTTTAAGTAAAACCTAGTCATAATAAACGGGAGAGTGCAGATCTTAGAATATAATATTAAGAGATTACATCTTAAATGTATATTGATAATATACTCAATGATGCACTTCATTAAAATACAGTAATTAATCTTGATATATATTTGGAGATACGACATGCAAAAAGGCAATCAGACAGAAAAAAATATTGGCATTATTTTATTGCTGTGTAGCGTAGCTGCAATTGTAATTTGTAATAGTCCACTTAAACATTGGTATGACCATCTATTAGATATCCCCATGACTTTTCAAATAGGCACACTAAAACTACAAAAACCTATTATATTATGGGTTAATGAAGGCTTGATGGCAATATTCTTCTTGTTTGTGACTTTAGAAATAAAAAAAGAAATGTTAACCGGCAGCCTCAATACTAATATGAAAAGGGCGTTTCCATTTATAGCTGCAATAGGGGGGATGATTGTTCCTGCATGCTTGTATTTATATATTATTGCTGGCAACCACGAGCTTATCAGTGGCTGGGCTATACCAACTGCGACAGATATAGTATTTTCTATTAGCCTACTTGCAATAATTGGAGCTCAGTCTAACCATAATGTCAGATCTTTTTTGCTTGCTCTGGCAATTTTTGATGATGTTGGTGCAATCTTAATAATAGCTATTTATTACACCAATGCAATTTCATTATTATCAATTATCAGTATGATAATAGCAGGCATATTATTATTTACGCTGAATAGATCACAGGTGAAGTCACTCGCTGCATATGTATTGGTTGGAATTTTCTTGTGGCTATCGGTTTTAAAATCAGGCGTTCATGCTACACTTGCCGGCATAGCTATTGCACTTGCATTGCCTAGCACAGCTCCAAAAAACAAAAAATCAATGGCGAAAAGGGTAAAGCGCTCTTTAGAACCTTGGGTTCATTACTTGATACTTCCGTTATTTGCTTTCACAAACTCAGGAGTCTCATTCTTAAATGTATCTTTTCATCAAGTTTTCACAGCCATGCCTGTAGCAATTATTGTAGGATTATTTTTTGGAAAACAAATAGGGATAACTTTATTTAGTTATTTAGGCACAAAGTTAAAATTAGCTCACATTCCTAGAGGCTTATCGTGGCGCGAAGTATATGGTGTTTCTATACTCTGTGGCATCGGATTTACTATGAGTTTATTTATTGGAGCACTAGCATTTGAAGATATGGCGGGGAATTATGCAACAATGGTTAGAGCTGGGGTGATGGCAGGGTCACTATTATCAGCTATATTTGCTACAATATATTTTAAATCTTTTGTTTATGGCAAAAACAAGTAAATATACTTGCAATATTATCTTCATAATAGATAATACGCTTATATCCAAAGATATAAAATTTTAAATAACCAAGGCCCAATATGGCAAGTAGCAAAAAAAACCTAAGTTTACTAAGTATTATTCTAATAACTGTAGTATCTGTAGATAGCATTCGTAATTTGCCAGCCGCTGCGAAATTTGGCCCCGTGTTAATTACTTTCTACGTTTTAGCTGCGATAATTTTCTTATTGCCAGCGGCTTTAGTATCAGCAGAATTATCTGCAAAATTCAAATGCTCTGGTGGCATTTATACTTGGGTAAAACAAGCTTATGGCGATAAGCTAGGGTTACTAGCTATTTGGTTACAGTGGGCAGAAAATGTCATTTGGTACCCAACCCTATTGTCTTTTGTGGCAGGTGCGATAGGGTACGCTATAAACCCAGATTTAATTCATAGCAAAGTATATTTATCTTCTTCTATAATAGTGATTTTTTGGGTGCTCACCTATATTAATTTAAAAGGTATAGAGATATCAGCCTGGTTTAGTAATTTTTGTACGATTGCCGGCCTTATAGCTCCAATGTTATTTATCATTTATTTAGGTATATCTTGGGTTGTCAGTGGCAATCCTACAGCAATTAATATCAGCTTAGACACCATGACCCCTAAATTTAATGAGCCTGATATGTGGGTATCTTTAACAGCGGTAATGCTATCTTTCAGCGGTATTGAAATAGCATCTGTACATGCATCTAATGTAGAAAATGCCCAATCAAAACTCCCCAAAGCTCTTGCTTGGTCATCTATAATTATACTTACAACCTTGGTTTTGGGGTCTCTTGCGATTGCGATTGTAGTTCCTGGTAAAGACATTAATCTTGTTACCGGTATAATTCAGGCATTTAAAATATTTTTTGCAGCTCACCATATTCTTTGGGTGTTACCCATTATCGCTGTAACACTCGCAATAGGTGGGGCAGGGAGCGTAAGTAATTGGCTGATAGCACCAACGAAAGGCCTACTATTTGCTGCAGAAGACAATAATCTACCTAAAATATTTAAAACCACCAATGCAGCTGGTTCTCCTTCAGTGCTACTATATGCTCAAGCGATCATAGTCACTATAATTTCGCTTATTTTCATGATTGCACCCGGCGTTAATGAATCTTACTGGATACTAACAGTAACAGCTACGCAATTATATATGATAATGTATATCTTAATGTTCTTAGCATTCATCAAACTTAGAAGATACGACAAAGAAAATTCGCAACATTATTTCCAGGTGCCTGGAGGCATGGCTACCAAATGGCTAGTGGCTATTTTAGGAATTGCAGGATGCTTTGCAACTTTCCTCATAAGCTTTTATCCACCAAATGACATGCAGCTAGGTAGCACAACATCTTATGCTCTATGCTTAGTAGTTACAGTTGCTGTTATATCATCTATACCGTACCTACTTAGAAAATTTTCACAAAAGTAGCCTTCCCATACTTTTCAGAGTCTAATATAGATGATTTCACAAAAAATATAGCATTCATATACTTGAAGAGCCCCAGGCCAAGACGGGGAAGACGAGTAGGGAGAACTGATCTAGGAGTAGTCGCCCTGAACTCTTTTCATAACTGCACATAGTTAAAAAACACATTCTTTTTTTAAAGCACTAGCCTGGGCATTTTGACGCTGTAGTTATATCCCCTACCTAGGTCCCACTGCTTGACAGCGGGATCCAGGAGGGTATGTATCAGGCTTTATTATTCATTGCGAAGCTAAAACTAGAATAAACCGAGTATCCTGAATCATTCTATTTAAATATATATGTAACTTTGGACAGTTATGAACTCATTTCAGGGTCTCATCTAAATTATTCATATTTTTGAATTTAATCTTTGAGATAAATATATCTTTTAATTTAAATAGCTATATGCTTTAATACAGTATTATATATAAATATTATTTTATAATAACCCAGAATAAACACATAAGATAAAATCATGAAAGAAGCAGTAATGGCTAATAATATAGCGATAGTAACAAAGTTGATATCATCAGGCACAGATATAAATGCCATTATAGATGATGAGAATGACAGCACAGCCTTAATGTTAGCTTCACAGCGTGGTTATAGCGCTTTAACTCAGAAGTTATTATCAGCGCCAGGACTAATGGTTAATTCTCAAGACAAGCAGGGGAATACAGCCTTAATATTAGCTGCACGTAATTCTCATACCGAAATAACTAAATATTTGTTAGCCGACCATAGAATAGATGTCAATGCAAAAGCAACAAGTGGCCAAACAGCATTAATATGGGCTGTATGGAGCGGCTATATTAATATTACTAGGATGTTGTTAGAATCTCCTCAAATAGAATTAAATGCTAAAAATATGAATGGTGAAACAGCAATTACTATGGCAACCGTAGATGTTGCAAAATATTTGCTTTATTCAGGCAAAGTATTGCTTGGAGGAAACAAGGAATTATCTAACCACACAGCAGCTGGACTTAAATTAGAAGACTTATGCCGCAATATAGCAAACTACGCACATGATAGTACTGGTTATATACTTTTTGCAACCATGAGGACTATGATCTTATCATTAGCAATTGCAGTTTCAAATGACCATGCTGTAACATTACCACAAAGAATTAATTTATTAGCAGCTAGAATAAGAGGTAGCATATCATCATTTCCACCGTTAATACTCCCATTCTTAGCAACAATAGTTACACCATTTCCCACAAGGCTTAATTTATTAGTAGCTAGAATATGTGGCGTAGCATTCAGAGAAGATTTGACTGCGCAGCATACAGGTATAACTATGCCCAAATTTATAGCAGTTAGTTCTTTAATGAAATCAGCTAAGCTTACACAACTAGTGCATAGCTTTAATTCATACTTATCTATACGCACATTAATGCTAAGAAAAAAAGCCGATCATATATTTGCACATATACCTGATGAGTTGAAAGCAAGTATACTCAGCTTTATTGTGGTCGGGGATACTGCTATTCTTGAAAAAGAACTATCTGATGCTATGGAATCAGATCATATAGCAGCAGCTTCATCTTTAGGCTCAGAACCTTCTGCAGAACTAGATGATATCTTAGTTAAAGCTGTTTTTTAGTAATCACTGCCATAGTCAATCTAGAAATGCAAACCAACATCTGGTTATCATTAACAATCTTTATTTCCCAAACTTGGGTAGAACGACCTAAATGTAGTGGCTTTGCTACTGCTGTTACTATACCAGTTTTAGCTGGTTTCATATGATTTGCATTAATATCAAGGCCAACACAATAGTACTTTTCTTGATCAATACAATAATTAGCAGCAGAACTACCAACTGTTTCGGCCAGTGCCACAGATATACCGCCATGCAGCAATCCCAGCGGCTGCATAGTGTGGTTATTAACTGGCATTGTTGCTGCTAAAAAATCATCACCAATCTCGCTAAATACTATACCTAAGTGACTAGCCGCGGTATTAAGCGATCTATTATTTAAATCATTAAGCGTTATGGCTGTTTTCCAAATCATGTAATATATACTCCTTTAGTCTGCGTGTTATGGCTTTTATCACAATGGCTTATGAGAATATACTTTACATAGAGTATTACTAAATGACAAGCGTGATATTTTATGGTTAGCAGATTAAGTTTTAAAAAGAGGGGCAGCTTGTAATAATACCAATATGAGGTTAACTACATAAAAGGTACATCATACAATGGCCCTTCATGATTAGAATCATATAACCCTTTGTTTTGAGGGCCATATTGTACTTCACAGCCATTTTGGCTACTCGAAAAGATATTGCTGCTTTCTGACATAGGTCTGTCAGCATCATATACCCGAGGGCTTGCTGGTGGGCTGCCATTAAATATGCTGCTCACTAATAAGCTATTGCTGCCTTCTGAAATAGGTCTGTCAGCATCATACACCCCAGGGCTTGCTGGGGTATTTGAACTACTATTTTCTTCGCCCTTAAATATGCTGCTCACTAAGCTAATAAATGAAAGTCATGTATTATAAGTGCTGCTTAATATTGTTTGGATATACTTTAAACTATTTATCATGATTTATTCTCTTATTATTAAAATTAACCTTATACAATCATTTTAACATATTATATATTAAGGAATAATTAAGGAGTTGTAATTAAATCATAAAGAGATTCAAAACTTCTGACAGTTCTAAACTTGTTTAAAGGTTTATATAATAATATAGAAGCACAGAATTAAATATTGCTAACTAAACGCCGCTTATTGCCGGTAAATAGTATTACCGGCTATTACTATTTAGGCGATTCTGGGCTGAGCTATTATTTGTCTCGGCTGGGGCCATCCAGGGCTGGGCCCCAGAGTTGTCCTCAGGTTGGGATGAAGGAGCAGTAGCAGGAGCACAGCAGCCCTTACTAATATCATTAATCGTAGCAAACTGATTAGTCTCATAAGTCTCGCTATTAAATAACAATAATAAACCAACATTTAAAGCTAGCACCATTATAGGCAATAATATCGGCGTAAAAGCCATGCTATAACCTAAAGCAGTAAATATAGAGAAAACTATATTTGCGAGCATAGTTAAAGTGACAATTATGCTTTTCTCATTAATATTTTTAAACCCGGAATTTAATATAGTTACTGCTGACTCTGCCATAGCATGCATTTTGTCGTAATTAGCATTAAATGTTAACGGCAATATAATAACAGCTATTTGGGCGCTTAACCCTATAGGCAAGCTTAGTAACATAGCCACATTATAAAGCGCAACACTAACTACAAATAAAGCACTATAAGCTAAAACGCCCTTCAGATCCGGCAAATAATCGCTGATGCCACCATGGCTATGACCGCCCTCTTCTTTCATAAGCTCATCAAAATACACTGAGCTTTCTATAACAGCGCCAAATAAAGCCAGCGCTAAAGCTATATAAATGCTACAGCCAAAAACATCTAAACATTCCATACCACCATTAACACTTAAACTAAAAGCTGTTATATAAGAAGCATAAGCAACAAAGTGATTCTGCATCATTTTCAGCTTGTTAGACTTGCGAGTATTTGCAGCATCATAAGTGTAGAGCTTATAAGAGTAATATAATGTGGCAATTAAGCCTACGGCTAGCAATATAGGGTTATAATTAATAAATACTACTGACACCAAGGTTAGTAGCAGCGCAAATGATAACTGCGAGCTATAGTACTCGCCATTAAGACCTAAATCTCGTAATTGTTTGGTTGTAAATATTTTGCTATCAATAATTTCTTCTTCGGTAAATCCTGCATCAAGTAAATCTTGGACGCTGAATTCACCATGAATTGTAAGAATTAAATTTATAGCTTGTTTTAGTGTTATTTTTTCTTTGTAGCCCTTTATTAATACTTCTATTTTTTTAGGAGGTGTTCTTTTACCAAAACATCCAGGAATCTTCTCACAGTCCTGTTTTGAATAACCTAAACTCTGTGACTTTGAAGTATCTACAATATGTTGATAAGCCACTTCACACTCTATTCCTAATTTTTTCAAATTAGGCAGGCTAAATTCATCATGGTTCTCATCATGGTTGCTATCGGCTAAAACTTCAAACATGGTTAAAACTAAAGCTGCAATTGGCAACATAAAACTTGGCATTGTGCCCTGCATTCCCGCAACTGGCACTAAACTTTCGCCTGCACCATGTGAGAGCAAAGAAAGCCGATTAAATAAGTTATTAAGTATACCGCCATCTTCTTCATATTTCTTAGGATCTGCTATTTTATATTCTATAGCAGCGACTATAACTATAATAGCACTTGAAGCCACAATTAAACTTAAAGAAAAAGGTATTATATTTAGAATTGAAAACACCAATGTGCAAATTGCAACATATGGCACGGCAAGCCATACCCTCTCTTTAAATTTTATACTATTACCTTCTTCATTCGAAGCAGCAATAACATCAACGGTTTCATTTACTCTTTTTGCTATAAAGTGAGCTAAGGTTAGGCCTGCAATAATAGCTACAGTTATAGCAATACTGTGCGGCATATAAAGTGAAAAATATTTCACCCACTCTAATGCATAGCCTTTTACTGACCAGTACATAAACCCAATCAATAATGTTTTTGCCATTTGAACCTTGAACTCACTTTTTTTATCAATGACCTCTTTAGAAATATTGTGATTTAAATTCTTTCTAGCTAAGAAAAATATGGTTGTAAAAGTTGCTAGCAAAATAATAGCTATTTTAAGCTGCAATAATGGCACTACAATGCCTATAAGAGAGCCTAAATACCCTATTAGTTCTGGCAAAAAATGCATTGTTAAAATGGTTTGTCCCGCTGCCCAACTAAGAGCAAAAATAGTGCCAATTACTAAACTTGACCAACTATTAGAATTTGAGAGCTTATCAACAAGCTCTAGTGGCAGCAATAACAAGCTTTGATCAAAAGTTTTATTTCGCCATAACAATACCGAATCGAAAACAATGCTGACTAAGATCAACTGATTAATCAACAGTAAACCTAAAAAAGATAAAGCTAATAAAGCTGCAAAGACAAAATATTTTAAGGTATGAGGCTTGTGCTCAAAACTATAACCTAGCGAAGTTATCAAACTAGCACCCAATAAGCTTATTATTATATTGGCATTTATATGCAATAAAGCCATTATAGCTGGAGCTGTATATATGCTGAGTACTAAAAAAGCTAACGCAAATATAACTGTATATTTTATAAAATGGTATATTACAGATTCTTTGTTATTTTCTTTCATATTTATTAAAGCACCTAAATATTATCTATTATAACTATACATTGAAATACTACAAAACTCAATATATATACTATAATACTATTAGATTAAGACAACCTTAAGAATCTATATATTTTATCTCTATAAACTTAGGGCCAATGTTTTTAAGTTTAGAGCTTATTAGCTAAAAATAGCCGCGGTAGACCTGAGCTATTACCTACCCTTCTTCATACCCTATAGCTAAAGCTACTATCTTTGTTTTCTCGACCCCACTGGCGGAGCAGTGGGGCGTAGGCGGTGAGACGATCTAGAATTATTCCTCTATATACCTGCTGCAGCTCTTTCCCTACCTGCTGCAGCCCTCTCCCTACCTGCTGTGGCTCCGACCACAGCATCCAGGCCAATCATAAACAGTGGGACATAGGCGGTGAGAAGACGCTGTAGAATGCTCACTCTCTAATACCTGCTGCAGCCCTCTCCCTACGTGCTGTGGCTCCGACCACAGCATCCAGGCTAATCATAAAGCTGGACACTAGCAGCGAGTAATGTCTACTAAAGATAAACGCACTTGCAACATATGAGTCACTCGTTTCATCCTGAGAATTATGTTTATTTTGCCTAGGCAAAGGATCGCAATAAGACATTGATTTATATTGCTTTCTTG
Source organism: uncultured Legionellales bacterium (assembly GCA_963932595.1). GTDB lineage: Bacteria > Pseudomonadota > Gammaproteobacteria > Comchoanobacterales > Comchoanobacteraceae > CAWVRI01. Next base: position 21,380 of record CAWVRI010000011.1, read on the forward strand.
GCCTTATGGTCGAGATAGAGGAAGTAGAGTGCGCTGAATGATGCGATCTAGGTCGCAGCACTTAGGTAGCGTAATACCGCTATGACTTAGGGCCATGGAAATATTTGAAATACTCGGTATTAGGATGCAGCACTAAAAAGTCATTTGCATTGCTAAATGTTTTCTCATAAGCCTGCAAGCTTCTTAATAAACCATAAAATCCAGTGTCTTGCATATAAGCATCGTTATATACTTTAGCAGCAGTTGCATCACCTTCGGCTTTTATTTTAGCACTTTCAAAAGCGGCACTTGCTAATATAACTGTAACCTCAGCATCAGAACCCGCACGTATTTTTTCTGCTGCAGCCCTACCGTCTGATCTATATTTAGTTGCAACACGCTCTCTGTCAGTACGCATTCTTTCATAAACCGACATAGATACCTCTTTTGGTAAATCTATTTGCTTTAACCTTACGTCAACCACTTCTATACCAAAGTTTTGTGAACTAGAATTTGCCTTATCACGCAAAGTTTCCATAATGTCTACCCTTTCACCAGACACCACATCACTAATAGTTCTCTGACCGAAAGCAGCGCGCAAAGTATTATTAATTCTCTGCTCTAATAAGCGCTGCGCATAAAGAAAGAAATCGTTGGTAGTTTTGAAATATTTAGCAATATCAGTAATACGCCACTTCACATAATAATCAACATGAACCATTTTCTGTTCTTTTGTTAAAATACGGGATGAAGGCACATTGAAAGTACGCAACCTAACATCAAATTTCTTAACCTGCTCTATAAATGGCATTTTAAAATGTACACCAGGTTCATAAGAAGTATATTTGCCATCTTTTGAGGTGACAATTTCACCTAATCTTAAAATTATACCTTTTTCACCCTCTTTTATAACAAAGATTGATGATGATAATAATAACAAGGCAATTACAGCCATGATTAATACAGATTTAATATTGTTAATCATGCCTAACTCCTCTAGAATTATCGTCTGATAAATATTGATATGCCTGCCTTGATGCATCTTGATCTTTAATTATCTTGGCAGCTGCTGCTGTAGTAATAATTTCTTGATCTAATGATGAGGCCTCTTTTACAGCTTTACCTTGTAACATTTTATCTAATGGTAAGTATAAAATATTATTTGAGCCATTGGTGTCTACCATAACCTTGCTAGTATTCGAAAAAACTTTTTCTAAAGTAGTGTAGTAGAGCCTTTTTTCAGTCACTTCTGGCGATCTTGCATGCTCTTTTAAGATAGCTAAGAATTTTGCAACCTCAGCTTTCGCATCTAGAGTTACTTTGGTTTTATATGCATTAGCCTCTTGTAATACTCTAGAAGCTTTACCTTCTGAAATAGGAATTACTTTCTCAAAATAAGCTTTAGCTTGGTTAATATATTTTTGCTGATCTTCACGTGCTTTAATAGCATCATCAAATGCTTCAGTTACTTGCGAAGGTGGCTTTGCTGGTTGCAAGTTAACATCTACCACATGCAAGCCAGGCTGGTAAATATCTAGAATACTAACTAATTGCTGTTCAATTTTGTCTCTAGCTTCTTGCCGGCCTGTAGTAAGAATACTATCAAGGGTAGTATGCCCAACAACTTGTCTTAGCGCACTTGCGGTGCCCTCTTTAATACTTGCTATAGGAGTGGTTACATTAAACAAGTATTTTTTAGGATCTAATACTTGATACTGCACAGACAACTCAACATCAACAATATTTTCGTCTTTTGTTAACATTTGAGCATTATATGCGAACTGATAAACTTTGTTTACATTTACTATATGCTTCACATCTAAAAATCTTGGAATCCAATGCGGACCAGCGTCTAAAGTTTTATTAAACTGCCCTAACCTTAAAATTACAGCTTTTTCTGAAGGATCTACTATAAAGAAACCTGAGATAACCCATAAGACAAAAAGTATGGTAAGAACCAGGCCTATGCCAAAGCTCACCGCACCATCTTTATTATTTTTTTTGTTATTAGGGCTATTCTTAAACATTTTGTTACGCCACTTAATCAACAATTCGTCAAGATCAGGTGGTGAATCACTGTTTTTCTTCCATGGATCATTTTTTAAAATATTTATAAGATTATTTTTAACTGGCACTGTGCATGAACTCCTGTAACAAGTACAGTTATGAGTTTAAGCAAGTAAAAGAAAATGTGCAAGTTAAATTTTTTTATTTTAAAGATATAATTAAAAATTTTAATATAATTTCTTACAAAGAATATCTGTCAATACAGTTATATCACCACGCTCTGCAGAGATTGCAATATCATTTTGGGTAAGTATGGGCGGCTTATCTGGAACTAAATCTATTTTATTATATGCAATAACCCTAGGCACTAATCCAGCACCTATTTCTTGTAGTATTTTATTAACAGTATTTGAATGCTCTTCATAGCTCTTGTCTGCATAATCAACAACATGAATAACTAAATCTGCATATATTATCTCTTCTAGTGTTGATTTAAATGCATTTAATAATGCTGTTGGCAAATTATTAATAAAACCAACCGTATCAATCACAACGCAGTGCTTATTTTCAGCCAAATAAACATTAGCGGAAGCAGTGTCTAGAGATGCGAAGAGCATGTCTTTTACTAGGATATTTTTTTTGCTCAAAGCGTTGAAAATAGTCGACTTGCCAGCATTAGTATAACCCACTAACGCAACTATAGGCATTTTATTTTTCGCCCTTTTTTGTCTATTTTGAGTTCTTGTTTGAACAACTTTTTTTAATTTTTGCTCTATCTTTGCGATTTTCTCACGAATAATACGTCGATCAGATTCTAGCTGCTTTTCACCAGGTCCAGCCCGAAGACCTATACCACCTTTTTGGCGCTCTAAATGAGTCCATGTTCTTATTAGCCTCGAAGATTGGTGTTTAAGCTGCGCCAGCTCCACTTGCAGCTTGCCTTCAAATGATTTGGCCCTAGATGCAAATATATTTAATATAAGCTCTGAGTTATCAATAACCTTTGCGCAAGTATACTGCTCAATATTTCGTTGCTGTATAGGCAACAAATCGACATTAAAGATAATAACAGCATCTTTGTTTTCAGCAATGACTTTTTTAAGATAGGATAGTAGGTCTTCACCAATTAAGTTGCTACGATTAATCTGGCGAATTTTCTTTTTTATTACTAGCACTGGCTCTAACATTAGCGCTAGAGCCAAGCCCTGAAATTCTGCAATATCACCACAAGCAATATCGCGCTTGTGTATTTCTAAGCAAACAAGTATTGAACGAGACATAGTTAACTAAAGTCTTCTATTTCCTCGGGGATTTCTATTTGTTGATCATCTTCTTCCATATCATGCCAAACTACATTTCTAGATGGAACTATGGTTGCAACCGCATGCTTAAAAACCATTTGTTTGGTGTTGTTTTTTAACAACACAACATCTTGATCAAAGGCAGCTACGTGGCCTTGTAATTTAATACCATTGGTAAGATAAATATTTACTGGAACTCTTTGACGCCTAAGCGCATTTAAAAATGGATCTTGTAAGCAATGACCCTTAGTGTTTTCATTCATTGTAGTCTCCTTTGAATTTATTATGACTTATAATTATAAATTTACTATCCATAGTAGTAATCTAATTCCTTATTTATTGATATAGTCCTATTTTTATATATACCAACAATAAATTATAACTCTTTTTCGAGATAAAGTAAATATTTATCAACTATGCTGTCTTTGCCTAGACTATCGAAAACCCTTCCTTGAAATTTTTTAAACCAAGTTATTTGCCTTTTGGCAAGCTGCCTAGTTGCAATTGTAGCTTTTTCTCGCATTAATTTTTCATCGTATTTACCGTCTAGATATTCCCATACCTGCTTATAACCAACCGATCTAATAGCTGAGTTATCTAGACTAAGGTCAGCTCTTGCTCTTAAATTAAACACTTCATCAACAAAGCCATTTTGTAGCATAATATCGAATCTATCAGCGATTTTAGCCTTTAATTTATCTCGATCTGGCCATAAAATGATATTAGTAAAATCATATCCCAATTTAATTTTAGGCTGAGCATGATAATCTGACATAAGATTTCCAGTTAAGTTATAAACTTCTAAGGCTCTAAATATTCTTTGCTTATCATTGCTATTTATTTGTGATGCAGCCTTTGGGTCTATTGACGATAGCTTGCGATATGCCTCAGGCAAATCTACCGGGTTAACCAAGCTAGCTTTTTCAAAGGGTTTAGATTCAGGCAAAGAGTTAATACCATTTTGTAAAGAGTGAAAATATAATGCAGTGCCACCAACTAACAAAGGAACATTGCCTCTTTCAATTATTTTAGGAACTAACTCACTTATATCATTGCAAAACCTTCCAACAGAATAATTTTCAGCTGAATCACAAATGTCTACTAAATGATGGGGGTATGCTCTTAATTCCGCTTTACTTGGCTTTGCTGTACCAATATCTAGGCCTTTATAGACCATTATTGAGTCTACACTTATAATTTCTACGTTAATATGTGCTGCTATTTCACAAGCAATAGCAGTTTTGCCAGAACAGGTAGGCCCCATAACACATATTACTTTTTTCAAATTGCTTTTCATTTATTATACAATTTTCATTCGCAATTAGGGCTAAAATTAATGTGTGATATCACTATTTTTGAAATCATCCTTTAAAAATAATGCTAAAAATATAGTGAGCACTAATGAAGCTGGTATTATCGCAAGAGCAATATGATAAGCATGCTTGCTGTATATTAAGCTTTGCATTGTGCTGCTACCAATATGACGTAATAAGTAACCTGTAATGGGCTGAATAACTCCAGCCAGCATAACAAACATATTTACTAAGGCCAGTGCAGACCCAACTGAATGTTTATCGGTAATCGCTTTAGCCATAGGAAACACAAGAACTTGAGGCGAGTTAAAGAAGCCGAAAAAGAAACATAGAGCATAAACGCTATTGACAGATAAATTATCATAATAAATTAGAAAATATGACACTATAAAAGTTAAGAAGGCACCAATCATTACAATAATTTTTCGTTTCTGGAAGTAATCAGCACATGCTCCAACACAAGGACCACCACAAGCCATGCCTAAAAATATCATGCCTACAGCAAAGGTTGCATTTCCTATTTTGTATCCCATAACATCTTGCAAATGCCCAACGCCCCAAGCTTCGGCATATATTGCAATCGGGAACCACATGAAGCAACCTATTGCACCTATTATCCAAGTTTGTGAATTGCATAATAATTTTTTGAGACCGGCAAAAACATCAGTAAAAGTGCTTACCTCCAGATGTTGACTAGCATCAATCTTCTTGTCTTTAAAAATCACTATTATTAACACTGCAAGTATTAAACCTAGCAATGCAGCATACAGCATGGTTAGCTTCCAACCTTCAGCTATTACAACTGAAGTCAGCATAGTGTCTCCGATTAAACCTCCAACCATACCCAAAGCCATAGTTGAACCTGATATTAGCGCGAACTTATTTTCAGGCAACCATATGGATGCGATTTTCAACACCCCAACAAAAGCGAATGACGACCCAAAACCTATTAATAAACGACCGGCTTCACCTAACAATAGATTATTTGTAAGAACAAATAAATAAGATCCAACTCCACAAGCTAAAGAAGCAATCGTAAGTAATTTTCTAGGCCCATACCTATCCATTAATACACCAACAAAAAGCTGCATAGGTGTGTATATATAGTAATAGAAAGCAATTAAAGAGCTGAACGTTCCAGCATCGATAGAATAATTTAACATTATTTCCATACGCATTACGCTTGGAGAAACTCGCAGTAAAGATTCATAGCAATAAAAGGATAATGCAAGAACCACCATTAACCATGGCAAATATTTAGTTGACTTAGCGCGGAGGAACATTTGATATAACATATATTAAACGCCGTATTGAAAGTACAAATATTAATATTGATATTCACCCAAGTCAAGCAAATACGTCTGGAAAATACCCGAAACAAAAGACAAGGCATTGTTTAAACTCAATATTACCTTTGCAGCCTAGCATTTGCTTGACTTGGGTGTTTTTTGGGAATATAATTTGCAAGATTTCAAGTCAATAGGATAGGTCTAAAAAATGCAAAACTCTATACACCCAGAACAATACACAACAAAAATAATTTGTACGTGTGGCAATAAATTTGACATAGTTTCATCTATGAAGAAAAAGGACATGCACATAGAGCTATGCTTTAAGTGCCACTCTGCTTATACAGGCAAGAGAAAAATTTCTACTAAAGGTGCTGTAGAACAATTTGAAAATAAATTTAGCGCATATACTAAAGCTATGGCAACAAATAAAACCAAAGCTAATGACGGCAACGAATAGCAAAATAGATAGCAAAGATAACAGCTTGGTTGATTTATGTATAAGTCAACTAAGCAATAGCTACTCGCCTTATTCTAACTTCAAGGTGTCTGCTGTTATAACAACTACAAGCGGCCTTAACTATACCGGTGTTAATGTTGAGAATGCTAGCTATTCTTTAGCTCTATGTGCTGAAGCATCGGCAATAGCACAAATGATAACAAGTTGCGGCCAAACATTGCCAAAAATAAAGCAAGTTATCGTTGTAAATGACACCAAAACCCCCTGCCCTCCATGTGGATCTTGCCTACAAAGGCTACTTGAGTTTAGCGATAGCGAAACAGAGGTGATAGTTAGCAATTCTGACCGAAGCAATGTTAGAACATTCAAGCTAAACGATCTACTCCCAGTGCAATTTAATTCAGATTTTTTATCCTAACAATTAGCATTCACTTTGATTTGCAAAAAATAGCAACTCATCTATTTTATCCGCATCCTGAAAACAAGCGACCACCAGCTTATTCCAAGCTTTAGAATATTTGGTGCCATAATAAATACCGGTTAATGGCTTAATTAAAAAAACATGGCTACGGGTATTAGAAATATTTAATTTAACATACTTAAGATAATTAGCGATAACTTCTCGCCTAGAAGCTGAGCTGTGCTTAATGCCAAAAATATCTTGCTCTATTTGCCTTAAAATTAATGGGTTTTTTTCAACTATGCGCCCAAGCATTAAAGAATCAAACTGATTATACAAATCTTTTGTTTGCTCTATGTCCTTTATACCACCATTTAAAGTAAAGCTAGCTTCAGGGAAGTCATGTTGCAACTGCGCCACAATATTGTACCTCAATGGCGGCACATTTCTATTAGCCTTAGGGCTTAAACCTTGCAAATAAGCTTTTCTAGCATGAACAACAATATTGTTACATCCAGAACATATTGCGTTTTCAACAATTTTAGCCAAATACATATAGCCATCATGATGATCAACACCTATTCTTATTTTGATACTAACTGGTATAGTTACACTTTGAACGGCACCTTTAATTATAGCAGCGACTATAACAGGCTTTTTGAATAAAGTTGCCCCGTACTGGGCGCTTTTGATGTTCTTGCTAGGACAACCTAAATTCAAATTTATAGAATGATAACCATATTGCTCTACTAGTTTAGCGCAATATGCTATTTCATTTGGATTATTACCAGCTAACTGAAAGCAGGTGTCTTTATTATCAAAATCATTATTTAAATCATGCTGCACTTTATTAAATCTAAGAACATTTGTAGTGGTCATTTCAGTGTACAAAGAGGCACTAGCACTTATCATACGCATTAGATGTCTAAAATGCTTATTTGTCACTCCGACCATAGGAGCAACATGTAGCTTGCTATAATATTTCAACGCTTTGTTCTTGTTCTAGTTTTTCTACTTGTTCATGATTAATCATAATAGGCTCTATATGTGAAACTATTAACTGCACTTGTTTTCTACCTCTGTACTCATTAATATCTAACTTAAAAGCAAATTTAGCTTTAATACAGTCGTAATTTGGCCAACAATCAGTATCAGCATTAAATAAAATTGCGTTAACAGTAGTGGTTTCATTTACTTCTAGTAACAATTTCAAATGATTATTACCCACTATTCTCTGATCCACTATATGGAATATGTTTTCAAAAATAGGCTCTGGAAAAGCTTGTCCCCAAGGACCGTATTTGTTCAGTGTCCTAGCAAATTCTAAGGTAATATTCTCTTCAGGCAACATACCATCTGTGAAAACTGTACTATTTAAATCGTCTAATGTTAATTTAGAGGCTACAATTTCATTGAAAATTTCTTTAAATTCTTCAAATTTTTCAGCTTGAATAGTTAGCCCTGCTGCCATAGCATGCCCACCAAATTTTTCGATAATGCCTGGATGTGAAACAGCTATGCTACATAAAGCATCTCGAATATTTAATTTAGCTAATGACCTGCAAGATCCTTTCATAAGGCCATTACTATCTTTAGTAAAGATAGCAGCGGGCCTATGATACGATTCCTTTAATCGTGAGGCTAATATGCCTATCACTCCCTGATGCCAATTTTCGCTATACAAACAAATAGCATAAGGAGCATTTTCGCCAGAATAATTTATTTGCTGTAAACTCTTATCAGCATTGTCTTGCATTTCTATTTCTATTTGTCTTCTTTCAGTATTAAGCTTATTAAGCTTATCAGCTATATTATCTGCGTCGATAGGATTATCCGTTAATAGGCATCTAACGCCAAGCGTCATATCAGCTAATCTGCCTGCAGCATTTAATCTTGGACCAACACAATAGCTTAAATCACTCGCTATTATTTGGCCTTGATCTCTACGCCCAATAGCAAGTAAAGCACTAATACCTACTCTGCACTGTCTATTCTTTATTACATCTAAACCGTAATGGACTAATAGTCTATTATTTTCATCTAACGGCACAACATCTGCAACAGTACCTAAAGCCACTAAATCTAATTGATGTAGCATACTAGGAATCTCAATTTGCTTAGTCTCAAACCACTTGTTATTGTGCAAGAATCTTCGTAGCGCTACTAATAAATAGAATACTACACCTACCCCAGCTAAATTTTTACTAGGAAACTCACATCCTTCTTGATTAGGATTCACAATTGCATCAGCGGCTGGTAACACTCCACTGTATAAATGATGATCAGTAATGACTACATTTACCCCATTTTCTTTTAATTTTTGTACGCCTTCAATATTAGATATACCATTATCAACAGTAATCACTAATCCAGGCTCATATCTATCTAGTAGCTCTTCAACAATAGCTACAGACAAGCCATAGCCATGTTTTTGCCTATGAGGAATTATAAAATCGACATTTTCTGCACCAAATTTTTGCAACATGCTAACTAACAGAGCGGTACTGGTGGCACCATCAGAATCAAAATCACCAACCACAATTATTTGCAAATTTTCTTGCATAGCCTTATAAACTGCCGCAACAGCTTTGTCAATATCTTTCAAAGACTTATAGGTTAATATTTTTGATGTGCTACGATCTAACTCTTCTGCAACATCTACGCCTCTTGCGGCAAATATTCTGCGCAAAATTAGGCTATATTCATCCGATTCAGGTATTTGATGCTGCAACTCTCTTTGCGCAATTTTAATTTCCATAAATATACACCATAATAATAAAAATTTAATGAATAGTATCATGTTTACTGATAAATGCACTACTTTTTTTCAAAAAATATTGTATAATAATCCTAGTTTTTAGCTGTAGTAAATTATGCCAGGCAACAACAAATTAAAATTCTTAGAACATAGTAGCTCAGACTTTGCTAGCAAGCATATAGCTCCTATTGCAGCTGATATAGAACAATGTGGCAATATTCCCGCAAATCTTTGGCTGAAAATGGGCAACCATGGCTTGCTAGGCATTACCGCCCCCACTAAGCACGGTGGCTTAAATTTAGGCTATAGAGCTCATTGTATAGCAATGCAAGCTTTAAGCGCGGCTAGTCCTTCATTAGGGCTAAGCTATGCTGCGCATTCCAACTTATGTATCAATCAAATTTGCTTACACGGTACTGAGCAGCAGCAAAAAAAATATTTACCAGCTCTAATTGAGGGTACAAAAATAGGTGCTTTAGCTATAAGCGAAGTAACTGCAGGCTCAGATGCCATGGGCATGCAGCTTAAGGCCAAGCAAAAAAAATCATCTTATATTTTATCAGGTAGAAAATCATGGGTAACAAATGGTCCTGATGCAGATGTGATAATAGTATATGCAAAGAGCGCAACTAAAAACCTCACAGCATTTATTGTTAGCAGCGATATGCCAGGGGTAATAAAAACCAATAAAATTGATAAAATTGGCATGAAAGGTTCGGCAACCTGCGAAATAATTTTTGATAATGTGGAAGTGCCCAGCACAAATATTTTGGGCGAGGTACACAAAGGTACAAAAGTTCTTATGGAAGGGCTAAACTATGAACGATTAGTTTTAGCCGCAGGCCCTATTGGTATTATGCAAGCAGCAATTGAGCACACCTTACAATACATTAGAGAGCGCAAGCAATTTGGCACTAATATCGCAAAATTTCAATTAATACAAGAAAAAATTGCCCAAATGTATACTAGTTACAATGCTAGCTTAGCCTATTTGAATGCTGTTGCAGAAAAATGTGATGAAGGAATAATTGATAGAAAAAATGCTGCTAGTGTCATTTTATTTGCCTCTGAGAAAGCCACTCAAGTAGCATCAGATGCCATCCAATGCTTTGGGGGCAATGGTTACACTCAAAACTTTCCTGTTTCAAGATTGCTACAAGATGCAAAATTATATGAAATAGGAGCTGGTACAACCGAAATAAGAAAAATTTTAATCGCAACGGAGCTCTTAAATGACAGTTAAAGAATATGAAACTATTACACAAAATAAGCATATCTCTGACCAAGACTCAGAAGTAGAAACTATAGATGATATTCTGGCACAAAACCTATTAGCCGCGACCAAAAATAAAAATGGCAAATTATCTCCACTCAGCAGAATTAAAATACTGTTAGATAAAGACAGTACTTTTTTAGAATTATCGAATACTGCTGGTTATAATCTTTACCCAGAGTATACGCCAAGCGGTAGTATAATAACTGGCATAGGCAAGGTTGCAAATAGGTTTTGTATGATAATTTGCAATAACTATAATATTAAAGGTGGCAGCTACTTTCCCATCACAATAAAAAAACATTTAAGGGCGCAAGAAATAGCAGAAACATGTGGTTTACCTTGCATTTATTTAGTTGACTCAGCTGGCGCTTATTTACCAATGCAAGCAGAAATTTTTGCAGACAAGGAGCATTTTGGAAAAATCTTCTTTAACGAGGCACGAATGTCTGCTAAAGGCCTACCTCAAATAGCTGTAGTATTAGGGGCTTGTACTGCAGGCGGCGCTTATATTCCGGCTATGGCCGATGAGACTATTATGGTTGAAAAGCAAGCAGCAATATTTTTAGCCGGCCCTAGTCTACTAAAAGCAGCAACTGGTGAAAAAACAGATGCAGAAACCTTAGGTGGCACAGATATGCATTGCAGTAAATCAGGACTAGCCGATTATGCTGCGTGTGATGAAGAAGAAGCTTTTGCTATTGCCAGAAAAGTTATCGCAACCTTACCTGAAAGTTTTATTGCAGCTGGTAAGAATTCTTTATTCGATAAAAATACACACCAACATCCAGCCCCCAAATTTGACCCAGCTGAAATACTTGATTTAATAAATGGCGATGACAAACAACATTATGATGCAAGAGAATTGATAAAAAGAATAGTTGATGACTCTGACTTACATGAATTCAAACCACTTTATGGTACTACTCTTGTGTGTGGCTTTGCCAAAATACATAGTCACAAAATAGCCATAATAGCAAATAATGGCGTATTATTCAGTGAATCAGCACAAAAAAGCACTCACTTTATTCAGCTCTGTAATCAAAGAAAAATTCCCATACTATTTTTGCAAAACATTACCGGATTTATGGTTGGCAAACATTATGAGTCAACAGGTATTGCTAAATATGGCGCATGTTTACTTAGCGCTATTGCAACCTCAATTGTGCCCAAAATAACTATTATAATAGGTGGTAGTTATGGTGCAGGCAATTATGCCATGTGTGGCAGATCATTTCATCCAAATTTTTTATGGTCATGGCCAAATAGCAAAATGTCAATTATGGGTTCAGAACAAGCAGCAAGCGTGCTAAATCAATTAAAAATGCAAAAAATACCGTATACTGAACTAGCTGAAAAACATAATCCATCTTTATACAAAGATCAAATAAAAGCCCAATATCAAAAAGAGAGCTCTGCATTTTATACTTCAGCCAGGCTTATGGATGATGGCATAATTTCGCCATTAGACACTAGATATTATGTTGGTAGGTGCTTAGAGATACTCCAAAATTATAACTATGCCTCCTACCAAGGCACAGTATCGAGAATATAATTATGCAAGACATACTATATACCATAAAGCCTAATGGCGTACATCATATAACCTTAAATAGAATTAATAAACATAATGCTATAACTAAAACAATGGCGATAGCGCTAATAGATATTATTGATGCTATTACGAGTAGCGCTAACAGTAAAATTATGATCTTAACTGCTAATGGCACTAATTTTTGTGCCGGGGCTGATTTAAATTGGGTAACAGATAAAAGCAGCAACTTAAATACTTTAGATGAGCTACTCACTAAAATAGCCAACTTAAACATCATAACTATTGCCTACAGCCATGGTAAAGCTATAGGGGGTGCGATAGGCCTGATCTCAGTATTTGATTTTGTATTTGCCGCTAATGATGCAACATTTCACACCCCAGAAATTTCACTAGGAATTACACCAAAAATCATTACGCCATATCTAGTGCAATATCTTGGTATAAAGGCGGCAAAAAACATGCTACTTACTGCAACTGAAATATCTGCTAACAAGGCTTTAAGCATACGATTAATAACAGCAATCATAGATTATGACCAATTTTCATCACATGTCATTAACTTCACATCTAAAATATTAACCAAAGATTTTACTGTGATTAAAGCAACAAAAGAACTAATTTTAGAGGCAGCAAATAATAGCTTATCTATAGAAAGCTAGTTATAATTTATACTCGAAGTTTTTTAGCGTGTGTAGCTTCTTGTGAAGAAAAGCATATTAATAAAGGAATATAACATGGCAGTAATAAAGTCTAACAGTAATAACCATGATAGCTTTGCTAACGTAGCAAAAAGAGTATATGACTCATTTTCAAGTATTGTAATAAACAATATCTTTTACATATTATTAATTGCAATTTTGCCAAGGCTGCAAGCATATATGCTTTATACCGATAAAATAGGTAACTGGACTGCTGCATTTCTTGAAAATAATAACTCCTCCTCTGCGCAAGCGCTACAAATAACCTTAATATTACTACAATATATTTTAATTGCTGTAATATATTATAGGACAGCTAAAACGAATAGTAATTTTAAAGAAGCATTAATAGCTTGCCTCAAAAAAACGCATAAGATTATAATTGTAATTATATTATATTTTATGGCAGTATCACTTGGCATAATAGCCTTACTCCTACCTGGAATATATGTAATGGTATTATATTCACTGAGCTTTATTTCTGTCATTACTACCGATCTTTCAGTAATAGGAGCATTTAAAAATAGTAAACACCTTGTTAGCGGACATTGGGTTTTTAGTTTTTTTGCTATTATTATGATAATGTGTATACCGTCATTATTATTTGGCTTTATTGGTTACAAAGCTTCTAGTTATACTTCATCAGTCATATTGAATGAAGTAGGCATTATATTTGCTAGCATGATCAGTCTTATAGCTATGATTTCTGGCACCTTGTTTTTATATGACGAGCTAACAGCGCGTCAAAAATATGCAACTAATCAAGAAAAATCCTCACCTGAAGCATAGCTGAAAACAACAGTATTTTTTACCTTAGCTATTAGAGTTTGAAAATAAAGTGGCTGTTTTCACTCGCCCTATCAGATTTATAAAATGTAGTATTTTATCTATACTAGTCTAGTAGCAATTTAGTAATGTCACCTTCTGGCTAGATAGAGATGCCCCTCGAATATTTAAACCAGCTTAAACTGATTAGCTGTTAATAATGGTAATTAGCAATATGAAAGAATCGTTATTTAGGTTTTGGTCCAACACTAGCATCATATAACAAACTATTCCCCTATAGGCTTTTAGGCACATTTACTACTGAAGTCAGGCATATTTTGTAAGAAGTAATATTTATTTATAACCTTTTCTGGACCCTGCTGTTAAGCAGCAGGGCGTAGGCACAAGGTGAGCCCTATCTATGCTTGGAGCTTTGGTTGTAATAGATAGCTTTACTGGCTTAGGGGGCTTTTCTGAAGCTAACTATACTGACATATCAAAGCTCATAGCCCTTTATAGTCTCTTTGCAAACGAGTTATCTTCCTGCGTTCTGGCTCTGAAGCACGCCATGAAGCTGCAGATCCAGCAGCAGGCGTCATATCTGACATCCTAATCGCTTGTAGCTCTCGCATAAGAGTTTTAGTCTCTTCTTTTCCAAGAACAAAGCCTAATAAATTAGATTTTACATCAAAAGGTATTTTCTCCAGTATAGAGACAGTTGAGCTTTCAAGCATAAAGATGCGAGTAAAAAAGTAGCAATTAACTCCATGCATTAGCTGTGAAGTCTTAGCTGCTCTCATTAAAGAAACTATATGATTAAATTTTGATAAAGTTATTCCTGAAAGATTCTGAGTGAAATTTGCCGGAAACACCACCCCACATATTTTCGCTGCTAATAAATTAATTCTGCGAGGATATTTTACCACAGCTGGAGCTGGCTCAGCGCCACCTCCACCGAGCAGCATAGCCTTTAACGATGCAATATTATCTCGAACACCAGTTAAAATCTCACCTGTTTTAGATGCATATCTAGCTCTTCTAGAGTATTGCTCTAGCTCTGCAATAGCTGCATCATAATTTTGTAGTGGCAGAATAGATCTAAACCAAGGCTTACCTGAATAAACTAAATATTGTGCCGTTTCTATCTTGCGCTCATATGCAGCGCAAGATAAGGCAGTAGTGTCATTATTAGTGCTAGCCGTCAGATCAGCGCCAGCAGTTACTAAGCATTGTGCGGTTTCTAGGTGGCCATTATGTGCAGCGAGAATTAAGGCAGTCATGCCATCATTAGCTTTATCCTCGAGCTCAGCGCCAGCAGTTAGTAAGAATTGTGCGGTTTCTAGGCGGCCATTCTCTGCAGCCCACATTAAGGCAGTCATGCCATACTCCTCTTTAGCCTCGAGCTCAGCGCCAGCAGTTACTAAGCATTGTGCGGTTTCTAGGTGGCCATTGTATGCAGCCCAGATTAAGGCAGCCCAGCCATCTGAATCTGTAGAGTTGATGTTAGCACCTGTATCAATAAGTCTTTGTAATTCTGTAATATTGTTAGTTTTAGCTGCGTTAATCATGTTTTTTTGCCTGTAATGTCTAAGTATTATAATAATAATGTGATTTATCTCACAATTATGTTCTGATACAAATTATTATACAATGATATTCTTAAGGAAGCCTTAATAGATCTGGCCCGAACTCAATAAGTTGTCGCTAAGCGATTTTTTAACTTTATAGAGAGTATCCGTAAATTTCAACGTATCTTGTTTTCTGATGATTTAATCTTTTCAAATTGAAGAAGAGATGGTAATTTACAAGTATAGCCAAGCCAGAAATAAAACAATCTTGTCATGTATAATCTGATCCGATTAATGGCTTAAGATCTGACCTTAGTAACCTATGCATAACCATCTAAATTAGCCCATCTGCTGATAAATATTTGCGTACAAAAACCATAAGAACATCATATTTACTAATTATTGCCCTATGAGTTACGATAAATTAATTAAAATTTCTCATATATTCTGCTAAATCACGGGGTTTTTCTTCAACAGAGGTTGCGGATGTAGCGTCAGAAAGAGTGTACATGCCGGCCCTTAGAGCTAGTAGATTTAACCCACAAATGCCTAAATATTATCAGTATTTGCAAAGAAAAGGCAAAGAATCACAGAACGAGAAAATTAATTATTACTCTCAATGC
>CAWVRI010000012.1:0-33819 GCA_963932595.1 uncultured Legionellales bacterium
TACAACAATTTAGTTGTAGATATGCGTAGTTTGGCAATTATGCCGTCTTTTGGGGCTCCGATAATTTTTGATATGACTCACTCCGTACAGCAGCCTGGAGCAGGTGGCAGCGTTTCTACTGGACAGCGTGAATTTATACCGCCTCTTGCAAGGGCTGCAGTTGCTTGTGGGGTGGATGGCATTTTCATGGAGACTCATCCCCAGCCCGAGAAGGCTTTGAGTGATGGCCCAAATTCTTTGCGACTAGATGACGTTGAACAATTGTTAAAAAAATTAATTGAAATCAATGCTTGTGTGAAGAGCTCTAATATCATAGAGAGCGATCATGCATAATATTAGGAAAGTCTTAGCATATGAAATTTTAGATTCTAGAGGAAACCCGACAATAGAGTGTAAGGTCTCTTTATCAGGTGGGGCTTGTGCTAAAGCATCAGTGCCGTCTGGAGCTTCAACTGGAACTCATGAAGCTTTTGAATTGCGTGATAATGATTCAAGTAGATATCTGGGTAAAGGTGTTTTGAATGCCATAAGGAATATTAATAATATCATAGCGGGTGGGGTTGTGGGTATAGATGCGACTGACCAATTAAAGCTAGATCAGGCAATGTTGCAGTTAGATAATACTAGTAATTTAGAAAATCTTGGTGCAAATAGTATTTTAGCTGTTTCATCGGCAGCAGCAAGAGCTGCAGCAGATTCATTACATGTTCCTCTTTATGAGTATCTTTCTTCCTCTAAAAGTTCTTATTCTATGCCGGTGCCTTTTATGAATATTTTAAATGGCGGGTCTCACGCGGACAATAATATTGATATACAAGAATTTATGATTGTTCCTGTCCGCTTCCCTAATTTTAAAAGGGCGATTCAAGCTGGAGCTGAGATCTATCAGGCTTTAGGTGCTATTTTAAAAGAACATAAATTAAATACTAATGTTGGAGATGAAGGTGGTTATGCTCCAAATTTATCTAGCACAAGTGAGGCGTTAGATTATGTTATGCAGGCTATTGTACGGGCTGGATATAAGCCTGGCACTGATGTTTATATTGCTCTTGATGTGGCTGCTAGCGAATTTTATAGTAAGAATACTTATAATATTGGTATAAATAACTCTAGTTATTCTGCTGAGCAGTGGGTAGGGTGCCTTGTTGAGTTAAGTGCGAAGTATCCGATCATA
This sequence comes from uncultured Legionellales bacterium, assembly GCA_963932595.1. Lineage (GTDB taxonomy): Bacteria > Pseudomonadota > Gammaproteobacteria > Comchoanobacterales > Comchoanobacteraceae > CAWVRI01. The sequence goes on from CAWVRI010000012.1 coordinate 1,175, forward strand.
TCAATAGAAGATGCTTTGGCAGAAGATGATTTTGTGGGCTGGAAATTATTAACTGAGAAGCTAGGGAGTAAGCTGCAGTTAATAGGTGATGATTTATTTGTCACTCAAATAGCTAGGCTAAAGAGTGGCGTTAAAAATAATATGGCCAACTCAATATTGATTAAGCCAAATCAAGTCGGCTCTATCACCGGCATGCTAGAGACTATAGCTCTAGCAAAAAAATCTAATTATAGTTTTATGATATCTCATCGATCTGGAGATACTGACGATGCTTTTATAGCTGATTTGGCTGTTGCTTCAGATGCATGCCAGATAAAAACTGGAGCTCCATGTCGGGGTGAAAGAGTTGCAAAATATAATAGATTATTAGAAATAGAGCAAGAGCTCGGAGTCAAAGCTAAGTATGCCGCGAGCCATATTCTTGCAAAATATCCTGAATTTGTTAGGTAGAATTACATGCTGTATAAAAAATTATCAATAAATAGCATTATACTTGCAGTTTTATTATTACTGTTGTTGGTCGTTCATCTAAAAATTTGGGATTCAGCTACTGGTTTCTTTCATTTGCTTGAGATTAAAAAAAATACTGAGAACCAGAATCAGTTAAATATGAAAATAAAACAAGAAAATGACAAAATAGCCGCCAAAATTATGAATATCAAGGAAGCTCCTGGGGTTGTAGAAAGATCAGCAAGAGAGAGTTTGGGCATGATATCTAGACATGAAAAATTTTTTCAGTTAGCAACTAAAAATTAAATATTTGAAATCAAAATTAACATGCCATAATTATCATCATCTATGTAATTAAGTTGTCCAGATTTTATTCTTCTGGAGGCATAAAAGTGATGTTTTTCATGGTCTTTATCTAATATTAGATCAATCTTCATCTCAAGATTACTACTGTTTTTTGTTGTTATGGTGCCGTAAACCAAGTTATATGTTTCATTTATATCATCAGTTTTATCTAGAATATTACCATCTAGTAAATATTTTTTTTCTATATTACGATCAAAGTCTTGTTTCCAGGCAATATGCAGAATAATTTCATTGTTTTTTTGCTTCAATATTTTATACTTTATAGTAGTTAATTTTTTATAAGTATTGTTTAACAAAGAATATTTTAGATATTTTTCTTCTGCTATTATAGCATCATTTTTAGCAAGAACAGTTTGATTAATAACGCTGCTATAAGCTTTGTTTTCAAAATTGACAAAAGTTAGTGTGGATAATGCACTTGTGATTAAATTTTGATATTGTGGCTCATAATAAGAGTGCATTTTATATGTTGCTTGAGTTTTTGAGGATGGTAATAAATTATCTGATTCTATATGAGTAGAGTTATCTTTGAATAAAATTATTTCAATTTGTTGTTGTTTATTCGCTTCTGTCGCCAATGCAGAATGCGCAAACACAATTAATAGAACAAAATATTTATTTAACATAATTAATCTCAATAATAATCTATTATATTCTATATTATTTTTTATTATACATGCTAGTTATTACTAATCAATATAGGAAACTAATAGCTTCATAGCAAAAATATATTTACCTATAGTAGCTAAATTGTTTGTTATATTCTATAATTATTATTGGATTGTTTTAAGGTGGCATTACTTTGTATATAGCAGTTACTGGGTTAAAGCCCAAGGGATATATAGGCTTGATTAGATTCTTTTTAGTGGCTATGCCAGCATTTAATGCGGCTCAAAAAGCAAATGGCTGCCTTTTTTGTGAAAAGAAAGCACTTAGTGGGCATTATTACACTCTAACCGCCTGGAAAAATAAAGACTATATGAGACAATATAAAGAATCTAGAGCACACTCAAGGGCTCAACAGTTATTTCCAAAAATAGCATATGGTAAAGTTTACGTATACGAATCTATCAGTATCCCTACCTGGAGTGAGGCGCTAGAAAAATTCCATAATTATGCTAGATTAGTATAGTTATTTTGGGCGAGTTTAATTCTGGCATAGCTAACCTACAATAATAAAATAAGCATTACTTTACATAAATCAGCAAAAGTGATATTTGCATAGCCGTTCTATGGCTGTCATTATTTGATATTTTATTTTTATAAAAGATCAATATGAAGATTCATTAAAATAAAATAGCACTTTCATGTCAACGCAAAATAGCACGTTCATTGTGGTATTTTGTTATTTATGATAGAATATAAATCTTTACTAAACAGGATGTAATGTAAAATGAAGCCAATTCTTATTGTCGGAGCAGGGCCATGCGGCTTAACTGCTGCAGTTTATTTAACTCATTATGGTATACCTGTAAGAATTATTGATAAAAAAATAGGGCCAACTAAAACATCTAACGCAGTAGGTGTGCAAGCTAGAACACTAGAGCTATTAGAAGAGGTAGGTTTAGCTTCATTATTTAAAGATGCAGGAAGAATATGCACAGAGGGTGCTATTTTTCACCAAAAAAAATCGATAGCACATATTGAATTGGGTAATCATATCAAATCTTTGTATAACTATATCTGCATGTTGCCGCAATGCTCAACCGAATCTATCCTGATTGAATTTCTTACTAAGAAAAAGATTACAGTAGAATATAATACAGAGTTAACACAGTTAGTTAATAAAAAAGATTATGTTGATACTACTATAATAAAAGGCGATGATAGCGCGTCAGAATCATATCAATTTTTAATTTCAGCTGATGGTTATAATAGTTTTGTTCGAACACAGCTAGCCATTCCATATTCTGGCGCAGATTATTCTTATAAATTTATTATGATAGACTCCCCTATATTGCCTTGCAAGCAGCTAGAAAAACAAATGGTTATAGCAGCAGGAGATAAAGTGAATATGTTGATATTCCCCATGCAAGCTTCATGCCGATTTATCGCTGAAATTAGCCAGTCTACAGAGTATAATGTTAAGCATGATTACCATACTTTCAATGATTTAGCTAAAGAGTTGCTACCATTCGATATCTCTATCCAGCCTGAGACTTGGAGTTCTACATTTTATGTGCATGAGCGCCTTGCTAAGTCTTACAGAAAAAACACTATTTTTTTACTAGGTGATGCCGTACATTCCCACATACCCGCGGGAGCCCAAGGCATGAATACTGGTATGCAAGATGCTATCAATCTAAGCTGGAAAATAGCCAGGGTTATTAAAAATTCTAGTGCTATTGGCATATTAGATTCATATGAATTAGAGCGCAGACAGGTTGCTCAGCATGTACTAAGGCTGACTAATCGTATGGGAAAAACATTGCTCTCAAAAAATATACTAGTTAGAACATTTGTTACAGCTATTGCCTCCATTCTTAGCCGTTTAAATAATGTGCAAAAGTTATTTTCTAACACTCTTGCTCAGCTTGATATTCACTACACCAGCAGCTCATTATCTATGGGTAAAAAATCTGGCAATATAAGCCCTGGGCATAGATTATCTAATATTCCAGTTGTTGCCGCATATGAGAAATATATATTATTAGATGGTATAGGAGACATTCCTCTGGTTTGGGGGCAATCATACTCAATAATTGTGATCACTCATATAGAGCATTATCCCTGGGCAAAAAACAAATATTGTTTAATTAGGCCAGATCGTTATATCGCATATTTAGGTGGCAGGAAATCTGATGTTCTTACCTACTTTAAGTGTAGTACATCGTCCCAGTAGACTGATGTGTAACACTTATTTAGAATATGTGATGCCGTAATTTGAATCATTGCTATCAATACTTATAGCTATACGCAGTATATAGGCTATTCTATCTATTCTCATAGTCAGTTTTACGAATGACATATGTTATAACAGATTGTGCTAAATGATTAAAAACATTAACAGAAATCACATTAATAATAAAGTTAGGGCCTTCTATTTAAGCTATATCAAATGTAAGATATTTCTGCAAAGGAATAAAGTATAAGCAGCATACTATGTTGCGATTTTCTCCTATAAATTCTTGAGCATATTCCGATAATTGGTTGTAATATTTGTTTTTTTGCTCTATGCAAAATTTTTCAAAGTTTAATATCTCTTTATTTGTAGTTTTATAATCTACTATCCATCTATTATTATTTTCATCAATAAAGGTTCGATCAATAATTATATTTTTTATGTTATCTCCTTTTTTGATAGTAATAGCGTATTCATTTTCGCACATTGTATGTTCTGGAGCTAACAGCCAAGCTGCAAATGGAGTTTGAATGAATTCATTCAGCATCTCAGTTATTTCTGTTTGCATTTTTGAAACAAGTTCTGGCGCTATAGCTGATTCAATGATGTCTGCTGCAAGATTTGCAGTTATTGTTATGATATTGATATTAATGATATTTACTCTTAGATTTGCAATTTTTTCTATATATTTATGTAGAATAGTGCCGCGTATTGTGTGGTAGTTGTTGTCATCAAGAACATTAATAAAGCTTGGGCTGCAAGAGTTTTCATTTGCATAGAGTGAGATATTTTTTAAATGCTCTAATCCTATTATATTTAATGCTTTAGTTTGTTGAGTTAGCTCAGAGTTCTTGCTATATTCAAAATAACTTAAAGTATGATTATTATTTGATTCTAAGTGTGGCCATGCTAGATGCATAAAGCTATTATTATTTGGTATTATTACAGTATTTTTATCGTCAGATTTAGCATTTGCATAAATATATAAATGTTTTTTTGCGCGTGTTGCTGCCACATATAAAACTCTAATATCTTCATTTATATTTTGTAGTTTAGCTATATAGTTAAGATAATTGTTTATTTCAGATTTATTATTGTTATCGCTTGCTATGGGGCTTATGATTAGGTCGTTATTCTTGGCTAGGCTAAGGCTCCAATTGAGCAAGGATGAACGATGAGGAGGTGGCTTTTTATTAAAGGAAGGCAAGAAAACATGGTCAAATTCTAGCCCTTTAGCTTTATGAATAGTCATAATTGTTACTGTAATGTTGCCAGATATATTATTCGCGATATATCGTTTGGATAGTAGTTGCTGCCACTCGGGCCATGTTGTTGGAATATTATTTTCCATGGCAAATAAATTGTTAAACAGCTTGCTGATTGAATTAGCGTTTGACTCTGAGTCAGTGAAATTTGGTCCGCCCAATAAAATCCAGGTGGATTCTAGCCATAAAGCATTATTAATTGAGCCTTTTGTTGTTAGGGCATAGGCAATGATGCTTAAGAAGTGTTTTAGCCTATTATTTTCATCTTCAGGCAGGTTGTTATCTTGTTCGATCGCTTCCCATATGGTTAAAGATTTTGCATTGCTCGCAATGGCGTGTATGCTCTTATACTGCAATCCGCATAGTGGCGATGCGAGCAAGCTAAGCCAGCTTATTTTGTTGCTAAAATTGGTTAGTGCAAGATATAAGTGCGCAATATCTATGGCTACTTGTAGCTTAGCTAGAGGGATAATATCTTCTTGGATATATGGTATTTGATGTTTATCAAGTAGGGGGGATAATGCATTTAAGTGATTTCTAGATCTTACTAGAATTGCAATACTAGCTTTGGTGGCTAAGAGTTGTTTGATTTTTATTGCAATTAGCTCATGTTGATAATTATCATCCGAATTTAGGGTTATATTAAAATCCACTCCTCCGCTTTTATCTTGGGAATGGGCTGTGGCATTGCTAAACATTACTTGGCCGCTATGAGGGATATAATTTTGTGAAAATAGCTTTGAAAACAGACTGTTTACCCAGCTAACAATTTTATTTGTGCTTCTGAAATTAACCGTTAGACTCAAGTGGTTTAGTTTTATGTTGCCTAAATTTCCTCCCATAAGGCTAAGAAAAATTGCAACGTCAGCTTGTCTAAATTTATAGATTGATTGCATTGGATCGCCAACTAAAAATAGCGATTTTTTATCGTGTTCATCCCAGCCTATAGTCAGTTTTTCTAACAATTCTAGTTGTGACAATGAAGTGTCTTGGAATTCATCAACTAGAATGTGATTAAGCTTATTAGCGATGCTGATTGCAAGATCGCTATGTGAGTTTGCCGGCCCCAAAGCCTCCATGCAGGCCATATTAACTGCAATAAAATCACACTCTGCATGCCGTTCAAAGGCTATATTTAAATATGCTGCTGCAATAGGCATGACTTCAATTATATTCTTTAAAGCTAGCCATTCTAAATCTGAATAAAATTTATTTGGCATATGCCTCAACATAATTAACAAAGAAACAAAGTATGATTGTGTTTGCATTTGGCTGAAAAAATTATCGGCTTCTAATTTTAATAATTTTAAGGTCTCTTTTTCGTGTTTATTGCTAGCGCTTGTCAGTGGGGCAATGCCAATATCTTTGGTTGCTCTTTTTCTAACTGTATTCTGTGAGGTTAATATAAAGTCAGCAAATAACCTCCATTCATCAGTGGTATTGTTGTTTAGTAGCTCTGTATCCATGGTTATAGATTTTGCGGCTAAATATAGCTTGAAAAGCTTTTTGGCGGGTATTGTTAAGCCTTTAGGGAAGTTTGTCAGCAAAAGTTTTGTAATATTATTATTTCTGTTTGTAATGCTAGTTTTGATTATTTTTTTTATGCTATTATCATTATCTGATGCCGCAGATATTAAAGGCAGCCAAATATCGCGTGACTTTAGCATTTCTATAAGTAGCTTTTGTAGTTTTGCAAAATCATTTTGGGCATGCTCTAGTACTTCTATTATTGTATGCTCCCACGGGGTCTTTGTATAATTGCTAAGCATGTCGTTAGTTGCGCTGAGATATAGTTGCTCTGGGTCTGCTGAAATATTTAAATTTTCTATGTTATTTGTTTCTGATAAAGATGCTATCTCATGGCATAGCGAGTCTATAGTGCAAATTCTAATTTTTTCAGGAAATTGTAAAATATTCCAAGATTGCGTATCATTTATATTCATAACTTGTTCTGCAAGTTCAGAGATTTTTGAGTTTTGTGCAGTAGGGTTTTTCAATGCTCCTAGCAGCCTTGCTCTCATTTCAGCTGCGGCTTTCTTGGTAAATGTGATAGCCAGTACTTCTTCAGGATTGCTTGTTGTTAAGGCGCAAAGATACCTTTCTATAAGTAAACTGGTTTTACCTGAGCCTGCGGGAGCCGATACAATAAATGACTTAGACAGGCATAATGCCTGCTCTCTTTGTGCTATGTCTGCTGCTGGTGTATTAATTGTTTTCATTGTTTTTCTCCCATACTCTGCATATACCGGCGTAGGGGCATTTATTGCATTCTGTATCCGCTATAATGGTTTTAATTGAGCCTGTGGCATATATTTCTAAGGTTTGTGCTATAGATTTGCGCCATGCCGCTACAATATCGGCAATAGTTTTGTCGGGCGCATTCCTTGCGGTTTTTAGCTGTGGCATGCTGCTCTCATCATCTGTGATTCCTGAAAAACCAATATTATTATGATTAATATGTGCATAGCATGTTGCTGTTAGATTATTTGTATATGCTATGCTATATATTGGCATTTGTGGTTCGGTTATGGTGTCTGTAAACCAGTTGTTTGCATTTGCAGCGCCAGTTTTATAGTCTATTATCACATATTTATTGTTTGCAAGTTTATCGACTCGGTCAATAATTCCTTTGATGGTGATGTTTGCAATTTTTATTGCTATTTCTTGTTCTATTGTATGTATTTGGCAGTTTTCTCTAATGAGTTCATGTTGGACCCAAGAGAGGATGGTTGTTGTTATTTTTTGGCACTCATTTTTGATAAATTTTTCTGATGAGCTATTTGGCTTATATTTTAGTATTCTATTTATATTTCTTAATGTTATGGCGTATATTTGTTGTTCTATTTTGGCCTCTGGGATATCTTTCAATTCATAAAGAAAGCTTATATTTGTATATATATCTTGTAAAACATTATGAATGATAATGCCTTTATCTAGAGCTCTTAATCCTAACGATGGTGGTGTTAATTCTTTAGCGAATAATCTGAATTTTGCAAAGCTTTTAAAGTGGCAAGTATTAAAGTCTTTAACTGTATAGGTATTAATGCTGTGCTCTTCTGGTAAGAGTGTTACTTTATGTTCTAGTAATCGGGCTGTGGTGATGTTCTTTTTGCAGAATTTGCTATAATCATGCGGTATATTAGCCATAGTCAATTGTTCATTATTATCTATAATGCTTTGTATCATATAGGTAGGCTCTGCTGCTATATCTTCTCGAGTTCTGGCATAGTTATAAATAGATGATAAAGAGCTGTTTTCAATTCTAGACAGTGCATGGTTAGCCATATTTATTTGGCCTTGTTTTGAATATATATTGTATTGCTCGATAATGTGTTCGGTAATAAAGGTTTTGGTATTGTTGTAGGCGGGCCAGCTACAATCATTTAAATTTGCAGTCCAAACATAATCATAGCATAAAAAGCTGCCGGTGATTATATCGCAAATTTGTATCGGGGCAGTGTTGCTATCAAGTAGCACCTTGTGGTTTTTTGATATTTCTTCAATAATATCATATGCTTCATCTGAGATTATTGGTGTGTCTATGTTATAGGAATTGGAGATATTGGTAAGTAGTCTGGCTAATTCTGTGGCTATTTTGTGTTCATGTTCATTTTGGATTATTGGCCATTTTGCAAAAGTTAAAATTTGTTTAAAGTTATTAATATGCTCTAGTAATCCCCCAGAATTTTTTCTACTAGCTATAAATTTTATTGTGTTTATTAAGTTTGTGGCGGTATCGCTAAGAAGGTCCGGCCCAGCTGATTCGAGGATATTTAGAATATTAGTTAAAGAAATATATTCTTCGCAGCGATGTAGTTTTTTTTCTAGCCAGTGTGCAAGCTCTATTTTTTCTGCAATCGTTGTGGTAAATAAGTGAGAAGACAACAATATTTGTGTTACAGATTTTGTTTCTATAGCTGTGGTTGTAAGCTTTAGCAGTATTAAAGCGCTTTTTATTACGTCAAAACTGTATATGCTTGGGTTGCTTTTAACATGATATATATTTTGTTGTTTATTTTCTATGTGGTTGGTGCCTAGAGCTAGTGCAATATGACGAATAGTTTCGGCATCATTTGGTTTTGGTGTTAGAAGTCCAACTGTGCTGCCTGGAGGGAGTGTTTGATACCATTGTGCAAAATCATAATAGGCAGATTTAGTGTCTTTGCTTTGTAGCCACTGGGTTTTATTCTGGTTTTTTAAGTTTGGGGTTTGTAAGTTTGAGGTTTGTGATCCAGATAGCTGAGACACGCTTGTGCAGTTGGTTAATATTTTGATTAAATCTAGCGTTACAGGGTCTAAATATTCAAACCCGACCAATATAACGCTTTTCTTTATTTCTATGCTTTTTGATGCGATTGCGCTCGATATGGTTGATATTATGCCTGCTTCATCAACAAAGTTTTGTGCTTGAAGTTCACTTGCTAGAGTTTGGACTACTTGTTGTATTGAGTGTTTGTTTGTGATTTGAATATGTTTAATAGCTGTGTAAGGAAGTCGCCATTTTTGGCAATGATTAAAGGTGGCGATAACTTTTCTTGCCATTTGCATAGTGCTTTTAGGTGATAAATTATTATTGAAGCCTCTTATGATCCGATACGCCATCATGGTTTTGTGAGTTTGGCTAGAGATTGTACTTCTATTCTTAAGATTCATATATAAATTCTTAGCCCACAAATTCAACTGGAAAACTGGCATGCTGTTCCAAGAGGTGGAGCCAGACTCTATCGCCATGGAATTAAGTTTATGGGTGTAGTGGTTGGTTAGAATTTGTGAGGATGTCAACAGGATATGGCTGTCAATAGTTTTGTATATTTCTTTTAGGGTGGTGTGGTTGTATTTTTTTAAGTCTGACACTGGCCTGCTCTCCCTAAAGTGTTGTATTATATGTATAATATATTTAATGCTCAAAAACTGATCATTTTGTTTCAATGCTCGTATTTACAATCATTTACAATCTATATTATAAGGTTATCAACAAAGTTATCCACAGATTTTGTGGGTAATTTTATCTCGGTTAGAAAACAATAGCTTACGCCGTTTTTTTTAAAAGTGGGGAGAGATTTGAGGCATTTTTCTAGGCAGATTATTTTTTTCGCAAAGTGGGGAAATCTTTTTCTGGCTTTTGGGGTTTTATGGGTTTTTTTCAAAAGTGGGGGGTATTTTTTGAGAATTTTAAGCCGTATAGCCTTATTTGATAAAGGTTTATTTTTTATATTTCAAAATAAACACTCTGCAGTGGGGGTTTTGGTACAGCAGCATCTGGGGGTATTGGGCCTGATGAATTCCCACGAATGTTTTGGGTGGTATAAAGTTTTATAACTATTACTAGCTAGTAAGCAAATGTTCTGCCACCCTCCGCCTGCGTTTTGTGAGACTGCTAGATTCTCAGTGTCATATCGTTTTGCTATTATGCTTTTCAAATGGAACTATAAGCTGTAGAGCTTGGTATATTTAGCCCTGGGCCCCAATGTCAAGCATTAGGGCGTAGGCGAGCAAGAGCATTAGGGCGTAGGCGAGTAAGAGCATTAGGCTGTAGGCATAGAGAATCACTAGCTCTAGGCCTGAAGTATCACATAGAGATCAATGACAAGCATGAAATGTATTTAATTATGCGCATATTTGCTACTTGGAAAAAGACTTTAGCTACCTAGAGTAATCCTTGCTTGTTTGAACTTTTGCCAGAATGCATCCAATTGAATGGCTACTATGTTTTTTGTGCTGGGCGAATGACACCTTTGGTCATGAGTATGCCAGATTAGACCATTAGGTCGTGAAAAACTTTCAGGACCACCACACTTAATCAAAGCGAGGACAAGCTCGTAATTAGATCGTTTACGTGGATTTCTTAAATGTAACTGTCATTCTTAAGCCCGGGTTGTTTGCAGCAAGAGTTATTTTTGCATCATGAATTTCGACTATTTGCTTTACAATGCTCAAGCCAAGCCCACTGCCGCTTTCTTTCGAGCCGATAACACGATAGAACCTTTCAAAAATTCTATTTTTTAATTTGCTGGGAATGCCGGGGCCATTATCAGAGACAATAAATTTGATATTTTTATCATTATTTTCTAATTTGATTATAACGCTACCGTGTGGTTGAGTGTATTTTACCGCATTATCTATAATGTTTCTTGCCATAATTTGAATAGAAATTAAATTGCCTAATATTTCATATTTAAGCTTATTATCGTATTCAAATTCTATAGCTATATGCTTTTTTACAGCAATAGTTGCGATTTCTGAAATAATTTCTGACATAGCAATCTTTAGGTCTAAGGCTTGCTTTTCTTTTAATGAAGCTTCTGGCTCCATTCGGTTTAGTATCAGTAATTGCTGAATGACATGCGAGCAACGATTCACACCAATAATAAGATTATTAATGGCCTGGCTCTTTATGCTTCCATCTTTTGTCTTTACTGCAACTTGTGCTTGTGCACTCAGAGCAGCCAGTGGTGTCTTCAGCTCATGTGCAGCATCTGCTGTAAATCTTTTCTCTCTAGAAAATGCTCTAGACAATCTAGCAAGCAGATTATTTAATTCGCTAATTAATGGAGCTATTTCTACGGGAGCGTCCTTTATAATAAGTGGCGTCATACTGTTTTTATCTTTGTTTTTAAGCTCTTCAGTTGCTTTAGATATGCTCTCTAACCCACGACCAACAATAAACCATACTAGAAAACCTAAAAATGGGTAAATAATAATTATTATAGATATTGAGTCTTGAGTGATTTTTTTTTCTAAATTAATACGAAAGTCCTGGCGTTGCATAACTGTTATGTAAAGATCCTTTATAGAGTCGTATATAGTAAATACCCGCCATGGTATATTGTTTGTCCAGATTATTTCAAATCCTGTTTTTGGCTGGGGCTTTTTCATCTCAGGTGGCGCATATGATTCTAGAATAACCTTGTCACCATCCCATATTTTAAATTGTATACTTTGTATTAAAGTGTTTAGGTTGGTTTTTTGTGAAGACATGTCGTAATTAACTTTTGATAAAAAGCTTGGGACCTCATCAATTCTAGCTTGTATTTCTTTAATCTCAGAGCTGTTTGAGTCTTCATCTAAAAAAGAAAGAATTGTATATGCTGATAGGGTGAGCTGGGAATCTAAATGGGTTTGGAAATCCGTATGTTCTATAAGTAAGTTGCCTATTATAGCAATTGAGGTTGAAAGAGTAACGCTGAGCAATAAATTAACTAGTAAAAATGTCTTTATAGATTTTATCATTTTTGTTCTTCAATAATATAACCAATGCCTCTAATGGTTGAGATCTTTGCGCTAGAAGCAATTTTTTTTCTTAAGTTATGAATATGTACTTCTATAGCATTACTTTCTATATCATCGCTCCAACCATATACTGTTTTTGTTAATAATTCTTTTGAAACAACATTGTTTGGTTTTTCCATTAATTTATATAATAGCGAATATTCTCTACGAGATAAAAATACTTGCTCATCACCTACTAAAACTTTTCTACTATTAGGCTTTAATATTAGATCGCCAAGTTTAAATTCTATTTGTGCATCTTTGCTAGACCTTCTTTGGCATGCTCTGATTCTTGCATATAATTCTTCTAGTTCGAATGGCTTGGTCAGGTAGTCATCAGCCCCTGAATCAAGGCCAAGAATTCTGTCTTCAATAGTGTCTCTGGCTGTTAGTATAATGACTGGTGTTGTAATTTTGTTATTCCTTATATGTTTTAGTATTTCTATGCCTGATTTTTTTGGTAGCCCTAAGTCTAATATAATAGTGTCAAAATGTTCATGTTTTACGATTTGAAATGCAGTTTCGCCATCCTGAATCCAATCTGGAGTATAATTGTTTTCTTTTAGTCCCTGGCAAATTCCATCGCCTAACAGAACATCATCTTCTACTAATAATATTCGCATGAAAAAAATCCTATAATAACTGCTCACTCATAAATTTCATATGATAGTATAGTACACAATTTTCTGTTAAACATTGTTTTTCGTAGCTATGCATGAATATGTTTGTATCTAATCTAAAAAAATGGCAATATATTAATGTTTGGTTTTTATCAGACATTGAAAATATTTTTTATTTGTTATTTAAAGGAATATATTTTGAATACAGCAAATGAGCAAAAAAAAATTATATTAAGCAATATAGTTTTAATCGCAAAACAAAAATTGTCAGTTGATGAATCTAACAATTTCATAATATTTTTAAATAAGTATTATCAAAATGTTTCCTCAGAAGATTTAAAAGATCGTGATATTAATGATTTATTTGGTGCAGCTATATCGCATTGGCGCCTAGGATGCAATAGGGCGCCTAAAGAAGTAAAAATAGCAGTATTCAACCCGACATTAGAACATCATGGTTGGCAAACCCCACATACTGTTATTCAAATAGTTATATCAGATATGCCATTTTTAATAGATACCATAAAAATGCAGATTGATAAGCTAGGATATTCATTACATTACTTAATAAATTTAGCCGGCATTAAAATAACAAGAGATGCTGCTGGTGATATTGCTAATATAGATCAAAAAAGCTCTGGATCTAGTAAAGAAGAGTTTTTGGCCTTCGAAATTAGCCACCAAAATGAAGATGAGGTTATCACTCATCTAACAGAATCAATTGCCGAAGTATTAAATGACGTTGTAATGTGCGTTGAAGATTGGGGCAAAATGAAACAATGCATGGAAAAATCCATTGCAGATATAAGCAATTTAACCACAGGCTTTGAACAAAAAGAAGTCAGTGAAACTATTAGCTTTTTACAGTGGATGCTGGAATATTTTACCTTTGTTGGAGTGCGAGAATACGTAGCTAAAGGGACAAAAGATGATAAAGCTCTGCACTTGGTCAAAGGCTCTAGTCTAGGAGTTCTGCGCGATGACTCTGATAGTCAATTGACAAGACTATATTCTGATTTACCGCCAGATACGAAAAAATTAGCATTGTCAAAGCAAATGCTCATGATCTCTAAAACTAATACCCCATCAACTATTCACCGTCCAGCATACACTGACCTAATTGGCGTGAAAAAATTTAATAGTAGTGGCAATGTCATTGGTGAGACTAGATTTGTCGGGCTTTTCACATCTGATGCCTACGATAGCGACCCGAGTAAAATTCCAATTTTAAGAAATAAAGTGCAAGAAGTAATCTTAAGGTCAGACTTGCAAGACAATTTGCACTTATCTAAAAGATTGATGCATATTTTAAAGAATTTGCCAAGAGATGAGCTATTTCAAATTAGCCTAGATGAATTATGCAATATGTCTATGGGAATATTAGATTTGCAAGATCGTAAAAAAACTAAGTTATTTGTTAGGCGTGATATATTTAACAAATTTGTTTCTTGTTTAGTTTATGTACCTAGAGATAATTTCAATACAGAAATTAGAATACAAATAGAAGAAATATTACTACAAGAATTTGGTGGTATAGAGATAATTGCTACTCCTAGTTTTTCTGAATCATTGTTAGCAAGAGTGCATTTTATTATTCGTATAGATGCAAAAGAATATAAAGAATATGATTATACTGATATAGAAAATAAAATCATAAAAATCACTAGGTCTTGGAGTGATGAATTTTGCAGTTGTATTTTAGATAAATATGGTGAGTTTGAAGGCAATTCTTTAAATAACAATTATGCTAAATCATTTCCAGAAAGCTATAAAGAAACTTACCCTGCAGCTATTGGGGTTTGCGACCTAGACTATATCACTAAATTATCAATAGATAACGAACTGAACTTAAGTATTTATAGGTCAGTTACCATGGCTAAATCCTATGTTGGCATTAAACTATTTCAAGCATATAAACCAATACCTTTGTCTGATGCATTGCCAATTTTAGAAAATATGAGCCTTAAAGTTATAACTAGCAAATCATTTGAGCTTAAAGTCAAATCGGGTGAATCTATCTGGGTTAGTGACTTTGAAATGCATTATAAAGGCAATGGAAGTGTGGACTTAGCACAATTAGGATCAAACTTTCAAGAAAGCTTTAAAAGAATTTGGCATGGAGATGCTGAAGATGATAAATTCAATTCATTAATTTTATCAGCAAAGCTAAGTTGGAAGCAAATTTCAATGATTCGGGCCTACGCAAGATATTTAAGGCAAATACAATTTAATTTAAGCGAACAATATATTCAAGATTGTTTGGCTGAAAATGAAGACATTGTG
Organism: uncultured Legionellales bacterium; assembly: GCA_963932595.1. Lineage (GTDB taxonomy): Bacteria > Pseudomonadota > Gammaproteobacteria > Comchoanobacterales > Comchoanobacteraceae > CAWVRI01. Next base: position 16,270 of record CAWVRI010000012.1, read on the forward strand.
AAATGTTTAGTAGATTTATTTGAATACAAGCATGATATCAAGAAACAAGATCATGCATTATCACATATAGAAGATATTGAAAAAGAGATAGATAAAAAACTAGATACTTTACAAAATATAGATGACGATAGAATTTTAAGAAAATTCCTAGAGGTTATCACAGCTACAGTTAGAACAAATTATTTTCAGCTAGATGAAGATACTGGCGAGTTTAAGAGTTATATATCTCTTAAACTTAATCCTAAAGAGATTTCAGACATGCCTTTGCCAGCCCCTAAGCATGAAATATTTGTTTATTCGCCAAGATTTGAAGGTGTACATTTACGCTTTGATAGCATAGCACGTGGTGGGCTTAGGTGGTCTGACCGTAGAGAAGACTTTAGAACTGAAGTGCTAGGGTTAATGAAAGCTCAGCAAGTTAAAAATGCTATTATTAGTCCATCTGGAGCTAAAGGCGGCTTTGTTCCTAAATGCATATCACCAGAAGACTCAAGAGATGCTGTAATGGCCGAGGGTATTAGCTGCTATAAAAGCTACTTGTCTGGTTTATTAGATGTTACTGATAATTTTATTGGCGGTAAAATAGTCAAGAGAGATGATACGGTTTGCTTAGATGGAGATGATTTATACTTGGTTGTTGCAGCTGATAAAGGCACAGCATCTTTTTCTGATATCGCAAATAGTATTTCTGAAAAATATAATTATTGGCTAAAAGATGCTTTTGCTTCTGGTGGTTCTACGGGTTATGACCATAAAAAAATGGGTATAACAGCCAAAGGAGCATGGGAGTCTGTAAAAAGACATTTTATAGAGTTAAATATAGATATAGATAAGCCCTTTACTGTTGCTGGCATTGGAGATCTGAGTGGTGATGTTTTTGGTAATGGTCTGTTGCTATCAAACCAAATAAAATTAATTGCTGCATTTAATCACAACTATATTTTTATAGATCCTAATCCAGATGTGCTTGCCAGCTTTAAAGAGCGAACAAGGATGTTTAACCTGCCTGTATCGCAGTGGATAGATTATGACCCAAATATTATTTCTAAAGGTGGTGGTATTTATTCTAGGCGCACGAAATATATCAACTTATCTGATGAGGCACGATTGGCTCTTGACATCCAGGAAGAAAGCTTAAGGCCAGATGAGTTAATTAAAAGAATTTTATCTTCGAAGGTTGATTTGCTGTGGAATGGCGGCATTGGTACATATATTAAGTCTAGTAGCGAAACTCATCAAGATGTTGGCGATAAAGCTAATGATCAGTTGCGCGTTAATGGTGAAAATTTGAATGCTAAAGTAGTAGCTGAAGGTGGTAATTTAGGTGCAACTCAGCTAGGACGAGTGGAATATGAGCTGCATAAAGGCCGTATGAATACAGACTTTATTGACAATTCTGCAGGGGTAGATTGCTCTGATCATGAAGTTAATATTAAAATATTGCTGAACGACCTTGTGTCATCTAGCGATATAACTTTAAAACAAAGGAATGAGCTATTAAAGGAAATGACTGATGATGTTTCAAATTTAGTACTCTATAATAACTTCAAGCAAAATATTGCTATTAGCCTAACTGGATTTCAATTAAAAGATTATTTAGATTTGGTTATTAGATTCATGGAAAATGGCGAAAAATCTGGCAAAATAGATAGAAAGTTAGAGTTTTTGCCAAGTAAGAAGGAAATATTTGCTAGAAAATCTGCCACAGGAAAGTCTTTCACAAGACCAGAGTTATCTATTTTACTGGCATATAGCAAAATAATGTTATGCCAAGATATATTAAGCAATGATTTTGATCATGATGATAAAATACTAGATTTTGCTATGCTTGCGTTCCCAATGAGCATTCGATCTAAGTATGAAAATAACATTAGGAATCATTACCTTATTAGGGAGATAGCTGCGACTAAACTCAGTGATAAATTTGTAACAGACATGGGGATAAGTTTTGTACAACAATTACAAGATGAGTTTAATGCTTCATCGTATACCATCATAAAATGTTATATTGCTGCGCAAGAAATTCTTGATTTAGATAGTTTGGTTGCTGCAGTAGATAAGAAAAGTAAAGAAATGCTTTCGAATGAATATATAGACACTCTTGCATTAATAAGGGTTTCAATTAGAAAGATGACTAGATGGTTTGTGAGTAATCTTGGGGAAAATATTAATATTAGTAAGGTTATTGCCGATTACTCTAGTGGCGTTAAAAATATTGCAGATGACTTTATAGATTTGGCCAGTATAACTGCTAAAAAAGATTATAATAAGGTCAGAGCAAAGTTTGTGAAAATGGGATTAGAAGATGCTATAGCTGACAGGCTTGCGATGTCAGATTTCTATCTGCCTATACTAAATATTATTGAAGGCGCCTCTTATAACAATGCTAATCTTCTAGAATTTGGAGCCATATACTTTAAGCTATCTTGTGTTTTGCGAGTTGATTGGTTTAGACACACAATTTATGATTTTAGCATAAGCTCACGTTGGGATATAATTGCAAAATCTACAGCTCAGTTTGATTTAGATATGCACCAAAGAGAGATTGCAAGTGCTATATATAAATTTAACCAGAAGAGTGATAAAAAACTCACTGTGGAAAAACAGATTGCATATTGGCATAATAACCATAAACATAAAGTTGAGTACTGGTTAAATAATCTTTCTAACCTAGATACATCAGAGTCTATAGATTTTGCCATAATAACTGTTATTATGCGTTCGTTTTTTGAGCTAGCGAAACAAAATAAAGAGCAAATGAATTAGTTATGGCTTATAACTTTTACCCGTTATTTGGAAGAATTAAAGATTTTAATGAGTCTTCTTTAGCGGTTAAAAGCTATTTGGCAGCTTCGAAAAGTGAAGTAGTTTTAACTGAGTATGAGCTATCAAAAAGATTCTTACAAAGTTATATTTATTCTGCAGACACCTTCAAGTCATATCGCCGAGAAGTTGAGCGCCTGCTGCAATGGTGCTGGTTTGAAAAACAAATCACCCTTAAAGATTTAGGGCGAAACAGTTTTGAGGATTACCTAAACTTTGCTTTTAAACCGCCTTTAGATTGGATTGCAATTAAATCATACCCAAGATTCATTAATGAAAATGGTAGTTGTCTACCAAATAAAATGTGGCGACCATTTTTATATAGGTTGGCTAAATCATCTCCTAGTGAAAATCTTGATAAATCAGAATATTCCATGACGGCAAGCTCAAAAAAAGCTCTTATAGCTGGTTGTAGCACATATTTCACCTACTTAACTCAAGAGGGTTATCTAGATATAAATCCAGCATACCTATTAAGACAAAAATCCAGGTTTATTCCTAGAGATCATAATAAGCAAATTACTAGAAAACTGACAGATGAGCAATGGGATTATGTTATTAATGGCGTATTAACAAAGATAAATAGTGACATTAAGTATGAGAGGCATTTATTTATTTTAAGTTTATTTTATTTGTTAGGAGTAAGGATTTCAGAGATATCTCGCAACGAAATGTATGCACCTATTATGGGTGATTTTTATCCTGACCAAAATAATAACTGGTGGTTTAGAGTTGTTGGAAAAGGTAATAAAGTTAGAGATATTGCTGTTCCTAATGCTATGCTAAACCAATTGAAAAGATATAGATTATTTTTAGGCCTTACCCCAATGCCAATTCGAGATGAGAAAACCACCTTATTAAAAAATTTACGTAATAATAATGGTTTGGGGATTAGGCAGGTAAGGCTATTAGTGCAAGAGTCTTTTAACCAGGCAAGAGATAATTTAATCAGGGAAGGGAAAAATGATGCAGCTGTTGATTTAATGGCTGCAACTGTACACTGGCTAAGGCATACTGCTATTTCTGCAGATGTTAAAACAAGGCCTAGAGAACATGTTAGGGATGATGCTGGGCATGAAAGTGTAAATACTACTGATAAATATATTGATATTGAAAGAGATGAAAGGCATAAATCTGCCCGGTCAAAAAAATTATATGCTGTAACACGTTATTTAAAGGAAGGAAGTAGTAATGAATGAATTTGAAATTATTAAAGATAAGGTTACAGGAAAAAAAATATTACAAACCAGTATATCAGGCAAGTCATTGTTAACAATTCCGCAATTAAATAAAGGCACTGCATTTTCAGTTGAAGAAAGGTTAGCATTTAAATTATTAGGGAAATTGCCTCCTAAAATAGAAACATTAGAAGAGCAAATAGCAAGATCTTACCTACAGTTTAAAAGCTTTAATGAGCCATTTAAAAAAAATGTATTCTTAAACGGCTTATTAAATAATAATCAAACATTATTTTATGCGCTTTTGCGTAAATACTTTGCTGAAATGTTGCCCTTTGTATACACCCCAGTTGTTGGTTCTGCTGTAATAGAATTTAGTAGTGAGTACAGATACCCAAGAGGTTTATATATTACGCCTAATGATATAGATAATATAGATATTATTATTCAAAATAGAACGAATACCAATATAAAAGTAATAGTTGTTACTGATGGTGAAGGAGTTTTAGGGCTAGGAGATCAAGGGGTAGGTGGGTCTGATATTCCTGTCGCGAAACTTATGCTTTATTCTGTATGTGCAGGTATTGACCCAAATGAAACCCTACCCATTTTTCTTGATGTTGGTACAAATAATCAAAAGCTGCTAGATGACCCACTATATATGGGGTTAAGGCATAAAAGAATATCGCAAGATGAATATGATTATTTTATCGGAAAATTTATTGAATCTGTTAAAAAGAATTTCCCCCAAGTATTATTGCACTGGGAAGATTTTGCTACAGCAAAAGCCAATAATAATTTAGTTCAATACCGTGATGAGTTGCTGAGTTTTAATGATGATATTCAAGGGACTGGGGTTATTGCAACTGCTGCAACAATTTCTGTTGCAAGAATAACAAAAACAAGTTTAAGTGAGCAAAGAATTATTATATATGGTGCTGGAGCTGCAGGAACAGGCATTGCTGATCAAATATATAATGCTTTAGTTGCTGGTGGAATTGATTCCAATCAAGCAAAAAAATGTTTTTGGTTAATAGATAGAAATGGCTTGATCACAGATAAATCAACTAATGTGACAGGCATGCAGCAAAAATTCATGCGTGATCAGAATGAAGTTGATTCTTGGCAGCAAGATGAGAAAGGTCAAATAAACTTGCCAGCAGTTATAAACAACATTAAACCAACTATTTTGATCGGCACATCTGGTGTACATGGTGCCTTTACTCAAGAAATAGTAGAATCAATGAGTTGTGGAGTTAGCATGCCAGCTATATTCCCATTATCTAATCCAACATATTGCGCAGAAGCTTTGCCTGAGGATTTAATTAAATGGACTAATGGTGAGGTGCTAATAGCTACAGGAAGCCCATTTAAAGACGTTAATTTTAATGACAAGCTTTATCGCATTAGTCAGTGCAATAATGCTTTAGCTTTCCCTGGATTAGGTTATGGTGCAATAGTTGCAAAAGCTACCAAGATAACAGATAGAATGTTATTTGCCGCAAGTAAAGCAATTTCTGATTATGTTCAAGATGATGAAGATACGCAATTAATTTTGCCACAGGTAAAAGATGCTGCAAAAATTGTGCAAGTAGTTGCAATAGCGGTTGCAAAATGTGCTATAAAAGATAATGTAGCTGGAGCAGGCATTAACTGCGACAATATCGAAGAGCTGCTACTACAGTCACACTGGGATCCTTTATATGTAGAGTATTGTAAAATATAGGTTTTGTGTTTAAGGGGCGTATTTTAAAGTACATGACTGCTTTGAAATTAATAAAGTGATGTATTAATGTAAATAAGCCCTACAAACACTCTGGTATGATTCTGCTATATTAGTGAGATAATTTATATTTTATTAGAAATGTGTTCACCTTAATTATCTTTTCTCCCATGCGATTAAATTTAACGCTTGCTTGTAATGTGCCAGTTGCCTTAGATAATCTACCTGTTCCCCCAATTATTCTACCTATAATTTGAGCATTAGCATGTTCTTCTATATCCTTTTTTAAATTATTAGCTTTATTCTGGATAATAATACTGTCACCATTTTTTGTTTTTGCTATAGAATATCCTGATTCAGGACCATCATGGCTTATAAGATCTGTAGTTAAGTAAGAATCAATGCTAATTATAGTATCATCATTACACATTTTGGTCTTTAAATTTTGGTGCTCAATCTCAACAATTCTTAGAATATGATTATCTATATCCGGCACATTAATTATTTTTTCTTGTACATACTTAGCATCATGATTTATGTCTATATCAACTACACAATAGCCGTTAGCATCAGTATATGGGTTGCTAATTTTACTAACTGCAAAACAACTTGTGGATAACAATAATAAGCTGCATAATTTTATTCCTTTCACATCTAACTCCCTTTTTTAGATACATTTAATCTCCTGTATAAATAAACCCTGCTAACACAGGGTTTATAGTACTGATATGTTCTTTATATTATTTGTATTTTATCATAAACGTGTTTGCTTTGTGTGGCTTGTCTCCCATACGATTGAATTGAATGCTTGCTTGTAATGTGCCAGTTGCCTTAGATAAACTTCCAGTTCCACTAATTATTCTTCCTGTCATTTGAGCACTAGCAAATTTTTCTGTATCTTTTTTCATGCTACTGCCTTTACTATTTAGCACAAAGCTATCGCCATTTTTAGTTTTTACTATAGAGTAGCCTGAAAAAGGACCATCATGGTCGATATAGTCTGTTTTGTAATAGGAATCAATATCGACTATAGTATTGCCATTACACATTTTAGTTTGTAAGTTAGGGTATGAAATCTCAACTACTCTTAGAACATGATTATCTATATCTGGCACATTAATTATTTTTTCTTGCACATACTTACCATCATTAGATATGTTGACATCAACTACACAGTAACCGTTAGCATCAGTATATGGGGTATTAGTGTCACTAGAGGCAAAACAACCTGTACATAAGAGTAATAAGCCACACAACTTTATTCTTTTCATGAATATTTCCGTATAAATAAAAAAATTATTATACTATATTGTGCTAATTTTGTATATATGTTTTAAGATTATAAATTCTTTATAGATCTCAAAACAATTAGCTATTGGCTAAATTCAAGAAAGAAGTTAATCCACTTATAAAATTATATGAGATCAGAATGTTTGACAAGAGCTAGGCTTAACTGGAGTTGATGTAATAACAGTCATCGGCTTGTTTAAGTTGCTATTAATATCTGAGATAGCATATTTATTTGATTCAGGTATTCTTTCAACAGTAACATAGGTAGTTATTTCTTGTGTTACTGTAAAATATTCATTTAAATACAATACTATAGCTGGCATGGTCACTTCCCATTTTTCTTTAGTATTATCTTTTTCTATAAGCTTCTTTATAGTTGGTTCACCATTAGCTTCACCCCTGACAATTAAATTATGTTCTACAACATAATCAATGTTACCAGATGAATTTAATGCTTGTTTATATCTTTTCCAGCCTAAATCTGTGAACTTTGGCTGTATAGACGATAACTTTTCCTTAAAATTAAGGGCGTTATAGTTAAAAGTCTCTAACGTGTTTTTTGTAGTCCACTCCAAGATCGAGCTATTATTATCTGCATGTATGTTAATAATGACAACAAGCAAAGAAGAAATTAATAATTTTTTCATATTCACCCTATATACTGAAAAGAATCACTGGAATTAAACATTTGAACTTATAATTCCTTTAATCAAGTTTATTGCTTGATATAACTGAAAGTCTTGTTTGGCTAATTCTAAGTGCTTTTCTGTTGCATTTTGTGCAATATTATCATTTGAATCAGATTGCTTGTTAGTATTATTTAAAAGGTGGCCTGATAGATTATTTTCATACAAGTTTAAGTTAATATTTTGATCTTGTTTTGGCATTTTGGTATACGGTGCATATACATCAGGAACTATGCCTGTCGCTTGGATAGATCTACCTGAAGGAGTATAATATAAATCAGTGGTAAGCTTTATAGCTGACTCGTAGTCTATAGGTATAATGCTTTGTACTGAGCCTTTGCCAAAAGATTTAGTTCCGAAGACAATTCCCCTGTTGTTATCTTGCAAAGCACCAGCAAATATTTCTGAAGCTGAGGCAGAGCCACTATTAATTAACACTATGATAGGTTTTCTATTCATTATGTCATTTGGTGTCGCATAGGCATCTATGTTATCTAATTCGGTACGACCTTTAGTATACACAATCATATTGTTATATTTCGTATTCTTACTATCTAAGAATAAGTCGGTGGTTGATATAGCAGATTCAAGAGTGCCGCCAGGGTTGTTTCTAAGGTCAACAATTAAACCTTTTAGCGGTGTGTTTTCTTGCATTTCCTCTATTTGTTTCTTAGTTTCTTCGGTGGTGATATCATTAAAAACAGAAATTTTTACATAGCCTATATTGTTTGGGTATAATGTTGATTTTACAGTCTTTAAACTTATTACTTCGCGGATAAGATCAAAATCAAGGGGGTCAGCTTTACCTTGGCGCATAATTGTCAATGTTAGATGCGAGCCTGGCTTGCCTTTCATAAGGCTAACTGCTTCATCTGTGCTAATATCTTTAATAAACTTATCATCTATTTTAAGAATTATATCGCCAGGCTCTAAACCTGCTTTAAAAGCGGGGGTATCGTCAAATGGGCTTATAACCTTTATAAGACCATTATCTGGGATTATTTCTATACCTATTCCAGCATATTCACCTGTGGTTGAGGTTTGAAGCTCTTCTATATCTTGTGGGCTTAAATAATCTGAGTGTGGGTCTAACCCAGTTAGCATGCCTCTTATAGCATTATCAAACAATTATAGCATTATCAAACAATGTTTGGTATTCAGTCGGTTTTAAATAATAATGTTGAATTTGAGTAAGTGCTGTTGCAAATCGATCTATTTGTTTTTCAGAGATATACTCATCAGTGCTCGCATAAGATAACCCACAGCATAATGCCATAGATATGAATTGTTTTTTATATTGCTTAATTTCCATATGATATAATTCTTTAACATTCAAATGTATAACTGATTTTATCATGCTTGCGATATTAATGCTAATATTTATTGGCGCCATGTATAAAACTTGGTCAATAACAATTACTTGAGCATGTCATTCATACATATGATGAATGATTGATTATCCTAAGAATTTTTGTTTTAATAGTGTGTACTTTTAAATGGATGACTTTTATGAATGATTTATTGCTTTTGCTACAGCAACACTATGGATTAATTATATTGCTTATAATTGGGCTTTTTATTGCGCATAACGATACACCATTAATTACATTATTATTGGGGATTGATGTAATTTCAACACAAGAAGCCGCTATTAAAATGCAAGATAAATCAATATTCTTTGATGTCAGGAGCATCGATGAATATGACGCTAAGCATATAACAAAAGCTATCAGTGTGCCATATGGTACTCTTACTAAAGATAATAAAGTTATAAATAAAACTAAACATATTGTACTTTATAGTAATAATGATGATAATATGTTTAGTATTGTTACAGTGCTTAAGAAATCAGGCTTCATTGATATTAGCATTCTTTCTGGTGGGATAGATGCTTGGGATGCAGCCGGATTTGCAACTTCATCTAATATTAAAGGATAAAAATATGGCGGAGATAACTATATATTCTAGCAACAGCTGTCCATTTTGTGATAGAGCAAAAGAGCTATTAACAAAAAAAGGAGTAGATTACGCTGAAGTTAGAGTTGATTTAGATCAAACAGAGTTTGAAAACATGCTAAGCAAAAGTAATGGTCGCAGAACTGTACCCCAAATATTTATTAATGACACCCATGTCGGTGGCTTTGATGATTTATGGCAACTAGAACAAGATGGCAAATTAGATGCCATGCTTACGAATAATTAACTTAAACACAAGAGGATTTTGATATGACAGAAACAACTGAAAATAATAACCAACCAGTATTTAATATTTTAGCCGTATATACTAAAGATGTGTCTTTTGAGTCACCTGCATCGCCTGCTTCTTATGATACGACAAGCTGGCATCCAAATGCTGCTATTGATATTTCTCCTAGACACCAAAAAGTTAAAGACGAGACATATAGCTGTATTTTGAAAGTGTCTCTAACTGTTAAAGTCGATGATAATACTGTTTTTATAGCAGAAGTAGAACAAGCAGCAGATTTTAAAATATCAGGTTTAGATGAAGAGAAATTAGAACAAATCCTTAACACTTATTGCCCAAATGTAATCTTCCCATATGCGCGTCAAAACATTTCTGATCTTACAACAAAAGGTGGCTTCCCTCCTTTATACTTAAGCCCTGTTGATTTTGAAGCACAATATTTAGCTAAGAAAAATAAACAAGAAGCAGAAAGTACTGCCAGCTAAGCTCGCAGCGACAAATCATATATTGTGTTAAACAAGATTTCTAAAATATCTTTTGAATCAAGTGATATTAATAATTATAAAAGATTAATATCACTTGCAAGAGAGTATTATATATATTTATTTTTAGGCTTGCTATCAACCCTCGTTCTAAGTGGTATAGATGCATTTATTGCATATTCTATAAAGCCTATTGTAGATAACATGTTGCTAGAACAAAAATCTATGGCCGTATTGCCACTGATAATTATAATGATTTTTATGATAAGAAGTGTTTGCACTTTTTCTTCAAATTACTTTATTAAATTGACTGGTTTAAGCGTAGTTATGAAGTTAAGACAAATGTTATACGTTAAAGTTCTTAGAACAACGCATACATTTCATGATAAACATACTAAAGCTAAGTTAATAAATAATATTTTAAATAATACTAATCAAGTAGCTAATGCCACAACAGAGGTTCTGCTTACTATTGTTAGAGATGGCATGTTAACTTTGTTCTTGTTTATTGTTATGTTTTTAATCTGTTGGCAAATGACAGTTATTTGTTTGTTTATATCACCTTTGATTGTGATAATTGTTAAATATTTCAGCAAAAGAATTCGTAATAGCAGTGTTGTTATTAATAGTAATGTGGTCAATATGCTGAAAACCTTAGAGCAGGGTACTTATCGTTATAAAATTGTACATATGTTTCAAACTCAACAGCTCGAAGAGTATAAATTTAATGCCATTGCTAAAAAGCATAAAAATTTTGAAATGAAAAGCCAAATTTCTGGCTCGTTATCTAGTGCTATAATTCAGCTTATTATTTCTGTTCCACTTAGTATAGGTGCTATTATGATAGCATCTGACTCAACCATTATGACCGTAGGTGGATTTACTGCAATTATTATAACTATGGGCCGTATCATGGGCCCTCTTAAATCATTAACCTCTATTAATGTTTCGCTACAAAGCGCCTTAGTTGCCGCAAATAATATTTTTGGAGTGCTAGATGCTGAAGAAGAAGAAGATAAAGGCACAAAACAGATGAAAGCAAATGTTTGTGATATTGTATTATCTGACATTTATTTTTCATATGGCAACAAATCAATATTAAGTAATATAAATATGCATGTTAAAGCCAACACTACAGTTGCAATTGTAGGAAGATCTGGCTCTGGTAAAACTACACTAGTGAATTTATTGCCTAGATTTTATAATTTAGATCGAGGATCTATACTAATAAACGGGGTAGATATAACAGATTTAAAGCTAGAAGAATTAAGATCATTGTTTACCTATGTTGGCCAAGACCCTTTGCTTTTTAAAGGTACAATAATTGAGAACATAATGTATGGTTGTAAAACTAAGCCATCGCAAGAACACCTTGAGAATGTACTTGAAGCTGCGTATGTTACCGAGTTCACAAATAGTATGCCAGATGGTATCCATACTGATATTGGTGATAATGGCTCTTTATTGTCAGGTGGGCAAAAACAAAGAGTATCTATTGCGAGAGCCTTATTAAAAGATGCTCCTATAATTATTTTGGATGAAGCAACCTCAGCGCTTGATTTGAAATCAGAAAAATATATTCAGAAAAGCATAGAAAATTTAACAGCAAATAAAACTGCAATAGTTATAGCTCATAGGCTATCGACTATACGTAATGCAGATAAAATATATGTTGTGAATGATGGTCGCGTGCTTGAAGAAGGCTCTCATAATGAGCTTATCAAGAAAAAAAGTTATTACTATACTTTATATAATTTGCAATTTAGCGATGACAAACAAAATTCTGACATCTAATGAAAAAGCTAGCAAAATATATAGAGTCGCAGTGGTATGATAACTTTACCTGGTTTAGGCTTTTAATACCTTTTAGTTACCTATTCATTTTCATTATCAGCATCAGAAAAAAAATCCAGATTCGACATAGTAAAACCAATAATAATTTGCCAATTTGGGTGGTTGGAGAGATAAGTGTTGGTGGCAGTGGCAAAAGCCCTTTTGTTATTTGGCTAGTGGAGTTTATGCTTAAACAGGGTTTAAAACCGGTAGTTATTTGCTCAGGTTATAAAGGCAGTTTACCTAATATTATGTCGGAGCAGTGCTTTGCTGATTCTGACTATAAAGTTTATGGTGATGAAGCTGTAATGCTAGCAAAATTAGTTAATTCTCCAGTTGTAGTCGGTAAGCAGCGTAATTTAGCTGTAGAGTTTATTAATAATAATATAACAGATTGTAATATAATTATCTGTGATGATGGTTTACAGCATTATCAGATGAGGCGCGATAAAGAAATAGTTATTTATAATGATGCACGGATTGGCAATGGTTATTGTTTCCCAGCAGGTCCTTTACGCGAGCCAAAATCTAGACTAAAAAACGTAGATTTAATTATATGCAATGATAATAATTCAAAAGATGTGACGTTACTGCCAAAATGCATAGCTTCTATTTACACCGGCGAAACTAAAAGATTTGCTGAGTTTCCTAAAAGAGTGCATGCGGTTGCGGGAATAGGCGCACCTAAAAAGTTTTTTGATTTGCTGCGGTCATTAAATTTTGAAATTATAGAGCATGCTTTTCCTGATCATTACGCTTTTAAAGAGCAGGATTTAAACTTTAACGATGATTTACCAATAATATTAACTAGCAAAGATGCGGTTAAATGTACGAGCTTTAGCATTCCAAATATATGGCAGCTGTTATTTGAGCTTGAGGTTAGTCCTGAAATAACAACTAAAATATTGCAGATGTTATAGCGTTACTTATTATGTGAGTGCTATATATTAAGATTGTACTACAGTCTTAATGTGTGCTACACAGAATGACCACTTATAAACGGCAAAATGCTTAGTAAACGCTGGCACTGATCTGAATGCTAAAAATGAGCAAGGCAATACTGCCTTAATGGTTGATGTCGAGAGTGATGGCTTGAATGTTGTAAATTATTTAATATATTCTGGATATGTGCTCTCTAGAGATGAAACTATTAAAAGTATAGAATAGATTCTAGAACAAATACAGTGGCGTGTTAATAATCGTAGTTACAGCTTCTTAGGTAGAATATGTACTATATTCGCAGAATTATCTATTATTTCTGAATTGGATTGTGTATACGGTTCTGAGCAGACATCTGGTTTGCTATTGGCTGAAAATTTTCCTAACAGAGTAAATTTATTAGTAGCTAGAATATATGGACTAAAGTTTTCGGAATATATTACTAATAGGCATTCCTGAATCCCTATGCTAAAATTTAAAGCAATTAGTTCTTTAATGAGAGCGGCTAATCTCATGCAAATATCGCATGGCTTTAATTTATATTTATTTATGCGCATGGTGGCAGCTGATTATATGCTAGAAAATACGCCTAGTGAACTGGTTGCTAAAATACTAAGTTTTATTGTAGGCAAAACACAAGCGGTTGTGATTGCAGAAGAACTTGCTGCTATGAAATCATCTTCTCTAAAGCCGGTAGTGGCTGCCGAAGAAGGTCTTTATGCTGTAGTACAACCTTCCACTATAACACCAGGAGCTAGAGCCAGATAGGTTAACGCAGAGTGGATAGAATAGTTCTTGTTCAGGTATTTATTAATAAGAATATTATTAATGTAGCTATATCTACAAAATTAGTATCAATAGGCATTAATATCAATTTTTTATTGGGGGGTGCCTGAAGATCATTATCCACACGACACAGCTATATGGACTAAATCCTAAGATCCAGTTCTGTTGCGTTAAAGTAGAGGTGAACAGCTGTACCTAAATTTTGAATTTCATAGAAATATCAGGCAATTCCCTATGATCTTTGAGAGCTGATTTTTCATATAAACAGCAATTTTCATCCGGATATTGCAAAATGCATCCTAAAATGAACTCTATAATGATTCACTGTAAATCGCTTGGGTTGAGTCTATTATATTTTTCATATAAAATAACAATAGTAAGATTACTTACATTAGGGTTAGAAGATATATTAAGGGACTATAAATGATTAGCGCAGCTAAAAATAACGATATTACAGAATTAAAAAAACTTCTTTCTGTTAGCACTACTAGTGCCAATTCTACAGATCCAGAGGGCTGTACTGCATTAATGTATGCTGCAAAGGAGGGCCATATAGGAACGGTACAATGCTTATTAACAGCTGGATCTGAGTTGAATGCTAAAAATAAGAAGGGCGTGACTGCCTTAATGTGGGCTGCATGGAGTGGCCACGTAGCTGTGGTGCAATATTTAGTAAAAGCTGGCGCTAATGTGAATACTAAATATTGTGGTGGAAATACTCCCTTAATGTGTGCTGTAGAAAAGGGCCAAGTAGAGCTTGCACAATGTTTAGTAACTGCTGGTGCTAATCTGAATGTTAAAAATGAGAAGGGCGTGACTGCCTTAATGTGGGCTGCACATAATCACTGCGCAGAGATGGTGCAATGTTTAGTTAGCGCTGGCGCTGAGCTGAATACTAAAAATAAGAATGGCAGTACAGCCTTAATGTTGGCTGCAGGTAATAGCCAGCTAGAAATGGTGCAATGTTTAGTAAAAGCTGGCTCTGATGTGAATACTAAAGATCGTGGTGGAAATACTTCCTTAATGTTAGCTGCAGATAATATCCAAGTAGAGATTGCACAATGCTTAGTAACAGCTGGTGCTGAGATAAATGCTAAAAATAAGAAGGGCAGTACAGCCTTAATGTGTGCTGCAGAGAAGGGCCAAGTAGAGCTTGCACAATTCTTATTAACAGCTGGCGCTGAGCTGAATGCTAAAAATAAGAATGGCAGTACAGCCTTAATGTGTGCTGCAGAGAAGAGCCAAGTAGAGCTTGCACAATGCCTATTAACAGCTGGCGCTAAGCTGAATGCAGGCCTGGCCAGTGAAATATTAATTCTGGCTACAAAGAATGGCAAATTGGAGTTTGTGCAATATTTAATCGGTGCTAGCGCTGAGCTCGAGGTTAAAGATAAGAATGGCGATACAGCCTTAATATGTGCTACAGATCGGGGTCACGTAGAAACGGCACAATGTTTATTAATAGCTGGTGCTGAGATGAATGTGGGTCTGGCTGGTGAAATATTAATTCTGGCTTCAAAGAATGGTAACTTGGAGTTTGTGCAATATTTAGTCGATGCTCGCGCTGAGCTCGAGGCTAAAGATAAGTATGGCAAGACTGCCTTAATTCGGGCTGCAGAGGGGGGCACCTAGAAACCGTACAATGCTTAGTAATAGCTGGCGCTAAGATCGAGGCTAGAGGTGAGGATGGCGATACAGCTTTAATGTTGACTGCAGAGAATGGCCACCTAGAAACGACACAATTCTTAGTAACAGCTGGCGCTGAGATCGAGGCTACAAATAGTATATGGTGTCAGACTGCCTTAATGCTGTCTTTAGCGGACGGCCACGTAGCTGTGGCACAATTCTTAGTAACATCTGGCGCCGATCTGAATGCTAAAGATAGGTATGGCAATACTGCCTTAATATCAGCTGTAGATGTTGATAGCTTGAATGTTGTAAAATATTTAATGTATTCGGGGTATGTGCTCTCTAAAGATAAAACTATTAAAAGCATAGAACTGATTCTAGAACAAATACAGTGGCGTGTTAATAATCGTAGTCACAGCTTCTTAAGTAGAATATGTACTATATTCACAGAATTATCTATTATTTCTGAGTTAGATTGTGCATATAGTACTGAGCAGAAATCAGAGCTGCCATTGGCTGAAAATTTTCCTAATAGGATAAATTTATTAGTAGCTAGAATATGTAGGGTAGAGTTTTCAGAATATATTACTCAGAGGCATTCAGGCATGCCTATGCTAAAATTTAAAGCAATTAGTTCTTTAATGAGAGCGGCTAATCTCATGCAAATATCGCATGGCTTTAATTTATATTTATTTATGCGCATGGTGGCAGCTGATTATATGCTAGAAAATACGCCTAGTGAACTGGTTGCTAAAATACTAAGTTTTATTGTAGGCAAAACACAAGCGGTTGTGATTGCAGAAGAACTTGCTGCTATGAAATCATCTTCTCTAAAGCCGGTAGTGGCTGCCGAAGAAGGTCTTTATGCTGTAGTACAACCTTCCACTATAACACCAGGAGCTAGAGCCAGATAGGTTAACGCAGAGTGGATAGAAGAGTTATTGTTCAGGTATTTATTAATAAGAATATTATTAATGTAGCTAGATCTAACAAAATCAGTATCAACAGGCATTAATATCAATTTTGTATTGGGGGCGCCTGAAGGTTGCTCTCCACCCAACAAAGCTATATGGTCTAAATCCTAAGATCCAGTTCTGTTGCGTTAAAGTACAGGTTAACAGGTGTATCTAAATTTTGAATTTTATAGAAATATCAGGCAATTTCCTATGATCTTTTAGAACTGATTTTTCATATAAACAGCAATTTTTATCCGGATATTACAAAATGCATCCTAAAATGACCTTTATAATGATTCACTGGGAATCGCTGGGGTTTAACCTATTATATTTTGCATATAAAATAATAACAGTAAGATTACTTGCATTAGAGGTGAAAGATATATTAAGACACTATGAATGATTAGAGCAGCTAAAAATAATGATATTACAGAATTTAGAAAACTTCTTTCTCTTAGCACTACTAGTATCAATTCTACGGATCCAGAGAGCTCTACTGCATTAATGTGTACTATAGCAAATGGCTGTGTAGCTGTGGCACAATATTTAGTTTATTCAGGTAATCCTGTATTTAGCTCTATTCTGCCACTGCCAAATTATGATGCAGCTATTACAGAGCTTGAAAGATATAGAGGAAATAGACTCTTATCTAGTATTCGCGCCAATATTGAATCGTTAAAGGCTACTACTCTGCTTGCTGTCATGAGGTCTGATGACTCAGCTGCGGCAACACATCCTGCTAGAATTAAGTTATTAAAGGTTAGAATATGTGGGGTAGTTTTCCCGGAAGATTTTACTCAAAGTCTTTCAGGAATGACTTTGGTAAAATTTAATTATATAGTGGCTTTAATGCGAGCTGCTAAGATTGCAAATATAGTGCATGGCGTTAACTCTTACTTTTTACTCGTATATTTATGATTAAAAGCTCAACTATCTCTATACGCACAATAACTCCTTTTACTTTAGAAGCTAAAACTCAATTATTAAGTTTTATGCTTGGAAAAGCAGAGGCTAGAACT
>CAWVRI010000013.1:0-31700 GCA_963932595.1 uncultured Legionellales bacterium
CTACGCATATCTACAACTAAATTGTTGTAACCAAACATAGTACCTCTTTCTGTTAACATTATCTTGCTATTACCTGCCGATACAGCTTTATTTAATACGTTTTGCATATCCCATGGCGCTAAAAACTGCCCCTTTTTTATATTTACTATTTTATTGGTTCCTGCAGCTGCAAGAACTAGGTCAGTTTGCCTGCACAGTAATGCTGGTATTTGCAGGATATCAACAACAGATGCAATATCAGCTACAGAGGCAACATCATGAATGTCAGTTAACACTGGAACTGCTAACTTGTTTTTAATGTTTTCTAGAATTGCTAAGCCTTTGTCATTCCCTAAACCCCTAAAACTTTCATGCGAAGTTCTATTTGCTTTATCTAACGATGCTTTGAATACAAAATTTATATCTAAATTTGTGGTTATTTCTTTTAATTTAGCTGCGATATCAAAAGTTAAAGATGCATCTTCTATAACGCAGGGGCCAGCAATCAACAGCATATTATTACCTGGACCAATCTCAAAATTCTTACATTTTATCATCTTTATGCTTCCTAATTATGACTATTGCTAAGACTTACTATTTTTATACACTGCAGCAGCAACTATAAAAGATACGAATAATGGGTTAGGCTTGCGGGGACTAGAGGTGAACTCTGGATGAAATTGGCAGCCAATAAACCAAGGGTGATCATTCAACTCAACCGCTTCAATCAAGTCATTTGTTTTTGATTTAGCT
Source organism: uncultured Legionellales bacterium (assembly GCA_963932595.1). Lineage (GTDB taxonomy): Bacteria > Pseudomonadota > Gammaproteobacteria > Comchoanobacterales > Comchoanobacteraceae > CAWVRI01. The sequence goes on from CAWVRI010000013.1 coordinate 733, forward strand.
GCTATTTTTAATCCTGCCTTATCTAGGTCATGATATAACTTGCTATTAACCTCATAGCGGTGTCTATGCCTTTCAATAACTTCACTAGAGCCATATATTTGCTCTAATTTACTGCCTGCAGTTATAATGGCGCTCTGCCCACCAAGCCTCATAGATCCACCTAAGTCACTATTTTTATCCCTGAGCTCAATATCGCCCTCATCTGTAGCCCACTCAGTAATTAAACCAACTACAGGGAACTCTGTTGTGCTATCAAATTCTGTACTATTTGCATTTAACTTATTTAATTTGTTTTTTGCAAATTCTATAATTGCAATCTGCATCCCCAAACAAATACCAAAATATGGAATATTATTTTTACGAGCATACTCCGAAGCAGCAATCATGCCAAGCACACCTCTACTACCAAAACCTCCTGGAACTAAAATAGCATCTACATTTGCCAGTTTACTAATGTCTTGTTCACTGACTTCTTCAGCATCAATATACTCAATAATAACTTTTTTATTAGCAAAAATACCACCATGCACTAAGGCTTCATTTACCGACTTATAGGCATCTTGTAAATTAATATACTTGCCAACCATACCAATGGTGACTGTTTCCGTAGCTGCATCTTGCCTTTTCACAATATTATGCCAATCTGCTAAATCAGGTATAAAGGGCTCCAATTTTAAGTGTTCAACCACAAGGGTTTCGACATATTGATCTTTTAAACAAAATGGTATTTTGTATATATTATCTACATCTACCACCGAAGTTACCGCTTCTATCTTAATATTGGTATAGAGTGACAGCTTGGATTTTTCTGCTTCATTTAGCTCTCTGCTTGCTCTACACATTAAAATATCTGGCTGGATCCCAATAGAACGTAACTCTTTCACCGAATGCTGAGTTGGTTTAGTTTTAAACTCACCAGCTGAGCCGATATACGGCACTAAGGTAAAATGAATAAAAAGTGTGTTTTCTGCTCCCAAATCTAATCGCATTTGACGAATAGCCTCTAAGAAAGGCAACGACTCAATATCCCCCACAGTACCACCAATTTCAACAAGACAGATATCACATCCTTTTGAGCCTTGTTTAATAAAGTCTTTTATTTGGTTTGTGATATGCGGTATAACTTGTACAGTTGCGCCTAGGTAATCACCTCTACGCTCTTTCTTCATTACTTCAGCATAAACTTGCCCAGTCGTAAAGTTATTTAATTTACTCATAGTATTATTAACAAATCTTTCGTAATGACCTAAGTCTAAATCTGTTTCACCACCATCTTCAGTCACAAAAACCTCACCATGCTGATAAGGGCTCATAGTGCCAGGGTCAAGATTAATATAAGGATCTAACTTTAAAAAACCCACACTATAATTAGAAGACTCTAATAAAGCGCCTAGTGAAGCAGAGCCCAAGCCCTTTCCGAGTGAGGATACAACTCCTCCTGTAATAAATATATACTTTGGCATAATAACCTTGCTACATGAAAGTTAAATTTTATCAAACTTTTACTATTCTAACAAAGAAAAAGTTAATAATAATTAATATAGCTAAGGTATCGTCTTATATCTTATAGCTGAGAATGGATCTAATGCTTAGGGCCTACTGGTTTATTAGAACTTAAGATAAGATCTTGTAAGCTAAATAAATTAGCTGGCTCTAACTTAACAAGTAAATTCATAAAATCTTTATCCTCTAGCTTTTTAACTTCATCTGCTAGAACTGGGGCTGAAAATAATCCTGCGGTTGTAGATTTCACCCCTAGTATATTTGCAACATCATGTTTTAAATTATGATTTTTAACTAAAGATTCTATGAACTGCATTCTAAACTTAACAATACCACCTTCAGATGGCATCCCTTTTTGGCAGATAAGAACCAGTAGCTGCTCTTGCAAGAAATCTTGCAATTTTTCTTTTGATGATAATCTTGGTAACAAATCCTGATCAAAAGCAAAAGATTCAATTCCCTTGATACCGGAGAAAGGCAACTCTTTTTCAACCCCTCTTGGATCTTCTGGCAACATAGCAATACAATCAGACATATGATGTGCAAGATAGCGCAATATATGTGGATTTTCTAGCGCTACACATATATTATTTAGCTTGTTACTCGTGACTTCATCATCATCCAATGATAGATCTGAACCGGCCAATGATAGTACTGCTAATAACATATCCTCACGTGCTTGTTCTTCTGTCATCCTAAGTAGAGCTGGACCACTTGCTCCTATAACTACAGAATCATATCTTGCAGCTATATTTTTATAACTTTCAATAAGATAAAGAAAATCATCATTGCTTTTAAGACCATCATCAACATAGATTAGCACATCTTCATTTTGTACAACTGCCGCAAATACGAGGTCTTTATCTTTTTTAAACTCTGCACTCATATGTCGCAGCGCCATACCATTTTGACTAACTATCCTAAATGCTAATTCTTTATCAGGACCCATTGGATCTAGATAAAGTAGAAGCGCCTTACCATTTTGTCTAGCTGCTGCTAATATTACGTCTTTATCACGCCTCATTTCTACACTTGCATGTAGAAGCGCCTGACCATTTTGCCTAACTGCTATCAGCACTACGCTTTTATCAAGCTTAATATCTCCAACTGCATACTTCAAATACATACCATTTTCTCTAACTGCTGCCAACATTACGCCTCTATCACGCCTCATTTCTACACTTGCATGTAGAAGCGCCTGACCATTTTGCCTAACTGCTGTTAGCACTACCTTTGGGTCTCCTCTGAGGTCTTCGCTTGCATACTGTAGCGCCATACCGTTTTGCCTAACTGCTGCTAGCACTAACGATTTATCACTTCTCATGTCTAGATTTGCATGCTTTAACGCCATACCAACTTGGTTTATTGCTACCAACACTATACTTCTATCTGTCTGGAAAGTTGTATCTAGATGTTGCAGCACATAACCATTTTGAGAAATTGCTGCAAGTACTACCTCTCTGTCTTCTTTAAGAACTGCAGCCGGATACTTGAAGACCATACCATAATTACGAACCGCAGCAGTCGCCACTACTTTATTAGCTTTAAGCTCATCACTCATACTTTTAAAATTATAACCATCTTCTTCGACTAACTCTAATGCCTCAAGCTCGATTAATTCTTTACTTTTCATTATTATACCTTTATTATTTTTTATGATATATATTTATTATTATAGTTCAGGATGCGAAATTTAACTTAAAATACCAAACTTGATACCTATCGCCATCACAAAAATATGATTCATAATATTTTTCATGCTTGTGGATGTGATAAATACAATGTAAAATCAACGTAATGTATATTTGAAAAGATAATGCTATAGACTATAAGAACAGCTTTACTTTATAACTTTAGCAAGTTATAAAATAGACTAGAGAAGATAACTAAAGAAGGAACAGATGGAATTACTTTTAATAACAATATTATGTATAACCAGCTTAGTTCTTATAGTATTAGTCATTAGTATCATAAAAATACAGGCTATCCAAAATTCAACTGCTAAGCTACAAAATAGTTTAAATAAAGATCAAGAGGCGCTGTACCGCCATATAAATATTATGCTTGAGCAACAACAAAAACAACATCTAGCAACACAAAAACAAAATGATGAACAATTTCACAGCTCTATCAAAACTTTACAGCACAGCTTAACTACAGGCATGCATGATATCCGGCTGCAATTACAAAACACCATGGAGCAAAATACCAAACATATCGCCAGCGAGCTAAAAGAGTTAATTAAATCTAATGAGACTCAACTTAAATCTATAAGCAATCAAGTTGAGCAAAGACTCAATGATGGTTTTGAAAAAACCACCAAGACCTTCCAAAATGTAGTTGAGCGATTAGCGGTCATAGATAAAGCGCAAAAAGAAATAACTGCACTATCAAATGATGTAGTAGGATTACAAGATATTTTAAATGATAAAAGATCAAGAGGAGCATTTGGAGAAGTACAGTTAAATGCACTCATAAAAAACTTAATGCCAGCACACAATTATAAAATACAAGCAACATTATCAAATGGCAAAAGAGTAGATTGCTTATTAATATTACCAGAACCAACAGGGTCAATAGCTATAGATTCTAAATTTCCACTCGAAAATTATAAAAACATGCTTGAATATAAACACAATGAGTTAGAATTTAATTCCCAAGCGCAAAAATTTAGACAGGCTGTAAAAAAACATATTGATGATATTGCTAGCAAATATATTATCCCGGGCGAAACAGCTGATGGCAGCCTCTTATTTATTCCAGCTGAAGCAGTATTCGCTGAAATACATGCTAATTTTTATGATATTGTCGAGTATGCACATAAACATAAAGTATGGCTAGCCTCACCAACTACCATGATGGCAATACTCACGACTTCTCTTGCTGCTATAAAAGATGTTGCTACCAAAAAACAAGTTCATATTATTCAGAAGCATTTAGGCCTACTCAACCTCGATTTTGGGCGCTTTCAAAAACGCATGGATAATCTTGCAAGACATATTAAACAAGCAGATGAAGATGTATCGCAAATTCATCTCTCATCAAAGAAAATATCTAGCCGGTTTATGCAGATTGAAAATGTTGAGCTAGAATCAACGCTAGAAGAAGCAACACAAGAATAATACGCGATAACAAATCTATTTTATATGCAAAACTTACGCATTTAATCTTGGGTTATATGGCCAAAGCACTAATGTATACATACATTAAATCGCTAGGCATAAGTACAATAAATACAAGAGCTAAAGTGGTACGCTAAAATATAGCCATATTAAATAACTTGCAGAAGTTAGCCGTAGTTGCTGTAGCAAACTCCTCATAACTAACGCCTCGAAGAGTAGCTATATGTTTTGCCACATATTGTGTATATCCAGGGTAGTTTTGCTTACCCCTGAAAGGCATAGGAGCCAAATATGGGCTGTCTGTTTCAACTAAAATATTTTTCAGCGGCACCGTAGCAGCAACTGTTTGGATCTCCAGTGCATTTTTAAAAGTCACTATACCTGAAAACGAAATATAAAATCCTAAATCTATAGCCCGCTTAGCATCATCTAGGCCACCTGAAAAACAATGAATAATGCCCCCTGCATCTTGCGCTTTATGTTCTTTTAAAACTTTAAAAGTGTCGGCAAAAGCATCTCTTGAATGAATAATTAATGGTTTCTTTACCTCTTTAGCTGCGTTTATATGTGCAATGAATGATTGTTTTTGATCTGCTACAGAGCTTGGTTCAGATCTAAAATAATCCAAGCCAGTTTCTCCAAAAGCAATCACTTTTTCATGGTCCGCTAACTGCAATAATTTATCAGTACTAAGCTTGTTCTCAGCTACATCATTTGGGTGTATGCCAACGGATCCAAACACATTAGCATGGCTCTGGGCTATTGCTAAAACTTTAGGAATATTCTCATTATTAACAGATACAGATAGCATATGGCTGACATCATGCTCTTTAGCATGGTTTATAATCTCGGCAATACTACCCATGTCACCATTTTCTAAAACATAATCTAAATGACAATGTGAATCAACTAACATATACACCCCTCTTAATTGTTTGCCAATTGCTATATAACTCTAATAATATTGTTTTTGAATTTAATGCCACTGGAGACAACACCTGCTCTTGCAGAAGCACATGATAATCATATAGCTTATACCAGCTCAGAATATCATTATAATTTGCAGCATTATAAATATTTTCACATGAAAAACCCTCTCGCATAAACTGCGGCTCACAGCCCTGCTGTATTTTAATACATAAGATCACAATCTTATGTGAGTATGCCACTATAGTTGCAATATTCTCATTTTTGCCAAAGGCGACTGCCAACTCTATATTTTGCAATAAAAAACAACTTACAATAGCTTTGTAAAGCGCAAAATCACTCGCAATAAGCTCGCTTATTTGTTCTTTATTGCTAGTAGCTAAAAAATCTGCTAAATATAATTCATTTTTGGCTACATGAGTATTTTGCTCTATTAATTCTTTCATAGCTACATGACTATCAGCAATATTTAAGTATGAACAGCGACTTTTAATAGTGGCAGGAATACTGTTAGCCCGTGTTGTAACTAGTATTATTGTTGCATTGCCTGGGGGCTGCTCTAAAGTTTTAAGCAAAGAATTCATAGCTATTTCATGCATGCTCTCGGCAGATACAATAATCATAACCTTATGCTTACCGTATAATGGCGTTTGTTGCAATTTTGCGATTAAAGATCTAATTTGATCTATTTTTATAACTTCAGAATTATCTTCTTTAGCAATATAACACAACTCTGGGTGTGATTTTTGCTCAATATAGCCGCAACTCTTACATTTACCACAAGCATTGTTATTTTGACTATTTTGGCATAATAACAGCTGTGCAAATTTATCAGCTAAGCCAAGAGCTTCATTATGTGTTATTCCATTTAAAATAATTCCGCTAGGAATGCGGTTACTGGCATAACTTTCTTGCAATATATCCCATGCAATCATATATCTATTGCCCGCCTTTAAGTTTTATGAGTTTCATTATAATATATAGCCATTTTACTCGAAACAATATCTATAATTTGTTTTTTTACCTCACTTTTTGATTGCATAGCATCTACTATAACAAATCTTTCATTGTTTTGTGATAACTCCAAATATGAATCATGCACTCTGGCAAAAAAATCGTTATGCTCTTGCTCAATACGATCTTTAGTAGGCCTTATATCTAATCTTTTTAAACAGGTCTCAATCGGAGCATCTAACAATATTGTTAAATTAGGCGCAAAATCACCTAAAGCCCAAGCTTTAAGTGCATCGATTTTAGCATAACTAATGCCTCTACCACCGCCCTGATATGCGTAACTTGCATCATAGTATCTATCCGAAACTACAATTTTACCGGCATTAATTGCTGGCAAAATAACCTTTTGAGTATTTTCCATTCTACTTGCAAACATCAGCATAAGTTCAGTTTCTGCTGCTGGGTCTACTAAATTATCGCCGAGGAGAATGCTTCTAATGCTCTCAGCATTGTGGGTGCCTCCAGGCTCTCTGGTAAATACCACATCTTTATGTATTACAGCAAAGTGATCTTGCAAAAACTTAATTGCCGTTGTCTTACCAACGCCCTCTACACCTTCAATACTTATAAAAAAACCCAACATAATAATCACCAATAAATGTTAATAATCTCTTAACTCTCTTGCTAGGCCCTACGACGGGGTCGTAGGACGTAAGCGAATTGCTCTTTTGTGATCTTTAAAGTTTAAAGAAAAATGATGAGTATTGCTATTATCATTTTTTAACACATAATATAAATATTTATTCTCACGAGGGTTACATGCAGCACGAATAGCTGTTAATGAAGGAATTGCAATCGGACCCGGAGGCAACCCTTGATAAGCATATGTATTATATTTATTTTCTTTATCTTTAATGTCTATGCTAGACAATGTACGATCAATTTCACCAGCATTATGATGAATCAAGCCATAATAAACAGCAGCATCTATTTGAAGGCGCATATTTTTCTTGATTCTATTCTGAATGATGCCTGAAATAATATATTTCTCTCCAGAGTCCAACGCTTCTTTTTCTAATAACGAGGCTATAATTAATGCTTCATATTCACTATTTAGTGCTATATTAGCTTTTTTATTTTGATACTCTGTATGCAAAATATTTGTCATTTTTTTATTTGCACGCTCTAAAATATCTAAATCTGTATCTGGGTAACTATAAAAGTAGGTGTCGGGGAAATATGCCCCCTCTAAATCACCATTGATATTAGGAATATTGCACTTACCAGAATTATGATTTAACACATGCACTAAATCTTGTTCTTTATCTAGTGCGCTCATTAATTGGTATGAGTTCCAACCCTCAATAATAGTAAACTTATGCAATACAACATCACCAGTTGCAAATTTCGCTAATACTTCATGCAGACTTGCATTAGGAGGCACTTCATATTCACCAACAAACAATTTTTTGCCAACACCCGAAATTCTGCCATATAGCATTGCTATATTCTTTGAGGTGAGATTAGATTTTGCAGCCAAATCATTTATAACGTTAGTAAAAGTATCGTGTTTTTTTATATATATGTTATAGGATGCATTAGATTTGTTAATAGAACTTATATATATAATTTTATATACATATAGCGCCCCACCAAAAAATAAGGCAATAACAAACCAACCAAGAAGTCTTTTCAACATATTCTTCACAATAAGTCAGTAAAATTAGTCGTTTACAGTCTGTCATTTTGAGAACAAAAGACTATAAACACCCAGATTTAATCAGTGAATTTTTTAAATATCAAAGAGCCATTAGTTCCGCCAAAAGCAAAAGAGTTTGACATCACATAATTGACTTCATGCTTTTGGGCTCCATTCCTTACGTAGTCAAGGTCTAATCCTTCGTCAGGGTTATCACAGTTGATCGTAGGTGGCACAATCTGATCTCTTATAGTTAATACAGATGCAGCAGCTTCAATAGCGCCAGCAGCACCTAAAGTATGCCCTATCATTGATTTTACTGAGCTAACTTTAAGCTTATAAGCATGCTCACCAAATAGCTGCTTTAATGCAAAAGTTTCTATTTTATCATTTGCAAGAGTTGATGTGCCGTGTGCATTAATAACATCAATATCTTCCAACTTAATATTTGCGTCTTTTATAGCTCCAGCCATAGCTCTAATAGCACCATCGGCATTTTCATCAGGAGATGTCATATGATATGCATCACCCGACATTTTAAAGCCAACTAATTCTGCTAATATATTTGCACCTCTAGCTTTTGCAAACTCTAATTCTTCTAAGACAAGAACACCTGCTCCATCACCTAGCACAAATCCATCACGATCTTTGTCCCAAGGCCTAGATGCTTTTTCTGGATCATCGTTTCTAGTAGAGAGTGCTTTCATAGCAGAAAAACCACCTATACCCAAGATGCCACTTGCATGCTCAGAGCCTCCAGCAACCATAGCAGTTGCATCTCCGCTCGCAATTAATCTTGCAGCCAAACCAATGTTATGTGTACCGGTTGTACAAGCTGTTACTACAGAAATATTTGGACCTTTTAACCCATGTTTAATTGAAACATAACCAGAAGCCATGTTAATAATTGTAGATGGAATAAAAAATGGTGATATTCTTTTAGGGCTAGAATTTAAAGCAGTACTGTAGCTCTTTTCGATATAATCCAAGCCGCCAATTCCAGAGCCTATAGCAACCCCAGTATCATGCCCAATTTCATCAAATTGGATGCCAGATGAAGCTATAGCCTCATCTGCTGCAACCATAGCATACTGAATAAAAGGATCCATTTTTCTAATCTCTTTCCTGCTAAAATGATCTTCTTCATTATAGCCAGATACAAGACCACAAATTTTGGTTCTAACCTCACTCACATCTATATGAGAAATTGCTTTTATACCACTTTTTCCCTCAAGCATACCCTGCCAAGTATCTTCTACTCCGCACGCCAGTGAGGAAACGCACCCTAGTCCTGTTATAACAACTCTACGCATGTAATTATTCGCTTACTTGATGAGCATTAATATAGTTTATTGCTTCTTTAATTGTGGTTATTTTTTCAGCTTCTTCATCAGGAATTTCTACCCCAAAAGATTCTTCTAAAGCCATAACTAATTCAACTGTATCTAAGGAATCAGCTCCTAAATCAGCAACAAAAGATGAATCTTCAGAGACATCATCACTAACGCCTAGTTGTTCTACTACTACTTTAATTACTTTTTCGCGAATCATTGTATCACTCATAATTTTATCCTATTTTAAATAATAATCATTCTAAATTGCTATTACAATTTAGCCCCCTAGCCACATGCCACCATTAACATGTAAAGTTTGACCTGTTACATATGGAGCATCAACTAAAAAAGCTGCTGTTTTTGCTATATCAAGAGGTATACCCATTTTTCCCATAGGAATCTTGCTATATATTTGCTCTTTTTGCACCTCACTTAAAACTGCTGTCATATCAGTCTGAATAAAACCTGGGGCTATAGCATTTACTGTTATATCTCTAGTTGGCGATGCAACTTCTAAAGCCAATGATTTTGTCATTCCTATTAATCCAGCCTTTGCAGCACAATAATTAGCTTGCCCAGGATTTCCAGAGGCAGCAACTACTGAGCTAATATTTATTACTCTACCCCACTTCTTCTTTAGCATAGGGCGTAATGCTAATTTAGTAACTTTATAAACTGATGTCAAGTTGGTTGCGATAACATTTTCCCATTTTTCCACATTCATTTTTATAAACAAGTCATCAGCCGTTATGCCAGCATTATTTATTAATATGTCAGGGCTACTGCCATAACGTTCTGTTATTAGCTTAAATAAATTCGTTAAATCTTCATCATTATTTATATCAACTATGCAGCCAAGAGCATTTTTATTACCTTTAGCAATATTTTCATTAAATAAAGCTACACTTTTCTCAGATGTGCCTGTACCAATGACAGTATAATCTTTTGCTAAAAAGTGTGCGGCCATTGCAGCTCCAAGACCTCGGCTTGCCCCAGTAATTAAAACTATCTTCTTTTCACTCATAACCTATACCTTAATCAATACTGTATTAATGAAGCACCCCAAGTAAAGCCAGCTCCAAAAGATTCTAATAATATCATATCGCCTCGCTTAATTTTGCCAGCTGAGATCCCCGAATGCAGCGCAAGCGGAATAGAAGCTGCAGAAGTATTTGCGTGCTTATCTACAGTTATTATAACTTTATCTAACGGCATGTCTAGCGAACTTGCAGTAGCTGTAATAATTCTTTTGTTTGCTTGATGTGGCACTAGCCAATCTATATCTTTAGCTGTTAATCCAGCTTTAGCTAAAACTTCACCCACTACCATATCTAATGATTTTACTGCCCTTTTGAAAACCTCTTTGCCTTTCATTTCAATGTAAGAAGGTGCCGGAGCTTGCACAATTGACCCAGTAGTGCTTAATACTTTATCACTCTCGCCATCTGATCCAAGATAAGAAGCTACAATTCCTGGAGTATCAGATGCGCCTAATAATACCGCGCCAGCACCATCACCAAATAATACGCATGTTGAGCGATCTTCCCAATCAACTATCTTAGTCATAGCGTCAGACCCAATAACTAAAACTTTTTTACACATGCCAGATTTTATATACTGGTCAGCACAAGTAATTGCGTATACAAAACCAGAGCAAGCAGCATTTAAATCAAAACAAAAAGCATTATCAAGTCCTAACTCATTTTGCACAGAACAGGCTGTTGATGGCATTAGTTTGTTTGGAGTACAAGTAGCTACTATCAACATATCTATACTACTTGGATCATGCAGATCCAAAATACTCTTGGCAGCTTCTACTGCCATAGTTGTAGAATTTTCATTCACAGACACCATATGACGTTGCTTAATACCTGTTCTAGATACAATCCAATCATCTGATGTTTCTATCATTTTCTCTAAATCAGTATTAGTTACTATATTTAGAGGCAAATAGATTCCTGTTTGTAATATTTTAGAATATTTCATGCTGATCTCTCTGCTGCTAAAATTGATTTTATTTTAGAATAATAATCTACGCCTTGCAAATTTAGGGCAGTATTATACGCCAACTCAAGTGCGCTAGTATAAGCCGTAGAACTAGCTTTGCCATGCGTCTTAACTACTAAGTTATTCAGCCCAATAAATAAAGCACCATTGCGGTGATCTACATCATAATCAACTAAGGCTTCTTTCAAAATAGCTTTAAATATTTTTTGCGTTATTACAGCAAAGATAGGCCTGCGTTTAAAGCTGTTTTTTATTTGATGCACTATTGTTTGTACCAGCCCTTCACATGATTTAAGCATAACGTTACCAACAAAACCATCACATAATATAATATCAGCAACGTTCTCAAATACTTCATCACCTTCTATATAGCCAATATAATTAATATGCTCACAGTCTTGCATTTTTGAGGCCGCCTCTTTAATGGCGGCAGTGCCTTTAATATCCTCATGCCCGACATTAAGCAAACCAACTTTAGGCGCAAAACCTTTTACAGCTCTCATCATCATGCTTGAAATAAGACCAAATTGATATAAATTTTCTGCTGATGCCGTAACATTAGCACCCAAATCTAGCACGCTAACTTCTTTACCATTTTTAGTTGGAAATGACCCCATAATTGCAGGTCTTTCAACCCCTTCAATTGGCTTTAGCACAAAGTGTGACATAGCCATTAAAGCGCCAGTATTTCCAGCACTGACACAAATATCTGCTTTTTTATTTGCCATTAAATCTATAGACCTACGCATTGATGATTGTTTTTTAAATCTTAGCGCCTTAATTGGCTCTTCATCCATAGTGACTTTTTGCTCAGCATGAACAATCTCTATTCTGCTCATAATACTAGCTGAAATATTTTTTAGATAAGGACTTATCTCTGTTTGATCGCCAACAGCTACAACTTTTGCAGCTTGATTTTTTTGCAAAAAATTTAAGACCGCTGGCATAGTTGCTGTATGACCGTGGTCGCCACCAGATATATCTACCGAAATAGTAATGCTAGTCATATGCTTCACAGCCAAATAAAAGAAATAAGCTATTTATCAGAACTACCTGATTTTTTGTTATCGGCAACTACTTTAGTGCCACGATAAAAGCCATTGGCTGACACATGGTGCCTCAGGTGGGTTTCACCAGAAGTTTGATCTTCAGCAATCACATTAACTGTCATGTGGTGATGTGAACGCCCCATTGAGGTTACGCTTCTCGATTTTTTACTTTTTTGTACTGCCATCTTAATAACTCCACATAAATACAATATCTGAACACTGAAAAAAGGCATACTACCCTAGAATTAGCGCCATGTCAAATTGATTTCACTAGCCGATAAATTCTGATAATTCTGGTGATTTTGATAATTCTGGGGATTCTGGGAATTCTGGAGCGATGAAACCAGCATTATTAGGAATAGTCACCCTGAACAGACTAAGTCGTCCTAAACCGACAAAGTAGTCCTGAACTTGTTTCAGGGTCTCATCCCGCAACCTCATACTTCAGGATCTTATCCCGCAAGCTTATACTTAAGGATCTACCGTGTTAAAAGTAAAACTTTCTATACTACTAAGAAATGTTCTCAAGATATTTTTTTATATCATTTACTTTTATCAAGCTTGTGTTTTTTTCTTCAAATACTTTAACTTTTTCTCCTAAAGGCATCCACCTAATAGAGTTTATTGCATTCTTTGTGGGAAATAAGCCCAAAGAATGCGCCCCAAGTGCTGCAGCCAAATGCAGAGGGCCAGTTCCTGAAGCAACTACAGCATCAACCCTTGTAAGAAATATAGCAAACTCTTGTAAGTTAAACTTATTAATGAGGTTTATTACATTTGGACAACTATCACAAATAACTTTGCCATGACTTAACCACTCTTGCTCTGAGCCTGTAATGAAAACATTATATTTGTCTTTATTTAAAGATTTCGCCAGTTCTATGTACTTTACTAATGGCCATTCTTCACCATGCCCATTTGAGCCTGGATGTATCACTAGATTAAACTTCTCGTCTTGTGCAAAATAATGCATGTACTTTGTAGGCAACTCCCCTACTGCTTTAAAATTACTAGCAATATTTTTATTATTTGTTGCAATATCATTTAGACTTGTAATTCCTAGTGGGAACAAAAGTAATTCAGCCCTATTCGACTCATGCACAAGCTTAATATCTGATAAGTATAGTAATTTATTATTTTTTAATCTGCTGCATAATTTAGGAAATATTTTAAAAAAAAGATTAGCTGTAACAGTATTTTTTCTTGTTGCTATTTTAACATGATTATAACTTTCAAGCTTGATAGCAAAATGCATAAACTTCAACAAATACTCTATGCTAAGCGTTTTTATTCTCCTTATTATAGGCACATCTATGTTTTGTAGTATGTCTAAAAACCCCTTATCAGGGCCCGACATTATAATATAATCAAAATTATAGCTTTTGATTTCTTTGACGGTATCAAATACACTTTTTTGAGAATCATATGCGATAACATTGTCAATACAACCATACATTTGCGGCAATATTGCATTAATTTTTCTAACTAAATAAACCACCTTGGCTGTAGGATATTTGTCCTTAACCTTGCAAGCAATGCCGGAGGTTATCATTATATCGCCAATATTATCTAATCTAACAATTAAAATATTCATATAATTAATAGCCTCAAAAAAAATAATATGATCGCTAACAATCAAATATGTTTGACATACAATTTAACGACATGATAGCTTAACAAGATATCACCGTTTAGCTTAATTGTTAAATATTATTTTCACTAACAGCGCAACATTATGGAAAAAGAGAATAATCAAAACAAGATGGAACTTATTCTTGGATCAAGCTCAAAATCTCGCTACGAAGTACTGACACAAATAGGCCTTAAATTAAAACAAATAAGCCCCGATATAGATGAAACATCATTATCAGGAGAAAAGCCACAAGACTTAGTGTCCAGGCTAGGGGAAGAAAAAGCTTTAGCAGCATCAAAACAGGCGCCGATGCAGTCTCTTATTATCGCAGGAGATCAAGTTTTATGCTGCGATGGCAAAATATTTGGCAAACCAATGACAATAAAAAATGCAACAGCACAACTAGAGTTTTTTAGCGGCAAAAAAGCAACTTTTTTCACTAGCCTATGCTTAATGAATAACGGCACCAAGCAAATACAAACAAAAACTATAACAACACAGATACAGTTTAAAAAGCTCTCAGAGAAAACCATTTATACTTATATAGCAATTGAAAAACCTCTTCATTGTGCTGGCAGCCTAAAAATAGAAGGACTAGGCATAACATTACTTAATCAAATAAGTAGCAGCGACCCATACGCTGTTTTAGGAATGCCATTAATGCATTTATGCACTATGCTTGAGAAAGAAGAATATAATATTTTTCATGCAAACAAGAATCATGCTAAATAATATTTATGATATCTCTTAGATCTTTAACAATAAAAGTTGGATCACACCTTGTAGTAATATTTTTTACATGATGACTTTCAATCAAAATAGAATCTATTGCAGCATTCTCAGCAGCTTCTATATCAGCAAGGCTATCACCAATCATAATTGCATCACTAGAGCTATGCCCCATCTCTAATAAGATATGCATTAACATCTGAGGGTCAGGCTTCGCTATAAACTCATCGCCACAACCTGTAACTGCAAAATACTCTCTTAGACTTAAATGCTGTAATACCATATTTAACATCGATCTAGGGCCATTTGTTGCAATAGCTAACTCATAGTTCTGTATTAATAACTGCTCTAACAATTCTTTTGCCCCAGCAAACAATGATAATTTTTGCTGGGCATAAATAACTCTAAAGTCACTTCTAAAATCGTTTTTAATGCTATAGCTATACTCGGCTTGATCTTCAGAGTAATTATTTATAAATAAATTTATGTATTGTGAATCAAAACTCCGGCCTATGCCTTCTTTTACTTTTTCTATGTCAGGAATAGGTAAAGAATTTATCTTAGCCGCAGCTATTACTGAATTAGCTATAGGAGATGCAGAATCTAGCAAGGTTCCATCTAAATCAAATATTAAACATTTATATTTTTTATCTGATTTATACATGCCTTGAATCCTTCAGGTAATGGAGCGCTAAAATTATAATAGCCTTCTTTATTGGGCCATACAAAAGAAATACTACTTGCATGCAGCATGATACCATTAGCTGGAAGCTTATGTTTGATTAAATTATATTTATCATCTCCGACAACAGGGCAGCAAATGCTCGCAGTATGAACCCTAATTTGGTGAGTTCTACCTGTTTTTAAGGTAGCCTCCATCAAGGTATGTTTTTCAAATTTTTCTATTATTTTAAATAAGGTAACAGCTTGTTTACCATTAGCATCAATTACCATTTTTTTATTATTCTCTGATACTAGCTTGGCTGCTATTGGCTTATCAATTTTTGTAATCTTTTGTGGCCACACACCATTAACCAGGCATGAATATTTTTTCACAGTGCTATTTTCATTTAATTGTTTTTGAAACTCTAGCAAGCTTTTCCTGTTTTTTAGCAACACTAAAACCCCAGAAGTAGCTCGATCTAGGCGGTGCCCAAGCTCTAGAAAATCTAGTTCTGTCATGGAATATCTTAAAGCTTCAATAACGCCTACCGGCTGATTTGTGCCAGCATGCACACTCATACCACTTGGTTTATTTAAAACCAAGAGATCATTATCTTCATGTAAAATATTTTCTTTTATTATAGTACTAAGCTTAGATAGAAGAAACTCATCAATTTCTTTTTCTTTGCTATCAGCGACTCTAATTGGAGGCAACCTAACTATGTCATCTATTAATAATTTATAGCTATGTTTTTTTCTTTTAGAACAGACTCTGACTTCACCATTTCTTATTGCTTTATAAAGTCGGCCTTTAGGAACGCCTTTCATCTTGGTAAAAACAAAGTTATCAAGCCTCTGACCGGCGGCCGAATCATCAATAACAATGTTTTTACAAGAATTTTCCAACGCTATACCAAAAATTAATTGGTAGGCGAATTTGCAAAGTTAGCTCTTAGCGCTCTGCCTTTAAGATCTTTTCCGTTTAAAGAATCTTTAGCTTGACTAGCTAAATCATCATTTTCGAAGGTTATAAATGCAAACCCTCTCATTCTTCCGCTTTCTCTATCTTTAGGGATAGCTACTTCAGATACACCTTCACATTCACCAAAAACATCTCTTACTTCGTCTTCGTTAGCATCAAAAGATATATTACCAACAAATAGTTTATTTTTCTCCATAGAACTCACACTCACTTTTATAAAAACAATTACACATATACAACATGTATACATAATTCGCTATCATAACTGCTTTTATTCTAAAAAGTAAACTGAAATCAACAAATAATTTAATAACTTTCATTGTAATGAGAGTTATGTTTTGTTAACATAAGCTATTACTAGGGTTAAATGCTATATGGCATTTTTCGAAAGTACACAACAATTTAGTTGTTAGGAAGTATACTAATTTTAGTTGGATTTATTGAAAATAGTTTATTTAATTAATGGACAAACAAAGAACTTAACCGTTATAAAAATAAATATTAGAGCATGCATTGCTTGAAGCAAAGTAAAAGCCAATCTTAATAAATAGCTTTATTTAATTTAGCTAGCTTAGAATACATAAATAAACATAATGCGAATAAAATCGCAGTAATTTGGTAGTAATATCATGACGAAACAAAATACTATACTTGTAAGCGAGTCTTACGGTGACACTAGAGTTGCATTACTT
This sequence comes from uncultured Legionellales bacterium, assembly GCA_963932595.1. Classification (GTDB taxonomy): domain Bacteria; phylum Pseudomonadota; class Gammaproteobacteria; order Comchoanobacterales; family Comchoanobacteraceae; genus CAWVRI01. The sequence continues at coordinate 18,027 of CAWVRI010000013.1, forward strand.
GAAAACAGAAAAATAGTAATGCTTGAAAAAGAATCGGCAACAAATCAAATAAATATTGGTAATATATACACTGCTATAGTAATGAGCTTTGAGCCAAGCTTAAACGCTTATTTTGTAAACTATAATGGCAATAGACCTGGCTTTTTATCTTGCAAGAATATATCAGATTATCATCAGAAAGATAGCGATCAAGCTGAGCAAAAAGGCAACAATTCTGGCCCTTTAGCTATAGGGCAAAAAATATTAATCCAAATCGAAAGAGGAGAGCGGGATAATAAAGGCGCAGCTGTAACTACAAATATATCGATAGCTAGCTGCAACTTAGTAATTATGCCCCTTAGCAAAAAAACAGGTGGGATTTCTCAAAAACTAAGTGAATCCTCCAGGCAGAAGTTGCGCGACACTCTAGTTAAACTAAATCAAAATGAAGAAGATATTAGCGTAATAATTAGAACCTCAGGCATTGAAAGAAATATTTCTGAATTAGAAATGGACCTTAATGTACTAATTAGTTATTGGAATCTTATAAAAAAAGCAGCAGAAGAAAGCAATGAACCATGCTTAATTTATAGAGACAATGAAATTATAACCAGGGTTATTAAAGATTGGATCAGAGAAGATGTAGACAAAATAATTATTGATAATAAGAAAACTTTCTTAACATTTAAAAAACAATTATTACTTACAAAGCCAAAATATGAAGAACGCGTAGAGCTACATAATAGCAGAGTGCCCTTATTCACTCACTACCAAATAGAAGACGATATAGAGTCAGTTTATGCAAACAAAGTGGTTCTTAAGTCAGGAGCGTCCATAGTTATTCAAAGAACTGAAGCTATGACCACAATTGATGTTAACTCAGCAAGATCAACAAAAGGCCAAGACATAAGTGAAACTGCTTTCAAAACAAACCTAGAAGCAGTACCAGAAATAGCAAGACAAATTAAGCTTAGAAATATTGGTGGCTTAATTGTTGTAGATTTTATTGATATGACTAGCCCTAATGATATTGAAGACATTGAAACAAAAATTGCTCAGCACTTCTCTGGAGACAAAGCTAAAATTCAAATGCTTAAAATGTCTAAATTTGCATTGTTAGAAATTTCTAGGCAGCGCTTATATCCATCAATACATGAGACTGAACTTGTTGAATGCGACAAATGCAATGGATCAGGCGTCATATTAAGCATAGAGTCTTTTGCATCTTCAATTTTAAGAAAAATAGAAGAGCATTCAATTCATCAACAAGCACCCTATATACAAGTTCAGTTGCCTATTGATGTATGCACATATATTCTAAATGAAAAAAGACTACAGCTACTGTCTTTAGAAGATAGGCAAGGAGTAACTATAAGTATTATTCCGAATAAGTATTACAACATACCTCAATACACTATCAAAAGAATTCAGACAAATTCCACCGAAATCACTCAAAATAAATCTAGCTATAGCCTGGATGTTGACAACAGGAATTTGAAAGATATTTATGCTCCGAAAAAACATACAGCGCAGAAGCCACTAGTAGATGTTACAAAGAATATCCTTGCAGAAAACAAAAAAGTCAGCATTATGCCTAGCGTTATTCTGAAAATGATCCAAAAAATAATAGCAAAATTATTTAGCGGAAAAACTAGTAACAAAGCAAAAAAACACAACAAGTCACGCGCATATAATAATAAAAATTATTATAAAAACAAACCCAGATCAAGGACACATGACAGACCATACAATAGAAACCATCACAACAGGACCTCTGGGAATAGACATGGCACGACTGGACAGTTACGCACTAATAAATCAAAACCTACTAATACCAGGACCAATAATCAGGCTGATAAAGAAAGTTAACTTAGTTATAATATATTGGATAAATTTATATTTTTATTATGCCTAATGGTGTAGTTTCTTGTGCCACCTGACATTAATATTTGTATTGTTATTGTTGCAGGTGGCACCAAACCACAATTTTCTGGAGCCCACTCAATAAAAATATAGTTACATTCTTCGGCATACTCATCCAATGACAAATATATTAGCTCGTCTAAATTATCAACCCTATACAAATCCAGATGTGCAACCTTAAGGCCATTAAAATCATATGTCTCTGCAATACTGTAACTAGGGCTTTTAACTCTTCCTACATAACCTAAAGACGCTAAAACATGTCTAATCAAACTTGTTTTTCCAGCGCCTAGCTCACCATTTAAATATATTACTTCTTTCTCAGAAAAATAACATGCTAAATCGGCTCCAAGCTTGGGAACTTCATCTTCAGCAATATTATTTAGCACTACTGTGTGCATGCCTACATTAACCATAAAACCATAACTTATTTATTACACACTAAAAAGTTTTCTTTATAGTATTTAAGTTCTTTTATAGAATCATAAACATCATCTAGCGCTCTATGCTTGGAGTCACTATTAACTCTAGCGTCGCCAATATTAGACCAAATATCTGCTAATAACTTAACACTAGTGACATCTATGTTGCGATAATGAAAAAAGCTCGCAAGCTTAGGCATATATTTTAGTAAAAATCTTCTATCATGAGATATAGTATTACCACATAAAGGAGACTGACCTGGCTTTAAATATTTTGCTAAGAACTCTAATGTTTCTTTTTCAGCATCAGCTTCAGAAATTCGAGAAACTTTAACTTGGTTTGTCAACCCAGACTCCATATGCTGCTTAGTATTCCAAGCATCCATACTATTGAGCAACTCTAAACTTTGATTAATAACTATGTTGGGGCCTTCAGCTACAACATTTAAATCATGATCAGTAACTATAGTTGCAATCTCTATAATTCTTTCAGACTCAGGATCTAACCCAGTCATTTCTAAATCTAGCCAAACTAAATGTGCCATATCAGACCTACTTTTTATTAAAAATTACAGACTTCTCTTCTTTGCCAGAATAAAGAGCTATAATATTTTGTTTATGAGTTAAAAATATTATAAGCGTTATTATAAGCTGAGTAATACTAGCACCTACATCAACACTATAAAATGCAAATATTGTTGCCACGAAGAAACCAATTAAGGCTGACAGCGAGGAAAGCTTAGTCCAGGGAAAAACCGCTAACCATACCAATAGCAATAATATTGCTGTGACATAGTTTATAGCAAATATAACCCCGATAGCAGATGCCACGCCTTTACCGCCGCTAAACTTATAGAACACTGGAAATATATGGCCTATTATAGCCGCAAGACCTATTAAAGAAGCATAAAACTGATCAAAACCCCAATAAATAGCAATAGCCACAGGCAACAACCCTTTTAGCATATCAAATAGCAAAGTTAAGATAGCTAAATACAAGCTATTCACTCTAAGCATGTTAGTAGCGCCAGTATTTTTAGAACCGCCTGATCTTGGGTCGTTTGCATTAAAAATTTTAGCAAGCACTATTGAAAATAGTACTGAACCCATTAAATATGCAATTACAACCATAGTAGTAAATAATAGTGTTTCCAATCTAACTCTCTCTTAAAGTATAATTTTATATACTAGAATAGCATACTAATATAATAACACAAATCATATTATGCTCCTGAATCTAGTTCTCCTGAATCTAGCTCCCAGCGCGGGTATATTGCAATAGCAAAATCTGAATTAACTCGGTTATGTGTTTTATAATGCATAAAACCTGTAAAAGCGATCATAGCGCCATTATCAGTGCATAGCTCTATCGGCGGAAAAAATACTTTTAATGATTTTGCTGCAGCTAAATCTTTTATCTTCGATCTTAATTCCCAATTAGCAGCCACGCCACCTGCAACAACCATACTAGTTGCATTAGTTATCTTCAGAGCTCGCTCCATCTTTATAATTAAAGTATCTACAACTGTTGCCTGAAAAGATGCTGCCAAATCTTGTTTGCATTCTTCATTAAAACTTAGATCTTGCCAGCTTCTGGAAAATGCTGTTTTTAAGCCACTAAAGCTCATTTCAACACCAGTTCTATTAATCATTGGCTTTGTAAATTTATATTTATTGGCATCACCTATTTTTGCAAGCTCTGACAGCTCTTTGCCACCAGGATAAGCTATACCTATCATTTTTGCAGCTTTATCTAAAACTTCACCCACTGCATCATCACGTGTTTCACCTAGTAGATTATATTTTCCTAGTTTTTCTGCAAATATTATTTGAGTATGACCACCAGAAACCAGTAAGCTCAAAAAAGGGAATTTTAACTCTTTATCATTTATCATTGCAGCTAGAATATGAGCTTCTAAGTGATTAACCGCAATTTTTTTAATTCCTAAAGAAAAGGCAAATGACGCCGCAAATGAAGCTCCAATCATAAGGGCACCAGCGAGACCAGGACCTGCAGTATAGGCGATCAAATCTATCTGAGAGAGCTCAATGTTAGCACTAACACATACTTCAGCTACAATAACCCCAAGCTTTTTAACATGATCTCTTGATGCAAGTTCTGGCACAACACCACCATAATGACGATGCAAATCTATTTGAGAATGAATTATATGCCCAATAATGCCTTTATCCTCATCATACAGAGCGACTGCTGTTTCATCACAAGAGGTTTCTATGCCTAGTACTATCATAATAATCTTTATCTTAACTTATCGAAAACATTTTAACTTTAACAAAAACAATGCTAATATTATATTAGTTATTTACATTATAAAGCTAGAGGATATTTCATGTATAACGAATTTCTTGAATTTGAACGCCCTATTGCAGAACTAGAAGCTAAAATAAAAGAGCTAAAGAATACTTCTATAACAGATAGTATCTGTATAGCGGAAGATCTTGCCCGATTACAAGAAAAAAGCACAGACTTAACTACAAGCATATTTAAATCGCTCACAGATCATCAGGTTGTACAACTTGCAAGACACCCATTAAGACCTCACAGCATTGATTATATTAAAGAAATATTTGATGACTTTGATGAGCTATCAGGTGACAGAAGATACGCAAAAAGTGAAGCTATAATATCTGGTATAGCTAGATTAGGTGACAAAAGCGTCATGATAATAGCTCAAGAAAAGGGCCGAGAAACCGAAGAAAAAATAAAAAGAAATTTTGGCATGCCAAAGCCAGAATGTTACAGGCAAGCAAAAAGATTAATGCTATTAGCTGAAAAGTTTAAATTGCCAGTTATAACATTTATAGATACAGCCGGAGCATATCCAGGTATAGATGCAGAAAAAAACAACCAGAGTGAAGCGATAGCCAGAAATATTTTTGTGATGGCTAAACTTAAAACACCTATTCTATCTGTAATTATAGGTGAAGGTGGGTCAGGTGGAGCTCTCGCTATCGGAGTTGCTGATAAAATCATGATGCTACAATACAGCATATTTTCTGTTATATCACCAGAGGGATGTGCATCTATTTTATGGAAAGATGCGGCTAAGGCCAAAGAAGCTGCTGCAAGCATGCATTTAACTTCAAGCAAACTAGCAGACCTAAAGTTAATAGATAAAGTTATAGCGGAGCCTTTAGGTGGAGCGCATCGAGACAGTAAAGCGATCGCCCGCACAATTAAAGAAACTTTAATCAGCGAGCTTCATCAATTAAATAATAAAACTATAGATCAAATTATAGCTGATCGATATGAAAAATATAGATATCTTACCGCAACTAGCTAAGAAAGAATTGGATTTAACCAAACATGTTCTTAGCAAAATAAGCGGCTTTAAGGATATAACAAAATTTCATGTTGGATTTAGTGGTGGGTCAGACTCGCATGTTTTGCTAGCTATAGCTGCGGAGCTAAAGCATGCGGGATACATAAAAGAACTGCAGGCCATTCATATTAACCACAGCATTAGTGACAATTCAAATCGCTGGGAAGAACATTGCAAAAATATAGCCTATAACCTTAATATACCTTGCAAAACAATAACAATTAAACTTAAGGACTTTGCTAACTTAGAACATAATGCGAGAGTTGCAAGATATACAGAATTTTCTAAGCTCATTAATACAGGTGAGGCCCTGCTCTTAGCTCACCACCTCGATGATCAACTTGAAACTATTTTAATGAGATTATTTAAAGGTGCTGGCTCTACTGGCATATGTGGCATTAAAGATGTAACTACCATTAACAATATGCAGGTAATCAGGCCGCTACTTGAGGTGCCTAAAGAAAATATATCATCTTTTATCTCCAAGCATAATTTGATACATATCAACGATCCTAGCAATACTGACTGTAATCTAGAGCGGAATTATATTAGACATGAAATAATACCTACTATAAAAAATAAATGGCCAAAAGCAGCCCAAAATATTACCAGATCAGTTTCTCATATTACAAGCCAAGAAGAATATATAAGTAACTATTGTGAAATACATTTGCAAAAAATTTCACATGGAAATAAATTAGCAATTATAGCATTATCAGAATATACTTTTGCAGAGCAGAAGATGCTACTAAGAGCCTGGATTATGAAGCATAACACCTACGCTCCAAGCTCACAAATACTAAATAAAATATTCAAAGAATTAATTAAGGCAAAAATTGATCGGAATCCAATTATTAATATAAATAAAATCCAGTTAAGAAGATTTAAGAATCATATTTATTTATTGCCTCGCTCTTATAAAAAAAATATTGAGATGCAAGATATAATATGGGCTAGTAATAAAAAAACCATTTATATTCAATCCATTAATAAAACCCTGCAAAGAAATGGCATCCTAATGCCCTATCATGATGATTTTACTATAAAATTTAGAATAGGTGGCGAAATAATAGCTAGATATCAAGATAAGCCTTCAAAAACTTTAAAAAAATTAATGTATGAATGTGAAATTCCACCATGGGACAGAAATAATATTCCCTTAATATATTATAAAGATGAGCTTATTTGTGTTGTCGGATTATTTTTAGCAGAAAAATATAAATCACTTACTAAACAAGAGTTTAATATCTCTTATTTATAGCCGGCATAATAAAAATACCCAGCACAATAAAAAAAGGCCTACATTCGTAGGCCTTTTTTATAACTATGAGATTATGGTCTCATGGTAAGTAATGATGCTTTTACATCATTCCTCCCATGCCTCCCATACCACCCATACCGCCGCCCATGCCGCCCATGCCGCCTGCAGCTCCGCTATCCTTATCATCACTTGGAATATCGGTTATGATGCATTCAGTGGTAATCATCATTCCAGCAATAGAAGCAGCATTTTGTAATGCAGTTCTTGTCACTTTAGTTGGATCTAAAATACCAAGATCTATCATATCACCATATTCTGAAGTTGCAGCGTTAAAGCCATAGCTACCTGTACCTTCTGACACTTTGTTTACTACAACAGAAGCATCACCACCAGCATTAGAAACTATTTGCCTAAGTGGAGCTTGCATGGCTCGATAAACCACATTAATTCCAAAAGTTTGGTCTTCATTATCACCAGTTAAGCTCTTAAGTGACTCTGACACGCGTAATAAAGCAACGCCACCACCAGGCACAACGCCTTCTTCTACGGCCGCTCTAGTTGAGTTTAAAGCATCTTCTACTCTTGCTTTTTTCTCTTTCATTTCAACTTCTGTCGCAGCACCTACTTTAATGACAGCAACACCGCCGGCAAGTTTTGCAAGCCTTTCTTGAAGCTTTTCTTTATCATAATCAGAGCTACTTGCACTAATTGCTTGTCTTATTTGATCTATTCTGCTTTCAATTGCATTAGCTTCACCAGCGCCATCAATAATAGTAGTATTATCTTTAGTAATAACTACACGTTTCGCTGTACCTAAATCTTCTAAAGTAGATTTTTCTAAAGTTAAACCTATTTCTTCTGAAATTAATTGACCTGAAGTTAAAGTTGCTATATCTTGCAGCATTTCTTTTCTTCTATCGCCAAATCCAGGAGCTTTAACTGCTGCTACTTTAACTGTACCACGCATACTATTAATTACTAGGGTTGCTAGTGCTTCGCCTTCTACATCTTCAGCTATAATAAGCAGAGGCCTGCTTGCTTTAGAAACATTTTCAAGTAAAGTGATCATATCGCGAATACTGCTAACTTTTTTATCTAGTAACAATATAAATGGATTTTCTAATTCAACACTCATATTTTGTTGATTATTAATGAAATATGGTGATAAATAGCCTCGATCGAACTGCATACCTTCAACAGTATCTAGTTCATTTTCAAAACCACTGCCTTCTTCTACAGTAATAACACCCTCTTGGCCAACTTTATCCATTGCTTCAGCAATAATTTCGCCTATCTCTTTATCTGAATTAGCTGAAATAGTCCCTACTTGAGCGATTGCTTTAGAATCATTACACTCTTGTGAAATTTCTTTTAGGTGGTCAGTTAATTTTATAACTGCTCTATCTATACCTCTTTTAAGATCCATTGGATCCATACCAGCTGCAATAGCTTTTACCGCTTCATTTAAAATAGCTCGTGCTAATAAAGTTGCAGTAGTAGTACCATCACCAGCAATATCATTAGTTTTAGAAGCAGCTTCTACTAGCATTTTAGCTGCTGTATTTAATACGCTATCTTCAAAACCAATTGATTTTGCTACAGTCACACCATCTTTAGTTACTTTAACGCTACCAAAGCTTTCAACTACAACGTTTCTACCTTTAGGCCCCAAAGTCACCACAACAGCGTCTGTAAGTTTATTTACGCCTTCCAGCATTTGTACTCTAGCATTAGCGCCAGATGTAATTAATTTTGCATCACTCATAATAATTTTCCCTCTTTTATATACTTAATAAATATCGTTACTATTCTACAACTGCAATGATATCTTCTTCTTTCATAACAATATATTCTTCATTTTCAAAGTTAAATTCAACACCACCATATTTTGCGAAGAAAACTAGGTCGCCAGATTTAACATTAACTGGATTCAATTCACCATCAGCGTTCATTTTGCCAGGACCAGTAGATATAACAACACCGGTTTGTTGTGTTGGTTGATCACTTTCTGCCAAATATATACCACCTTTACTTGTAGATTCTTTTTGTTCTCTCTTAACCAAAACTCTATCTTGTAGTGGCTTCATTTTAGTTACATTTATATTGCTCATGTTATTACTATCTCCTAAATAAGCATAGCCAAATATAGCTACAGCATAACTTTATTTTACAAACTCAGGTTGTTTTACCTGCCTAAATATATAATGGGGACAAATATAGATATTTACAAGTCTTAACCAAAATAATAATAAAACATTTAAATTTCAAGCTGTGTTATCCATAGTCATATAACCTTAATATATTTTATTTTGGCATATTTTATTTTGACCTATAGGTATTAGCAAACTATACTTGTTGTGTATTTAAACTATTCTAAAGGCATTTATAATGGCTAAGCTATATTTCTATTACTCTGCTATGAACGCTGGCAAAAGCACAACACTTTTACAGTCTGCACACAACTATGAAGAGCGAGGAATGAAAACCCTGCTATATACTCCATTTATTGACAACAGGTATGCAGTTGGCCTGATCAAATCTAGAATTGGCATTGAAAGGAAATGCACCATATTTGATAGCAGCTATAATTTTCACGAAAAAACCATAGAATTAATTAAAAATCAAATAGATACAAAATGCATTCTAATTGACGAAGCGCAATTTTTATCAAAAAAACAAGTTTCAGAGTTAACTGATGTGGTGGACGAACTTAATATCCCTATTCTCACTTACGGCATTAGAACAGACTTCCAAGGCACACTATTTCCTGGTAGCGAAGCTTTATTAGCCATTGCAGATGAAATAATAGAAATAAAAACTATTTGTAGGTGTGGCAAAAAAGCGGTTATGAATATGCGAACAAACCCTGATGGAAGTGCGATAGTATCTGGCGATCAAATAGCTATAGGTGGCAATGAACTATATGTTTCTATGTGTCGGAAGTGTTTTAAGGTAGAAACAAGAAAAAGCGCAGTGCATAGCGTATAAAAATTCATATAAAACCTTAGCTATTGATTTTCATAATGACTGTATTTATAATATTTAAAAATAATGCATATTTTAAGATATTTTAAGGCGGAATAATCATGATAGTTGTAGATAAAAAAAAGCCAATAACATGCAAAACTAAAGAAACAAGTCGACCTTCGAAAGATGAGGCTCTAAGAGCTGTCGAGACTTTAATTGCATGGATAGGAGACAATCCAGTAAGAGAAGGCTTAATTGAAACACCGCACCGCGTAATTGAATCTTATAACGAAATATTCAGTGGCTACCATAAAGATCCACACCAAGTACTTAGCAAAACTTTTGCAGAAATTGATAATTATGATGAAATGATATTAGTAAAAGATATCCGCATTGAATCTTATTGTGAGCACCATATGCTTCCTATTATTGGCACAGCACACATTGCATATATCCCAAATAAAACAATTGTGGGACTGAGCAAACTTGCAAGGTTAGCTGATATTTTTGCAAAACGATTACAGACCCAAGAAAAACTAACTGTACAAATTGCAAACAGTATAGATGAAGTTTTACAGCCTTTAGGTACTGCTGTTGTGATCGATGCCACACATCAATGCATGACGATGAGAGGTGTTCATAAGAGTGACAGCTCTACTGTCACCAGCAAAATGACTGGACTATTTAACACAAATGCTGAGCTCAGAAAAGAGCTGTTTGATCGACTAAGATAGTAATTATCTCCTAGGAAAGAACATTAAATGAGCCAACTAATATTATTAAGACACGGCGAGTCAGAGTTTAATAAGCTTAATATATTTACCGGTTGGCTAGACGTGGGCTTGTCTAGTAATGGGGTAAAGGAAGCAGTTTTAGCTGGTAAAAAGCTACAAGAAAATAATATAGACTGTATATTCACTTCAACTCTGACAAGAGCCCAGCAAACTGCAATGCTACTTATGACTGCAAAGCCAGATAGTAAGCCACCTATTATAATTAGCCAAACAAAGTCAGAACACGAGCCAGCTACAACTATAGATGAAATCAAAGATAAATGTACACCGCTCATATCTGATTGGCGCTTAAATGAAAGACACTATGGCAAACTACAGGGTTTAAACAAAAAAGATGCTGCTGAAAAATATGGTGAAAATCAAGTAGCGTTATGGCGTAGAGGGTTTGAGGACACTCCTCCTGGCGGAGAGAGCCTAAAGAGCACTATGGAGCGCACTATTCCAGCCATGCAAGAACTAATATTGCCAAAGCTTAACCAAGACCAAACTGTATTAGTGGTGGCACATGGCAATTCTTTAAGATCAATAATCATGCACATAGAGAATATTACCCCACAAGCTATTTCGGGCTTTGAAATAGCCACGGCTGAGCCTATATTTTATGAATTTGACATTAGCAGCGGCCATTTTAGTAAAGCTTAGCCTGGAGGCCAAGTAAATTTCCTACCACCTAAAATATGCAAATGTAAATGAAATACGGTTTGGCATGCACTCGCGCCATTATTTATAACTAGTCTAAAATCATCTGTAATTTCAAGCTTAGCAGCGACAACATTTGCACTTAACATTAAATGCGCTAAAATATCATGGTCTTCTTCGCTAGCCTTTGAGAGCATAGGAATAGGTTTCTTAGGTATTAATAGTGCATGCGTAGGAGCTACAGGATTAAGGTCATGAATCGCAATACAGACATCATCTTCAAAAATGATATCAGCCTTGATCTCTCTATTTATAATTTTAGTAAAAACACTAGATTCAGCGGTCATAATGAACTTCCTTATTTTGTCATACATTAACTATTATAATAGTAGTTGGTTATATGATCCATAAAATTCAGTAATTAGCGCTTATATAAATGCCCATTTCCAGCCTACGCCCTGCGACTCCGATCGCAGGGTCCAGAAAACCTGAAAAATTCAGTAATTAGCGCTTATATAAATGCCAAAACTGCTTTATAATATAATTTTATATTTAAATGAGACAGCAATGAATGCCAAGACTAGAGTAAGATTCGCTCCTAGCCCAACCGGATCACTCCATTTAGGTGGAGCAAGAACAGCGCTATATAATTATTTATTTGCCAAAGTAACTGGTGGCGAGTTTATTTTACGCATAGAAGATACTGACCAAGATCGCAGCACTCCTGAAGCGCTAGCAAGTCAAATTGCAGATTTAACTTGGCTTGGTATTAAATGGGATGAAGGTTATCAAAAAGAGCCTACTGTAAATAATCATGGTCCATATATTCAGTCAGAACGGCTAAATATTTATCAGAAATTTGCCGATCAATTACTAAAAGAAAAAAAAGCATACTACTGCTTTTTAACTGATGATGAAATAGCCACTCAAAAGGCGGCATCTATAAAAAACAGCACTGCTTTTCATATAAATAGTCCATACAAAGAAATGAGCACTGATGAAGCTCAAGAGAAAATAGCTGGTGGCGCGACTGCAACTGTTAGATTTAACACTAAAAATATTGAAAGTGAATATATTATTGATGACATGGTAAGAGGTAAAATCACCTTACCTAGCTCTATGATTGGTGATTTTGTTATTCTGCGCTCTGATGGCATGCCTGTTTATAACTTTTGCTGCGTTATTGATGATGCGCTAATGAAAATAACCCATGTTTTACGTGGTGAAGAGCACTTGTCTAATACTCTTAGACAGTGCATTATATATGAGGCATTAAATTACAGCATACCTAAATTTGCTCATTTATCATTAATCATGAATGAAGATCATAAAAAACTTAGCAAACGCGATGGCGATGTAAGTTGTAATCATTTTAGACAAAAAGGTTTTTTGCCAGAAGCCGTAATAAACTATATTACTTTGCTTGGTTGGAGCGATCCAAATGGCGAAGAAATTTTCAGTTTAGATTATCTATCTAAAAACTTTACTATTAAGAACCTACATCATTCTGCACCGACATTTGATCAAAAAAAACTTAACTGGCTCAACTCACAACATATAAAAATGTTATCTGATGCCGAAAAAAAATCTCATATTTTTGAAATTTTAGAGCAACATAATATCAAAATACCAAGTGACGAAACTTGGCAGCACAGCGCCATAAGCCTTATTGCACCAGAGCTAACCACATTAAACGATGCTATCGAGTTATTTAATATACTAGTAACTGATAACATTAATATGACTGATGATATAACACAGGTACTAGCCTGGGGAAAAAGCATGCAGGCCATTGCTTTATGGCATGAAAATATAAAAGATAACAACAACTTATATTTTAGCTCAGAAAACGTCAAAGAGATTATAGCTAAAATTAAGAATGAACTATCTATCAAAGGCAAAGAACTATTTATGCCGCTTAGAATAGCTATTCTTGGCAAGCCTAACGGGCCAGATTTAAAAATAGTAACTCCTCTTATTACTTTAGACATTTTAAAATCAAGAGCTAGTAAATTATTAAATAACTAGCACTACCACTAGACTGGAGAAAACGATGCTGCCTAATAATAGACAATACCCAAACTCTCGCATGCGAAGAACTCGCATGCATGCATGGTCGCGCGCTTTGGTACAAGAATCACAATTATCACCTCAAAATCTGATCTTGCCGTGCTTTATTATTGCTGGAAGTAATCAAAAAATTGCAATAAAAACCATGCCAGGAGTATACAGACTGTCTATTGATAATATGCTATTGTTGGCAAAAGAAGCGGCAAGTCTAGGAATTAAAGCTATCGCTATATTCCCGGTGATTGAGCAAAGATTAAAAACTGCCGCCGGGGAAG
>CAWVRI010000014.1:0-30935 GCA_963932595.1 uncultured Legionellales bacterium
GTTCTCATCTCTATAATGTCATGGAATTCACTTATGAAGTGCGCCCGGAGAGATTACTCGTATCTTCCTGATACTCGCCAAGGTTCGCTATCGCTCATACAAAGTTGTTCCAGACAACTTTGCCGAACTCGAGAGTTCTCATCTCTATAATGTCATGGAATTCACTTATGAAGTGCGCCCGGAGAGATTCGAACTCCCGACCACCTGGTTCGAAGCCAGATACTCTATCCAGCTGAGCTACGGGCGCAATTACAATCTATAAAAGTATACGGCTTATTTTAACCAAACTCAATCAACAAGCTGACTTATATAAGCAAATAATGCCCTAAGCCCCATAGCATCACCACCTTCAGGACGACCAGGCAAATCTCTAGTATTTGAAGCCATAATATCAAAATGCATCCAATTAGGATGATTGTCAGTGAAATTTTCTAAAAATAACGCCGCAGTAATAGCACCACCATAACCAATGCTTGCACAATTAGAAATATCGCCAATTTTACTATCATTGAATTTTTTATATGGCTTATATAACGGCATATGCCAAATAGGATCGTTTATTTCCCAAGCCAAATCTTGCACCGCCCTTGCATTTTTATCATTAGTTGCAAACATTGCCGGCAAATCAGGACCCAATGCAACCCTAGCAGCACCAGTTAAAGTTGCAAAATCTATCATAAGATCTGGCTTGGCTGTTGTTGCAAGAGCAATCGCATCAGCTAAAATAACCCGACCTTCAGCATCAGTATTACCTATTTCAACATTAAAACCAGCCCTAGTTTTAACAATATCTCCTGGCTTATAAGCATTACCAGCGATAACGTTATCTACAGCAGGAATCAACATTCGCAAAGATATTGGCAAATTATGCGCCATAATCATATAAGCAAGACCTAAAGCATGCGCAGCACCACCCATGTCTTTTTTCATATCTCGCATACCAGCTGCAGGCTTAATATCAAGCCCTCCACTATCAAAACACACACCCTTACCTATAATAGCAAGCTTGAAATGATCTTTATCACCCCAAGTTATCTCTAATAAACGTGGATCTCTATCACTAGCACGCCCTACCGCATGAATCGCCGGAAAGTTTTCCACTAATAACTCATCACCTACTATTTCTGTGAAATCAGCATTAAAACTATCAGCAATTAGACTGGCCTCCACACTTAAATCATCTGGCCCCAAATCATTTGCTGGAGTATTCACCAAATCTCTAACTAGAACAATAGCCTTTATATGATGCTGTAATGCATCTGGATCAACTCCCTGAGGGATCTGTAGCTCAGCTTTGAGTTCTGGCTGTTTTTTGTATTTGGCAAACTTATAGCCAGACAACCCCCAAGATACAGCAGCCAGAAAAGCTGTACTCTCATCAAGATCACCCGCAAAAAAATATTTACCCTTTGGCAAATGCTTAGATATTGCGCCATAATCCCAACCATTATGCTCATCATCACTTTTGCCACAAATCACCATACTAATTTTGCCATCTGCTGCTGGCACTATAATATGCTGACCTGTTTTAGGCTTAAATGAGCTAGCTTCAACCCAACTCTTTGCCTGTGGCTCAGCATCATGCTCCAGCCAAGCAGACAAGGATTCAGACCCAAAAAAATGAATCGGTATTAAATTATTGTTCTCATTATCCGTTATAAACATCTAGTTACTCCTTTGTGATTTTGAATATATTCTCAAAATATTCTATAGCTGTTATTACATCTATAATAACAGCATAGTCAGCAACTGCAAGTATCGCAGCATTACTGTCATTATTTATCGCAATAATGGCTTTTGCATCAGCAAACATGAGAGCATGCGATATAGCGCCAGAAACTCCAAACCCAATATAGGTTTTATCTGTAACAGCACGACCCGAAACACCCACCAAAAGCTCAGATTCAGCATAACCTGCAGTCACCGCGCCTAAAGTTGCACCAATATCTGCACCCATTAATCTAGCTAATGCAGCAAGCCTAACAAAATTCTCACGACTGCCTAACGCACGCCCACCAACTAAAATAATATCGCACTCATAGCTTAAGGAGGTAACCACTGCTGATAATTTTTCAACCCCTAAATTGCAAGGCATCATTTTAGTCATAGCAGCAGCGCCAAACTCAACTTCGCCAAGCACAAAATGACTAACCGCTATAGTCATAATATATGCATCACCAGGAATCTCAAGACAAGCATGAAGACCATTATTATTTATAATGTAGTGTAAACTTTCATCAATTTTACACACATTTTCAATATATGTTTTGTCTAATATCGCAGCACAACCTGGCAGAATACTTTGCGAGTAAACATTATTCGCTGATAATAATATAAAATCTTGATCCACTATGACGCTACAAATATTCTTCGCCGTAATTCTTGAGCTATTACCTTTAGGCAAATCAAGCTGTAACACCTCATTAATAACAGTACTTTTTGCGATATTTTCTACCAACAATTTGTTTGCAGCATAAGTTACAATGACCGTAATACTTTGAGATAAAGATTGTGACAATTGCACAAGCTGCAAAGCTATAGCCACATCATACTGCGACTGCAATTGCGTAGCTATATAAACTTTTCTCATAATATTGCCACTGTTTTTAGCGCATTATGCAAGCTAGACATATCATCAAATATTTCACACTCTTTTTTTGATAGCTCTGTTTTATAATATTTGTGCGGCGTAGTATTTTCGCCTGTATTCTGATCTATCTCAACAGCTGCTATCTGACTAGCATCTACCCGCATCAAGTCATACAGAGTGGCCACTGCAACATCGCTGCTAGAGCTATTAATGGTTATGACTGCTGGCAGTCCTAACTTAACTTCCATAATGCTTAAGCCCTTTCTATATTGGGCTATACAGTTATTACCCACAAATTTTAGCCCCATCGCCATATTAAGCTCACTGCATTCTAGCAACATTGCTAACATAGGGGCTATCGCATTAATTTCATTCGTGCCCGAATTATGAGCAAATATCACGACATATTCATTAAACCCCTTCACATAGCTGTGCAACATTTTTGCTTGGCCTAACAAACTATAATCTGGCTTAGGCGAGCTTAATTTCACCGTTTTATTCACACCAAGAGCTAAACAATATTCTAGCATAGGATCAATTTCATCTGAGCCTATTGACACTGCAATTGTCTCTGTTATTTCTTTGGCATTTTGTGCTGTCAATACAGCAGATATTGCATTCAAATCATAATTACAAATAATATTTTTGGGCTCGGCAGCCAAATGACCATAACCAGAGCTTATTAAGCTTTGCTGTATTTGTATAATATTTCTTATAACTATAATAACTTTCATAATAACGAAGCTAATATTCCTATTATTTTATTGCAAACTATGCCGCAATCACGTAAAAATAGTATTATAAGCCAATCAGGGCCATTTTGCCAAAACAAATCCATCGCATCGAGGTTACTATGACCATAATAGAAAATACTCTTACTTGGCAAGATGTTTTACAAACATCAAAAGATCAGCCTTATTTTCATAATATCCTCTCATTTTTAGCAGATGAAGCTGCAAGAGGCAAAACTATATACCCAGAAAGTAGCCATATCTTTGCAGCTTTTAAGCTAACAGACTTTAACAAAGTTAAGGTGGTTATTTTGGGGCAAGATCCTTACCACGGCTCTGCCCAAGCACATGGCTTGTGTTTCTCAGTGCAACAACAAACCCCGCCCCCACCTTCACTTAAAAATATTTTTAAAGAATTAGCTAGCGACTTAAATGTTGAGCGCCCCCAAAATGGTGACTTATCGCCCTGGGCAAAGCAAGGTGTATTATTGTTAAACACCGTACTCACAGTTGAAGCAGGTCGAGCACATTCACATGCCAACATCGGCTGGGAAACTTTCACTGACGCCGTTATAAGCGCGCTTAACGAGCATACAAGAGGGGTGATTTTTTTACTGTGGGGCGAGCATGCCAAAAAAAAATGTCACAATATTGATGCCTCTAAGCACTCTATTTTAACTGCTCCACACCCGTCCCCTCTCTCTGCCCACCGAGGTTACTTAGGATGCAAGCATTTTTCTAAAGCTAATGAGTTATTGATTAAAACAGGACAAGAACCGATAAATTGGCAAACCTAATAAACTAGCTCACAGCAACTCACGCCTGCAAGCTCAGAAATATCGTCCATAACATCGTCATTAATATTAATATCCCATGCACTTGGCAGGGCTAAAATTGCACTCTCGTTTTGATCGTTAGTGTAGCGAATTTTAATTTTTTTAGTGCCCTTTCCATGTTTTTTTAAGATTTGCTGCAGGCTTTGCGCAAAATCTGCATCAGGAGCAACATGTATCAACAAATATTGCAGCCTTTTATCTCTGATACCGGTAATAGTTTCGATTCGGTCAGCAATTACCTTTCGGCCGCTATAATCATCAGCCACTAGCAGGCCGTGCACCAGCAAGACCGCATCTTTTTCAAGGTAATCTTCGTAGGCGTCATACACATCAGAAAACACTGCAACATCTATGCTGCTGGTGCCATCTTCTAAATTTATAAAAGCAAATTTCTTTTTCCGTTTAGTTTGCAGCGTTCTGATTTTAGTAACGTATCCTGCAATATAGACAGCCTCGTCAAACTCATCTGGCATGTTGGCAATTCTTATAACGTCTAGCTTTGTAAGCTCATCACTATATCGGTGAAACGGGTGCCCATGCAAATAATTGCCTAAAACTTCTTTTTCATATTTAAACTTTAACGCATCACGCATAATAAGAGAACTTGTGATATAACTAAAAGAATTATCACTGGATTCT
The DNA here is from genome assembly GCA_963932595.1 of uncultured Legionellales bacterium. Taxonomy (GTDB): domain Bacteria; phylum Pseudomonadota; class Gammaproteobacteria; order Comchoanobacterales; family Comchoanobacteraceae; genus CAWVRI01. Next base: position 4,797 of record CAWVRI010000014.1, read on the forward strand.
TGAACCCCAAAAAGATTATTTTGACCAGTATTTTTATCTCGTGATATTTTATCTGCCCGCGACATAGCACTTGGTATCGATGCTAACAAATGCGCCCAGTCTACCCCCCAATAATCTAACGCATAACTATTAATAAGAGCTTCTAAGGTCCGTTTATTTATTTTGGCATGGTTAAGGCGAACAATTAAATCTAGTAGATTCTTATATTCTCCACCAGCTTCGCGCTCTTTGACCATAGCTAAATTAATGCCTTCGCCCAAGCCTTTTATTGCACCTAAGCCATATCTTATAGCGCCGTTCTCAACTATAAATTCATTTTTGCTAAAACGTAAATCAGGCGACAGTACTGTAATACCTAAATTACGAGCATCTTCAACAAACAACCATACTTTATCGGTATTATCCATATCGGAAGACAGCACGGCAGCTAAAAACTCTAATTTATAATGCGCTTTTAAATATGCAGTGCGATAAGATATTACCGCATACGCAACCGAGTGAGATTTATTGAAACCATAACCTGAGAATTTATCGATCAAATCAAAAATTGAGTTTGCAACTTTTTCATCAATATTATTTTTCTTCGCACCTTCAACGAAAATATTGCGCTGTTTTGCCATTTCTGCAGGTTTTTTCTTCCCCATAGCGCGGCGCAGTAAATCCGCCCCACCTAGCGAGTAACCTGCAAGAACTCTAGCTATTTCCATAACTTGCTCTTGATATAAAATCACTCCATAAGTAGGCTTAAGAACACTTTCTAATAGCGGATGCGGATATACTATTTCAGCTCTACCGTGCTTACATTCAACAAAATCATCAACCATGCCTGATTGCAGAGGACCTGGCCGAAACAAGGCAATTAATGCTACTACATCTTCAAAGGAATTTGGCTGTAGCCTTTTCACTAAATCTTGCATACCTCGCGATTCAAGCTGAAACACCCCAGAAGTTTCACAGCGCTTTAGCATTTCAAATGTTGCTGCATCATCTTCTGGAATATCTGCAACAACCATATTCTTATCATCATGGGTTGCATTTATATTTGCAATCGCCCAATCAATTATGGTGAGGGTTCTAAGACCCAAGAAATCGAACTTTACCAGCCCAATTTCTTCAATATCATCTTTGTCAAACTGTGATATTACCCCTTCACTAGCAGGATCTTGGTATATTGCGGTATAATTTATCAGTGGTTTTGGCGCAATGATAACCCCACCCGCATGCTTACCAACATTTCGGACTAAGCTTTCTAGCTTCATTGCAAGCTGCATTAGGCTTGCAACCTCTGCGTCTTGTTGTTGTAGCTCTAATAATTTAGGCTCTTCTGCTAATGCTCTTTCCAAAGTCATTCCAATTGCAAATGGTATAAGCTTGGATATATTATCGACAAAGCCATAGGGATAACCCATAACTCTTCCTACATCCCTAATCACTGCTTTTGCTGCCATAGTGCCGTAGGTGATAATTTGTGACACACAATCTTTGCCGTATTTTTTAGTCACATAGCGAATCACATCATCTCTGCCTAGCATACAAAAATCGATATCGAAATCAGGCATAGATACCCGTTCTGGGTTTAAAAAACGCTCGAATAATAAGCCATATTTAAGAGGGTCAACATCCGTTATGCCTAGCACATAAGCAACTAAAGAACCTGCGCCAGAACCTCTGCCAGGACCAACTGGGATATTATTTTTGCAAGACCACTCGATGAAGTCAGCAACTATTAAAAAATAACCAACAAACCCCATACTCTTAATAACTTCAGCTTCTGTTAATAAGCGCTCTTTATACTCTGGAGGGATGTCTACTCCTATTTTATTCTTTAATTTTGTAAGCACGATATCTTCAAATTTATCGGTTACCAAGCTATTATCTTCCAAAGAAAAGTTTGGTAAATGTACTTGGCCTAGCTCTATTTTCACATTGCACATTGTAGCAATGCGGCCAGTATTGGCTGTAGCTTCTGGTATGTCTGCAAATAGCTCACGCATTTGCTTTGGAGATTTTAAATATTGCTCTGGGGTATAATTATAACTTTCTTGAATACCAGCAATAGTTGTGCTGCGCTCAATGCAGACCCTGGCTTTATGAGCCATTAAATCTTCTGGGCTTATAAATTGTACTGCACCTATTGCGACCAAGGGTATTTGATAATCTTTGGATACTTTGCAGGCTTTTTGAATGTATAATTCTTCATCTGGCATTTTCAAACGTGCAACACCAATATAAAAATGCTCACCAAATATTTTTTTAGCCCAAGATATATATCTCGCACAATCTTTATTCGCGAGCAAACATTTAGCAAGCCAGCCTTCTAAAGCTGGAGAAATTGCTATTAATCCACTACATTTTTTAGCAGTTAAAGTTTTAACATCTACACATGCAATGCCATTATCATCTCGTTCTAAATACAAATTTGAAACTAAAGAAATTAAGTTAAGCCTACCAACATTGGTCATGCAAAGTAGGGTTAATTTACTGTATTCACCGTTAGCTTTAATAGTGACATCTGCACCAAAAATCGGCTTAACACCATTTTTTAACGCTGCTTTATAAAATTTAATTTGGGCAAAAACATTATCCATATCAGTTATGGCAATTGCACCCATTTGCATAGCTTTGCATTTATCCATTAGAGCTGGAATTTTAACTATCCCATCAACAATAGAATATTCGCTATGTAGATTCAAATGTACAAAATTATCTTTCAACTGTCAGATCCTGTAAATTATTTTGCAATAGCTTTCTTATAGGGGCAAAGCTTTTTCTATGATGCACAGTAACACCGTATTTATCAAGTGCTTCTTGATGCTGTTTAGTACCATAACCTTTATGCTGTGCAAAACCATATAGGGGATAAGTTTTAGCTAATTCAACCATAAACCTATCTCTAGTAACTTTAGCTAAAATAGACGCTGCTGCGATTGCAGCAACTTTGGCATCACCTTTTATAATAGCTTCCACCTTACACGGCATTGGAGGCGCATCTTTGCCATCTACAAGCACTAAATCAGGAGAAAGATCCAAAGATTTTATAACACGTTGCATGCCAAGCAGCGTTGCTTCTCTAATATTAATTTTGTCAATAGTAACAACTTCCACAAAGGTTATACTGTAAGATAATGCATTTGCAATTATCAGGTCATATAATCTATCTCTAGTTATTGCACTAAGTTTTTTCGAGTCATTTAGCCCTGCTATCTGGTTGTTTTCATCTAAAATAACTGCGGCAACTGCAACTGGACCAGCCCAAGGCCCTCTTCCGGCTTCATCTACTCCAGCTGTATAAGTCATAACTACACCTATTATTAATAACCCAAATAAATTATGCCATACACATTATACAACTGTAAAATATCACAGTATAGGAATATGAACTTCTATATTAATTTTCTTCAATTTCAGCCTATTATATGTTATAATATTTATTGATTTAGAGGAAATGCGCATTAAGGAGTTAACATGAATAACTATAAAGTAGCAGTATTTGATTTTGATGGCACATTATGTTCATCTGTGGCAACAATTGAAATTGCTGTTAAAAAAACCTTTGAGCATTTTAAGCAGCAGCCACCTAGCAATGAAGCGGTCGACCTTGTGCTTTCAAATGGCGTAAACATGGTAGACTCATTGAAAATGTTAAACCCCTCGCTCATGAGTGCAGACCCTAAAATTCTTGACGCATGGTTAGACCAATATAATAAAATAGCTGAACATGAAACCTGCCCTATGTACGCAGGGGCTAGCAAAGTTATTAAAAGCTTGCATGAGTCTGGCATAGAAATAATTATAGTTAGCAATAACACTACCGACAATATCATTCATATTTTAAAGAAAAATAGATTAATGAAATTTGTCACTACAATTTTTGGCAGCGACAGTAATGCGTCTCTCAAACCAAATCCAAACATATTTTTGCAAAATATTTATCCTGAATATAGTTACCCAATTTCTGAATTCATTATGATTGGTGACACTTCTACTGATATTCAATTTGCACAAAACTCAGGCATAAACTGCTGCTGGGCGCAATATGGCTATGGTAATGCTGAAAATTGTTTAGCGCTTCACCCAACATATACTATTACTAATATACTAGAGGCAGTGCCGATAATTATTGGATCTAAATCCCACCTTTCTAGCTGATACTTTATGGATAAGCCTTTAAAGTTAATGTTAGTTGCTGGCGAGGCTTCAGGTGACAAAGCTGCCAGTTCTCTTATTAAAGAAATAAAAGAACACCACAGTAACTTGAGTATAATTGGCATTGCTGGAAGCAACTGTATTCGCGAAGGTCTAACAAGCATTTATAGCTTAAACAAAATATCAGTAATGGGTTTTTTTGAAGTCATAACCTCTATTAAACACATTTTGCAGGCAATGGCGACCTGCAAACACAAGCTCAGAACATATAAGCCTGATTACTTAATTTTAGTAGATTATCCTAGCTTCAATTTAAGGCTAGCAAAATATGCTAAAAAATTAGATATACCGGTATTTTACTATATAAGCCCTAAAGTATGGGCATGGAAACAAAGTAGAATTAATCTAATTCAAAAACATGTTAGCCACATGGCTGTAATCTTGCCATTTGAAGTTCCAATATACCAAAAAAAAGCCATTCCTGTAACACTAGTAACCCACCCTAGCCTCGGCTATAGTAAAGCTACCAAAACCAAGATTAACACTTGCAACAGCTACAATATTGATCCAGATAAGCAAATAATATGCCTAATGCCTGGTAGCAGAATAAGTGAAATAAAATACAATTTTCCAACTATAATTGAGGCATGCGAATTATTATTACAAAAAAATTGTAACTATCAATTTATTTTGCCAGTTGCAAGCACAATAGATATAACTCAAATCAAAAAATATATTCCACATGAATTATTTACACACATAACTTTAATACCTAATGACCAATATAATGCTATCGATGCTAGTGACATGGTTATAGCTGTTTCTGGAACTGCAACACTTGAAGTATCATTAATGCAAAAACCTTTATGCGTCATATATAAAACCAGTACTATAAATTATGCTATAGCAAAAAGAGTTTTGTTAATACCTTACATTAGTTTATGTAATTTAGTTGTGGATGAGAATATTGTTACAGAGCTAATTCAGCACGATGCTAGCGCCCAAAATATCGCAGCATGGGCTCAGAGCATCGAAAGCAATGTTACAGTAAAAAACAATTTAATAGCCAACTTGGCAAAAGTCAGAAGGGTATTAACTAATAACAATTCAGCCATTTCTGCCGGTCAGTGTTTTTTGGATTTATTATCACGACAAAGTAGCTCTAGAACTTAATCCTAGATGGCGCTAGAAGCCGTTAATCTTTAACTATAGAAAGCTTAGGCTTTGCTTTTTTTTCAACGCTAGAGGTCGATTTTTGTGACTTTTTTACTGCTATTTTTTGTAATATTTTTTTCTTAGCAGCAGAGCCTATTTTTTTTGCAAGACCCGCACTTTCAGCTTCAAAAATAAGGCCTTCAGAGTTTTCTTGTGCAAATATTGAAATAACTGCACTCATTGGCACGAACACCATCATTTTCTCACTAGAAGCGCCAAAATAGGCAGTAAAGCTTAGTGAATCTTCCTCTAGAACAAAATCATCTATAGATTCTTCATCGATATTAAGTACTATTTTATTTTTAATAACATATTCTTGAGGAATAACTACATCGGCATGGCTAGCATCAACTAAGACATGTGGAGTCATACCACTATCATTAATCCAGCTATACATTGCTTCAAATAAATATGGTTTTTTAGGCTTCATTATGAATATTTTCTCTAATCTCTACTTCGGTTGGAGATAAACTAGCTTGAAAACTATTTCTTGCGAACATTCTATCAGCATAATCATATAGTGGCTTTGCTTTTTCAGGTAGAACTATGCCATATTGAGGCAGTCGCCAAAATACTGGTGCAATACAGCAATCAACCAAAGAGAACTCTTCACTTAGGAAAAATGGCATTTCTTTAAATATAGGCATTAAACTTAATAGTTGATTAGTTAGATCTTCTCTTGCTTTAGTTGCTTCTTTGCCATTAGCTTCTATAATTTTAACTAGGCTATACCAATCTTGTTCGATACGATGAATCATTAGTCTAGCTTTAGCTTTTGCAACTGGCGAGACCGGAAGCAATGGCGGATGAGGAAACCTTTCATCCAGATATTCCATGCTAATTTTAGATTCATTCAGCATTAATTCTCTATCCACCAAGGTCGGTAGATTACCATATGGGTTTATTTCAATAAAATCTTCGCTAGGTTCTGCTGGATCAATATATATAACATCAAAATTAACGCCTTTTTCAGCTAAAACAATTTTAACTCTTTGGCTATAAATACAAGATTCCATGGAAAATATGGTAATGGAAGATCTTTTAAGCATAAAAATGAACCTCAGTTACAAATAATACCACTAATAAACTATTAACGTTTAGAAAATTGTTTTGCTTTACGTGCTTTCACTAAACCATATAGTTTTCTTAAGACAGCTCTTGCATCTCTAGTTAGATAACCTGCTTTACGCAGAGCAATATGCCAAACTCTTGACTCATGATTTTCTTCAAAGTCTACACCTTGTGCTGTTAGTTTAGCTTGCTCTACAAGATCTAAAGATCTGGCTATGCCTAGACACAAAGCTTCAGCTTGGCCAGTTATGCCGCCACCAGAAACTGTAGCATAGATATCAAATTGATCAGAAACCTCTAATAGCTTTAGCGGAGCAAAAGCTCTTGACACCCAAATAGTATCTTTACCTAAGAACTCTTCACCAGTATAAGTTTTGTGATTTTTAGTTCTTATTTTAATTTCACCTTTACCAGGTCTCAAAAAAACTCTTGCAACTGAAGATTTTCTTCGGCCTGTTGCATAATATTGTTCTAGCTCTTGCTTCTTACTCACTAGCTTCTCCTGCTTCAACTTTTTGTTTTCTAACATCGGTAACCATCTCAAGAACCTGTGGCTTTTGAGCGGCATGATCATGTTCTGACTCAGCAAATAGCTTAAGCTTAGTCAACATGCTTCTGCCCAAAGGTCCTCTAGGTAGCATACCTTTAACTGCAAGATACAACACTTTCATAGGATCTTTTTCTATTAGTGAATCAAAGTTTGTAGATTTTATTCCACCAGGATATCCTGTGTGACGGTAGTATATTTTATCTTGTTGTTTTTTCCCTGTAACTCTTAAATGTTTACAGTTTACCACTACAATATAGTCTCCCGTATCGAGAAACCTAGCATATGTTGGCTTATTCTTGCCCTGTAGATATGTGGCTATTTGTGATGCCAACCGGCCTAGCACTTGATCTCTAGCGTCAACTAGGTACCATTCATGCTCCAACTCGGAAAGTTTTGGAGTGTAAGTACTCATAGATAAAATTCCTACTATATAAAAAGAATTGCTTATTATACAGCCATAATAAACACTTTACAAGAGAATAACTAAAAACTCTTAAAAGAAGCAATAAAAGAGCTTAAATCGCACTATAACTTAATGCTCCTGCTGCAGGCTCAAATAATAACTATAATAAGCATGCAAAATCAAAATAATAAGGCTTAGCTATGAAACCAGGACCAACAGAAGAAGCAACAGAGGGACCAACAGCAACAGAGGGATCAACAGCATCAGCAGCATCAGCCCCCCTAAGCGTCGCATTAAGCGCCTCAATAACAGGCAGCAGCAAAGCTAAAGCTGGCAATGATAGTCACTCCTATGCGGCTATTCTATTAACTGCCACGCACGCGTTTGGCCTGCCAGTAGCAAAAGAAACAAAAGGAGTGGCACAGGATGAAGAAGCCTCGCGCCATACCCCACTTACAACCACAGAAAACGAACGAACCATACTAACCGCTGCAGGCGCACTTTATGCTAATGCAATGGCTAAAATCGTCGGGGTATACATAAAAAATCCTAACGCGCCTGATGACACGACTGACATAGCAATGAAGGCAGCTATTGCTGCAGCTTGTGATGAAAGCCAAGCAGATGACGAATTTAAAGAACGCTTAATAGAGCTAACGAAAAGTAAAGATGCCTTACCAGATAAAGTAACAACAACAGCTAAAAGAATAGCTTTAGGCAACTTTGGTGACGCAAAAGTATATACAGCCAAGCCAAAAGAGCAAAAACAACCATCAACTAAAGGCCGACAGGAGGAAGGAAAAGATGCAAAAGTTGCTCCCCACTGGAGCGAGGATGGCAAAAGCTTCACAATGGCATTACGAACAACAGACGATGGCAGATATTTTGCAAATGAAATCTTAGAAAAAAATAATTATGACATAACCAAAAAATATGACTTTAATGTACCTATTTATAGACGAAAAAACCGCGAAGAGATTGGCTGGGATGCAACTTTGGGGGTGTTAGAAAAAGCACAAGAGAGCGGCTGTTATAATTTCACACCTACATTTAATGGTCAGGAATTAACTACCGAGCACCTATTAGATAGTGTATCTCCAGCTTTAAAGGGGATGCATAACAAACATGAAGCATATATTACAAGCAGAGAAAAAATTAGCGCTAAATTTGGAAAAAACACCGGATATCCAGTAGCATTTAACGAATATCAAAAATGTGCAGAAAAAATATATTTAAGCGATGTTTATAAGCATGTTATAGCACTAAACTTAGCAAAAACAGCCGAGACAGATTATACTTCTGGCGAAACCTTCGACCCCAGCGACCATGTTGCAGTACACCGAGCTATCATACAAAATATAAATGTACCTGCAAATGCAAGAATAGCACGGCTAGAAGAAGCTAAGGCTCGAGCAGGTACAACTGAGGAAAAAAAAGGGCTAGAAGAAAAAATAACAGAAACAAGAGTATTACGAGATAGAGCAAAAAAAGGACTTGAGAAAGAAATAAAAACTAAGCCACTTATGGCATTAGAGCTTCTTGGCATCAAAGAAGCCAGCGCACTCGTCTTAAATGGAGGAAAACTCGATAGCAAATATGGCCCGCCAAGCAAAAAAGAGATGGATAGAATGTTAAAGCCTGATAGCACAGCCCCCACTACAACCAATAGAAGCATCACGGACTATGAAAAAGAAATAAAAGCAAAAGCTCTAAAAAAATTCAAAGAAGAGCACCCAGAACTTGACATGAAGGGAGGGAGTAAACTTGCATATATAGCAGAGCGATTGGATGCCGCCATAAAACAGGAAGAAGCTAAAGACCCTATATTACAACAAAGCAAAAAATTATATGCAAAATTCGGAATAGGCTCATTAACAAGCTCTAAAGAAGAGAAGGCAGCAAAGGCTAGTCAAATAACTGCAGCTAAAGCTGCATGCAAAAGCAGAATAGACCCCGAAAAGTTTAAAACATTTATAGAACTTGATCTAAAATCAACAGAAGCAGCATGCGCAAAGAAAGCTGATATTGTAACTGAAGTTCACATGACCCAAGCCAAAGACATGCTAGGACAAGCTTATAAAGAAGAGGCCCTAGCCTTTAAAGTGGCCGCTATTTATCGTGCATATGAACAAAGCAAAAAAGACGGCACTATTTCTCAGGATCAGTCAGGCTTAGTTGCAAATATAGATGACCAGGTGAAGGCATTAATTGAAAAAGAAGGACAAGGATTAGATAGAGACCAAGTCTGTAAAAGAGCAGAGGAAATTGTAGCCTCTTGTCGGGGAGAGACTGATAGCGTCTTTTCAACAAAGTCTCAAGCTGCGTATGATAACCTTACCGGCTTTAATGACCGCTTTCCAGAGACAGCTTCAGACCAATCCTTGGATACGATAGATAGAGGTAGATCAGATGGACAGCATAGACTGACTGATCTTGCTTCCCCTTCCACCACTGAAACATCTACAAACAGCTTAGGCGCCCCTGCCGTTAACCAGACCAAGCCCTGACGAATCCTCACGAATATTTTGGGTAGTATAAGGTTTTATAGCTGTTACTAGCTAATAAGCAAATGTTCTGCCACCCTCCTGCCACCCTCCGCCTACGTCCTGCGAAGGTTGCGCCCTGGTATAGGTTTACACTTTAACTATTAAATATGGCCTTTATTCTTATTAGTGGCTTCTTGTGAGGCTACTAAATTATCAGCGCTATATTGTTTTTGCCCTTATAATTCCGGGTATATCTATAAGCTGCAGCGCTTGGTATATTTAACCCTGGACCCTATTGTCAAGCAATAGGGCGTAGGAAAAGAGAAGTAATATGGCATAGGTGAGGAAGAACAATAAGCTAATTATTTTTTATCGCCATCTTGCTCTTTATTAGCAGTGGCATTACTTGGGCTTAAAGATTTGGCACTATCTGGCACCAAGTCTTTAGTGTATTTTCCAGCTAATATTTCAGTTATGCGCCCTGCTTTGTCAGTATCAGCTGTAGTTTCTTCGTAACCATAACATGGCAAATCATTATGATTTGCAACAGCCCATGTAGCCCATTGCATTTGCTTTGAACCATCTACTATTTGAATGCCATCCCACTGCAAATTAATAGCGAATAAAACAATCTGAGCCGCAACATCAAAAGCCTGCCCTTGCATGGTTCCAGTTACAATATCAAAAGTATCTAGCATAGCAGCTAAATTTTCAGATTTCTGGATAATGCCATTTCCAGCAGATATGCAAATAGAAGGCGGGTAATCTGATGAGTTAGGCCAATATTATAACGTCCAAGAACCAACATCAATCAGCCCAGGCTCACCATAGGAACCAGAATCCAAGTCAGCATATATGGTATCTTTCATTTTAGTAGAATAATCATCTGAAACCATTCCTACTACTTGTAAGAATGGCATTCTAGTTTCGGCTAAATAGCTTATAACACCGCTATTGCTAGTATTTTTGCGACTTGATGTAAGAAAGTGATCTGGCATAACAACTCCTCCATGAGCTTTATATCTTATTTATTATAGCATAAATAAAAATATAATCAACATTCTAGCCACGATCACAAACAATTTTACCGCAGCTAATTATTGCAAATTTAATTAAACAGTGGTATAATATATTTAATGATTACAACTGGAGGTTGAGCTTATGACGACTACTAATAAGGTTACTAAAGGCCTTGAATTCGAACAAGCACTTGAAGAATTAAAAGAGACAATAAAAAAAATAGAAAGTGATGATTTAACCCTAATGGCAGCACTGTCATGCTATGAAAAAGGCGTAAAACTTACCAATTTTTGTCAAGACTTATTAAACTCGACTGAGCAAAAAGTTAGCAAGCTTATGACAGAAAAAAACAAAGAATGGTTATCTATTTTTAAAGATGATAATGCTGAAAAATAGCATCGAGCCCTTAGCTAACCCAATAAAACACAAAAATCGCATTGAACATTTACTCAAAAGATGTTTAACCCAACATTGTAGCGCATCGCCACTATACGAGCCTATTAAATATGCGGCTCTAGGTGGCGGAAAGCGCATTAGACCCATGATCATATACCGCATTGGTGCAGCCATAGCAACACCACTGCCACAATTAGACCTTGCAGCTTGTGCACTAGAGCTAGTGCATAATTATTCGTTAATACACGACGACCTTCCGGCCATGGACAATGACGACTGGCGAAGAGGAAGGCCAAGTTGCCACAAAGCATTTAATGAAGCAACCGCAATTTTAACTGGTGATGCTATGCTAGCGCTTGCATTTGAGCTTATCACCACGCCTAATGCAGCAATAAGCTGCGCAACTCAGCTAAAAATGAGCGCCATATTGGCAAAAGCAGCTGGCCCATGTGGCATAGCTGGCGGGCAAGAACGCGACCTACATGCGGCCAATAGTATTAATGAGGCAGAATTAAATATTATTCATAAAGAAAAAACCGCCAGCTTATTTATTGCAGCAGCCAAGCTTACTTATTATGAAGGATCTAGCTATAACTTAGGCAGCCTTGCGAAGCTAGGAGAGCTTTTAGGCATGGCATTTCAGCTACAGGACGACACCTTAGAAGCAACCACAACAACTAGCATTTTAGGCAAGCCCATAAATTCTGATCAAAAAAATAATAAGCAAACACACCATTCTATTTGCAGCCTAGCTTATGCCCAAGAGTTACTACAATCTTATAAAAACGATATCAATGCATTATTACAGCATGATTTTGCAGATAACCATCAGTTAAAAAGCGCGGTAGAGCTAATTTTTAGTAGAGTTAATTAATTATTTTTGACCACTATTAAAGCGATTCATCATTTTACGTAGGTGGTCGACCGGAATAATATGTTCGCGTGCGGCTGAAGTTTTATCTTTTGCCCAACCTATACCATAAATAACTTCATAGGTAACAGGATACGTGCCATCTGGAAGTTTAAATTCTTCATAATGCTTAAGAAAGCTGACTAGCTTGCTTTTTGTAAGCCAGCCTTTAAATTTATTCATAGCTGTAGCATTAGTAGCGCCCAGATTTTTTAGATCTTGAAAAATCTTTTTAGGGTCAGAGTATTTTACCGTAATTATCTCTCTGGAAACCACAACATCTATCATGCCTTGTTTAGCTAACAGATCAGCAGTATGTTGCATATTGGCAAAATCATTTATAGGCTTATATTCATCTATTTTAGCCCAGGCTTGCTTGGCTTCTATCAGAGTATCTGGCCCAAAGGTACTAAATATAAAGCAACCACCAGAGCTAAGCACCCTGTTTACTTCAGCAAAAACTTGAGCATGATCTGTAACCCATTGCAGCATTAAATTTGAATAAATAGCATTACAGGCCCAGTCTGATAACGGCAGGCTTTTAAAATCGGCGCATATGGTTTTAAAACCCTGTTTTTTCATAGCTTCTGCGCACATTTGTTCGCTACCATCTACTGCTATAATCTCTGCTTCTGGAAATTTATCAGTCAGCAGCTGAGTCATAATGCCAGTGCCAGCCCCCAAATCAACAATAGTGCTAGGGTCAGCTTTAATGGTATTTGCTTTATCTAATAATCTTTTTGCAATTTCTAGCTGCAAAAAGGCCCCTCTATCATAGTTGCGTGCGACTTTAGCGGCTTTATTTTCACCCAAGGTTTTATTAGTTTCGCTCATAGCTTTGCCTAGTTATTATCCAAGAAACACAAATGGACAATTATTATACCAAAATAAACCAAGTTTTTCTAGTGCAATATCCAAAATTCACACTTAAGTACTTAAAAACAGTAACATTTATTCTTTTATAACTAGCTAGAGCCAAGCTGAAAACAACCTAAAACATATAACTATTATTATGCCTAAAAAATAACATATTTGCCCAAGCAACCAATTAATAATTAACAACAAATGTTGATTGATTAATGCTGGATAATGTAGTCTTTTGTTAAAGAATATATAAATATAGGGCAATACCATGCCGCAAATAAAACGAGAAGAAATAGCTGCACAATTTGCAGCATTGCATGACAATGAAAGCAAAAGGAAATTATACTACAAACTTGCAAAGAAATATCACCCAGATAAATATAACAATAAGCCAAAAGAAGAGGAAACAAAAGCAGCCGATGCTTTCAGAATAATTAATGAAGAATATGTAAAAATCATAGGCACTGCAGATACAGGCAAAACCCCAGAAGAGCACGCTGAAGATAAAAAAGCAGAAGCTGAACATGAAAAAATAGCAGCAGAAGCAAGAGAACAATTCGAATTAGATATATTAGAAGAATACATTTCTATACATCCCTTATTATCTTGGGCATACAAACGATTTGCCTCACACGTTCGCAATGGGTTATTTAAAAAATTCTACCTAACTGTATTCTTCGGTATTGTAGTACCACTAAAGAGCAAAGAGATACAGCAAATATTAAAACCTATGAAAGAGCGGTCAAAATATATACACAAGCTAGGCAATGATAGCGCAACACCCAAAGCAGTAAAATTAGCGAACAAAGTAATTGCAAGAGTGAAAGAACTATTGTCAAAAGGCGAGCTAACAGATTTTAGTTCAGAGGATTCAGCTAAATTAAAAGAAGATCTGGAGTCTGAAAAGTCAATACAGCTATTAATTTCCAAAGGATTCCAAACACCTAGAATAAAATTATTACAGGGTTCGATAGAACTATTATTATCATCCACAGCAGTTGGTCTAGTAGAAGACATACAAAATAGACTCCCAAAAGCAAAAGACGAAACAAACACACAAGCATTAGAAAAACTGAAAAGTGCAACTAATAAAGAACAAAAAACTTTATCCGCTAAAAAAGAAGCGGCATTATTAAAACAAACCGAAGCTTTCATAACATTAAAAACCCTAGCTCCTAACACACCAAAAAAAACAGCCATAGAAGCTTGCAAAGCAGCCATAGAACACGCAGATGAAGCGATAGAACTCTTAATACAGACAGAAAACAAAGCACAAGCAGTAGCACAATTATTAGAGATATCAAAACACACAGATGAAAAATCAGCAGCAAAAGCCATACAAAAAGCAAAAGCACAAATATTACAACAATTAAAGAGAAAACCTATAAAACCAAATACCCTAAACATAGGGATTACTGCATTATTGTATTTGATTTATGCAAGCATATTTACAGTATTTTCTACTTCTATACAAGTAGCTGTATTCGGCACAATATTATTAGGAGGCAGCATTTTAACGAACATATTATTTGGCATAGTAGCTGCGCTTATTATAACCCCTATTGCTATAACAATATTAAAAATAAAAAATAATATTGATTCAAACAAACTTTTCAATCTATTCTTCTTTTGCGCCATTTTTGCCGCATTTACATTTACTGCACCCGCAATTGAATTGTGGTTATTAGGCAAAGTTATTTATACTATTACCATAGGCTATAAACTTATGCTTGGACTAGTTGCAGCAGTTATAGCTTATACTACTCTTAATATTATTGAACTCATTATAAAAAACTTATCACCAGATCTAGTATTTTTTGCGCTATCATTTATAAAAGATATAGCTAGAGAGATGTTATTAACTTTGCTATTTGCGCCACTAGGTGAATTATTATTTAAAGTTTTCAAACTAGTTCAAGAATGTAAATATTCAATAGCAATACATGATTATATTGAACTTATATCATTAACTATAATATTTAGCATAATCCCAATACCTGAAACCATCTTATTAATAATCATAATAGCTTCATTAGGCATATATTATAATAAATCATTAAGTGATTTTATAAGTAATATATTCGAAACTGTCTACATCAACTTACCTAATTGGCACACTAACTTACCTAATTGGCACACTAAGTTTATTGAGCTTGCTGCAACACCATTTAGCTATGCATATGACTTTATTCAAACACATTTAGATAAAAGTGCCACAATAGCAAGTTCTGCATACAATATATTTTCTGCCTATCGTGCCAATATACCTGCAAAACTCAAAGCACCAGCAGCTCAAAACAAATATTTAAACTATGCTTTGATTGCTGTAACCTTCATTGCCCAAGCAGCCATAGACACAGCGTTATTGCCTATTTTCATGCTTACATATCCTATTTACAAAGCTGTTAAGCTCATTACCAAAACCATGTACAGAGTAGGTGGCAACAACCCTAAAAAAACTGCAGCCTTTTTTATAATTACTGCAGCCCTATGCGCTACTTTTGCAAGCCCAATACAACTATTTGTGCTTGGACACATAGTGATGGCGGGTTCACCCGTGATAAACGTTATGTTTGGAACTCTGGCCAGTTTAGCTAGCACTCTGTTTGGCGCTAATGCCTGCGCTCTAACAAACGCGTATGTGAAGCCTAGCTTATCAAAAGCCTTTGCAGCTTCAAGCACAGCATTTAATGACCTTCAGGCAAGCCTGTTTCCTTGCTTGAGTAATTTAAGCAGATCTGGACCTAAAACATAATATTATTCACACACTTGAAGCGTTATAGCCATGCTTCAAGTGTAACAACTGTTAATATTCAATATATTGCACCTTAATCCTTGACATTAAATATTTATTACCATATTATTCATCCACATAATGTATTATTAAGAGAAACCCATGCCAAAATCACCAGGAAAAAAATCACAAAAAAAAGAATTAAGTATACTACAAAAAGCTGCAGAAATAACAACAAAAAAACTAAAGAAATAACAAAACAAGAAGTACAAGAAGTAGCTGATGAAACTCAGAGAGCAATATTAAAGGCGCAAGCTGAAGCAAAGGCAGCTGAAGCTGAAGCTGAAGCTGAAGCGCAGGCGCAAGCAGCAGCGCAAACTGGAGCATCTGAAGCTGAAGCAGATGAAACAGGTGAAGCGAAAGCAGCAGCTGAAGCGAAAGAAGCAGCTGAAGTAGCAGATAAAGCTAAATCGGCCTTAGAATCCATAAAACTTAAGATATTAACAGATGAGAATAAGAAAAGATTAATAGAAATATGTGGTCAATTAAAAACAAATCTAACTAAAAGCACAAAAGCAGAACTTACTATGAATATAGCAGATTTGTTTTTTATTCAATCAACTTCATCTTTTTATTATGATCACCAAATAAAAGCTTATAATTTTGATATATATGAATTAACCAAAGATCTTACAGAAGAAAAAAAAGCGCAGAAAAAATTGGAAGAATTATATAAATCATTACCAAAGCTGCTTGGAGATAATTATAAGGATGGATTAAAAGATAAATCTCAATCTGCGTACGAATATAGAAAAAAATCATACGAAGACAGACTAACAGAAGTACGATGCAATATAGAATTAACACACAAACAAAAAAATAGAGTCGAAGCTGCAGCAGCACTAATCGAGCAACCTGTAAAACAAAAACATGATGATTTAATCGATGATTTATTTAAGATAATTAAATTATACAAAAGCGATGAAATGAATACAATAATTGGCACATTCAAGTGGGTTGTTGAATTAAAAAAAGACGTAATTTTCAAAGTTCAATCATTTGTGGCACTATACGAGGAAGCCAAAATAGAAAAGCAGGAAGCCGAAATAGCTGCACTACAAGAGAAACAAGCAATAACGATATATAAAGAAAAGCTTGATGCAAAACAAGAGCAACAAGCAATAACGAAAGGGCAACAAGCGAAACAACAAGAACAGTTACAAGAGAAAGCAATTTCAATACAGAACTTGGAAGCGGAATTGAAAGCAATAATACAAAAAGAGGAACAGACATTAAATGATAAAAATAAAAAGCATATCGGACCAATACTGCATGATTATTTAAAAGAAGCACAAGACATCGACAAAGCATATAGAAAGATATCAAAAATAACTCACCCTGATAGGAATCATAATCATAAATATAAAGAAAGAGCAGAAGCATTATTTGTAATGCTCAAAGAAATTAAAACGAGTGTTGAGAAGGGCGAAGATATAAAGAGCTGTAGTTTTTTTACACAAGAACAAGAAGAAAAAGCAGAAGAAAAAGCAGAAGAAAAAGCATATGCAGAACAACAAAGTTTAGTGGCTACGATAATAGAAAAACTAATAAATACAAAAGACACAGAAGATGAATATAGAGACCAACTGCTAGCCCAACTCTTTGAATTAACAGCGACACCAAACGAGAAAAGAGAAATAGAAAGAAAAAAAGCAGCAGCAGCTGAAGCGAAAGTAGCAGCAGCAGCCAAAGAGCAAGTAGCAGCCAAAGAGCAAGCAGCAGCTGAAGCTGAAGCGAAAGCAGCAGCCAAAGAGCAAGCAGCAGCTGAAGCTGAAGCGAAAGCAGCAGCTGAAGCAAAAGCATCTGGAGCTAAAGAACAAGTAGCACCAAACCATACTGCGCTTGGTGTTAGTGCAATTATTGGTATTATTGCAAGCATATATTCACAAACCTTACAAAATATGCTGTTTGGTAAAATACTCTTTGGTAAAGCGGTATTGTTTGGTTATGCCTTACCTGTGGCAAATTTAGCAATAGCTAGCGTTATGTTTGGCCTTGTAGTATTTGGGCTAGGATTGGCTGTGATTAGTACTGCCAAATTTATAGAAGGAAACCCCTTATTTAGTAGCATTACACAAACTAAGCATTTTAAATATATATTATCAACATTGCTAATTATAGTGCCTGGCTTAGCTTTAACTAAATATGCGGTAGCTATACGGCTAGTATTGTTTGGCAAAATATTTCTTGGCGGCACCATACTTGCTAACCTTGGCTTTGCATTTATACCAACAGTACTGATTGGAATTCTTGTTTATACTGTGTCTTATAACCCAGAATACTTTAATACAGTTAGCACTCTTTATGCCTTTGCCGCAGGCTCATTATTTGCAAGCCCAATTTTGCAAGCTTTAGCAGGCATAGTTATAACAGGCAGCGCCTTGGTAGTTATTGCTAGCAGTATTGCGGTAGGAGCTGCTGCTGCAGCCTTAACCTTTGGCTTAATATATGGCGCTGAAAAAGCTAAGGAAAGTAACCCTATCCATGGATTTGGGTTAACTATATATGCGGTATCATTCGTGCTTTTGAGCATATATGCCAGCCCAATACAAATAGCACTCTTTGGCCACACAATAATGTTTGTAACCCCTATGTTTAGCAACATCAGCTTAGGAGCTGTAGCAAGCATTTTCACCTCTACTCTAACAACCTTGCTATACAAAAAAACAGAAGAAATTGTTACTCCAGCTTTAATGTCAACTTGTGTAAAAGCTGACAGCTTTAAAGAACAGGGAGCAAAAACTATAGCGGATATTACAACAGCTGCCTCTAATGTAATAGAAACCATACGTGGTGCTTTAGGGTGCAAATCCTAGAAATAAGCAATCACAGCTATATTGCATGCGCTTACTAATAATCACACCTATCATAAACTTATTATAGATAATTAAATTTACTTTAAACTATCTAGCTCGTATTATGTTATTAGCACACTATTATTGGCGTGAAGGTATGAAATCAATAACTAATGTTTTTTTTGCGGTAGCAATTGCTATTCTTACGGGCTCTTGCAAGCAAAATTTATGGAACAACCCCCATAATGATATTACCGATCAAAATATTTTATTTTCTTCTTTCTCTGAGCCACCTAAAACCCTAGATCCAGCTAAAGCCTATGATAGTAGCAGCTATTCATTTATTAACCAAATATATGAAGCACCATTACAATATCATTATTTAAAAAGACCATACCAGCTAGTGCCTCTAACTGCAGCTGCGATGCCAACTATAACTTATTTAGATGCCAACGATAAAGAAATAGCCTCACATAGCAACCTAACTGCAAAAAAAACTGTTTATCATATCGCAATAAAGCCACATATTATGTTCCAGCAACACCCTGCTTTTGCAAAAGACAAGAATGGCAAATTTCTTTATCATAACTTGACCAAAAGTGATATCACACATTTTCAAACCATATATGATTTCCCAAAAACTGCTAACAGAGAAGTAACTGCTGCTGATTTTGTATATGAAATAAAACGACTTGCTAGTCACAAAGTTAATTCACCCATATTTGGTATAATGCAAAAATACATTGTAGGGTTTAGCGAATATAGCAAAAAAATTGCAACAATTAAACAACAAAATAATTATTTAAATTTAAATGCTGCTAATATTACGGGGGTAAAAGTTACCGGCCGCTATACCTATAGCATTACTATTAATGGCAATTATCCACAATTTGAATATTGGCTAGCAATGCCCTTTTTTGCACCGATTCCATATGAGGCAGATATATTTTATTCTCAGCCTTATATGAAAGATAATAATTTAACTTTTGATTGGTTTCCTTTAGGAACAGGTCCTTTCATTTTAAGTAAAAATAATCCAAATAGGGTTATGATATTAAGCAAAAACCCTGACTTTCATGGTGAAAAATACCCAAGCGATTTTCCTAATAATGCAAAATATGCAAGGCTAGCACAATTTAAACACAAAGAACTTCCCATGGTTGATAGCTGTATATTTAGCTTAGAAAAAGAAAATATTCCATATTGGTACAAGTTTATGCAAGGCTACTATGATCGAAGCACCATAAGCTCTGATAATTTTGACCAAGCAATTACGATATCAGAGACCGGAAATACAGACCTTACGCCAACACTAAAAGAACTAGGCATGAGTCTAGAAACCGCAGTTGAACCAACTATTAGCTACATTGGCTTTAACATGCAAGATCCTCTTGTAGGAGGCGACAGTGAGCAGCATAGATATTTAAGACAAGCTATTTCTATTGCTATTAACTATGAAGAGTATATTAATATTTTTTTAAATGGCAGAGCTATTGCAGCACATGGAGCAATACCACCTGGAATATTTGGTAGTAGTAATGATAGCAAAAGATATAATCCTTATGTTTACAATAACAATAACGGCAAGATAACACGTAAAGCCATACATGAAGCCAAAGAACTCTTAGCAAAAGCAAACTATCCAAACGGCAGGAATATAATTACTGGCAAACCACTAACACTATATCTAGATAATACTGGCAACAGCCCTAATGCAAAATCTCAAATAGATTGGTATAGCAAACAATTTGCCAAATTAGGCATAAATTTATTTCCTCGCACAACTAGCTGGAATAGACTACAAGAAAAGCTTCGTACAGGGCAAACACAATTATTTCAACTGGGTTGGAATGCTGATTACCCTGATGCTGAAAATTTTTTATTTTTATTATATAGCCATAGCAATAATCCTAAGGACTATGGAGAAAATAAATCTCAATATAATAATTCAGAATATAATAAATTATTTAACCAAATGGTACACTTGCCTAATAATGTTAAGCGTCAAAACATCATTACAAAAATGAATGCTATTTTGCAAAAAGATAGTCCTTGGATTTGGGGGATTTTCCCTAAAAGTTTTGTTATATCACATTCTTGGAATAGCCCACTTGAAATAAATACTATAGCGCATAACACTCTTAAATATATTGCAATAGACGGAAAAAAAAGAAAGGCCTTGCAACAACAGTGGAATATTCCAAACATTAGGGTTTTATGGGTATTACTAGTAGCATTATGCATCTTAATTATTAGCACTTATATTTGGTATCGCAGACAGTCAAAGACTATTGGGCCAAATAAATTCTCACCATGAAAAAAATAGAGTTATGATTAAATATTTAACCCGCAAAATAGCATATGTAATCCCAATACTAGTTGGAGTAAACGTAATAACCTTTATCCTATTCTTTATTGTTAATTCTCCTGATGACATGGCAAGAATGCAATTAGGTGGCAAAAATATAACCCCTGAAATTATTACTATGTGGAAAGAAACAAAAGGCTATAACCAGCCTCTTTTTTTTAATAACGATGAACACTATACAGATAAATTCACTAAAACTATTTTTTTTAGTACTAGCGAAAAATTGTTTAGGTTTGATTTTGGCAGCTCGGATGGTGGCCGAGATATTAATTATGATATATCAACTAGAATGTGGCCTTCGCTTGCAATTGCTATTCCCTCATTATTGCTCGGATTATTTGTTAATATTCTAACCTCTATCTTAGTTGTTTTGCTGAAAGGAACTCGAACTGAGAAATATAGCATTATGCTATGCATAATATTAATGTCGATTTCTGGATTATTTTATATTATAGCTGGCCAGTTTTTATTTGGTAAGTTATGGCGATTGCTCCCAATTTCTGGCTATATACCTGGTTTAAGTGCTATCAAGTTTGTAATTTTGCCAGTAATGGTAGGGGTCATTTCTGGCTTGGGATCTGGAGTTAGATTATATAGATCAATAATGCTAGAAGAATATTACAAGCCTTATACTATTACAGCTAAAGCAAAGGGCCTCTCTGATTTTAAAATTTTATCAAAGCACATATTCAAAAATTCTTTAATTCCAATTATTACTGGCATAGTAGCAATTTTACCACTACTTTTTTTAGGATCATTAATAACTGAATCATTTTTTGGCATCCCTGGCCTTGGAAGCTATACTATAGAGGCTATCGAGCACCAAGATTTTGCTATCATAAGGGCTATGGTTTTCTTAGGCACTATGCTTTACATGCTAGGATTAACTCTAACCGATATAACTTATACCATAGTTGACCCTCGAATTAGGCTGAAATAATTGGTGAAAATTTATGTATAACCTTGCACACTCAAAATTAGTTTTTCTACCAACAGATATTATGCTGTATATGTTTTTATTTGGATTAATATGGAGCATATTCTATATAAAAAATGATGCTCAATTAAAGGCAACGTGGAAAATAATCTTAAGAAATAAATCATATAATACTTGTTTTGTAATCTTAATGATGTTTTTTACCATATCAATTTTAGACAGTATCCATTTTAGGCCTGTTGTGAAAGATAATCTCAGTACTCATACAATATTTTATAGCAGCAAAGTAACAAGTATTCTAGATTTAATTTTACAACAAAACACCGAAGAAATGAGTTATTCAATGCCTTTTGCAACTCATAGCTTAAATAAGACTTATGGCATGAATAGTACTGGCGAGCATACTAGCTTTAACCCACCACTCAACATAATCAAAAGCACTCCAGAAAATAATAAAACTCAGATGCTAAGCAGCTTGAGTCACAATATTATTATTATTGCAATAATATTTTTGCTCTATCAGCTTTTCACCAATAGAGCTATCGCTTTAGGGCACTGCAAACACCTCAAAAAAATAGAATTTAAATGTGCAGTCAACACCATTTTTATTGTGATATTAATATTTTCATCCTTAGTCGCCATATCACACTATTATCATATTTTTGGCACGAATAAAGTTGGCCAAGATGTTTTTTTTGAGGCCATAAAAAGTATCCGTACCGGAATAGTTATTGGCACAGTTACCACCATGTTCACGTTGCCATTGGCCATAGTACTCGGCATTTGTGCTGGCTATTTTGGTAGCAAAGTAGATGATATAATTCAGTTCATATACACAACTATTAGTGCAATACCTGGCATATTATTAATATCAGCTGCTATCTTGAGTTTACAAATATGGCTAGAGCAACATGCGGCATGGTTTAATACTCTATCTGAGTCATCTGACATAAGATTATTAATGATTTGTTTTATTTTAGGCTGCACGCACTGGACTTCTCTTTGTAGACTATTGCGTGGCGAAACATTAAAAGTACGAGAAATGGACTTTGTAACAGCAGCAAAAACATTAGGCATCAGCAAAACATCTATTCTATTTAAGCATATTTTACCGAATATCACCCATATCATTGTAATTATTACTGCGATAGATTTTAGCTCACTAGTGCTCGCAGAAGCAGTACTATCCTATATTGGAGTAGGAGTTTCTGATACAACTAGTAGCTGGGGAAATATGATAAATAGCGCCAGACTTGAGCTAGCAAGAGAGCCTGCCATTTGGTGGCCACTACTTGCAGCATTTATCTTTATGTTTATTTTAGTGTTAACTGCAAATATTTTTGCAGATGGCGTAAGAGAAGCATTTGACCCTAGAGCAAAAGATAGCAAGGCATAAAACATGAAAGAAATTTTAGCTATAAAAAATTTGAGCATCCAGTTTAGCGAGCCTGTTGTAAATAACATATCTATTTCGCTTCGTGCCACAGAAACTTTAGCCATTGTTGGTGAGTCAGGTAGCGGCAAATCTATTACTGCAAAAGCTATAATGCAAATATTACCGCAAGGATGTAAAGTATCTAGTGAGTCTAGTATTTATTTTGGTGGAAAAAATTTATTATCACTACCTAATAACGATATGCAAGACATTAGGGGTAAAAAAATAGCCATGGTGTTTCAAGAAGCTCTAAGCGCACTGAACCCGGTAATGACTATAGGAAAACAAATACTCGAAGTACTAAAAACCCATAAGATTAAAAACCCTGGTGGCAATAAAAATTATATTCTAGGGCTTTTAACAGAGGTACATATGCCAAATCCAGAGGAGATTTATGATAGCTACCCCCATCAGCTTTCAGGCGGCATGAACCAAAGAGCTATGATTGCTATAGCAATAGCATCAAAACCTGAAATATTAATCGCAGACGAACCAACTACAGCACTAGATGCAACTGTGCAAGCAAAAATTATGCGGTTACTGCATAATTTAAAAGAAAAATATGGCATGAGTTTAATTTTTATTACGCACAACCTTAGCTTAGCTCAAAATTTTGCTGATAATATTGCGGTTATGCAGCAGGGTAATATTGTTGAGTATAACAATTCTGACAAATTCTTTTCTGAGCCCAAGCATCCTTATAGCAAAGCGCTATTAAGCTCTTTTGTTAGTTCGAAGCCAAAAACTCACAGCTCTTTTGTATTGCCAGCTATTTTTGAAGTAAAAAATCTTGGAGTCACCTATTTTTGCCAAAATAAATTATTTAGCAAAAAACAAATTTCATTTCAATTAACAAATGTAAACTTCAAAATTCATAGCAAAGAGACTATTGCTATTATTGGAGAATCTGGCTCTGGCAAGACTACCATTGCTAAAGCCATTGCAAAATTAATCACGATTACTGATGGTAGTATGAGTGTACTTGGGGAAAATATTCGTAATAATGCTGCTGGGACTAAATTAATAAGAGATAATATTCAATTTATTTTTCAAAACCCAGATACAGCTATGAATCCGCGCTTTACTATCAAAGAAATATTATATGAAGGACTAAATAATAAATTTAAGCATTATACTCAATCACAGAAAGACCAAATAATCTTAGATTTAATTACCCAAGTAGGTTTAACTCCAAACATAATGCAACGTTACCCACATGAGTTTTCTGGAGGACAAAAACAACGTATCTGTATTGCTAGAGCCTTAAGTTTAAAGCCTAAATTATTAATATTAGATGAGCCAACTAGCGCACTTGACGCCACCATTCAATGCCAAGTTATTGACTTATTAAAAGACTTACAAGAAAAATATGAGTATGGTTATTTGCTGATAACTCATGATTTCGCTGTGGTGAACAAAATGGCAGATAAGGTCATTGTAGTTAACAAAGGTAGCATTATAGAGAGTGGAGATTCTTCAGATATATTACATACCCCCTCTCAAGCCTATACGAAAAGTTTGTTAGCTTCTGTGCCAAAAATTCAAAAGACCCCAATTAAGATAGCGCGTGAATATAATCATGCTGTCGATGAAGTAATTTAAAGAAATTATTTGGCTATGGGTGGACTTGAACCACCGACCTCAGCATTATGAGTGCCGCGCTCTAACCAGCTGAGCTACATAGCCTTAGATAGTTATTTTGTAATCTGTGACCCTCATTGTCAAGATAATTAGTGTTTTTACTTCCCTGGACAGCAAAAACACTAATATTTCTTCAATATAGACTAATTTAAGAGCGTCAAACTATGGAAATCTTACAGTATGTTCATCATCAGAAGAATCCTCATCAGAAGAATCATCATCACTTTGAACTGGTGATTCTAAAAAACTTCTAGAAAGTGAGCTAAAAGCAAAAGAGTCATCTCTTAAGAAAGGAGAAGCAGCAGATGTTGGTGAGGGGCCTGAGAACTCTTCTGCTCTAACAGGCATAGCTTGAGCTGCTGCTGGAACTGCCGGAACTGCTGTAAATCCTCCAACCTCTACATCTTGAACACTCTCTAGTTCTTTAGCTAGCTCATCTAAATTAAACATTCCCCTTCCTGTGGGTCGCAACCCAGATATATCTGCTAATGGAATAAATCCAGTCCGAGCTGAAGCAGCACATAATTCAGACGCTAATTCATCATCTGATTCATCACCCTCTTCATCAGATAATTTATAAGCTAATTTTGTAAAATCTTCTCTGTTTTCAGCAGCTAATTCATCATACTCTGCATACTCTTCATCATCTTCATCAGATAATTCATAAGATAATTTTGTAACATCTTCTCTGTCTTCAGCAGCTAATTCATCATGCTCTGCATACTCTTCGGCATGCTCTTCTACAGATGATGCAGCATCTAGTTGAGTATTAATTTGAGGACGTTTAGAATTATTAGGAGAGCCTTTCTCTTCCGCACCTGCCATAGCTGAGAGCTTTGTCACTACATTTTCTTCTACATTAGCGCTTTCAGCTGCAGAACCACCACCTAAAAAGGCAACTGATTTAGCTTCATCTACCTTAACCTGATCTACAGCAAAGGGTCTTTTTTTTGGTGGTAATGGTATATCGTTTTTATCGGCAATAGCTCGTTTCATAATAAATTCCTAACATTGTTATAATTTGCCTGCATGGCTTTATTGTGTAAAATTTATGCTTTTATTGCGCTATTATAGTATAATCTCAAATTAAATCAATTATAAGTTATTC
>CAWVRI010000015.1:0-30767 GCA_963932595.1 uncultured Legionellales bacterium
ATCTGGAGGCTAAAAATGAGAAGGGCCGGACTGCCTTAATGTGTGCTGCAGAGAAGGGCCACGTAGCTGTGGCACGATGCTTAGTAACAGCTGGCGCTGAGCTGAATGCTAAAGATAAGAAGGGCCGTACTGCCTTAATGTGGGCTGCACAGAATGGCCACCTAGAAACGGCACAATGCTTATTAATAGCTCGTGCTTCCATAAATACTGCGAGGGCTGATGGTATGACTGCCTTAATGTGGGCTGCGATGAAAGGCCACGTGGCAGTGGCTGAGTTTTTAGTGAGGGCCGGCGCAATGATAGATGCTGCCAGGCCTGATGGCAAGACAGCCTTAATCTTGGCTAAAAGTGAAGGTCATAATGCTATGGCCAAACTACTAGTAGAGCTTGATAAAGATCTGAAAAAATCAGATAAATCGCCATTAACTTATAAAAGTATTCAAGAACAATTCTCTTTATATGGAGAAAGACCAGGAGATGGGAAAAAACCATGTACTTATGGCGTTTATCATGCAGGTGGTGAAAATTATGAAAAATGCATAGTGGGCAGAATTGAAAATATTTCCAAAAGAGATAGAAGTGACATAGGTTTTTTGGTTTCCATTCCTGTACCTTATCTTGAGAGATACACAAGAGGTTCTGATAGAGATCCTATTACGCTCATAAGAAAATATATCAAAGCAATTTGTACGCTTGATCCAGAATACAGTCAAGACAATTATACAGATGAGGTAGGCTTAGAATTTGCTAGAAAAAGACTCAGAATAATTATAGGTTTAAATGTTAAAGATGATCACTTTAATCTGGATCAGAA
Organism: uncultured Legionellales bacterium; assembly: GCA_963932595.1. Taxonomy (GTDB): domain Bacteria; phylum Pseudomonadota; class Gammaproteobacteria; order Comchoanobacterales; family Comchoanobacteraceae; genus CAWVRI01. Next base: position 815 of record CAWVRI010000015.1, read on the forward strand.
AACAAGAAATTTACATGAAGAAATTCATCAATTTTCCAATAAGATAAATGCACATTTAAAGGATAAGCTTTGGCCTGCATGGGTGTTCCTACCTTATGGGGTATTGAACATAATTTGGGGCCAGAATTTTATTTCGATGGCTCAAAAGTAGATTGGGAGAATTCTAGATCTGATTGTTTAAGGCAACATTTGGCACAAGTAAAAGTTCCAGGAAATCATGTGAAAATGAAATTTCCATTTGCAAGTATGAGATCATTTTTAATTGAGTCTACAGCTTGCAAAATAATGTTGCAGGAGCTAAGTGCTCTGAATAAAAAAGTTTATTTCTTAACAGGTGATGCTGATCTGATTTCTTTAAAACCTATTAATAAAAATATCTCTGTATTTAATTTAGTATGTGACACAGTTATTGCTCATCCAGATACTTATTTTATGAGATTAGGTGGTGCGTATGGATTTGAAAATGAAGAAGTTGCGCAACAGATTATGTCAAAATTCACAATATTGCCCGAACTATATTTAGCAAGATCTGTGTTAATGACCCAATTATTGCGTAGCTTAGATACTGCTACTAGAAGAATCATGTCACAAATTGATCAGGCTCTTGCTTACTATAGTGAGGCTCATACCTATACTGTTGCTGAAGTATTTGATCAAGACGGTAAGCACTTTGTGTGGGCAGGAAACAAAAAATCATCACCTGACACAAAAAATTCACCTATAACAAAATCAGCAAGAAACTCAAAGCATAATGAACCAGATTTCACAACTCATATTGCTAAAGCTATTATCCAAGAAAAACATTGGGTATCAAATCCTAAAAATAGAGAGCAAAAATTCCTTGCGGAACGATCCACTCAATTGCTCACATCATCTAGGCATGATCTAGCTGTTATTAAGCCATCTACCATGAGTTTGCCAAGAGAGGGAGCTGCTGGAATTCAAGTGATTGATGAAGGGTTGATGTCTACGGCAGTTTTAAAGGAGATGATTGGAAAGCAACACAATACTCAACTAACATCCTCACAATTAAATTCGCGTTTTCGTGAGGCTGGGTATGGAGATAAGGGTTTTCATGAATCTGTAGCATTATTGCCGATTATTAGGATGCCTTTTGTAGTTTATTTTCTAACAAAAGAGACAGTTATAAAAGGTATAGAAAATCAAACAGAACGTATTGATGCAGCTCAAAAAGAGATGGGTATACACCCAATAACTTCAGCTGGAATACCTGATGACACAACATTTCAAGCTATATACAAAAAGCTTATGGATATATCCGAAAGGCCTGAATCTTTATTAGTAAATGACCCTGTTATTGATATTCCCGGCATGCGTAATATTGGAACTCAGCGTCTAAATACACATAGGCAGCTTATACTGAAAGCTTTTTTCCAGCTTGAACACTTGCTTCGTTGGGGTGTTGCTATGATGCATAAAATAAAAAGTCTTACTGAATCTTATAAGCTAAAAATAAAGAATAAAACTGTAGAAGGGGATGATCTTTTGTCAGGAGAGATATTTAAGAGAAAAGTTCAGAAAGGAGCGCCACCTACTGCGCGGCCTTTAGATTATTCTTCAGCAGATGGTGCAGCTGATAGTATGATAGAATTATCGAAAGATACGAAGCAAGCTGTGAGCTCTAATGATTTATCTGTAGAAGAAGCCCTCGCCGGTCCCATGCAGAAATTTCCGTTAGCTGAAGAAGAAAATATAGCGGCTGCCAAGAAAGAATCCTTAAAGTCAGCTACTGAAAAAGGAGCTATCGGTCCTAGAAATATACCTGGTTGGACTATAAAAGATGTTCCAGGTGATGGGAATTGTTTCTATGAGGCAATTGTTCAACAAATGAAAACAATAAACCATCCTTTCTTATTTGATGTGCCTGTTGGTGGTGTACCTCATCTATACTTAAGAAATATTTTAAATAGCTCAAATGAAGGCGAGTGGGCTGAAGATAGGACGATAGATGAGTTTGTGACAAAAGTGCCAGTCATATTGGCCATTGTTGATACTCGCCGCCCTGATGACGGCTACGTTTGTTACTATTTGGGTGCAGATAAAACTGTAACGACAAATCCAGATATAGATTTGTTTTTGCCAACTGATAAACCAATTATACGTATTGCTGCTACAGGCAATCATTATATTTCAATTATGAAAAATCCAGAATTAAATGCGGGAAGACTTCGTGATGGGTATATAGCTCCAGAATTGCTAAATGTTACTTCGCCATCATTTTTTGCAAGATTAGCAAGAGAAAGTCTGATTGAGCGAAGACATGAAAGCGCAGACAATCAAAGAGCCTATGATAATCGTTTTGGATTAGTTCCATGGCTTAATTAATACTTAGGCTAGGGTGCGAAGATCATCTTGAAGTTCCAGATATGAAGGGCTTTAGCCACTCAAAATCTCAAGTATATGCGTAAATTTGCAGAAGAATATAGCCAAGATGAAATGGGTCAACAAGCTGCCCCCATATAAACGCAGATGTTATAACGCTACAGTTTGGCGTAATCTGCTAGTATTTAACATTAAATCTTGCTCGAAGCATTTAATAAATGTTGCAGCTTCAGCTCCAGTAATCGCTCGATGATCAAATGTTACTGATATTGGCATAATAGGGCAGATCATTATTTCATTCGCTATGGCAACTACTTTTTTTCTAACTCTACCAGTTGCAACAATAATAATTGCGGGTGGGACTAAAATAGGGTTAGAGTATTGCCCAGCAATACTACCTATATTTGAATATATGACACTATGCTTTGTTTGATTTGGTTTTATTGCTTGTGCTTCTTTTATATGGTTTATTTGAGACCTTATCTCTGAAACATTGCTATTGCCTGCTTCTAAAGCTATATTGGGCACATATAATCCAGACTCTTTTTGTATTGCAAGGCCTATATTTAGCTCTTTGCATGCGATAAGATTGTTTGTAGTATTGCAAAAAGTTGAGTTTAATTTAGGGTTTTTAGTTAATGCATATGCAATAGCCTCAATGACTCTTGCGGTTATGTCTATTGGCTCTTGCCATAACCTGAGATTAATATCTTCATGGATGGTCGCTGGCACCACGCTGTTGTAAGCTTGTTGCATATTATAAGACATGGCTTTTCTATTATTATCAATGCTTGCGATATATTTTTCTACATCAGCAGTGGTGATGCTAACATTATTTGCGGGATTAATGTCAGCCAAGGAAATATTATGTTTGCTAGCTAATTTGCGTGCGGCTGGCATTGCTTTAATGGTAATATTCTTAGGTGATTGCGTAGCTTCTGATTCTTGCTGCTCGAACATTACAAGCTCAGAATTTACCTTAATATTTTCTCCAATAGCGCCATATATTTTTTTTATAATACCAGTTTCTGGTGATGGTATTTCAATCACAGCTTTTGCGGTTTCTACTGAGACTAAAGGCTCATCTACTTTAATATGATCTAGTTCTTTAGCGTGCCACTCTAAAATTTTAGCATCTACTAAGCCTTCACCTAAGTCCGGTAATTTAAATACACTCAAACTAATACCTCATTAATTCTTCTGTAGCAGATATTATATCATTTTTTTTGTTAAGTTGGTAATTATTTAATAGGGTGGGGATTGTATTATAACTAGATGGAATTGCTTCTTCTTTTAACAGGTTCTTCCTTTACAGGTTCCTTGACTATTAGTTTTGGAATTTCTTCTTCCTTTACAGGCTTTACAGGTTCCTTGACTATTAGTTTTTTAGCATATAATGCTTTAGTCAGATATGCTGACCCAATCCATATACCAAGAACTAGAGTTGGCATTAGCATATTGATGGAATATGTTATAATAACAGCTGGGAAGATGGCGCATAATACAAAAGGTATCGGTATTACAGCCAATGAAAACACCCAGTACAAACATGATAATAGGTGCTGATAATTATCCAGTTTTATGTTAAAATTTATATTAATAGAAGGTAATAGAGTTATTAATAGACATAATACTGTTGCGCATTCTGCAGCTAAGGGTATTAAAGAATAGGTAGCTAACATAAATTGATCAAATGCGTGCATAGAAGGAAGAAATATAGGAGGCAGTATAAGAACACATAATAGCTCGACTATGATTAATATCATAAAACATAATTCATATGAGTCTATATTATCTTTTATATTGTTACTAATATTATGCATAACTTTTTTAATGCTACTGATTAATCCATTTCCACTAATATTATGCACTACTGCAGGTATTATAATAATGCATGATTGCACAAAAAATTTCATTGCTAGAAATATTAATTTAGCTATAATAAGAGAAGACAAAGCTAATACAATTATAAGACTGCATTTAAGCATAAATAGGGGGAATATGAATGATGATATACAAATTGCTGAGAATGCACCTAATATAAATACTCCTGCTAAAAATAGATATAAATAATTATACTTGCTTATGTGATCATGCACGGCTTTTGGGAGCACTTCATAGACTGCTAAGCATAATGCTGGAACAGACAGACCGAAACACAACTCAGCTATCAGGATAGATAAATCAGGAACAGAAACAAACATCGGCGCTAATATACAAATCAACAAGAGCTCAGCTATTATGAGAACAGCAAAACATACTCTATATAACACTATATTGCTTTTTATATGACTATTCATATGACCTAGAGCTTTATCAATAAAGCTTTTAATTTTAGTCAGTCCTTTACTAACTGTAGATAAAAAATCATTTATAGTAGCGTTCATTTCTTAACCTCTAATTAATTAAAATAATGTCAAAGTATAAAATATTGAATATTAAGGGAATATTAACACCAGAAAATATAGTTCTCTCCACTAGCTCCTGTGTTAATTTAAGTATATAGAACATTGTGGGTATCCGTAAGGATCAAGCTCGGGGGCGTAGGAGCAATGGCATTAAGTTAAGGAATTTCCAGCTAAAAACAGCCAGCCCTCAGTCGCCAAACCAGTCTTGGTCCGGAATCTCAGGAATAAGGCTACGTAATTCGAATAATATATAGTTTTATCAGAGAGATAAAGTATGGCTGAGATTGCATGATTAGATACAGCTGAAACGACCCTGAAACAAGATCAGGGCTAAAGGCTTAGGAGGGGGAGGCGAGGAGGAGCAATAGTACTTGACTGAGAAAGGTCTCCACACTTGATTGTTTAAGCTTGAGATTAATGCCATTGCGGCGTAGGAGGAGGATAGAGTAATTAGGAAAATATAGTGTTTTTCCTTGAGCTTAATGATTTGTAGTTTAATACTTCATTAATTCTTCTGTAGTAGCTATTATGTCATTTTTATTTGGAAAAAAAGATTTTTCTTCTCTGAAGTTAGTAATTATTTCATCTGGTGCAGCAACTCTTTTTATTGGTGCACATAAAGAGTCGAGTGCATGTTCTGCAACTAGTGCTGATATTTCTGCGCCCACACCTAAAGTTTTTACTGCTTCATGTGCAATTATTATTCTACCAGTTTTGCGTACTGATCTAAGTATAGTCTCAATATCTAGTGGCTTAATTGTAGCAACATCAATTATTTCTGCGCTTATGCCTATTTCTTGCAACTGGTTTGCAGCTTCCATAGCCTCAATTAGCATTGCGCCCCAGCTTACTATAGTTATGTCACTGCCTTCTTTTGCAAGGAAGCACTTGCCTAACTGTAATGCTTTGCCGTTTGGAATAAAGTTTTCAGTTTGACTACGATATAGTTTGGTTGGCTCTAAAAAGATTACTGGGTCCTCGCACATAATGCTGCCCAGCAGCAGGCCATAAGCTTTTGCGGGGGACGAAGGTATAACAACTTGAAGATTTGGTATATGGGCAAAAATAGCTTCTATGCTTTCAAAATGATGTTCTGGGGCATTGATGCCTGCGCCTAAAGGTGATCTGAATACACTGTTACAAGTAATGGCGCCCTTAGTTCTACTTTTCATTCTTGCTGCGTGATTAATGATTTGATCTAATGCCGGATATATAAAACCTAAAAACTGTATTTCAGCTATTGGTATTAAGCCTTGTGAGGCCATGCCAACTGCCACCCCTGCAATTAAATTTTCAGCAAGCGGCATGTCTATTACTCTACTGCCGCCATATTTGCTATGCAAATTCTGAGTAGCTCTAAACACTCCACCATTTTTGCCTATGTCTTGGCCTAATAATATAACGTTATTATCTTGCTCTAGGGCATAATCTAAGGCTTTATTGATAGCTTCTAATAAATTAATAGCTGCCATTATTGCTGCTCACTTAGGTTGTTAACATATTCTAAATATTCAGCTGCGCCTGCGGCTATTTGTGCGGTAATTTTATCGTTAAAATCACGGGCCATATCATCAGTTAATATTTTTTCATTTCTTAAATATAATTCTAGTCTTAACAGCGGTTCGTGCTGCGAGGCTTTAGCTATTTGTTCTTCTGGGCAATAACGAATCTTATTGTCTGAGGTGGTATGATCGCATAGCCTATAGGTTTTGGCCTCGATTACGGTGGGGCCACCACCTTCATATGCTTTAGCAAGCGCATACTTTAATTTTGTATAAAGCACCAGAGCATCATTGCCATCTACAGTTATGCCTTCAATTTCTGCAGCTATTGCTTTTTGGGCTAAGGTTGTGCATTTTGTTTGGTGCTCTATGGGAGTTGAAATAGCCCAGGAATTATTATTAATTACAAAAACCACAGGTAAATTATGTACGCCAGCAAAGTTCATTGCTTCATAAAAATCGCCCTTAGAAGTTGCTCCATCACCTAGAGTTACCAGTGTAGCACGTTGCAGATTTTTATATTTCAGGCTATAGGCAATGCCAGCTGCATGCAAGCACTGGGATGCTATAGGGACACAAATCGGCATATTTTCAGGTGAGGCTGCATCATAGCCATATCCACCCCAATATTTTAAAATGCTGCAAATAGATACGCCTCTATACAACAATGCGCCATGATCACGGTAATAAGGGCATAAAACATCATCTTTATGCGCAGCAGTAGCAATAGCACTATAGATTGCCTCTTGACCATAACATTCGGGGAAAGTGCCTAATTTTCCAGTGCGTTGTAACGCCACTGCTTTTTTATCAAAAGCACGGGTTAATAGAATATTTTTATAGATAGAGAGTAAGGTTTCATCACTAATATCTAGAGTTGAATCCTGGTTAATTATGCCGCTAGGGTTGAGAAAATATTCTTCCTCAACTTTAAATATGTGTGTTTTATTGTTCATGGTTGATCTTATTAAGAGCGATATTATTAGCTAAATCTAGAGGAGGGGTGTTTTGAGATGCCGCTAATGCCAATAACTTAGATGTTGCAGCTTTAATATTTTGGATATCTGCCTCAACATTAGAAATATAGCCGCTATATTTAGCTGCAGCAAAAATTAGCCCGCCTCCATTGGCAACATAATCTGGTATATATAATATTCCTTGTTGTTGTAATTTTAATGCTAAGCTTTCATGGCTAAGCTGATTATTACTTGCGCCACATATTATTTTAGTTTGTAATTTTGCTATATTTTCCTCAGTAAATACCTTCCCAAGCGCGCATGGAATCAAAATATCGCATGACTGAAATATGAAATCAGTAGGAGATTTGTAACTGCAATTATATTTATTTGCAAGCTGTTGTGCTTTTTGAGTATCTATGTCAGTAATAGTAATGTTTGCAGACTCTGAGGTTAAAAATTGTAATAAATATTCCCCCACATTGCCAGAACCCATAATAGCTATAGATCTATTTTTTAGCGAGGCATTCCCAAATTTATTAAAAGCTGCGGCTTCAAGTGCCTTTTTTACTCCTTTTGCAGTATAGTATGATGGATCAGAGATAACTTTAATATTACTATGATTATGTCCTAACACATATTCTGTTTTTTCAAAAATATAATCCATATCCGCAGCAGAAGTACCGCTATCTAGAGATGTTATATATTTACCATTTAAGTCATTTAATAAGTTTGCAAAGTCATTAAATAAAGCTTGTCTGTCAATATTGGGGTTAGATTTTATAATAACAGCCTTGGCGCCACCATGCGGCAAGTTATGGAATGCTGCCTTTAAGCTCATGGCATAAGATAAATTAATCGCATCAGCTATTGCATCTGCTGTGCTGTTATATTCTACATAACGGCATCCACCTATGGCAGGGCCGCGCGCTATAGAGTTAATAGCAATGATGACGTTTACGCCAGTTTGTTTTAGCTTGTAGATATGAATTTCACTAGCGTTAGTATGACTCATATGTTCAAGAGGGTCATATGCTATTGTTACATTACTGGGGGGCATATTATTCTGGTATTATTCTGGTAAGGCTATATTTATTTCTAGAATATCATTTCCTCCTGATTGTTCTAGATTAACTTCTACTTGTGTTTTATCAATGCCAACATATTTTGCAACAACAGATACTAAATCTTGCTGCATATCTACGATATATTTTTTCACAGCACTTTGCTGTGGGTCTTTTCTATGTGCAATTATTATTTGCAAGCGTTCCATTGCAACATTAGCGCTCTCGTCTTTTTTAAATATATTAAGAATTTTTTTAATCATTCTGTGGTCTCTTTTTGTGTAAGTTTCAATATTTTTTCTATAAAAGTTTGCTTTCTAGGCCTAATAAATTTCATAGGTACTTTATGGCCTAAAAATCTTCTAATGGCATCATTATAAGCAATGCCGGCATTAGATTCTTTATCATTTATTACTGGTACACCTGTATTTGAGGCTTTGAGAATTGCTTTTGATTCTGGTATTACCCCTAGTAGTGACACTGATAAAGTTTCACATACATCGCGCACACTGAGCATGTCACCTTGAGAAACTCTTTTTGCTGAGTATCTAGTTATTAATAAATATTCTTTAATAGGCTCTTGGTTATTTTCGGCTCTTTTGGATTTGCTTGCTAAAATTCCTAGCATACGATCTGAATCAATTACAGAAGATATTTCAGGGTTAGTTACTATAATAGCTTTATCAGCATGATACATAGCGCACTCAGCACCTTTTTCTATGCCTGCTGGCGAATCGCATATAATATAGTCAAAATCTTTTTTAAGCTCAGCTAGTATTGTTGCTACACCTTCATCTGTTAAGGCATTTTTATCACGGGTTTGTGATGCTGGGAGTATGTATAAGTTAGGGTTGCGCTTATCTTTAATACATGCTTGTTTTAAATTGGCTTCGCCATTAATTACATTGATTATATCATAAACAACGCGCCTTTCGCAGCCCATGATCAAATCTAAATTTCTAAGACCAATGTCAAAATCTATAACTATGGTTTTATAGCCTTGCATAGCGAGGCCTGTGCTTATTTATGCGCTAGTGGTTGTTTTACCAACACCACCTTTACCTGAAGTAACTACTATAATTTCTGCTTCTGCCACGATTGTCCCTAATTTTGCGAATTGTCATTATAATATACATGATAATAACTAACTATTTAAGTGATTTCTGTAAAAAATAACTATGTTACAAATTAAATATTTACAAACTCAAGCTTGTTGTTTTGCAGATAAGACATGGTTGCAATGTTAGTATCAATAGTGCTAGGAGAAGTTTCAAAAACTTTATAGGTTCCTGCTATAGAAATTAATTGAGCCTGAAATGTTAAGCTGAATATGCGCGCTGCAGCATTACCACTTGCCCCAGCTAAAGCTTTGCCTCTTAAGCTGCCATAAATGTGAATATTGCCATCAGCAGCGACTTCCGCTCCATGATTAACTGAGCCAATAATAATAATATCAGAATCTTTAGCATATATTTGCTGTCCTGAGCGTAAGTTCCCAGTATGAATTTTGCTTTTTGTCGGCTCTTTAATTGCTGGCTTCGCGGTGCTAGTGTTGATGCTTGTTATAGCTTTATAGCCTGATGAGGATATCTGCTCTATAAAATTATTATTAGAGTCTTTTACCCCTATTATGGTCATTTCAAATGATTCTAGTTGGGATGAAAGTTCTGCCATGTTGACGTTTTCTGTTTGATTTAGTTTATCCAAATCTATAATTATTTTTGCTTGTCTGATAAGTTTAGGTGCTTCGCTTGCATGTTTGCTTAATTTTCTGATAATTTCTTTAATGTTGCAGCTAGATAGCTCTATTATTAGCACTGGCAATAAAGTGGTTTTAATTTTAAATGCATCTTTAGTTATAGTGTTCATTGAGCAGCCTTGTGTTTCGCGCTATAAATTCAAGTATAGCATCATAACTTATAGTTAGATCTCATGCCAAGCTCTATTTTTACAGCTATAGCCTTGCACTTAATCATGTTAAACCTTTTTAGCATATGGTTGTAATTTATGTTGCCACTTTTTAGCAAGGCTAATTATATGATCATAATCTAAATTAGTTAAAGCGCCATTGCTAACTTGCAGCTTGCCTTGGCACCATACATGTGATACTTGGTTAGACTTAGCTGCATATAATAGTGAGGCTATAGGGTCATATGATGATGCGGTATGGAGGTGATTATAATCTATTGCTGTGATATCTGCATTTTTGCCTATTTCAATGCTGCCGCACTTATGAGATATGCCTAGAGCTTTTGCAGCAGATATAGTTAGCATTTCTAAAAAATCATAGGCTGTTAGATTATTCGCATTACTGCCATGTGATCTTGAAATCAAATATGCTGCTTGCATTTCGGCTAAAATATCAAGATTGTTATTGCTAGCCGCACCATCTGTGCCGAGTGCGAGCTTAATGTTGTGCTGTTTAAAGGTTGCTATGTTACATATGCCACTTGCAAGCTTGGCATTAGAGCGTGGGCAATGCACAACACCAACATTATGTGCTTTTATCATGGCGAGGTCTTCATTGCTGCACTGGGTCATGTGTACAGCTTGCATTAGTTCATTTAGAGCCCCAAGTTTTTCTAGTCTTGCGATTGGGCGCAGATTAAATTGCTTTATGCTATCTACAATTTCTGTGCTAGTTTCGTGCAAGTGAATATGCATACGGAGCTTGGTTGCAAGCTGTATTTGTTTTAGCTCTTCAAAGGTTTTATCACTAACTAAATAGGGGCTATGTGGCGCTATTGCGCAATCTATAAAATCATCATCCTGCCACTTTTTATAGCTTGCTTCTAGTAGTTTTAAGCAATCGCTACTGCTGCCAGTCCATTTATTAGTTATTTCGCCAACCCATAGTCCTATTTGTGTGCTAATGCCGCATTCTTTGGCAATGCTTGCAGTTATATCTGGGTAGAAATAATGCTCGGCAAAATAAGTAGTGCCTGAAAGTAGCATTTCTGCAATTGCGATTTTTGTGCCGTCTGCAATTAAGTTTGGCTCTAAAAATTGTTTTTCTGCTGGCCAAATATGTTGTTGGAGCCAAGTTTCAAGGGTTACATCATCGGCAAGGCCGCGCATTACGGTCATGGGGCTGTGAGCGTGTGCATTTATAAAGCCTGGCGTAACCAAGTGCTTGTTCAGCTCAACAGTACTCGCTGCAATTATTTCTTTTGAAGCTTGCTCATTCGGCAAAACAGCAACTATTTTGCCATTTAATACTGCAATAGCATGATTTGCTAGCACAGTATTTTTTTGTACCATAGGGGCTAGCCACTTGCATTTTATTAGGGTGTCTACTTTCATTAAATATCTCTTTTTACCATTATGCCTGATCATGTCCTGATTATATTAAGTATGATAATAGCATATTTTTGCTATGGTTATTAAATAAATTTTAACAGATTATTTGATTGCGTTAATTTTTAGCATCAACAACTAACTCAAAATGTTCACTCCCTTCATAAATAACTATAAATTGTGAGACAATAGCACACCTAAAAATGATTTATGCTGCATATCTTAATGCTTATTGTCGTAGCGCCAGGAGTAAAATATGCTTATATTTTTTTATAGTGTATAGCTTGCCCCTTGCTTTTTAATTATGGCTAAATAGCCAAAATAAAATAAACATATCAAGGCAATAGGCTACTAATGCAAAGATCAAAGAGCAAAAAGAGATTATCATTATAATAAAAAAAGATTGTTTTTGTGCATGGGTAACAGTATTTTTAATAGCATTATAGTAAGCGCTATGGCATACTATAGCATCGATTAAATTGTATATTTAAATTTATAATTGGGAACTAAATATGTCATCTGATAAAACAGGGATAACTGTAGTTACGGTAGAACATGAATTAAAACAGTCTTATATAGATTACGCAATGAGCGTTATTATAGGTAGAGCTTTGCCTGATGTAAGAGATGGTTTGAAGCCGGTGCATAGGCGCGTATTATTTGCTATGCATGAGCTCCGAAATGATTGGAATAAACCATATAAAAAGTCAGCCAGAGTGGTTGGTGATGTGATTGGTAAATATCATCCGCACGGCGATACTGCTGTATATGATGCTATTGTTAGAATGGCACAAGAGTTCTCGTTGCGTTATATGCTTGTAGATGGCCAAGGTAACTTTGGTTCGGTCGATGGCGATGCTCCGGCAGCCATGAGGTATACTGAGATCAGAATGTCACGGCTTGCACATGAAATATTAGCTGATTTAGATAAAAATACCGTATCATTTGTACCTAACTACGATGGTAGTGAGCATATGCCATCAGTTATGCCAACAAAAATCCCAAATTTATTAATTAATGGCTCGTCTGGTATCGCTGTGGGAATGGCCACAAATATTCCGCCACACAATATAACAGAAGTGCTAAATGCCTGCTTATTGTTAGTTAATAATGAGCAAACTACAATAGAAGAAATTACCAATGCCATTTCTGGCCCAGATTTTCCTACTAAAGCTTTAATAAACGGTAGAAAAGGTATAGATGAAGCCTATAGAACTGGTCGAGGCAAAATATATCTGCGTGCTAGAACTAGCATCGAAACTGATAGCAGCGGTAGAGAATCAATTATAATAGAAGAGTTGCCTTTCCAAGTTAATAAAGCCAGGTTGCTAGAAAAAATCGCATACTTAGTTAAAGAGAAAAAAATTGAAGGGATCACCGGGCTTAGAGATGAGTCAGATAAGCAAGGCATGCGCGCTGTAATTGAAATTAGGCGGAACGATAACGCTGAAGTGATTTTAAACAATTTATATCATTTAACACAAATGCAAACAGTATTTGGCATAAACATGGTTGTGCTTGATCAAGGCAAGCCTAAGTGCATGAATATTAGAGAGATACTTGTATGCTTTATTGAGCATAGAAAAGAAATAGTTATCAAAAGAACTGTATTTGAGTTAGCAAAAGCCAGAAATAGGGCACATATTTTAGAAGGTTTAGGCCTAGCACTATTTAATATAGATGAAATGGTACAGCTTATTAAGTCGGCTAAAAGTCCAGCTGAAGCAAAAGAAAAAATTCTAGCTAAAAATTGGGCTGCAGGCAAAATTCTAGATTTATTGCATGATTCACCAAAGTTATGCAGACCACTAGATGTTGATGCCAAATATGGCGTTATAGCAGATAAATCATATAAACTATCACCTTTACAAGCTCAATCAATCTTAGAGCTAAGATTACATCGATTAACTGGACTTGAGCAAGACAAAATATTTTCTGAATACAAAGAGATAATTGCAAAAATAATTGATTTATTAGATATTTTAGAGCGAAAAGAACGCTTGATGTCAGTTATAGAAGCTGAATTAATTGATATCATGAATAGGTTTGGAGATGCACGTAAAACAGAAATAATAGATTTGATTGATATGGATAACGAAGATCTTATACCTAAAGAAGATCTAGTAGTTACCTTCTCTAGCCTAGGCTACGTAAAAACACAGGTAGTAGATAGTTATAGCGCCCAAAAGCGTGGTGGGCGCGGAAAATCTGCAGCGGCTGTTAAAGATGAGGATTTTGTACAATATCTAGAAGTTGCTAACTCACATGACACTTTACTGTGCTTTACTACTTATGGAAAAGTTTATTGGCTAAAAGTTTACCAACTACCTTTAGCTAGTAGGGCCTCAAAAGGCAAGCCTATTGTGAACTTTTTACCTTTAGAAGAAACCGAAAAAGTTTCTGCAGTTATGGCGGTTAAAAGCTTTGATAGTGAGCACTCTATTTTCATGGCAACTGAAAGAGGCACTGTTAAAAAAGTTGCTTTAAAGAGTTTTGCCAAACCTAGATCTAACGGTGTTATTGCTATAAATTTAGATGAAGATGATAAATTAATTGCAGCAGCTATAACAGATGGGTCACAAGACGTAATGTTGTTCTCAGATGCTGGCAAAGTTATTAGGTTTGCTGAAGAAAATGTCAGAACAATTGGGCGTCAAGGGCGTGGAGTTAGAGGCATAAGACTTGCTGAAGATTCTAAAGTTATTTCGCTAGTAATAGTTTCTGGCACTGATCCTATTTTGACCGCAACAGAGTATGGTTATGGCAAAAGAACCAATATTGAAGATTATAGAATTACTGGTCGAGGAGGCCAGGGCGTAATCTCAATCCAGGTTAGCGAAAGAAATGGCAAAGTAATTTCAGCATTGCAAAGCAGTGAAGATAAAGAAATATTTTTGATTACTAATAAGGCAACACTAGTTAGAACTAAAGTCAATGAGATTTCATTAGTTAGCCGAAATACCCAAGGTGTGAGACTAATTAGACTTACAGGGTCTGAGTTACTTATTTCAATGCAATCAATCGTTGAATCTGAAAATATAGAAAATGACGATGATGAGAATGCTAGTGAAGCCTCAGTAGATGTATCAGACGGCGATTAAAAGTCATAGTATGAAATGCAGTAATATTATAACCATAGATGGCCCTAGCGGCTCTGGTAAGAGCACCATTTCAAAACAGCTAAGCATAGCTCTGAAGTGCAGCTGCTTAAATAGTGGCTCTTTATATAGAATCATAGCTTTATATGCCATAGAAAATGATTTGTTAGAAAATATTCCAGCTCTCGCTACAGACATGGCCAATATAAATATTAGATTTGTTTTTGAGCATAACTCCTGTATTACACTATTGCAGAATAAAGATGTTACTGCTGAAATAAGACAAGAACACATTGGCAATTCGGCTTCACGTATTTCATCTGTGCCTGAAATACGCCGCAACCTTGTGGACTTACAACGATCAATTGTAGGTGATGAACTCTTTGTGGTGGAAGGCCGAGATATGGGTACCGTTATATTTCCAGATGCTAGATTAAAAATATTTTTAACTGCATCGCTCGCCAAAAGAGCTGAGAGAAGATTTCTAGAATTAAAGAATAAACGTATAGATACTAGCCTAAATAAGATTATAACAGATATGAATGCAAGAGATGAACGTGATACTCAGCGTGATATAGCGCCGCTTGTTCCAGCTAAAGACAGTATACATATTGATAGTTCTGACCTTAATATCGATGATATTGTTGCTAAAATAATATTATTATGGCAAAATAGTTAGTATTGGAGCAGTATAGCTGCGCGTATTAACTTTAACAATTTAGCCTATTGGCTAGATAACCTGGTGTATTTATGACTACCGAAGCCTCTTTTAAGCAGCTTATCGCTGAAAACTTAACAAATATAATTCTAAGACCTGGCAATTTAATTAACGCCAAAATCACTAACATAAGTTCTGACTATGTCACTGTTGACGCTGGATTAAAATCTGAATCAGATATTCCCGTTATTGAATTTATGAACCAAGGTGAACTCACCGTTAAAGAAGGTGATGAAACACAAGTATTAATTGAACACCTAGAAATGGGTGATGGTATTATATACCTATCACGTGAAAAAGCTCATAGAGCGGCAGTATGGGAGCGCTTAGAGCAGTCTCTTAATGCTGAAGAATTAGTAGAAGGAACAATCACTGACAAAGTGAAAGGTGGGTTTACAGTTGAAATAGACTCAGTAAAAGCTTTCTTGCCTGGTTCACAAGTTGATATTAGACCAGTTAAAGAATCTGTTGAAATTGAAAATCAAACTTTAGAATTCAAAATCATGAATATGGACAAAAAGCGCAACAATATTGTTGTGTCTAGAAGAGCTGTATTAGAAAAGAACTCAGCTATTAATTCACAAGAAATTCTAGATAAGCTATCCGAAGGCAGCTTAATCACTGGTATCGTTAAAAACTTAACCGATTATGGTGCTTTTGTAGATTTAGGTGGTTTAGATGGTCTTTTACATATTACTGATATATCTTGGAAACGAGTCAAGCATCCTTCTGAGTTACTAGAAGTTGGTCAAGAGTTAGAAGTAAAAATATTAAGCTTTGATAAAGAAAGAAATAGAGTTTCTCTTGGTATGAAGCAATTATCAAATGATCCTTGGAAAGGCATTGCCTCAAGATATTCAGCAAATAGCCGTGTATTTGGTAAAGTAACTAACATCACTGATTATGGCTGCTTTGTTGAAATTGAGAATGGTATAGAAGGCTTAGTACATATGTCTGAAATGGACTGGACTAATAAAAACATCAGACCGAACAAAATTGTAAATGTTGGTGATGAAGTTGAAGTTATGATTTTAGACATTGAAGAAAGCAAACGTAGAATATCTTTAGGTATCAAACAATGCATTCAAAATCCTTGGTCAGAATTCTGTAATAACCATGAAGTTAATGAAACTATCTCTGGCAATATTAAGTCAATTACAGATTTCGGTATATTTGTTGGTTTAGAAGGTAGCATAGATGGCTTGATTCATATTAACGATATCTCTTGGGTTAAAGATGGCGAAGAGGTTATAAGAAATATAAATAAAAATGATGAAGTTACTGCTCAAATATTATCTATTGATCCAGAAAGAGAACGTATATCTCTTAGTATGAAAGATATGATAGAAGATCCTTTTATTGCCTTCAGTAAAGGCTCTGCTCCTTACGCCTCTAAAGTAATAGCAGTAGATGAAAACAAGGTGATAGTACAATTAGATGGTGATCTATCAGGTTTTGTGAAATTAACAGAATTTAAAACTGGCGATGTTCCAGCTATTGGTGATGATTTGCAAGTACATTTGTTAAATTACGAAAGAAAGTCACATTTAGTTAATCTTACTCTGTCTGAAGTATCTAACCTCAAAAAAGAACGTGCACCTAGTTCAGCACCTTCTCATAAGGCTAGCATGGCAGCACAAGAGAAACCAAAGAACTTCACTCTTGGTGATTTAATTAAAGACAAAATGAAGAAAACTGGCGAATAAGTAACAAATTTGCTAAAAAAATGCCCAGCTTATGCTGGGCATTTTTGTTTTGAGGCATTTATAAAATTCGGCTGACTTTGGTCCGGAGTCTATTTGTCTGGACTCCTAAGTAGTCTTCCCCGAATTGATTCTAACTAATCCTCACGAATATTTTGGATGCTATGAAGTTTTATAGTTGTTATTAGCTAATAACAACATGTTCTGCAGCCCTCAGCTTATTTTCTGGTGCGTTAGGGTGTTGTGAGGTTATTTAATTATAAGTGCTATATTGTTTTTGCCTTTATAATTGCGGAATGAAGCCACAGAAGCTACAACACTGGAATATTAAACCCTGGACCCTACTTGCCGTATGAGGGGAAAAGCAATAGGCCTTAGGCATAGAGAAGTATCAGGCTGAACTCCGTCTATAATAATGTGTTCAATCATTGTTTTATTGAATACTATATCTCTGCAGTAAGATGACCTTACTCTTTTATTGCATAAGTTGAAGTAATTACACATATTAAAAAACATAGCGGAATTATAGCAAGACCTGATTGATAGTCATTAGCGCTATACCAATGAGCACCATTTCTAATAAAGCCATCCCATGAACTCTCTATAATAGAGCCGACAATAGGTTGCAGCAATGCTCCTCCTGCCACAACTGCCATATTCATAAATCCTATAGCAGCTCCTGTATTTTCATTTTCACTGTTATGAAGCAATACCATGTTAAAGACCAAAATATTACTAGCAGCCGCTATACCAAACACCATTGCTAAAGCATGAGCTACAACAATATTATCTGCAGGCCCAAAAATAAACCATAAAGTAGCAATAAATCCAGCAATACTGCAAAAAATTAATATGCTTCTATTTTTATTAAGTTTAGCAGCAATAAAGCCAATAATAGGCGCTCCTATTGCAATTCCTATCCAAATAGATGATGCAAGTTTTGCGGCTGCTATTTTAGAAATGTTTAAGTGCGCCTTTAAAAAGGACACCCCCCATAATTCAGTAAACACAGTTACTGGCCCCCAACAGAAAAAGGCGAAAACCGCTAAATACCATACTTGTTTATTTTGTAATAATACTCTTAATCTAGCAAAAATGTCCCTAAAACTTGAAGTGGATTTTTTAAGTTTATTAGCGCGATTGTTCTTAACAAAAAACATAATAAATAAAGTTATGAGAGCTCCTGCTATACTTAAATTATAGACTGCTTGTTGCCAACCATAAGTGTTCACCACATATGCTAAAGGTTCTTCGCCAAACATGGCTCCAAGCGCTGCTATTAGCTGGGCTATACCAACTAGAATAGGAAAGTGCTTTTTTGCAAACCACTCATGTGCAATTACTAAAGCCCCCACAAAAGCAAATGCAGAGCCAAATCCTGTTATAGCTCTTCCTAATGCTAAAACTAAAGCGGAATCACTGATTAAAAAGATATATATGCCTAAAGTAGAGGCCGCCACGCTAAGTGTCATAACAGTTTTAGTATTAAATTTATCGAATAGCATGCCCGAAGGTATTTGCATAACAGCATATGCTCCAAAATAGGCCATAGAAATAAAACTCAAACTTCTAGCATTAAGGCCAATATCTTGCATTAGCTCTTCAGCCATAACGGCAGGAGACACTTGTAAAGCCATTTCATAGCCAAGAAATAAAGTGGCGAGAATATAGCATATAATTCCAGTTACATTAATTTTTATCATTAGTTATCGCTTAATTAAAGTTAATTTTTAAAACTCTATTTTAGTATAACTAGACTAGATAATATTCGCAAAAAAATATTACGGTTCTTTTGATTTAATATCATATTTATCGGGGTGAAAGCTTTGTATTTTTTCTGCTTCTTTTCCTTTTTTTCTGTCTTCATGGCCAGGTGATCTTCTATTACTCAAGCTTTCACTTGGCGCGGGATTTGAATTGTTAGGCACTAATACGCTATTTAAACTATTAATTAATATTTTTGGAAAGTTAGCAAATATTGGTATGGCAATAATTGTTAATATTATTAGTGGTATTAAGCACGGCATTATTTGTGCTATCATGACAGCTGCAATGCTGGTATGTATAAGATTTATGTGAATTAAACCTAATGTCATAGCAATTTTAATTACACCCAGGCATAAAGATGTATATAAGATAATAACTGAAATATTAGTTATGAGGTTTTCTGTACTTGAAGTATAGCTTTCAAAATTAAAAAGCAGACTGAGAAATATAGCAAATGTGGTCACTGGTATTAGCAGGGCGGCATAAGGCAAAGCAAAAGGTACTGCTATTATTAAATAATGAGACCCTATAGAAATAAGCACGCACCAAATATATGCCCAGAATAAAGAATAAAATAAATTGTTTAGCCAGTTGTGTTTGAATACGTCTATTATTTTTTTATCTGATGGTAAATCATATATTGTCTTTAGCATGCGGGCTTTGCGGATTATTAACGGGGTTAATAACATGCCGCCAAGAACAAAAAAACCAATAATTATAGGTAGATTGCTTGTAATTGCAAAAAAACTTAAAGTGACGCTAGATATGATAAATAATGCATAAGCATAGCTAGCAAAATCTGTTATGGCATAACTAAGAGCAATAAAAAATATCTTCATCTTATTATTTTTTAAGGTTGATTTTTTTATTTTAGGTATTAATGAAGCATTTTCAAATAACTCTAAAATTAAGTTATAGTTGCGCATATTTATATTTGGTGCTATTTCGGATAATATTTCAGTAGAATCCAGAATTTTTTTTGTATGATCATTCTTTAATAGTGCTGGTAAGATCTCAGGATATTTAACTAATAATGCTATGACCTCATCCTCATTTAATTCATCGTATTCTATGGCATTAATATCAATATATTGATTCTCTGTTAGTTTTTGTAGCAGATTACTGTCATCTGTAGCTTGAACTAGAGTATTTTTTCGAATTAAATTTATAAGCGGGCGGTGAAGGAAGCTGTATAAAATTGAAAGCGGTATTACACTAACTATCGCAATAATAATTACAGCAGGGTTAACTATTATGCTGAACATTGCCACAATTTCAACCAATATCAATATATGGCTTGCGACTTGTATAATCATGCCTGAATTATTATATGTATGATCCTTAAAATTATTTGCATATCTAATAATAACCTTACAGCAATATTTAAAATAGGCATAAGCATTAGATAGCTGTGTTTTAAGTTTTCCCCATACATTATTCATATGTCCACACAATTGTTATTAAATATTTCTTATTGTATCATGCTGAATATTAAGGAAAGCTTAAAATATTACCAGGAGTATAAATTATATTAAGTAATTTAAAGCAACATTTGCTTGCTCGTTCTCTTTTTGTACTCTATAATGGTATTTTATAGCTTAAGGAGTAAAGATGCTAACTGAAAAACAACACCAAACTCTTGAATTTATTAAAGAATATATATCTCAGTTCGGGTACGCGCCAACTACAGCTGAAATTGCTCTGGGTATTTCAATAAAATCTAGAGGTGTAGTGCATCGATATTTAAAAAACTTAGTCAGCTTAAATTTAATTGAGCTAGTGCCTGGGAGAAAACGCAACATTAAGCTTAAAGCTAGCAATAAACTGCCACTAATTGGTAAAATTGCTGCAGGCTTGCCTATAGAAGCAATTGAAAAAACAGAAGAAATAGATGTATTGAAGTTTTTTGTTGGTGAGGGCAGGTACGCCTTAGAAGTAAGCGGCGACTCTATGATAGACGAAGGTATTTTTGATGGCGATATTGTAGTTTGTGAAGAATGTAGCAATGCCGCAAATAATACAATTGTAGTTGCTCTTATCGACAATGAAGAGGCTACTTTAAAAACTATAGAGAATAATAATAATGGCTATATCACTTTGCATCCAGCAAACGAAAAACACATACCGCAAGTATACAAGGCTGAAAGAGTGCGTATACAAGGTATTTTTATAGGCTTACTGCGAATTGCAAAGCGTTAATATTAGGTTGTTAAATTGGCATGATCTATGCTTTTTGCTGGAATAGTACTATCAAGCTACTTTTTTTGTGCTTGAATAGCAGTGATTGTAATTGTAAAAACTATGTCATCAATTGTTGCGCCTCTAGATAAATCGTTTACAGGCTTGCTTAATCCTTGTAACACTGGGCCAATGCATAGGGCATTTGTACTTCTTTGTACTGCTTTATAAGTGGTATTTCCTGCATTGAGGTTAGGAAAAATACACACTGTTGCAGATCCAGCAACAGGGCTATTTGCAGCTTTGGCTATAGCAACGTCACTATTTGTTGCGGCATCATATTGCAAGGGCCCATCAATTATTATATTAGGATGCTGTTTTTTTACAATATTAGTTGCCTCTATAACTTTATCTACCTCTGAACCAGATCCAGAGGAGCCTGTAGCATAACTGAGCATTGCCACTTTTGCTGTAATACCAAAATGCTCTGCAGATAAAGCACTTTGAATTGCAATATCTGCTAGCTGATCTGCAGTAGGATCGGCGTTAATGGCACAATCTCCATAAATTATAACTTGATTCGGTAAGCACATGAAAAATACCGAAGAAACAAGAGAAGAATCTTCTTTAGTTTTTATTAATTGTAGTGCTGGCCTAATAGTATTTGCCGTAGTATTAATAGCTCCTGCAACCAGGCCATCAGCAGCTCCATCAGCTAGCATAATAGTCGCAAGCACAATATTATCTTTTAATTGCTCTTTAGCAATGTGCTGATTCATGCCTTTATGTTTGCGCAGCTCAATTAAAGCTGGAATATAATTTTCTATGATGTCTTCAGGCTTTATAATTTTTAGTTCTGGAGGCAAATCATAACCTAGATTATTGGCTATAATTGTTATTTCATCCTGATTACCCAATAAAATTATCTTGGCCAGCTTACGATTAACACATAAAATAGCAGCTTCTATAATTCTAGGTTCCGTTCCTTCTGGTAATAATATAGTTTTTAGATCGTTTTTTGCTTTACTCATCAATTGCTGTCGAAATAATGCAGGGGTAAGTCTAGTTTTTATATCTTTTTCTACCCAAGAATTTAGCCACTCTTTTGAAATATAGTTTGCGATATAAGATCCAACAACTTCTTGTTGGCTGTTGTCATATTGTTTTATATGCATAGGCATTTTATGCATAATTGAAGTTGTAGTAAAGCTATCATACCCGGTAGATATAATGCATAAATCATTTAGCAAAGGCTTATAACATAAATCCAACAGCTCTTTCTTTGGAGTATAACCGCCTGTAAGCAATAATCCTGATATTTTACAACCATTTATAACCGAAAGACAGGTGGCTAAAATAATATCACTTCGATCGCCTGCGGTAATAATAAAATTACCTTCTTTAAGCGCAGGTAAAAAATTATCTAATCCACGTGCACACATGCTAATTTGTGATACCCTTGCCTCATCTAGATTGCCTTTATTAATAACTTTACCATCAATATATTTAATAATATCTTTTAATAGTGGCTGCAGTAACCTTTGTTCCCAAGGAATGTTTGCAATAATAGGAATGTTAAGGTCCGCTTTTGTTAAGAGCTCTAGTGGGGCTTTCCCAGAATCTGTACTATTATGTAAAGCACTTTTTGAAGGGGTTGTTTTATTTAAAATGCAGGCAATAACATTGTTTTTACCGTGGTGTGAAAAAAATCTTTTGGTCATATTAATATTTTTAAGCAAGTCATCTTTAGCTTCATGCTGAGAAGATGCCACTATTATAATTTCAGGATTAATTGCTCCAGAAATTTTTTTATTTAATTGTTGTGAGTAGTGACTATCAGAAGCTATCGGTAAGCCTTGAATAATTACAATATCTACACTTTGAGCTACTATTTGATAATTATCAATAATTTGTTCCATCAGCAAGTCTGATTGACCATTACTATATAAATTAGCAGCGATATTAATATTGATAGCTTTATTTGAGCCAGCATAATCTTCTTTTACATCAATTATAGGCTTAAATATTTCGGCGTTAACGCCATGCATTTCAAAAAACTTTTTCAAGCCTAAGCTTACCGCATGCAAACCAGAGCTGGAACTAGCTGGAACTAAAAATAGTGCCCTCTTCATTCTTTATGCCCACTATTTATGTTGTTTAATATGACTTTATGCGCGATGCTTGCTATCATTATTTCTTCGCTGGTTTTTGCTACATAGCAAGGTATAACTGAGTCTGATAATGTAATTTTAACTATCTCTTTGCTAGCGCCATCATTACTACTATTGCAAACTAATACATGTAAAAATTTTAAATGGCCCAGTATTTTGTTTCTAACAAAAGAAGAGTTTTCTCCCATGCCGCCAGTAAAAACTATAGCATCACACTTTACAAGTGGCACCATTAAGCTTGCTATATGTTTGGCTACTTGGTAGCAAAATGCTTCTAGTGCTAAAATGGCATTTTCATTACCTTTTTTATACTCTGCTTCTATGTCTCTCATATCACTGCTTATCTCTGATATGCCTAGTATTCCGGATTGAGTGCTCATTAATTTTGAAAATTCAGCTATATCTAAATTCATTTTACTCATTAAATATTTATGTAACAAAGGATCTATATCCCCGGATCTAGTTGCCATCATGATTCCTGATGTAGGGGTAAATGACATGGTAGTGTCTACACTTTTATTGTCTTTTATAGCAGCAATACTACAGCCGCTGCCTAAATGAGCAGAAATAATGTTAATAGTGTGTTTATTTAAATGTTTTTTTATTATTTGAGTTATATAAGCGTGTGAAATGCCATGAAAGCCATATTTCGTAACTTGATATTTTTTTGCTATACTTTGTTTAATTGGAATTACTTTTGCATAATCTGGAATAGTACTATGAAAAGAGGTGTCAAATACTGCAATATTAGTGATTTCACCAAATGCCAACAAACACTCTTCAATACCTAAAAAATTTATAGGGTTATGTAATGGAGCAAGTTCAAATAGCTGTTTTAATTCGGCTACATTCTGTTTATCAATAATAGAGGGGGCCTTAAAAATATTGCCGCCATGAACTACTCTATGACCAATTGCAATAATGTTTTTCAATATAACTTGGTCTTGTTTTACTATGTTTATTATTGCAAGTAGGGCATTATGATAAGAATTATCATTTATGTGCTCACCATAAATCTCGCTTTTGAAAGTATAATTTATATGGCAATTATCAAGATTAATATTGCTAACCATACCATGGCAAATATGAGTGCAGTTGCTTAGATTTATTATTGCAAATTTTATAGATGAACTGCCACAATTAAGTACAAAAACATAATTATTTTTCATAACATACCTTATAAATACCCCATGTATAATTATACCATGTTTTCTAGCATATTACTTGTATAAATGGTTTGATTTATAATTATTTTTCAGTCGATAGCTCTAAAAATTTCTCAGCATCTAGGGCAGCCATACATCCTGTGGCAGCAGATGTTATAGCTTGCCTATATACTGAATCAGAAACATCGCCAGCTGCAAATACACCAGACACGCTAGTTGCTGTAGAGTTTCCTGTTCGTCCTGAGACAATTTTAATATAATCATTTTCCATTTCAAGGTGGTTTTTAAATATTTTAGTGTTAGGGTAATGTCCAATAGCAATAAAGACTCCCAGGCAATCTACAGTTGTTATTTTACCATCATTTAGATTTTTAATTTCGGCCCCAGTAACCCCACTATTATCTCCTACAACTTCAGATAAAGCACTGTTCCACATGCAAGTTATATTGCCATTTTTATTTTTCTCTAGTAATTTATCAGCTAACATTTTCTCAGCACGCAGCTGATCTCTACGATGCACCAAAACAACCTCTGACGCAATATTTGAGAGGTAAAGTGCTTCTTCAACCGCAGTATTACCACCACCAATAACCATGACTTTTTTACCTTTATAGAAAAAACCATCACAAGTGGCGCAAGTAGACACTCCTTTGCCCATAAATTTTTGCTCAGAGTCTAGCCCTAGCAATTTAGCTTTTGCTCCTGTAGCAATAACTACGCTATCGGCAACATAATTATTATACTCGCCAAATAATTGGAAAGGCCTGGATGAAAAATCTACATCTTTTATAGTATCAAATATGACTTTGGTATCAAATTTTTCAGCGTGTTTTAACATCCGCTGCATTAACTCAGGACCTTGCACACCTTCATTATCACCAGGCCAATTATCAACATCAGTCGTTGTAGTTAGTTGTCCGCCTTGTTCTAGGCCAGTAATAATAATAGGGTTTAAATTAGCTCTCGCTCCATATATAGCAGCAGTATAACCTGCAGGGCCTGATCCAATTATTATTAGCTTATTTTTTATGATGTTTTTTTCAGTCATGATATATCCTTAAAATTACACAAAAATAATACCCCATATTAAATTTTAAATAAAGATAATGATTGATTTAAATCAGGCTTTGTTTGACTGTGTAAAATGATTACTTGTAGAATATATATTATATAATCAATTTTATTTATTATGCAGCCAGAGGTCTTTCATGAAAAATGACAAAAATACTATAACACCATCATTAGATCCTAGGTTAAATAACATTTTATCCTTCTTTTCTTTAGCTATAGCGGCATTCATAATGATAGCCTTGCTATCTTATACTCAAAATGACCCTGGCTTTAGTCACACTGGATCTAATAAAGTCTTCATTAGCAATAAAGAGGGTATTGTTGGCGCCTTAATTGCAGATTTCTTATTATATTTTTTTGGTATAACTAGCTTTATTTTGCCTGTTATTATGGCGCATGTTACTTATAAAAATTTCATAAGAAAAGATAGCCATTATGGTTTTTACAACTGGCTTGGGTGCTTGCTAGTCATTCTGTCTTTAAATGGCTTATTTGCAATGCATATTGCCACCTTAGAATATTTTCCTAGCGGTATTGGTGGGGTAATAGGCGAAACAATCGCTTGGAAAGCAATTACTTTATTTAATATGCTAGGTGGCACATTTGTGCTATTAATTATATTTTGTAGTGGTATTATTTTAATCGGCCCTAATATTTCATTAGATAATATGCAGCTAAAGCTAAAAAACTATCTGGCTAGTATTAAGAATCGCTTATTAAGTTTAACGGCGATGATTCGCACAAAAATATCAGACTTAGTAAGTCGTTGCACTGTTCGCCGAACAGCTAGTAACACAAAAACAAATGATTCAAATGAACCCAGCTATCAAAACGCAATTGCACATAAAGAGGACGCCCCTCCTTCAGTGGTCATTAACACTGCCATTAATGATGCCCAAGCTAGCAATGAGGCGCCTGCACGCACAAGCATTCAAGTTTTTAGTATGAAGAATAAAGACAATCATTATACTAGAATACAAATGCCAAAACCTGAATTATTAGATGCAGTAATACAAGCTCCAAAATTTGAAATAGCTAAAAGCACTATCAACCATATGTCAAAAGAGGTTGAAGCTAAATTTTTAGATTTTGGTATAAAGCTTGATGTGGTTGCAGTTTACCCTGGACCTGTTGTTACTCGGTTTGAGTTAAAATTAGCGCCAGGGACTAAAGTCAGCACAATTTCAAATCTATCAAAAGATCTTGCAAGAACATTATCAGTAACAAGCGTTAGAATTGTAGATGTTATTCCAGGCAAATCAGTAATAGGATTAGAAATACCTAATACTAAGAGACAAATTGTGCAACTAAGGGATTTAATAACCTCAAATAATTATAAAAATGCTGGCTCTCCGGTAACAATGATATTAGGCAAAGATATTAGTGGCCATCCTGTTGTTGTTGATCTTGCTAAAATGCCACATCTGTTAGTTGCAGGAACAACTGGCTCTGGTAAGTCAGTTGGTCTTAATGCAATGCTACTTAGCTTTCTTTATAAATCTTCTGCTGAAAATCTACGCATGATATTAATAGATCCTAAAATGTTAGAACTTGCTGTATACGATAATATTCCGCATTTGCTTACGCCTGTTATAACTGATATGAGTGAGGCAGCTGGCGCCCTGAGATGGTGCGTAAATGAAATGGAGAGACGTTACAAGCTCATGTCTGTTTTGGGGGTTAGAAATATAGCCGGTTATAATAGCAAAGTGCTTGAGGCTGAACGTGATGGATCGCCATTATTAGACCCGATATTTGAAGGAGAAGATGGCGCAGTTGCTCCTGAGCTAAAAACACTACCGGCAATTGTTGTTGTTGCTGATGAATATTCTGACATGATAATGGTGCTTGGTAAAAAGGTAGAGCAATTAATTGCAAGGCTAGCACAAAAGGCTAGAGCTGCAGGAATACACTTAATATTAGCAACACAGCGGCCTTCAGTAAATGTGGTTACAGGATTAATTAAAGCTAACATACCAACTAGAATAGCCTTTCAAGTTTCTTCGCGCATTGATTCTAGAACAGTGCTGGACCAACAAGGAGCTGAGCAATTATTAGGTAATGGCGACATGTTATATTTGCCACCAGGAACAGGAGTTCCAGTTAGAGTGCACGGTGCTTATGTTAGTGATGATGAGGTGCATAGAATAGTAAAGTTTATTAAAGAAAATAATCCTCCTCCAGAATATATAACAAGTCTTAAAGAGAGTTATGATGATGATTCTGGCAGTTCTGATGGGGCAGACAGCGCAAGTGGAGATGGTGAAAAAGATGCGTTATATGATGAAGCTGTCGGCATAGTTATAAAAACAAAAAAAGTTTCAATTTCAAGCATTCAGCGCAAACTAAAAATAGGTTACAATAGATCTGCAAATATTGTTGAGGCTATGGAAAAAGCCGGCTTAGTCTCTTCCCCATCCTCATCTAATGGCACAAGAGAAGTATTAGTTACAAATGATAATGAGTATTAGGGTTTTTATTTTATATTTAATCCGTAAAATAGTTAAGATGATAGATTTAAAGTTAGTTGTTAAAATAATATATTAACTTTTTTAGAATTTTATGATAATTTTGGGTGTCTGAATAAGCTATCACTAAATAATATCTTACTCAGATACCTAGATGCCCGAAGCCATATTCATTTTTGTAACAACAAATGATGTAGAAATAATTAAGTAGTGAGATAAAAATGCTAGACCCAAAATTATTAAGAAATAACTTAGAAGAAGTTGAGAAGAAGCTACGCAAAAAAGGTTACAACCTAAATCATAAGGAATATTTTGCTCTGGAAGAGAAGAGAAAAATTTTACAAACTGCAACGCAAGAGTTACAAAATGCCAGAAATGCTGCATCTAAAGAGATTGGCAAGCTCAAAAAAGAGGGCAAAGACACTGTAGAAATATTTAAAAAAGTTGCAACAATTGGTGAAAGCTTAAACAAACAAGAGCAAGAATTACAGTGCCTCCAAGCAAGCTTACAAAACTTTTTATTATGCATGCCGAATATTCCAGCAGATAGCGTGCCTGAAGGCACCTCAGAAGTTGACAATGAGCTAGTTAGAACTATAGGAGCTGTGCCAGAATATGAGTTCGCAGTAAAAGATCACATAGAAATAGGCAACTTAATAGCTGGACTTGATTTAAATAGAGCCACAAAACTATCTGGTAGTAGATTCTCAGTACTATATGCAAATTTAGCCAAGCTGCAAAGGGCCTTAATACAGTTCATGCTAGACAATAATACTAAGCATGGCTATAGCGAGGTATATGTGCCTTATTTAGTAAAAGAAGAGTGTTTATATGGCAGTGGAGCTTTGCCTAAAATGCGAGAAGATTTATTTAAATTAGAGGGAGAAAAAGAGCTTTACTTAATTCCAACCGCAGAAGTTCCTCTTACTAATTTATATCGCGAAGAAATTATAGATATTAAAGAATTGCCAATTAAACTCTGTGCACATACGCCTTGCTTTAGAAGCGAGGCTGGCTCTTATGGCCAAGATACCAAAGGATTAATTAGGCAGCATCAATTTGAAAAGATTGAATTGTTTCAGATAACTCATCCAGATGATTCATATAAGCAACTAGATGAGCTAGTCTCACATTCAGAAGATTTATTACAATTATTAGATTTGCCATATAAAGTGGTAAATTTATGTGGCGGCGACCTTAGCTTTAGTTCAGCGAAAACTTTTGACTTAGAAGTTTTCCTTCCTTCACAAAAATGTTATCGAGAAATATCCTCTTGTAGTAACTTTGATGACTTTCAGGCAAGAAGGGCGCAAATAAGATTTAGAGATGAATCTGGAGGCAAGCCAAAATTAGCACACACTATCAATGGTTCGGCTTTAGCTGTTGGAAGAACTTTGGTTGCAGTTATGGAGAGCTATCAAAACAGTGATGGTTCAGTCACTATTCCTGCAGTGCTGAAGCCATATTTAAATGGTTTAGATAAGTTAGCAGTAGTATAGCATTTCTTTTGTGCTGATGATCCGCTCACTGGCTTCCAGGCTATTATTGCAAGCTGTGATTAATTGCGGCTATCTTGGTCTATATTTCTGCTTTATTCTTGTAGAAAGCTATAAAGTCATACTATTGACCAAAGAGGCTAGGTTTCACAGTTAAGCCAAGTCTAGCCATGCCTAAATTTCAAGGTGCCAGCACCTATTATCAGCCACTTTGCTAGAATTTAATTAATGCATCTCGTTACTTTAAAAAAATAAACTATAAGATATTGATTTATAATTTGTTCTTGGAAATAATATCAATTGTACCTAGGCGTAGAGGTAAAGTTACGAGTTACCAGAAAAGCCCTAATGAATAAGGCTATATGATAAGATAATACCCCCCGCAACAATTGTCTCGGGGGAATTAAAGGAATAAAAATTAGTCTCTTTGACCAGCAAATGCTGCAAAAATTCGCAATAAGCTTAAAAATAGATTAAACAGCGCCATATATATGGAGATAGTTGCCATGATATAATTTCTTTCGCCACCATGAATTATTTCGCTAGT
>CAWVRI010000016.1:0-29090 GCA_963932595.1 uncultured Legionellales bacterium
TACTCTCAATGCCATGTTTAGAAATGAACCATGCTTAGAGATGAAAAAGATTAGTGTGCTAAGCAATATGAAACTTTAGCATGAAAAAGCTTTACTTTTAACACGGCAGCCCCTACATAGTAGGGGTAATATTGTTTGATATTATTAACTACGAAGAAACTATAACCCCACCACCATAGCATATGCCGTTCAAATAAAACACTGCAGATTGGCCAGGGGTTACTGCGCGTTGTTTTGAGCTAAATTGCACTTTAAACTGTTCTTTATACTCTGTAACTTCGCACTCTTGCAAGGCTTGATTATAACGAATTTTTACCATGCATTTAAATGGCATTCCTGGCTTTTCAGCAATCCAGTGTATTGCGGCCATATTCGCACAACTATTATATAATTTAGGGTTATCTTTGCCTTGCCCAATTATTAGAGTATTATTTTTTAAATCTTTTGCAAGCACATACCAAGGCTGTTCTTTTTTTTCTTTTATGCCGCCAAGATTTATACCTTTACGCTGGCCTAGGGTATAAAACATAAGTCCGTTATGGGTTGCAACTTTTTCGCCGTGTTCAGTGATGATGTCACCCTTGCGACTTAACATGAATTCACTTAAAAAATCATTATATTTTCTCTCGCCAATAAAGCATATGCCGGTACTATCTTTTTTACTGCGATTGGCTAAATTTATTTTAGCAGCTATTGCTCTGACTTCTGGCTTGGTATAATCAGCCAAAGGAAATAAGGCTTTTTGCAACTGATATTGTTCTAATAGATGCAAGAAGTAAGTTTGATCTTTAGCATAATCTTTAGGCTGTGCAAGTAGATATAAATCATCTTTTTTTATTATTTTTGCATAGTGACCTGTTGCTATATAATCAGCATTTTTGCTCATAGCATATTCTAGAAACTTTTTGAATTTAATTTCACTATTGCATAATATATCTGGATTTGGTGTTAAACCCTGTTTGTGTGAAGTAAGAAAGCTTTCGAATACATTGCGCCAATATTCTTTTGCAAAGTTAATGGTCTCGAAGGGTATTTGTAGCTGCTGACAAACCAACAAGGCATCTTTTAGGTCTTCATTTGCAGTACAATGGTCATCATTTGCTTGATCCCAGTTTTGCATAAAAACTGCAATGACATTATACCCTTGCTGCTTTAATAAATAGGCACAAACAGCAGAGTCTACTCCGCCAGAGATACCCAAAATAACTTTTTTAGTATGTTTTTGTTCGCTCATAATAGACTAATTACAATAATCACAGTACCATAGTATACTATTTTGAGTCTAGCATAGCAATTACAAGGAGTTTCGAATGTATAGCGACAATATTACAATACCTCAAGGCGAGGCAGTATCATTTGATAAGAATAACAATATAGTTGTGCCTGACAATGTTATAATACCTTTCATTTCAGGTGATGGCATTGGCTCAGATATAACTCCAGCCATGCTAAATGTAGTTGATGCTGCTATCGAACAAGCTTACCATGGCAAAAAAAAGATTTCTTGGCTTGAAATATACGCCGGTGAAGCTGCTACAGAAAAATATGGAAGTAATAACTGGCTCCCAGATGAAACTATAGATATTATTAAAAAATATAAGGTTGCTATTAAAGGACCACTGACCACTCCTATCGGTGGAGGAATTCGCTCTTTAAATGTTGCAATTAGGCAACAGCTTGATTTATATGTGTGTTTGCGCCCTATTAAATATTTTGCTGGTTGCCCTAGCCCGCTTAAAAATCCTGAAAAAACTGATATGGTAATCTTTAGAGAAAACTCTGAAGATATTTATGCTGGTATAGAGTTTGAAGCCGGTAGCGCAGAAGCCACCACCATGATTGACTATTTAGAAAATTCTTTAAACGTCAAATCCATTAGATTTAATAAAAACTGTGGTATTGGAGTTAAGGCTATTTCTAAAGAAGGCTCAGAAAGATTAATCAGATCAGCCATACAATATGCAATAGATCATAATAGAAAGTCAGTTACTTTAGTTCATAAAGGTAATATTATGAAATATACTGAAGGAGCTTTTTGTAATTGGGGCTATGAGCTTGCACAATCTGAATTTAATGCAACCCCTTTAGATGGTGGGCCTTGGCATGAAATCACAAATCCAATAACGCAAGAAAAAATTGTGATTAAAGATGTGATTGCAGATGCATTTTTTCAAAACTGCCTACTATCACCAGAAAACTATGATGTTATTGCAACTATGAATTTGAACGGTGATTACATATCTGACGCCCTAGCAGCGCAGGTTGGAGGCATAGGAATAGCGCCAGGCGCAAACATCGGCACAAATATAGCTGTATTTGAAGCAACTCATGGCACAGCTCCTAAATATACCAATCTTAACAAAGTTAACCCAAGCTCATTAATACTTTCAGCAGAAATGTTACTTAGGCACTTATGCTGGCATGAAGCAGCAGATCTTATTACAAATGGCATTGCTGCTTGCATAGAACAAAAGCAAGTAACATATGACCTAGCAAGACTTATAGATAACGCCACCAAGCTTTCATGCTCAGGTTTTGCTGAAGCTATAATCAACAATTACGAATAATTTACCAATGCTAACGAAAAAAACTTAAAATATATATTAAGCACATTCAACGCCTTAGAAGATAAGTGCAATTATATTTAAGCAGAATGCTGAAATATTGTCTATTAATATAGTGTAGCTTTTAATTTTACCTGGCTTCAAGAAAAAGTCGTTTAAAAGCCTAGATTATTAAGGGAGATAATATATGTTTTCGCAGCACTTAGAAATGACTCTAAATTTAGCATACAGCAATGCAAAGGAACAAAACCATAAATTCTTAACAGTAGAACATTTATTATTGGCATTACTTAGCAGTGATGAAATAACTAATGTTATGAAAGAATATAGTGTCGACATCAAGAGATTAACATCTTCTCTAAATATATTTATTAATGAAACAACACCAAAGCTTACCAAATATAGCAAAGACGAAACTCATCCAACTTTAGGGTTTCAAAGAATATTACAACGAGCTATTTTCCAAGTACAAGCATCAGGCCATACTGAAGTTAATGTTATAAATATTTTAGGTGCAATGTTTAGTGAGCAAGATAGTCAAGCTATACATTTCCTCAAACAAGAGAACTTTACCAGATTAGATATAATGAACTATATTGCACATGGTAAAAAACAAAGTCCGAATAATGATTTTAATCTAGATGATTTCGAGCCTAATGTAGATGAAAGCGCGATGGAAGCTAACCGCGAAGAAACTGCTTTAGAGAAATATACTATAAACTTAAATAAAAAAGCTCTTTCTGGTAAAATTGATAAATTAATTGGCAGAGAATTTGAAATAGACAGAACAGTACAAATTTTATCACGCCGCAAGAAAAACAACCCCTTATTTGTTGGAGAGCCAGGGGTAGGCAAAACAGCTATAGCTGAAGGTCTAGCATATAGAATTGCCTGTAACCTATGCCCAAGCAGCTTAACCAATGCAACCATATATAGTTTAGATTTAGGGTCAATGTTAGCTGGCACAAAATACAGGGGAGACTTTGAAAAGAGATTTTATGCAATATTAAAAGATTTAAAAAAAATTGAGAACCCGATTCTATTTATTGATGAAGTACATACTTTAATTGGTGCTGGAGCTGCAGCTGGCGGAGCAATGGATGCTGCGAACTTAATAAAGCCCTTATTAAGTAATGGCGGCATTAAATGCATGGGGGCCACAACATACCAAGAATATAGAAGTATTTTAAGCAAAGATAAAGCGCTATCTAGAAGATTTCAAAAAATAGATATCAATGAGCCTAGCATAGATGAATCAATCAATATTTTGAAAGGAATTAAAAAAACTTTTGAAGACTTCCATGGTGTAAAGTATTCTGACGACGCTATTACTGCCGCAGTCAAATTATCTAAAAAATATATCACAGATAGGTTTCTGCCAGACAAAGCCATTGATATCATTGATGAAGTTGGAGCAAACTTCGTGGTTAATGGTAAAAAGAGTAAAACCATTGAGATTAAAAATGTAGAATCAATTATTGCAAAAATAGCCCGCATACCAGAGAAAAGAGTATCACGCTCAGATTCTGCAGCATTATCACATTTAGAGCGTGGCATCCAGGCTATGGTATTTGGGCAAGATGAGGCCATATCTGCTTTAACAAATTCAATAAAAATCTCACGTTCAGGATTACGTAAAGAGAACAAACCAATAGGATCATTTTTATTCTCTGGCCCAACTGGAGTTGGTAAAACTGAAGTTGCAATTCAACTTGCAAAATCATTAAATTTAGAGCTATTACGCTTTGATATGTCAGAATATATGGAAAAACATTCATCCTCACAATTAATAGGTGCTCCAGCAGGTTATGTTGGTTATGAGCAAGGAGGATTACTTGCTGACACTATAACTAAAAACCCGCATTCAGTGCTGCTATTAGATGAAATAGATAAAGCTCACCCAGACATTTGCAACATTTTATTACAAATAATGGATCACGCTACTTGCACAGATAATAATGGTAGAACCATAGATTTCAGGCATGTTATTGTGATTATGACTTGTAACACTGGAGCTGCTGAACTTACCAAGCATACCCTAGGGTTTGGCAAATCTGATAACTTAGCGGATAATTTAGCAACTATTAACAGTAGCTTTTCGCCTGAGTTCCGTAACCGTTTAGATAAAGTTGTGCAGTTTAATTCACTTACTCCACGCTTCATTATGAAAATTGTAAATAAGTTTTTAACTGAGCTAGAAGTACAGCTAGAAGTACAGCTAGAAGAAAAAAACATTGAGCTAGAAGTCACAATCGAGGCTAAAAAATGGTTATGCCTCAATGGCATTGATGAAGCTATGGGTGCAAGACCGATGGAAAGGCTGATTCAAAATACTATTAAATCACAGCTTGCTGACGAAATATTATTTGGCAAACTAAAAAAAGGCGGCAATGTTGTCATAAGCTTAGAGCAGAATGAAATTGTAATACAATCTGAAAAATGTATTAACTAGGATTTCTTTTTTCTATAACTCGTTTAATGATTCTGCCTTTAGTAAGGTCATACGGTGTTATTTCGACTAGCACTGAGTCTCCGGTTAAGATGCGTATATAGTTTTTACGCATTTTACCTGAGATATGTGCAGTTATAGAGTGCCCATTTTCAAGTTCAACTTTAAAAACAGTGTTAGGTAAACTATCAGTTACCACACCTGACATTTCGATAGTATCTTCTTTTGCCATATTTTTTAGACCTTTAGAATTAAAAACATATTATGTAGTATAATTTTAGCGGTTGCAATCAACAATTGCCCAAATATCGATTTAATAAGCATGCAAATCATCAAATATTGAAAAAACCCAGTTAAATTAAAAAAACCAGTTAAATTGAAATATTAATCTTATTTTAAGAAAACCTTAAGAAAACTTAATTATAATTACTAAAGTATTTACAAATGCAACAATTAAAACATAAGCTGTTGTAATTAATAACGAATAACCAGATAAAATATATTGATAATAAACCTGGTATATAGTATTATCGGTGCTAAGAAAGATGTCAACTAATAGAGGCAACTCAATGCCAGCTAAAATAAAAAATAAATCCTCAAAACAAACAGACTGTCGTGATAAGTTAAATGCAATTGCACTAGAAGCTCATAAGTTATTAGGCAATGCGGAAGACAGCTTTGATAGTGACCTAAGTCTTATTGAAAAGCTAGAGCTAATTAAGAAGGCAGATGCAAAGGCAGATGCAAGAGATGCAACTCGTCAAAATCTTGAAAAGCACACACCAGCTGTAACAAAACTTCAGCAGCAATGGGATCAATCTATTGCAGCATATGCCGAAGACCAACCACAAGAGCAGACAGCTGAAGAGCCTAAAAACATCTATTTAAGCTTATCTATTTTAATAATTCAAATTGCTATTATGGCAGCAGCCTTGTTATTACTAGGGCTATTTTTAACCAACCCCATTATGGCACTTGCTATCGTAAAAATAGTAACTGTTTTTTCTGTGCATATTTGGTCAACTTTTGTTTTACCATTTTTAATTCAAAACGCTGTTAACCTCAGCATAATGCTGCCAGTTGCAGCGCTGATTGTAACCGCAATAAAAATAATTGATTATAACAACACGCAGCAAGCAATAGCAGAAGAGCAGCAACAAAAAATAAATCAAGCTAAAACATATATAAAAAAAATGACAGAGGATAAGCCTCAGGAAGAAGCTAACAAAGAAAAAGTTGAACAAAGAAAAGCAGAAAAATCTGCAAAAATAGAAAAAATAAGAGAACAAATAGCTTCTCTAGAGCAACAATTATCTGAATTAAAGAAAATAGTAGAACCAAACAAAGGTCAGGAAGATCAAAAGATAGAGCTAGAGAAACAACGAGCAAGGCTTATAGAAAACCCTTTAGTAGTAATAGCATCTATGCAAATGATAGAAAAAGAATTATTTGATCTAAACAAACAGTCAAGCCTTACCCCTGAGCAGAAAGCTCAAAAGATAAAGCTAGAGAAACAACTAGAAACAGTACAGGCAAAATATGAAAAAAATGCCTCTATAAGAGCTAGCGAAGTTTTAACCACTATAAAACCAACATCTGAGGCACACAAAAAATTCTTAGCTTCATTCAGCACCTTAGGCTCAGCCAAAAAAACATTAGAAATAGCAAAATCAGAACAGGCTAAAAAACCTGCCCCAGCAGCACCACGAGCCAGGTCTTGGGCCCAAAAGTTATTCCCTTCTATTTTTTCTACTAAGATGAATCAAAAATTATCTTTAAGCAACTTAGCTACAGCGTGCAGAGTGCTTGATAGCACAACTGAAATGCAGAGCTCAGCTTTAACCAAATCTATGCAGACTGTCTATGCATTACTACAAAGTGTCCATTCTGCTCATGAGCTATATCAAGCAGGGTTTAGCCTACGAGACATTAATGCTGCAATTTCGCATGTACCAGAAAGCCCAGAAAATAAGAAATTTTTAGCAATACAAAAGAAAATGCCTTTGCCAGCACCAAGAAGCACAGAAAAATATGATTATTCAAGAGAAATAGCAGCGTTTGAAAGCCAACTAAAAGCTCTAACTACTCAGCTGCGCCAGTTAAATGCAACTGAAAAAGATGACGCCGAAGTTTTAAAGCTAGATATAGCAGAAAAGGCCCTGCTTACCAAAAGCAAAAAAACATTCAGAGAAGAAACTAAAGGCCAAGCTGATACGCGCACCAACAATGACCTTGCCGCTTATATGGTTGCTGCGAAAAAAGCTAAATTATTGCAATTTAAAGCCCAAAAAGCATCTACATCTCAACTAGAACAGCGCAGGCAAGCGACAACACAAATAACAGCATTACAAAGCAAGCTAAGAGCCACAATAGATGAGTTGCTACCACAAGCAGAAGTGCAACTTGAAAGCACACAATGCTACCAAATTTTTGATCAAAAAGCTTATAAACAAGATAATCCTAAAGACCAAGCTATAGATTTATCGCAAACATCTGGCATAGAAAGTCTCCAAAAGTACTTTATAAGCATACCAATCATAAATGCTGCCAATATGACAACATTTTTATTTAAAGTATCTACTTTAGATAAACAAAAAACAGACTATTTAATAGAGCAGTTACACAAAGCTTACCATAACAAATTAGATCGAATTACAACAGGTAAAGAAAATCTTCCTACTCAAGAAGAATTTAATGCTGCAGCAAGAGCACTTATTCTACAAAATAAATATTGCGATCGTGATCTGGCGGAATTAAGACTAGCATTTGAAGATATAGATCTAATGTCACTTATCCGTACTAATCTTGCAAATGAGGGAAAAACATTTACACAATTAATAATAATAGACCAAGACCCTGTACTTCAGGACCCTAAAACTGGAAGAAAAATACCATTATTCTCTAACATAGATCCTTTATATTTCGAGAGATGTGAGAGAGAAGATTTAACTAACTTCACTACCTTCCTAGGCAGGCAATTTGTAGAACATTTAGCTCACGCCATGTTAAAAGATATACCTACAATGCTAATAAACCAAGAAGCATTTAATCAACAGAGACCAGTTGGCTTTATAGATATGTTTGCCCCCGATAGCGCCAGTAAATTTGATATTGAACAAGGTGCTGGACCTGAATATAGAACTATAAACCCACAAAAAGACGCAACCACAGTCGCTGTTATTCTTGCAATACCAAACCATTATTTTCCTATAATATTTAATAAAAATGGTGATTCTTGGACCGCATATGTGGTTGACTCATATGGTGATTTATATAAGAAACATAGACCTATCCAAGTAAACCCAATAATATCTAAGTTTAAAAAAGAGATGAGTTTAGTAGCTATAAATGTAGTTTATAGTACTGATAACCACCAAGGAGGATCATCAGAATGCGGCATTCATTCCATAGAAAATATCAGAGCAGTTGCTGATTTGATAAAATCAAAAGCAAAAAAATCGAGAAATGAATTAGATGAATATATCGAGAAACCAAAGAAAACTGAATATCTAGCTTACCTAGATCTTGCAATTAAGCAGCCATTGCAGAAACCTTTAGCGCAAAAAACTCTAGATACTACACTTAAAAAAAATGCTAAAGCAAAAAAAGATGAAGCACAAGCAAGTAACACTACCAGACGCGAAATGATGTTCGTAGTGGCTTGTGATATAGACCATGCATTAAGAGACAGGTTCAATGTAGTCCCAGGGCCACTAGTATTAGCTATGGATAAAAAAGTAGTACCAGCATTAATACCAGAAGCAAAAGAAGAAGAAGCAGCAGTAAAAATTCAAGCTCTAGCACGTAAAATACAAGCTAAACCTCTATCTTCAGCTAAATCTGAGGCTAAAGCAGAAGCTGAAGCAGAAGCAGAAGCTGAACAAAATTATATAACAGAACTTGAAGCTAAACTGACAGCAAAAAATGCACAGATTGAAGCTGAAAATGAAACAGAAAAATCCACGGCTAAAGGAAAAGCAGCAGAGTTAATGAGAACAGCTTTTTTTATAGCTATTCGAGTTGTAGGTAAAGGTACAACTAGCCAAGAGTCGCTTGCAACCAAGACATTAGATATAGGCGAAGATACAACTAGCAAAGAGTTGCTTGCAGTCATGGCAGACGCAAAAGGTAAGTTACAAGAACAACGTTGCCCAGACACATATAAATTCACAGAGTACTCATCTTTTGCAAAAGAGCAAAAACTGGCTTTGGAGAAAAAGCTAGCAGGCTTAAAGAAACTAGAAAGCGCTGTCACACATTACAGTAAGGCAAGCAATAAATCGGAAATACTTGCAAGCATTAAGAGTGATAAAGATAATACCGCCCAGTATATACAAGATCTAACTGATCATATAGACATTATAGATAATGTACTACTTAATAGTAGCAAGGTGATTGGCACAAATTCAGCAGCCGGCATTCAGGCCATGTACAAAACACTAACACAATATCAAGAGGAAGCCAGCGCATTGTTGCCAGTAAAGCCAACAGTAGAGCTATCAAGCTACCAGTCAATGGAGGTGTTACTACCAACTACAACAACAGCACAGCCAAAGGTAGAAGAGAAAGAAGCTGAAACTGATGCTGGAATCAAAGAGGAAGAAGAACAAGCAGCAACTAAGCCAGAAGAGAAAACAACGCCAGTAAAAACTGAGGAACCAGTAAAAGTTTTATTAAGCGTAACTGAGCGATATTTTTTAACAAAATTATTTTATGGTTTAGCTGCAGAAGAAAGAGATCTTTTAGTAAAAGAAGAACTTAAACAAACAACAGGGACAGCAACAAAAGCATCAGAATTCAATCTTAAAGCTAGTGATGCATATGCTGCCTATAATCGTTCATCCGATCCCCTAAACTTCTCATCATCAAGCACTAAAGATATCCTAACCTATTGTGCGAAACATATAACCGCAGACAGCAGAGTAGGATTATTTACTACTGGTAAGGATACCAGATTTACTACTGGGATGGATGCTAAAGCTAAAAAAGATGTCAAAGAACAAATAGACAGCTTTAATACAACCCCTCCCCAGAGATTTAGATAAAATTTACAAACTAACCCCTAAAAAAGGCCATTAAATTAATGGCCTTTTTTTTATTAGTTGTTAAACTACTCTAGGTATGCAAAATAA
The DNA here is from genome assembly GCA_963932595.1 of uncultured Legionellales bacterium. Classification (GTDB taxonomy): domain Bacteria; phylum Pseudomonadota; class Gammaproteobacteria; order Comchoanobacterales; family Comchoanobacteraceae; genus CAWVRI01. Next base: position 10,146 of record CAWVRI010000016.1, read on the forward strand.
AACTAAACAAATAGATAATTTTTTTGGCTCAGGGCTATCTTTAACCTTAACAAAAAAATACTTTAATAAATACGCAACTAATATTGTAATATGCAGCGATATTAATGCAGCAAATAAAATAGCAGCAGAGCTTAAGTTCTTTAGTACTAACGATTTAAACATAACTATATTCCCAGATTGGGAAACCCTACCCTACGATAAGTTTTCACCCCAAACAGAACTAAGCGCAAACAGGCTATATGTATTATCAAAATTAATAAACAACACCCCTGGCATTTATATTATCGCCCTATCAACCTTGCTGGTTAAATTAATACCTCGCAATTATTTAGTTACGACTGAGTTCTTATTAAAAAAAAATCAGACTTTATCGCTTGAAGAGTTAAAGCATAGCCTAGTATTAAATGGCTATGAACATAACCAAAAAGTAATAGAGCATGGTGAATTTGCAGCTAGAGGCTCATTACTAGATTTATTTCCTGGCGGCGCTACAATGCCTTACCGGATCGATTTTTTCGATAACACCATAGAATCGATTAAAACCTTTGACCCACTCACGCAGCGCACTTTGACAGAAGTAGAGCATATAAAAATGTTAGGCGCATGCGAATACCCACTTGCAAAAAGTGATTGTGCTAAATTTGCTAAAAAATGGGAACAACAATTTCCAGAATATACCTATCATAAAATCTATGATGAGATTAAGTCTGGTAAAGCTAGCTCTGGTGCCGAATATTTTTTACCTTTTTTCTATGATAATTTATCTTCTTTTTTTGACTACTTGCCTAAAGATAGCTCTATCTATTTTCCGCATGATTATAAAGCAACTATAAATAAATATTTAGCTGAGGTGCAATCACGCTATAAAGATTTAACTCAGTCTCATAATCCAGTTTTAAGTTGCGACTCTATTTATTTTGATTATGATGAGATTGCAGATCAACTCAAAAATTTTAGCAACTATAGATATGCCACCAAAGAGCTACATAACCCAACAGAAAAAGACAGCATTAGCTCGCTAAAAGGCCTAATTACAAATAAAGATGATAGCCTTACAGAAGTTATTGATCTAGCCTTAAACAGCAACTGGCGAATACTGCTGACCACAAGTTCAGCTGCAAAGCTAGAGCTATATGAGAAGATATTAATCAAAAACAATATTACGGCTAATAGCAGCCTTGATAACTGGCATGATGTCATTAAATCATCAGACCGCATATGCCTAATGCTTGCAAATATTGCTGGTGGCTTTCAAAGCCCAGGGCAAAATATACTGCTAATTACTGAAAGTGATTTAAGCCAGCGACAAAACCAACTGCTGTATGACAACACTAAGCCAGAAAAAGCGCCCGAGAATTTAATTGATCTAGACAATATTGAAATTGGTCAATTAGTTGTACACGAAGAATATGGCATAGGCAAATATCTAGGCCTAGAAAAAATGTCGCTGCAAGATGCAACAGAAGAATATATATCAATAGAATATGCAAACAAAACAAAGCTCTATATACCTATTTTTGATTTAGTAGTGATTTACCCATATCGTAGTGCTGTTAGTGCAAATCTAGATAAACTTGGTAATCAAAGGTGGCAAAAAACCAAGCGCAAAGCTATAACTAAAATGATAGACAATGCTACTGAACTCTTAGAGCTATATGCTAAAAGGGAATCATCTACCCCAACTAAGTACCAAGAGCCTGATAAAGACTATTATCACTTTTGTAATGAGTTCCCATTTAACGAAACGGTAGACCAAGCAAAAGCAATTAATAGCATTATTGCCGACCTATGCTCAAATAAGCTAACGGACCGCTTAATATGCGGAGATGTTGGCTTTGGTAAGACTGAAATAGCTATGCGTGCAGCATTTTTAGCCGTACACTCTGGCATGCAAGTAGTCTTAATTGTGCCGACGACCCTACTGGCAACCCAACATTATCATAATTTTTGTGATAGATTTATAAAATGGCCGATAAAAATTCGACTATATGCTGGCACTAGCAAAGAAAATAACCAAGTAAAAGCAGAAATTAAAACTGGCAACTGCGATATAATTATTGCAACCCATAAAATCCTCAGCAAGGACATTTCTTTTCATAATTTAGGCCTGCTTATTATTGATGAAGAACACCGCTTTGGGGTGGCACACAAAGAAAAATTAAAAAATATTAAAGTTAATATTGATATTATAACTCTAACTGCGACCCCTATTCCAAGAACGCTACAATTATCACTTGCAAGCGTGAAAGATCTTTCTATTATCGCAACCCCTCCTGTAGCAAGAGTTCCTATTCAAACTCAGGTTGGCATCTTTGATGAAGAGGTTATTAAAGATGCGGTTATGAGAGAGCTGAATCGAGGCGGTCAAATATATTATTTATACAATGATGTAGCTAAAATGCTGAAAATGGCACAATTCTTGCAAAAATTATTACCGAATCTCCGTATAGCAATAGCACATGGCCAAATGCCACAAACAAAGCTTGACAGTATTATGCATGGCTTTTATCACAAACAATATGATTTATGCTTGTGCACGACGATAATTGAATCTGGTATTGATGTACCCAATGCTAACACCATTATTATAGATAGAGCAGATAAACTGGGACTAGCTCAACTACATCAAATAAGAGGCCGAGTAGGCAGAGCTCATCACCAAGCTTATGCTTATTTATTTACTCCAGATAAAAAATATTTAACCAAAGATGCACTGCAGCGCTTAGAGGCTATTGCTGAACATAATAAATTAGGCTCAGGCTTTCAGCTAGCAATTATGGATATGGAAATAAGAGGTGCCGGTGAAATGCTAGGAGATGAGCAAAGTGGCCACATTAAAGAGCTAGGCTTTGACTATTATATTCAGCTAGTAAAAAAAACTGCCAAAGCATTACAGAATGGTCAGAACCCTGGGGAGCTTGTGTATGATAGGCATGAAGTCAAAATTAATACTACTTTCCCCATAATAATTCCAGCAAGCTATGTAATAGATGTTAGCGCTAGATTTAACATGTATAAAAAGCTCACTAGCATTAATACTTATGCAGAAAAAATATTAATATTAGACGAGGTTACAGATTTATATGGCAAATTACCAACCGCGGTAAAGCATTTGGCTGAAGTAAATTTAATAAAATCTATAGCTGAGCCTTTATTAGTTAGTAGCATTAATTTAACTAAAAATTCAGCCACCATACATTTTAATGTAGAACCTAAAATAGACAGTGGCAAATTAATTGATATTGTAACTAAAAATTCACACTATAAATTTTCTGGCAACACTACGGTTGCCATAACCTATGCAGCTAATAATATTGAGCAGATATTATCTGATGCATATGAATTATTAGCTAACATTGCATTATAAACTGGCCCTTCAAAACATATAATATTGAAAAATATTTTATTTTAGAGTATAATAATGATATGTGATTAAGGAAAATCAAACATGATATTTGGCAAACAGGAAGTTGTAGAAAAAAAAGTTGGCTCATACTTATTTGAAATATTTAAATTAGAGCCTACATTTTCAGATCATTTTAATATGAACAGTGGTAGTGACGTCTCTATGGTAGACTTTATCAATGCGCACCACCCTAAATCTATATACCTAGAAAATCTAGAACAAATATTATTTCCTTATTTGAGTGCAAAAAAATCTTTAACTAAAAATGTATTACAGTATAAAGAGCTCATAGCTGAGCTTGATGAAACAGAAAGCATTGAAAATTTAAAGCCTGATGAAAAAGCAAATTTACAAGCCACTAAGAACAGGCTCCCCAGCATTATTAATACAGTTAACAAAGATAAACAAGCACTTGCAGAAATGGAAATTGAAATTAATAATAAATTATCACTTCTTAAAAAGACTTGTAATTCACATTCTGCTGAATTTAAAAGCAAACAAATAGCAACTATACATAAGGTTCTAGATAGCTTAAAGATTCCCAGAGAACAATTTCAAGATAAAGAGATAGATAACCCGCTGAATTTTGTTTCATATAAAGAAGTTGTTGATTATATAGATAGGCAAACAACTCTCAAAAAAGAGCATATACCCCTAAAAAACCTAGAAAAAGCAGAATATGATAATGAGACTTTTCAGCAGCTATTAGTCTATTTAGCACTAGTAGATTGTTTATTACCTTTAGGAATAGTTTATGACAGATAGTATTAAGGGGCCAGATATAAATAAAGCTTTTGCAAGAGAGCTGCCACAAGTAAAAGAAAATTTTGCTAGCATGCACAGAGCAGTAACATCTGCTTTTGAAAGCGCTGATTTTAAGTCACTGGTTACAGAGGCTAGTATTATAGACAGAAGTAATGTAAATGCCTACCAGACACTCAAAGCTGGCACTATAGATACAAAAGCTATAAATGACCTACGCGGAATAGCAGGCCCAGAGCAAACTGCAAATGAGACTTTAGATGACAAATTAAAATCAGCACCAGAAATTGCAGTTGTACCACTTACTTCAGATTCCAAAAAAGGGCTAGAAAATTCAACAGCAGAAATAACAAGCAGGTCTCAATAGTTAGCAGGAGCCCAGATAGCCTGGATACTGTGGTTAAACCAAAGCACGGTAGGCAGAGGGATATATTGTTGCTTGACAATGGGGGCCAGGGTTAAATATACCAAGTATTGCATCTTATAGTTACGGCCGCAATTATAAGGGCAAAACAATATAACACTGATAATCTAGCATCCTAACAAGGCGCCACTACAAGAATAAAATCCATACTTGTCAGCGTATTACTGGATCCTGCTATCGAGTAGCAGGACGTAGGTGGAGAGTAGCAGGACGTAGGTAGAGGGCAGCAGAACATTTTCTTATTAGCTAGTAACAACTATAAAACTTTATACCAATCCAAATATTCATGGGGATTCCTCAGCATCAGGCCGAGGAGATCCCAGATCAAGCAAAGACCACTAGATAACCCTGGAATAACTTAGCTACTATTCTTAATGTGTAAAGTTCTAGTCGGAAACGCACACTCAGCGCCATGAGAATCAATTATCTTAATAATATTAAAATATATCCCTTCCCTCAGAGTTAAATAATCTACTCTTGAGATTTCTTTAGTAAATGCATTTATTTCAAAATTTAGAGCCGATTCACCAAACTCCATAAATTTCACATAAATCATTTGATCATCATCAATATCTGAGTGTGATAACATCATAGATTCTACATCTTTGATTATAGGAGCTAGCTTACTTGCATCATCATACCTAATTCCTATTGTAGAACGAATTCTTCTATGCGACATCCGTGATGAGTTATCTATAATTATTTTAGAAAATAGTGAGTTCGGTATGTATCTGAGTTTTTTCTCAAAAGTTCTAATGCAAGTTAAACGCCAACCAATATTTTCAATAATACCTTCTATGTCTCTTTCAGGTGAAGATACCCAGTCCCCGATCTCAAAAGGTCTATCTAAATAAATATAAAAGCCACCAAATATATTACTAAGCAAATCTTGGCAAGCTAAAGCAACAGCGATACCACCAATACCACCAAATGCCAACAAGGCAGATATAGGCACCCCGAATATTGGGTTCATGATATTTAATATGATTAAAACGGAAACAACTACACTACATAGCTGCGAAACTGCTCTTATTGTAGTTTTATCAAATCTTCTTTTTGATTTTGGCTTCTTAACTAAAGCACTTTCAATTTGGTTAATAAACCTTAAAGCAAACCATAGAATAAATAAATTAACACATAGTAGCTCGATAGGATCAAGAAAAGAGTCAAATGCTTCTAACGTTATTAAGTTACTGGCCATGGAATGTATTGCAGCTGAAATACCATATATCAGTATTAGCATTTTAAGAGGGCTATCTACAGCATGAAGTAAGCTATCATCCCAAATGTTTTTAGTTGCTACTGTTCTTGTGTATAACACTTTACAGCATTTATTCCAAATTAATATTGCCATAAAAGTGAGCACTACATAACTAATAGCAATAATTAACCAGTTATAACTACCGAAAAAAGATAAAAAACTCATAAAGCTCTCCATAAGCGTGATATCTATATAGTACTATTTTATCTAATATGATACAATATTATGTTTTCCGATTATCGTGTAGTAATTTTAAGGAGGTCAATAATATGCAACAATATAACAAAAATAATTTTATATCTCACTTAACCCAACAAGTTAAAGAGCTAAAAGATGCAAGCTTATATAAAACAGAAGCTGTAATAACTAGCCCGCAAGATGCCATCATCGCCACCAGCGCTGGTAGCAGCATCATTAATTTTTGTGCGAATAATTATCTTGGCCTCTCGAATAATAGTAATATTAAAGCAGCAGCCATTGAAGCTATTAATAACTATGGCTATGGCATGTCATCCGTACGCTTTATTTGTGGCACCCAAATACCACATAAAAACTTAGAAAATGCAATTAGCAAATTTTTACAAATGGAAGACACTATCTTATACCCATCATGCTTTGATGCCAATGGTGGCTTATTCGAAACTATACTAGGACCTGAAGATGCTGTAATCAGCGATCAACTAAATCATGCAAGCATTATTGATGGTATTAGACTATCTAAAGCCCAAAGATATCGTTATAAACATAGTAATATGGCTGACCTTGAAATCCAGCTACAAGAAGCAAGAAAAAGCGGAGCTAGGTTTATTTTAATTGTGACCGATGGAGTGTTTTCAATGGATGGATCTATTGCAAACCTTCCTGCGATATGTGACCTTGCCGATAAATATCAAGCCTTAACTATGATTGATGATTGCCATGCTACTGGCTTTATGGGAAAAAGCGGAAAAGGAACCCATGAGCATCACCATGTGATGGGGAGAATAGACATTATCACTAGCACCCTAGGCAAAGCCTTAGGCGGCGCTATGGGAGGATTCACCTCAGCAAAAGCTGAAATAATTGAAGTATTACGCCAAAAATCGCGTCCATATTTATTTTCAAATACTATTCCTCCTTCAATTGCATGTGCAACCTTAGAAGCAATTAATATAATTAATACTACCCCAGAAGTGATAAAAAAAATACATGAAAATACTAGCTTCTTTAGATCACAAATGCTAGCTAACGACTTTGATATAAAACCCGGCACCCACCCAATAGTTCCAGTAATGTTTTATGATGCGAAAGTTGCATATGAAATTAGCGTAGAACTGATGAAGCAAAATATTTATGCAGTTGCTTTTAGTTACCCTGTAGTACCTAAAGGTGAAGCTAGAATCAGAATACAAATTTCAGCCTCTCATACTAAAGAACAACTAGAGCAAGCTATTACAGCATTCTGTACAGCAAGAGATATTGTCGCAAAAAGTAATAAGGAGTAATCATGAAAGCATTAGTTAAAGCCAAAAAAGAACCTGGATTGTGGCTACAAGAAGTACCTGTTCCTAAAATTGCAGATAATGAAGTATTAATTAAAGTAAAAAAAACTGCTATTTGTGGCACAGACCTCCATATTTATAATTGGGATGAATGGGCAAAAAAAACTATTGTAACCCCAATGCATGTTGGGCATGAATTTTCAGGAACTGTTGTAGAAAAAGGTCCTTTAGTTCCTGATAGTATTGCACTTGGAGCTAGAGTTTCCGCTGAAGGACACATAACTTGTGGCGTATGCCGTAATTGTAAAGGTGGCCGACAACACTTATGCCCATATACCAAAGGAATTGGCGTGCATATACCAGGTGCATTTGCAGAATATATGGCAGTCCCAATGTCTAATGTTTTCCTCCTACCTGATATAATATCGGATGATATTGCTGCTATATTTGACCCCTTTGGTAATGCAGTTCATACCGCACTCTCTTTTAACTGTACTGGTGAAGATGTACTTGTAACAGGTGCAGGCCCGATTGGCATAATGTGCGCAATAGTCGCTAAACATGCTGGAGCACGACATGTCATAATAACAGATGTTAAACAGCAAAGAATTGATTTTGCTGCACAATTTTCAGGAATAATACCGGTAAATGTAGCTAATACTAAAATAACCTCAGTTATGGCCAAACTAAAAATGCACGAAGGATTTGACGTAGGTCTTGAGGCTTCTGGTAATAACGTTGCCCTCAAGGATATGGCAGATGTAATGCTAAATGGTGGCAAAATTGCATTATTAGGGCTATATCCAGGAAATGTAGACCTTGACCTTAATCACTTAATATTCAAAGGATTAGAGCTAAAAGGCATTTATGGGCGTGAAATGTATGAAACATGGTATAAAATGGTCACTTTAATAGAATCTGGACTAGATATAAGAAATATTATTACTCATCAGTACCATTATAGCGAATTCGAAACAGCATTTAATATTATGAATGCTGGCGACTGTGGGAAAATAATTTTAAACTGGCAAGATTAGCCGACAAGCTTACTTAGCGAAGGTATCTTTATAACCTAAAAATTCTGCTGTTACATCATAAGATTTGACAGCAGAACTAGTATAGCTAAACAAGCTGCTTGCTGCTGTGGCCTTTTCACCTGAAGTCGCAAGTATTATTTGAGCTTTTTTAGGTATAACAAAGTTGTAAGAAAAAGCAGCATAGCCTAGTAGCATAGTAATCCCACATACCAGCTGATATGCCGGCAATAATAAACATAGCAATGATCCCATTAACATTGCTGACTGCAAAGTTTTCATCCAACCATGCTCAACTATTAATGCTCGCAGCTCTTGTACCTCTTCGATTATTTGATCACTATCTAAAGTATAATAGGCACCCACAATACCATACATAAATGTAACTTTATCACTAATGGCAGCATTAAGACTGCGTGCGACATCATTTAGCACAGCTAAAGAACTCACTTCATAACAAAACTTTTTATAAGCTATATACTTTTCTGTACCGTATAATTTAAGCAAGAAGCTCTTTGCTACATACTGTAAGAACCCATAAGATAATAAAATAGTAGCTAAGCTAGCTATAGCTGCAAGAGCCGTTATATAACTAGAGGCTAAAAATATGCCACAAGTAGAAGCTAATAATAATGGCAGATGCACAATACAGTAATGCATCATATGTAACTTTAATACTGACACTAGTGGCAACAAAAATGACATCATATTTGAGAATATATAGGTTAGATTATATTTTTCTGCTTGATATTTTTCTGCTTGATATTTTTTATCTAAGCCAGCAGCGACCACTAAAGACCAATCATGCTGCACACAAAACTGCTCATAACATTTTTCTAACAAGTCTTTGCCTTCCTTATGAATGGCTACTTTATCCAATCCAGCCACAATACTGGGAATAATACTGGGAATAATACTGGGCATAATACTAAATATTTTAATTAAATTATTTTGTCTATCAAGGCATTCACTCTCAACTCGGATTTCAATTTCAATTTCATGAACTAAACTATGAATTAAGGCTTGTTGCTCTTGAAGGTTAAATGTTGGATCTTTGCAAGATGCTTGCAATAATTTTAAATCAGAATCATTTCCAGTAGCCATAAACTTATGTAGTTGCACCATTACTGAAAATGGCTTCGCAAAAACAGCATCAGCAGAAACTATTGAACTTGGCTTAACTGTTTCTAACGAGCCGTCAGCAAAATCTAGCTGCTGTAACTGATTTTTTATCATTACTTGATCATCTTTCAGCTCTAGCTCTGCAATAGAGCAAGAAAGCCCTACTCTACTCCCCCCCTCTGCCAACGCAGCTATAGCTGCATGAAAAATAACAATATTATCGTTTTTTGCTAATATATATCGTTCTGTCTTCCACACGGGAATATCATCATTATTCTGAGGTCTTGCAGCTTTTATTCTCTCAAGAAAAGGAGCTGAGACATCTTGCATCTCATTTATAATGTTTTTAAGAGGATGTGCATCAGAAATCTCACCTATTAGCTTATAACTAACAGGCCTTCCTGTGTTATCTTGCAAAGATGCTGCTTTTGCTAACTCTTCAAAATTTCCAAGAGGCTCTGGCGCTTTATTAGAATGAATAATCGGCATAGTTAATTATTTCCCCATATAAAATTGCAATAGTTACATTACACTGGCAACCCTAACTCTTTACTCAGTGCGAAATAAGTAATATACACTAAGTCATTTTCATCCACAGCTGCAGCTAATTTAATAATATCATTATTTCTCATTCTAATGCAGCCTATTGAGCCTGGGCGCTCAAAAGAGGCGCTATCAGGGCAACCATGAATATAAATATAGCGCTTAAAGGTATCTACCTTGCCCTCTATATTAAAACCAACCTCCATACCTGACAGGCGCAATATTCGGCTTAAAATCCAATCTCTATGAGGGTTTTCTTGCGCTAATTGTTCGCTATATATTTCTCCAGTAAACTTTCTACCAATAAATACTGAGTTTATAGCAGCATCAGCACCTATTTTTTGCGAGATTCTATGCAAGCCTAATGGTGTTTTATTGGTATTTTCAGTTTGGCCAATGCCATATTTAGAGGAAGATATCGGATATGTAACTATAAGAGCATGCTGAGCATTATATAAATATAATTTTTGCTCTTTAATGCTAATAATAATCATGACTGCTTACTATCACTTTTTGCCGTATACTTAACTTCAGCTTGAGCACGCAAACTATTTTCAAAGCCGTAAAGATTCCACCTAGCCCAATAGTTTTTATACTCTGATTCAAGCTCGGATGTTGTTACTTTTAATTTTTGCGGCAAACTGCTAGAAAGCACCTGAATAACCACAAGATCGCCATTTTTTAGAGTTGTTTTTGTTAATGATGGCTTATCCACTGAACCTATTGGCATTTGAAACACCTCATCTCTAACTTCCATCCCAAATCTGTTTATTATGCCCACTCTTGCTATATTATTTAAGCGCGTCCAATCTAACGAGCTACTTTTTTTATTCATAGTACCTTTTATGATCTTATCTGCTTTTGCATTCAAAGCCGTTTTTATTGTATCTTGCGCTAATATCTGAATTATTTTTGGCCTAGCTTCTGCTAAAGTTTGAGGTCTAGCTGGGTGATAATCTTTTACTCTAAATATAGTCATTTTATTTTCATCTAACTTTATCATAGAAGAATTAAGCTTATCGACTATCAATTCATCACTAAAAGCCATTTTGCGCACATCTTCATTCTTAGCAAGCAAAGATGAGCCTTTTGCTCTAGTAAAATAGTTACTAGTATTAATTTTAGCACCAGCTACTTTGGCAATATTAATTAAATTGTCTTCGGTATAAGCAAGATCGGTAATCTCTTCTACTATTTTTGCAAATTTTAATTCTTTATGTTTAATCGTATAACTATCTAACACCGACTGCTGCTGTTTAAGCGATAATTTATCATAAGGAATTAAAGCTACATCTTTTAATTGCACCAGTGTCAAAGCATTATCATTTGCATACATAGTAGAATCAGATGGCTGCATACTCACCAACCTATTCTTAACTTCTTCATTTGTTATCTTGGCTATATTTAATGCTTTTATAGTACCACTATATGCAATGGCTATCTTTTGTTTATGATCGGCAACATATTGCTCCAGCATCGCAGATTTTGCATTATCACTAGCCAACAACTGTCTTAGCTTGGCTATATCTGCAGTACTGTCCGCAATTTCATCTACGTCTTGAGAGCTCATCGCAGTTCCCAGGCTACTAGTTAAAGTATACACATCATAAGTCAAACTTTTATAATTTGGGAATAAATTACTATTATTTTGATAAAAGCTTTCTATTTGAGCAACATTAGGGGCAAAATGTATCTTGTTATTATCGATTATAACATATTCTACTTTAACCTCAGCTTCATCAATAAAATTTTCTTGATGTGAGCTATAATAATTTTTTATTTCAGCCTCAGATGCGGCAGACTGAGTTATGTCATCAGGAGATAATCTTAAATATTTAATATCTCTAGCTTCATTTACCAGTCTGGCAATTGCGGCTATTTCAGCTGGCAACACAAAAGACGTATTCGTAATTCCAATCACTAACTGCTGCGATAATAAATCATTATTTATTTGGGATAAGTATGCAGATTCTGAGCCAGCTACTGCATTTACAATTTGTTGGTATTTTGTTACTGAGAATTTATTATTTTCTTTAAAAACATCTTGTGAATATAAATATTGATCTCTAACTACTGTAGGTACCGACATACCATTGGCATTGGCATAATTTAATTTTAACTGATTAGATATTAATATTTCTAATAGGTCTTGTTTTAAAAGAGCCAATTCATTCTGAGTAAGAGGTGAAGCGTCATCACCATTTTCCAGTGATATTTTATTAATTTGATAAACTCTATCTAGCGATCTTTTAGTGATATCGCGGCCATCTACAGTAACAACAACAGCCTCTTTGTTACTTGAGGTGAAATAATACTGCATACCACCTAAGCAAACCAGTAACGACAGCACAGCAATTATAGCATTGCCAACCCATCCGGTTGATTTTTTTTTGATATCAGACAGCATATTAATTTTGCCTAAAATATAAGTTGGCGGAGTGGACGGGATTCGAACCCGCGACCACCGGCGTGACAGGCCGGTATTCTAACCAACTGAACTACCACTCCACTTGGTGGGTACTGAGGGGTTCGAACCCCCGACATTCGCCTTGTAAGGGCGACGCTCTACCAGCTGAGCTAAGTACCCGTATAATGTTTATTAGCAATTGCTTTTAAACACTATAGGTAAACACCAAAGTTATTAACTTTCGTTAACTTTATCTGCAAAGTCACGTCCTGCTTTAAATTTAGCACTCCAACGACCTTTGATTTGCATTTTTTCGCCAGTTGCAGGATTTCTGCCTTCACGCGCTTCACGCCATGAACGATAAAAAGTTCCAAAACCTACTAATGTGATTTTGTCGCCTGAGCCTACTGACTTCTTTATAACTTCAACAAGAGAGGTTAGTGCTTTTGATACAACTGATTTCTGTAGACCAGATGCTTCGCTAATTGCTGCTACAAGTTCTTCTCTATTCATAATATTTTTACCTCAAAAATTTAAAGTATTCCATCTTGCGGAATTGCACTATAATTTTATACCAGCTACTACCACTTGATGTCAAGCTTTAAGGGAAATTACTAGCATTTATTCTCAATTATATACGCTACTGCCTTATTCTCGCTTAGCCGACCTAAACCTTTATCCCTAAACTATTTTTAGAAAGATTGCAGGACTATAGCTACAACCTTGCATACAAAAATATTAATAATTTACCCTAAAAGTTCTCTAGAACAGTTATATTAACAGCCTTCTGTGCCACCAACAATCATCTTATTTAGCTTCAAAGTACTTTGACCAACCCCAACCGGAACTGATTGCCCATCTTTACCACAAGTGCCTATACCTGAATCTAAGGCAAAATCATTACCAACCATGCTTACTTCATGCAGAACACTAGGACCATCTCCAATTAATGTCGCGCCTTTGATCGGATGAGTTATTTTACCATTCTTGATCATATAAGCCTCATTAGCACTAAAAACAAATTTACCAGATGTAATATCAACCTGACCTCCAGCAAAATTTACAGCGTATACGCCATTTTTAACGCTAGCAAGGATCTCTTCTTGGTCATATTCTCCCTTAAGCATATAGGTGTTAGTCATGCGCGGCATAGGAGCATAAGCATAAGACTCACGACGACCATTCCCAGTCGATTTTTGATTCATTAGCATTCCATTTTGTCTATCTTGCATATACCCAACTAAAATACCATTTTCAATCAAAGTGGTTTTTTGACCAAGAGTACCTTCATCATCAACATTTAAAGAACCTCGACGATCAACAATAGTTGCATCATCAATCACAGTACAATGTCTTGATGCAACTTTTGTGCCTATTTTATCTGCAAAAGCTGATGTTTTCTTTCGATTGAAGTCTCCCTCTAAACCATGCCCCACCGCTTCATGCAATAATATACCTGGCCAACCAGAGCCTAGCACAACCTCCATTTCACCAGCTGGAGCAGGCTTTGCATCAAACTGCAATACCGCAGACCTTACCGCTTCAACTGCAAGCGATGAAACCACTTCATTTGTGGCTATTTTTTTACAAGAGTAGCGCCCACCCACACTCGCAAAACCACTTTGTCTTTCACCTTTTTTATTGCATATAACAGTCAGGCTTAAATTAACTAATGGACGCATGTCTGGCACTAAACGGCCATCAGCACATTTGATCAATACCATTTCATAACTAGTATTCAAAGACCCTGTTACTTTTTCAACTAATGAATTTTCACCTCTAGCAGCAGCATCTAATGCATGCAATAATTTTACTTTTTCTGAGCTATCTAGCTCACCAAGCGGGTTAATGCTAGTATATAAACTAGGCCTAAGATCAGCTCTAGCGACCTTCATCGCTCTATTGCCCCTCACAGCACTAATAGAGCTTGCAGCAGCTGCCGCCTCTTTAAATGCACTTAGAGAAAAATCCTCACTATATGCATAACCAACACTATTGCCAACAACACACCTAAAACCAGCACCTTGTTCAATTGATTTACTCAAATCTTTAATAATTCCCTCTTCTAAAGTCCAAGATTCCTCCCATATTTTTTGAACAAATATATCCATATCGTCACAGCCTTTTTTATATAGCTGTCCAAGCAAATTATCCAAATCATCATACCCTATGCCGTAGGGGGTAAGAAGCTCACTTGTTACTTGGTCTAAATATTTATTCATACTTTCTCTTATTTAATTCAAAATTATACAGCTATAGCTTCTATAGGTAAACTATCATCATCTAACTCGACTACTTTCGGATTTTTTATTGAACCTGAAATTTTATACACTTTCATTGCTATTTTACTAATAGGGTTTTCAACTAACTGATTTGCAGCCCAAACAAGTGCCCCGGCAAAGACACCTCCAGCCAAAGCAGCAATTGTTGGGATAGATGAAGTAATTATAGGCAGCACTGTCATATATAAATCATAACTATACGCTTTCAAATTTATGTCGCCTTTTACATAAGCCGAACCAAAATCACCTTTCATAGTCATCTTGTCAGTATTCAAAACACCTTTGCTATAAATAAAATTGCCTTCCAGCTTATCAAACTCGTAACTTTCATCAATTTCTTCTTTTCGAGATAACTCCTTTATTATACTAGTCATACTTAAAAAATTTAAAGCTTTACTTGTTTCTAGGTCTTTACTCGCTTGCTTGCCTATGTCAGTAATCATACCATCCACAATTTCGACATCAAACATAGCAGCAGATAACTTTGGAGTAAACCTATTGATAGTATTAGGCCAAGTAATATAAAATTTAATCTTACCACTGCCTTTGTTCAAATTATGTAGGCCTGGAATATACGAGAACACCTTACTAAAATCAGCACTACTTATACGCCCTTCTAGAGTTGACTTAGGAAACTTGCCTGAATCTAAATCACCCTTAATATCAAAATCGCTATTCTTATAGCTAAATCTTAAATACTTTATTTTAGACTCATTTGTTTTGCTACCATCGATTTTAGCTTTGATATTTTTAACACTATGATCAGACAAAAACAAATCTTTTATACTAAGAATATAAGTATTCCCAGCGGCACTCATGCTGCCAAATCCTGCCGTAAAAGGCCTAGACAAATATAAGTAATCTAAATCAATTTGCATTTCATTATTTGCAAGATAAATAAACTCACCTTTTATTTTTTTAGCATCAGCACTAACAATAATTTTTTTGTCTTTATTTGCTATTCCTACTTTAATGTTAGCAAAGATTTCTTTATTAAAAATTAATTTTTTAGCAAATATATTTAAATTAACTATTCCCGAGTTACTGCTATGATTAAAATATTTAGCCCAACTATTAATATTCAAACTATCCACATAAACATCAATAGCAGCAATAGGCTTTGCAAAAATATTTTTAGCTACAAACTTCACGTTAGGTGCTATATTAAGAGCATAATCTACCTCTTTATTATTAAAATTTGCTTTAAATATTATTGGCCTTTGCAAGTTTTTTTGTTTTAAGCATGGTTGCGGGTAATCAATCTTAACACCTAACCCATTAGTGCTAACACTCAGGCGGCCATCTAGGCTATTACTCCCATCAACATCAAGAGCAGCGCTGAAGCTAGCCTTTCCAAAGATATTTCTGGCAATATCAGCTGGCAAATATTCATGCGCTATTTCACCCGCCTCTAAAAATCCATTCATATCAACATGCAAGCCTTTAGCACCACTTGTGAGCGCAAGATTAACCTTATCTTTATGGTAACTAGCTTCCATGTCGTAAGAAGTCACATCAAAATCATGAAAAGATAATTTACCCTTGGCGTCTGTTAAATAAAAATTTAATTTGGGCCAACCAATAGAATTTCGAGCGAGCAAAACTTCGCCTTCGGTCGCTTCTGGAGCAAAGTTCATGGCATGATTTAACTTAAAAGACAGGCGCATCGCAGCATCACCCCCTACCTTTGCCCCATGAAAATATTTCCCTACCGTTTTATGTAGTGGGCTGAAATTGATTATATCTTTTGCTTTAGCCATATTAATTTTGCTATTTATCGCAACCGCAACAGTAGGCCGGTGTAAATCTGCAATGTCAACCTTGATACTGTCAAACATTTGTGTTTTCATCATCGCTTTATCAGCTGAGACCTCAAGCCTGCTATTATCTAGATATATTTTTCCTCTAATATTTTCTAATTCTGGCCAATCACCCGAAAATTTTAAAGCAGCATTGTTAAAGTCTCCTTCAAAGACAAAGCTACTCTTATCGCTAAGATCAATAGCCAGCGTAGCATCCGCTAAAACTCCAGCAGTAACTGAGTCCATAAGCCAAGCACGTAACTTCGTATTTAAAGGTTTGACTGTCAACAATTCTTTCAGACTAAGAACGTCAACATTCTTAGCCTTGAAATCACCTTTAAAACTTATATTTTCCGCACCTAGATTATTTATACTAATGCTGCCTAATATATTATTGCCCTTATAATCCCAAACAGTATGCGGAACTAATATTTGCCATTTTAAATCTGCCTGACGGTTAAAATGAATATGTGTGTCTTGTGCTTTTACTTTCAAGATTTTTTTGAAAATTGCAGGGGCAGTAATACTAACATAACGATTTTCATTTGAACTGTGCACTATAGCCTCACCAAGACCATCTAAGTACTTTAGCTTTATATCTAAAGAATCTACTCCAGGATAATTATGCGAGGAGGCTAGCTTTAATCCAGTAATATTAGCTCTTATCACATTAATTATAGGGCTGGTCGTAAAATTATGTCCACTAACATAAAGGTCATAAGCTAGTCCTCCGAGCATTGCATCTTTAAAATATGCGACTATATTTTTGCTTACAGACAATGAAGTGACAAGATCTTTAGCCGCGACCAAGCTCAAGTTCTGTAGCCTCAATTCATCGCCATCATCTAAGCTAGTTTTAAAGTCGTATTTTATATCTTGCAACACATGATTGCTAAACATAGCCTTATCTACGACACCTTTAAGAGTGTAATTGCCCAAAGAATTTAGCGCTATATTCAAGCGACCTTTGAAATTATCAAATACTTCTCCATTCAAACTGCCAGCCCCAATCTTAAATGCAATATCATGAAATAATTGAACTGTAGGCGATACATTTTCAGCCCAAGCATAATTAACAGCAAGATATCCTGATAATTGCTGTAATTTGAACTTGTTTTGTATTCCTGCAGCAATAAAATCAGGATACTTGCCATCTGATTTTAAATTATAGTTTGCTCTAACTACTCTTCCTAATCGATCTTTATAATTTAAAAATATGGCGGAAGCATCCATTTTCTCATTATCAATAGCATGAACATTAAATCTTAAATCATCCACGCCGCCTAAACTAGAGTATTTTACATTGCTAAGTTTAAATATATGCTGAACATTCTGATACTTAATTATTAAATTTTTAACACTTATATTTTCTAAACTAACATTAAGATTCTGATAATGTATTAATTTAAGGAATTGCTGCAAATTGTTTATATCTTGCATTTTAGGCATAGCATCTGCTGTGCCGGCAATATTACTGGCAATATTACCGACAATATTAATAGTAACATCATTAATAACAATATTACTCAAATTCATATTCAAACTAAATAACGACTTCCATAAATCAATTACCGCAAATATTTTTGAAACATACTCTATTTGATCGTGAGGCATATGAGCTAAATTAATATTGTGTAAAACTAAACTTGGAGATAGCCCCTGCCAATGCAGCGACACATTTTCAACCTGTAATTTATCAGAATATTTTGTAATGAAATTTTCTTGGGAAAAATAATATTTATTAATTAATGGAGTTATTAACTTTATAAGTGATATTAAACACAGCAAAATATAAAAAATACGCAGTACATGCCATAAAAAATATATCATCGTTAACTTTTTTTTATGCATGCGCATTACCAACATATTGTACCAAAGTTTAATGGTATACTGTTTAGCCATCATTTATCGCTTTAAAAGAGCTTTGTTGTTAAACAAATATACATAGCAATACCAAACTATAGCTGTAATTAATATAACCGGCAACAGCCCTGGATCATTTGTAAGATCGGCACTACCAGATCTAATAACAAGCATTATGGCTTCTACCGCAGCTATACTTGCAATTATAAAAATATTTTTTTGCCAGGATGCAAAACCTTTATTGCAATATATTGTGAAAATATAGCTTAAAGACACATAGATTATAGCAATAGACCCTAAAGGAAGATCATAATATATATTAGCCAATAACCCAACAACCCAAGAATAACATAAACTATCTTGCTCAGAACTATTATCATAGTTTATTGCAAGCAACCATAATAAAAACAAATCGGGCTTAAATGCAGACCATGCAACTGGAAGCGGCAATACACTTAGCAACATAACCATGATAAATACTACAATAACTTTTAGGCTATTCACTATTATCATCACCCTTTTTCTCAATATTTTGACTTTGCGCCTTACCTTTTGGAG
>CAWVRI010000017.1:0-25471 GCA_963932595.1 uncultured Legionellales bacterium
AATATTTTTTTATACTATGCAGTTATTTATTGTATTTTTTTTAAAAATAGCTCTGTAAGCGCTATTAAATAACATAGTGTGAGCATAAGTATATTTATTATCGGAATTTTTCATTGCTAATTATGATTTTTTCTGTAATGGCAAGTTAAAGCTTAGATCTGCTGTATTGAGGCATGTGGGTGAATGTAATACTTTTGCAATATGAATTTGCTTGAGGAGAAGTTAATTGCTATATTGGGAACAACTATTACATGAAGTACAAAATAAGAATCACAAACATAAATATAGCTTTAATCCAGCATATGAAACTATAGAGCCAACAAAGCGCCGAGAGCAAACGATATGTAAATATTTTTTGGATGAGAATAAAGAGTTATATTTAACTCATAGGGAAGCGGGTTGTTTATATTATATTTACCAAGACTACACAATTAAAGCTACAGCAAAAAAACTAGATTTATCTCATCGTACGGTAGAGTTTTATTTGAAAAGAATAAAACATAAATTGAAGTGCAATAATAGAAATGAATTGTTGGTATTGCTACAACAGTACGACTTTATGGCCAAAATTGCACACGTTGATTTTTGAGGATACTTTGGTACTTAGTCTTGAGTATTTTTATACAAGGTTCTGAAAGAGGTCATGAAGTATGAGCATGTGGGATTAGATCCTGAAACAAGTTCAGGACGACTTTGTCGGTTCAGGATGAGTAGTTCGGAGTTTTTATCGGGCTCCCTAGTAGTAGTCCCGGATTTTGTTCTGGATTTCAGGAATAAAAACTATCTTCGATATACTGCTCTATTTCAGTAATTAATTTAGTATTTGCTGATTCAAGCATAATTCTTATTTTGGGCTCAGTACCAGATGCTCTCACTAAAGCTCTACCTTGATTATTAATTTGGTTTAATATATTGCTAGTTATTGCCTGCATGCGCGGTGTTAGCATTAGTTCCTTAGGGTTTGAGCAAGGCAAATTGATTATTTTTTGTGGATATTTATTAAAGTTTTTTGTTAACTCTTGTAAAGTTAGATCTGTTGCTAGCATAACATTTAATACTAAAATAGCTGCTATAATACCATCGCCACTATAAGAGTTATGTAAATTAATAATATGACCAGATGGCTCTCCACCTAAAAACCACCCTCGATCTTTTAATTCATGCATAACATTTTTATCGCCAACCGCAACCCTAGTAAAAGCTATATTACTTTTAGCCAGTTCTTGCTCTAAAGCATAGTTTGACATTACGGTGCCAACTACACCTTGTTGACTAACCATGTTAGGATTGCGTAATAAGTTATATGCTAAGATATATAATATGTCATCTCCATCTAATATATTTCCTGTTGCATCACATAAAATAACTCTATCGCCATCTCCATCAAATGCAATTCCAATATCAGCATTGTGCTCTAGTACAGCATTCACCATGTTTTGTGGATAAGTAGACCCGCATTGATCATTAATGTTAAAGCCGTTAGGGATATTATTAATAACTATAGTGCTTGCGCATAATTCATTAAATACAGCAGATGCAATGTTGTAGTTAGCACCATTAGCACAATCTATTACGATTTTCATTCCTTGAAGTGATATAGAGTGTGTTAATTTGCTTTTACAAAATTCAATATATCTATCTGGTGCACCAGATAGACGTCTAGCTTTACCTATTTGTTCAGGGTTCACTATTTTTAGAGGCTCTTGCATATAATGTTCTATTTGCTGTTCAATCTCATCACTTATTTTTTCGCCTGAAGATGAGAAAAACTTAATACCATTATCTGTAAATTTATTATGAGATGCGCTAATTACTATTCCTGCAGCAGATCTAAAAGTTGAAGTTAAATAAGATATGGCTGGGGTAGGCATTGGTCCTAATAAACCAATATTCATGCCCGCTGCACATAAGCCTGATTCAAGTGCTGATTCAAATAGATACCCTGAAACCCTAGTGTCTTTGCCAATTAATACTTCAGAGCCGCTATCTTGAAATGCCATGCCCGCAGCCCATCCCAGCTTAAGTATTATTTCAGGTGTCATTACACTAGAACCCACTTCTCCTCTTATGCCATCTGTACCAAAATAATTTCTTGTCATGCTATATTCTCATTTTTATTCGTTTTTGCCATATGCATCATAACTTCACAAGCATCTTTAATCGGAGCAATATCATGCGTCCTTATAATAGCTGCACCTTGCAGCAATGCAATTGTTATTGCTGCAACATGGGCGTAAATTCTATCTGCTATTACAGCTCTATTAGCCATCTGGCCTAGCATACCTTTTCTAGACATACCAACTAATAGACCACAACCAAGCGTATTGAATTTGTACAAATTATTTAATAACACAAGGTTATGCTCAAGCTTTTTACCAAATCCAAATCCAGGGTCAATAAAAATATTGGTTTTATCTATGCCGTGCGCTTCACAATATTTAATTTGATTTTGTAAGAACTGATAAACTTCAGCTACGACATCTGCATAAATTGGATTTTCTTGCATATTATATGGTTCGTTTTGCATATGCATCAAGCATATCTTAGTCTTTTTTTGTGCTATTTTTATTAGTATTTCATTATTGCTAATATTTTTGAAAGCATAAACATTATTTATCATATAAATGTTATATGATAACACTTCTGTCATAACTTTTTCTTCAAAAGTATCTATAGATATTTTAATATCGCCAAATTCTGCTTTAATTAGTTCTAAAATAGGAACGATTCTATTTAGCTCTTCGTCTACGTTAACTTTATTTGCACCTGGGCGGGTTGACTGGCCGCCAATGTCAATTATATCAGCTCCACTAGCTAGCATATGATGAATTTGTTTGAGAGCTTGTTCTTTATTATTATATTTTCCACCATCAGAAAAAGAATCGGGGGTAATATTTATTACCCCCATTATTTGTGGTTTATTTACTGAAAGTGGTGGCAACACTATTTTTGCTCGTCACTCGCTTTATTTATATTAGTGATGTTGTCAGGACTATCGTCACTAAGCTCTGTGTCATTATTTGGTTTTTTAGCTGTTTTTGTACCATCTTTAGTGGCTTTTGAGCTGGTGCTGCCGCTTTTTGATTTGGGTGAAGTTTTTTTCGGTTCTTTACCTTCCATAATGTCTGTTATTTGAGTTTCATCAATAGTTTCAAACTTCATTAATGCTTCTGACATAGCATGCATTTTATCTATATTGTCTTTTAATATTTTTTCAGCTTTTTTGTAGTTTATATCGATGATTCTTGCAATAGCTGCATCTATCTTGTTAGCAGTATTTGCTGACATTGAAATCGGCTTGGTGGCAAACCCTTCGTCTTGCTCATTATGGGTATATAGTATTGGTCCTAGTTCTTCATCTAGCCCCCATCTAACAACCATGTTTTTAGCTATACTAGAGGCTCTTTCGATATCGTTAGAGGCACCAGTGGTCACCTTTCCTTTGCCAAAAATCATCTCTTCAGCAATACGCCCGCCATATAGACTGCATATTTGGCTATGTAGTGCGGTTACAGTTACGCTATATTTGTCTTCTTCAGGCAAAAACATAGTTACCCCTAGTGCTCTGCCGCGTGGTATAATACTGACTTTATATACTGGGTCATGCTCTTCAGTCATAAGCATGCGCCCAATAATAGCATGACCTGATTCATGATAAGCCGTTCTTAATTTTTCATCTTCACTCATAACCATTGATGAACGTTCAGCTCCCATAATTATTTTGTCTTTGGCTTTCTCAAATTCAACCATTGACACCTTTCTTTTATTTGATCTAGCAGCAAACAGTGCCGCCTCATTGGCAAGGTTGGCAAGGTCTGCACCAGAAAATCCTGGAGTGCCGCGAGCAATGTCTTTAGTTATTACATCTTTCGCAGTCGGTATGTTTCTAATGTGTACATTTAAGATCTGATCACGCCCATTTATATCTGGTAAAGGCACAGTTACTTGGCGATCAAATCTGCCTGGTCTCAGTAGGGCAGGGTCCAGTACGTCAGGGCGGTTAGTTGCAGCCATAACAATAACACCTTCTTTGCCTCCAAAACCGTCCATTTCGACTAATAGCTGGTTTAAAGTTTGCTCTCTTTCATCGTTTCCTCCGCCATGCCCGGCACCACGGTGCCGGCCTACTGCATCAATTTCATCAATAAATATAATGCATGGAGATTGTTTTTTTGCTTGTTCAAACATATCTCTAACTCTAGAGGCGCCAACACCAACAAACATTTCAACAAAGTCTGAACCAGAAATGCTAAAAAATGGCACATCAGCTTCGCCAGCTACAGCTTTTGCAAGCAAAGTTTTTCCAGTGCCAGGATTTCCAACTAACAAAGCTCCACATGGAATTTTGCCACCTAGTTTTTGAAATTTTGCGGGGTCACGCAAGAAGTCTACTAATTCTTGTACTTCTTCTTTGGCTTCAGTAATTCCAGCCACATCTTTAAAAGTTACTTTGTTTTGATCACCTACTAGCATTTTTGCTCTGCTTTTACCGAAGGACATAGGGTTTTTGCCACTACCTCCACCTTGCATTTGTCGCATAAACCATAACCAAACACCAATGAGTAGAATCATAGGGAACCAATTAATCAGCATTTGTAGCAAGAAACTTTGTTTTTCTGGTTCTTTACCCACAACATCAACATCTTTATTAATCAGCTCGTTTAATAAATGATCATCTTGCATTGGTAAATAGGTAGAAAAAGTTTGGCCATTTTTAGTCGAGCCGGTAACACTTTTGTTACTGATAGTAACCTTGCTAACTTCGCCTTGTGATACTGCTTGAATAAATTGAGTATAAGTTAGTTTATTTTTTTCCGTTTGTTGCGGACCAAAATTACTAAATACAGAAATCAAAATAATTGGTATTAATACCCATAGTAATAGAGTTTTAGATTTATCATTCACAGAACTTACCCTTAAGTTAATTGCTTAGTATACATGCTTATAAAGATAAGCGTTATGCTAATATAAAATCCCTTAGTGTTATTATGGGGGCATAATGATAAAAATTCCACTAATTTTCTGCGCCCCTAGCATAGTTATTGTTTTTTTACTCTTAATTCCTAATAATATTAGGACTTTAAACCAATCGCATAGATATAAACTTCTTTTGATTTGCTTTTAGAAGATTGTGGTTTTTTAACATATATATTTTTAAATGTTTTTCTATAGTTCTTTATTAAGTCGTCAAATCCTATCCCTTGAAATACTTTTATTAAGCATTTGCCTTCTAGCGATAAGTTGGTTTGACAGAATTCTAATACGGCCTCTGCCATAGCTATAGACCTTATTTGGTCTGTTGCTTGATGCCCGATAGTATCTGGGGCCATGTCAGATAGCACAACGTCATATGGCTTGCCATTATTGGAATCTTTAAGGTTTTGCTGAGTTTCTATGGTGGTGAAGTCACCTTGGGTGAACTGAACTTTAGGGATGGGATCCATAGCGATTAAGTCACAAGCTATGACGGTGCCTTTTGGGCCAACCCATTTTATAGCTTGCTCTGACCAGCCACCAGGGGTAGAGCCTAAGTCGCATACGCTATCTCTTTGTTTTATAATGTTATATTTTTCCTGCATTTCTACAAGTTTATAGCTTGCTCGTGAGCGGTATCCAGCGGCTTTTGCGGCTTGAACATAAGGGTCGTTGATATGGTCTTGAAACCATTTTTTGCTTTTGCTAGTTCTATTCATAAATTAGTTTTTTTCATCCTCTTTAGTTGCAGTTACTGTTGCAGTAACAGAGCCATCTTTTAATTTTATATTTATACTACTGCCTAAAGTGACAGAAGCAATCGAGCTTATAGATTTATTCTGACTGCTAAGAATGGCCCAGCCGCGCTCTAGGGTTTGGGTTGGGCTGATAGATGCTAATTTAACTACGGCATTTTGCAGCTGATTATGTTTTTTTTGTAAAATATTATTCCATGCATAGTCTAAATTATTTTGCAAGCCATCTATCATTTGGGATAAATTTTGAATTTTTTCTATTGGATGTCTTAATTGTTTTTTTAAATTTTTTAGTTCTACTTGTTTTGTTTTTATGTGGTTGGAGTATGCTCTTTGTAATTGAGATTGTATCATTTTACAGGTGTTTTTTAATTCTGTTTGATCAATACTTGCAAATTGTGCTGCTTGTGAAGGGGTTGCTGCCCTTAAATCAGCACTAAAGTCACAAATGGTAAAATCAACTTCATGCCCAACACCAGAAATTGTTGGTATTGTGCTTGCGGCAACAGCCCTGGCAACAGCTTCTATGTTAAATGGCCATAGGTCTTCAATAGATCCTCCGCCCCGTGCGATTATTAATACGTCGCATTCGGCTCTTTTGTTGGCTATTTCAAGAGCTGATATTATGTTGGGCGCGGCTGTATCTCCTTGCACAAGGGTAGGATATAAAATTACTTCACCCATAGGGTAGCGGTTTTTCAGCACGAATAAGATGTCAGCTATTGCAGCTCCTGTCGCTGAGGTTACTACTCCAATTTTTGCTGGATATTTTGGGATGGTTTTTTTATTGGCATTATCGAACAAGCCTTCTTGCTGTAACTTGCGTTTTAGCTGCTCAAATTCTAGTTGTAGCTTGCCAAGCCCAGCATTTTCTAGGTGTGATATTATAATTTGATAGCTGCCACGGGCGCTATAAATGCTTAGGCTGCCTCTTATGTTGACTTGCATGCCATCTTTTAGTGGTTCCTTTAGGCTACCTTGCGAGCCAAGAAACATGGCGCAGCTTATTTGCGATGTTTTATCTTTTAGTGAAAAATAATAATGACCAGAGCCAGGTCTACTACAGTTAGATATTTCGCCGGTTACAAAAATATTATTAAAGTTTTGCTCTAGAATGGTTTTAGCATCTTTATTTAGAGTGCTGACAGTTATTGGTTTAACTCTTGGCGCTTCGATATATGTTGGAGTAAGGTAGTCCATAATTAACTTGTTCCTGACACAATAATAGGCCCAAGGTTGTCGTTTGTGTCTTCATTTAGTTTATTATGTGATCCATCACAAAGTGGGAACTTTTTTGATTGCCAGCAACGACACAATGCAATAGTTTCCCCGTCTTTGAGTGTGATTTTAGCTCTTGCTTCATGTTGCTGTTTATTAATTATGCTCATATTATTTGCCTCACTTTAGATGTAATTGTAAAAGTCATTCCTACAAATGTCAAAAAACAGCGATAAACCTCTTTATCAAAGTAAAATATTACATATTTTATAAATAAATACCAAAATTTTATTAATAATGCCTGGTATTCTGGGGCGCAGGCTTTTGCTACTAGCATGTTTTAAGCTGTAGCTGACAACATTGGCAGCACTCATCCAGAATATTTTAGGGATTGATGTATATAAATCTTTTTCTCCAATTCTATTATGGAACTCTGTTATTGTGAGGCCTGGACACAAGCATTGAAGTTTTATGCCTTCTGATCTATAAGTGTTAGCTAGTTGCTGGGTAAAAGAGACAATAAAGGTTTTAATTGGTCTGTAGAGTGATCTTGCAAATTTGCCTTTAACAGCAAAGCCAATAAGGCCTGCTGTAGAGGCTACATTAATTATGTGGCCGTGTTTATTCGACAGCATATTAGGCAGATATAAATGACATAGAGCAACTGTGCTGCTCAGCATAGCTGCTATCATGTTATTATGAGTTGCTAAAGTTGCTGTGGTAAAATCATTATTATCGCCATGCCCAGCATTGTTAATGAGCAAGTCGATTGATAGGTTGTTTTTTTGGGTGAAATCATAAATTAGCTCTGGCGCTTTAGGGTTGCTTAAATCTTGCGCAATAACATAAACTTTAATGTTGTAATCTGCTGCTAATTCTTTAGCAATTGCAGTCAGTTTTGTGTTATCTCTTGCGGTAATAACCAGGTTACATTGCTCTTTAGCAAGGGCTTTGCAGTAAGCTGTGCCTATGCCAGAAGATGCGCCAGTTACAAGCGCGGTATTGAATCTTGGCATGTGACTCTCCCTAATAAGTGCTTTTTATAGCATAGCATCATTAAGGGGTTAAGGCTATAGCTACACGCTTTTTAAAGCACATGGGCTAGCGTCTGGCTTTGATGCAGCTCCGTCAACTAAGAGAGGGTGATAGGGAGCATTTGATGTTGCAGTTGTACCGAATACTGCACTATTAGATGCAGTATATAGTGTAGATTTTATATCTGAAGGGATCTATAGTGGTAATATAGATCTTAAAAATACTCGTATTTTCATATATAATCCAGTCTGAGCAAAGAAAATTTTTAACATGAAGATATCAGCTCAAACTGTTGCCTAACCCCAAGAATATTGTCGTAGTGATGAGTTACTAGCTAATAAACAAGAGTTGATCTCCCGCCCTCTTAGATCATCTGAATTGATGTCGCTGAATTGTAAGGTCCCCCGACTATTTCGGCGCCAATTCCGTTTTGGACTTGGCTATTACGGAATATGTGTCATAATGGTCAGTATGAAGAGGAATATACAAAAATATATACTTGGCGACTTGCCTAAAAAGATTGTTCTTATTAGCGGGCCAAGGCAAACAGGCAAAACTACTGTATCTAAACAGTTGTGCGACGATTTTGATTATTTTAATTATGATTCAAAAGTAGAGAGTTGGTGATTCACTTGCGGGAAGATACTTTCAATACCGTTTACACCCATTTGATTTAAAAGAAATACATCAATTTTTAGATATGAGTATAGAGGAGGGGTTCGATACCTTATGGCGTTGTAGTGGCTTCCCAGAGCCATTTCTAGAAGGAAGCAAAACCTATTACCGCCGCTGGAGGCAAAGTCACATTGATATTATTTTAAGGCAGGATTTAATAGATTTGTCTGCTGTCCGCGATATTGAGTCAGTACAAATGCTGGTATTGCTTTTAAGTAATAGGGTTGGATCAACTGTTTCATATGCCAATCTTGCAAGGGATCTAGGGAGGGACCCAAATACAATTAAGCGCTGGCTGAATCTTCTTGAAAAACCATAGAGTATTCATAGAGTTGACCCTTTCAGTAAAGGTGTGGCACGTTCGCTCAGAAAAGAACCTAAATTTTATTTCTATGACCATGCTCTGGTAGAAGGTGAGGGCGCTAGGCTAGAGAATATTGTTGCAAATGCGCTAATAAAAGAGCTGAATTTTCTTGAAGATACCCAAGGTGTTACTGGAAATATTCATTATCTTCGAACTAAAGACGGAAAAGAAATTGATTTCCTTATTGATCTTGATAGTATTGCTACACATCTTATAGAAGTTAAAATGAGCGACGGTAAACCTGCGAATGGTTTTCGTCATTTTGGTGCATTATTTCCTGATGCTGTCCACCTTCAAGTAGTCAAAAATCTTTCACGTGATACATCTTTACCAAATGGATTATTGATTAAAAAGCTTGTTCCGTGGCTAGCAGAGCTTGCGCTTGTTAGAGAATAAATTTAAAACTTATGCTATTAGCTGTTCCCCATTTGTCATTATAGGGTTGTTATTATATGGTTGAGATCGCAGTGGTGTTGCTGTTCTCTGCTGCAGCACCATTATCTACTAGCGAGTGCGGCGCTGGGCCTGATGTTGCATTTGGACCTGAAGCTGCGCTTTCAGATGGTGGTAAAGAGTTTGCCATCTGATCAATTGTTGTAAAAAAATGAAAGGGTGAAATATATGGCAGTATGCCAGCTATTAATTCTTCAGGCAGCTTTTGCTTGGACCATGCTGCTAGGCACTGTATTAATTCTTGTGCTTGTAAATACAAGCCTTTTGCACCAAAGAAAATTTTTGCAAGTATGCTATCACGTAATAACCTTTGATTTAGGGTGATTGAATTTTTGTTAATGTGAGCAAAAAAACCATTAGTTATACTGCTAAGTATTTGAGGTTTAGCCTGGGCTGCTGCTATTAATTTGTTTCTGGTATGTTTTTTTAAAACTCCTTTCGCATATTGCAGTGCTGCTATTTTTTGTGTTGCTGCAGTGAGTACTATTTTTGGGTCTGCTCTAAGAAATTCGCTTACAAATTCTAGTGCTAGGCCTTCTTGTTTCACTGCAGCAAGAACTATATCTTTGTCTGCTCTAAGGGCAGGGATAGCAAATTGTAGCGCCCAGCCATCTTGAGTGACTGCAGCTAGAAATATTTCTTTATCAGATTGTAAGGCTGGACTTAAATATTGTAGCACCCAGCTCCCATATTCCTTAACTAACTGTAATATAAATTTTTTATTGTTTTTCAGTGCGCTACTTGCATATTTTAGTGCGCAAGCACCATGTTTTTGAGCAATATGAAGTATGAATTTCGGGTTGTTTTTAAGTTCAATGCATGCAAATATGAGAGAGTTGTTATTTTGGTTCACTGCAGCTAGTACTACATCTGTGTCAGCCTTAAGATCATTGCTTGCATTTGCTAGTGCATAACCGTTTTTGCGCACCGCGTCTAACATTTTTTCTTTGTCTGTGATAAATTCTAAGCTAAGGTGTGTTGTATCTTTCATAAATTACATTTGTGATTTGACTAATAGGTCAATTATATAGCAAACTTATAAAGTTTCAATGTTTATAGCTGTAAGTATTGTTAATGTATAAGATTAATGTTGAAAAAAATTTTAATTCGTGAAATAGATCATCTTAATTTTGATGTTCAGAATATTTTTAGCCATATTAATGTAATTAAATTTTAAATTTAAAGTGATGGTTCTAATGGGTCTAGATGAAAAAGATTTAAGATGGATGCAGTATGCGCTAGATCTTGCTAATGATGCTAAAAGAATAGATGAAGTGCCAGTAGGTGCTATTGTGGTGGTGGGTGATAAAATAGTTGGTAGTGGCTATAATATGTCAATTAAAAGACCATCCCCAGTGGCGCATGCTGAAATAATTGCGCTTGAAAATGCCGCCCAAACATTAAATAATTATAGAATTTTAGATGCTTGCCTCTATGTCACGCTAGAACCTTGCTTAATGTGCTATGGTGCCATGATCCATGCTAGAATAAATAGATGTGTATTTGCTGCATCTGACCCAAAATCTGGGGTTGTAAGTTGCGGCATTGTTGATGTTGCCAGAGGCTATATTAATCATAAAGTTGAAATGCTGGGAGGAGCCTTATCTCAAGAGAGCTCGTTATTGCTAAAGAGTTTTTTTAAACAAAAAAGATCTAACCGATAATATGATTGATATTATCGGTTATAAATGTTATTTTTAATGGATAATTTTCAAGCTGTGGAGCCATAATGAGTTTAAATAATGTTAAGGCTGGTAACAATACGCCAGATATAGTAAATGTTATAATAGAAATACCGGCGCATGGTGATCCTGTAAAGTACGAAGTAATGAAAGAAGCAGGCGTTCTAAAGGTGGATAGGTTTTTATCAACTCCAATGCATTATCCCTGTAACTATGGTTATGTGCCACGAACTTTGTCTGAAGATAATGATCCAATTGATATTTTGGTTGTAACGCCTTTCCCTTTGGTAAATGGTTCAGTTATAGAAGCAAGGCCAGTTGGTATGTTAGAAATGACAGATGAAGCTGGTAAAGATACTAAAATAATAGCTGTGCCTTGCAAAAAGTTGACTCCACTTTATAATCATGTAGAAGAATATAACGATTTACCTAAGGCTCTGCTAGACAAAGTTGAGCACTTTTTCCAAAACTATAAATCGTTAGAAAAAGATAAGTGGGTTAAAATAGGAAAGTGGCTTTCTGCTGCTGATGCGAAGCATGAAATAACAAAAGCTATCGCAGCCTACGTATAATCTTAAAATGTAGTTGCTTTGTCTATAATTGCGGCTGCTAATATCTGAGTTGGATTAATAACTTGCGTGGTATGAAACTCTGTTAAACAAAGAGGGATTTCTGTGCATCCGAGTAAAATAGCATCTACACCTTGCTGCACTACTAGGCTCTGGGCTGCAGCCTCAAATAGCTCTTTAGGTGAGCTCTTAAAGCTATCAATATTATAAGGCAGGCTGCTTTCTTGTTGCAGGTATTGTATTATTTTTGTTTGATGCGCTAATTTTTTGATAGGGCGTGTAGTATAACCTGCCTTGACTGCAAAAATAGCCTGCATTACCTGGGCTTGATGATCTTCTTCGGGATAACAAGTGGCTATTTCTAAGCCTTCTTGTAGTTCTTTATATAAATTTAAATTACGGGTCATATTGGTGCATAGTATGCCAATTTTATTAATTCTAGGCTGCAATTTTATATAATTAGTAGTTTCAGCTAGCATATCAATAAGTGGTATGCTTAGCACTTTTTGGATCTCTGGCAAAAAAGCATGTGCAGTATTGCAAGGGTATGCTAGGAGATTACAGCCCATTTTTTCAAGTGTAAGAGCTGTTTCTTGCATATGCTTTATTGGGCTTGATGCATTTTTTGAGAGGCTTAAGCTTCTGTCTGGCATCGTAGTATAGTTGTCAACTATGACCCTATAGTGATCCTGATCAGAAATGGCGTTTAATTTGATCTTCATTTGTTTGGATAGCTCTATTTGCAAATCAATAGTTGCATCTGGGCCAGCTCCACCGATAATTCCGATAATAGGTTGTTTTATATTTGTTAGTGGCATATTTAAATTTCCGCTCAAACTTATATTTTATGGATTCTTTATTATATCTATGATACTAGATATCCACAAGTCATCATCATTTAGGCACGGCACTAAAGTTAAATTTTTGCCACCTAATTGAAGCCAAGTTTTTTTTGCCTCCATGCCGATTTCTTCTAGAGTTTCTAGGCAATCAGTTACAAATGCAGGGCATGCAATAACTAAATTTTCAATCTCCCTTTCCCTTAAAAGTAGGAGCATATCATCAGTATATGGTGGTATCCAAGGTGTTTTTCCTAACCTAGATTGAAAAGAAGTTGAGTATGACTCCTGGTCTAGCTCCAGCTCCTTTGCGATTAATTTTGAAGTGGCGTAACATTGAGCCTTATAGCAAAAATGATTTTTTTTAGTTATGCTCGGGCATGGGTTGCTGCCTCCGGCGCAAGTATATGTACAATTGCTTTTCGCTATATGCCGGGTAGGAAGGCCATGATAGCTAAATAATAAAAAAGCATGCTTTTGTTGCTTTAGCTGTGCTGAAATATTGTTACTATAAGCCTTAATAAAGCTTTTATGCTGATAAAATGAGTTTATTATTTGAATGTCTGGTATATTCCATAGCTTAGATATTTCATTCATAGCCTTTTCAGTTGCAGATCCTGTTGCTGCAGATGAATATTGTGGAAATAGTGGCAGCACAATAATTTTGCTGCAATCCTTAAGTTTTTGTACTCCGCTTGCGATAGATGGTTCGCCATAGCGCATTGATCCAGCCACCAAATAATTTTCTTCTATCTTCTGCTGCAACTTAGTAGTCACATTATTAGATATGTATCTTAAAGGGGACCCATCCTTGCTCCATATTTTTGAATACGCTTTTTTTGCTTTGAATGGCCTAGTTGGTAAAATAATAACGTATACTAAAATTAGCCTTATTATTTTAGGCAGGTCGATCACTCTGGGGTCTGATAAAAATTCTCTTAAATATTTTGCAATCTCGATGAAGCTAGGATTTTTGGGTGTACCTAAATTAACTAACAAAATTCCGATTTTTGGTGTTTCTGACACTACGCTCTCCTTAATTGTCTGATTTTGCAAGTATGGATACAACAACTATGGATAAAGCCCCTAAGACTATAAATGTTAGTCCTGGCAGGTTCAGCCCTCTATCTGGTAAAATGCCAACTATGTTGCAAGATATAGCTGTGATTGTTAAAGTAATGGTGCTAAATAAAGCGCCAGCAACCCCACGGATCTTATCAAATCTAGCTAAAGCTTGCGTCCCCATTGTTGGTGTGGCAACGCCGAGCACTAACATGAATATAAATAATAGTAATACAGCATCATAAGCGCTAGTGCTAAGGATATATAGATAACACCCTATTAAGGTCAAAGTAATAGCAGAAGCTATAGCAGAAGCTATAGCAATAAGATAGTTTTTGATCTTATGTGACATTGTTATCAAAAGGGACTTTCCAATGAAATTTGCGCTAGTTATAATCGCGCAAATATAGCCGAATTCTAAGGGTGAGAACTTATAGAAATTTTGAAATAAAAATGGGCTTACTGTAACATAGCTATAATACCCAGCTACACATGAGCTATTTAATAAGGTCCAACAAATAAATTTTTTGTCTGTTATAACTATTTTGTAATTATTAAGAAGTTCTTTTATGTTTGGCTGAATTTTTTGCAAATTAGTTTCTACGCATAAAAAATTAAATATAATTATTATTACGCTTAAGTTTATACAAGAGATAACAAAATTAGTTCTCCAGCCATAAATCTCTTGAATATAGCCGCCAATGCTAGGCATAATTAGCGGTGATATTAATGCTGCCATTGAAAATATAGATGCAATTTTAATCAGTGATTTATTTTTAAAATAATCTACCATAATTATTCGGCCTAAAGCTATTCCAGAGCCAGATCCCAGCCCCTGTAGGAATTTTAAATATAGATATGTTTCAATTGAATTCACAAAAATAAAGAACACAGATACTATGAGTGTAAAATATAAACTAGCCAGCATAGTATTTTTTCGCCCCCAAATATCTGATATAGGGCCACAAATAAAAATACTGGCTGCTTGACCAATAAGAAATAAAGCTAATGATTGTTGTATAACTGCTGTTTTGGTGTGAAGTGATACAGTAATAGCTGGTAAAGATGGTAGTAGAATGTCATTTAAAGACATGGTGCCAATCACAACTAAGCAAAGTGCTATTAAAATTTTGTAATCTTGAGAGTTTGAATTTAATTTCATGTATAATAATTTAGCATTGTATTGATAATGTTGTCTAGTTAATATATTCTATATTGACATAAGGTGCTAAAGTTTAATTATCAAATTAAACAGAATGCAGATTTTTAGTTAGTATATATGGATTATTTTATTTGAGGCTACTGTAATGGGTTTTGAAAAACAATTTATAAAATATGATAAAGATAGATTTAGTGTTCATGCTGACTATAGAGCAAATGAAAATGATTTATTGGCAAGAATAAAAAAAATAATCAAGCTAACGCCTTCTGATAACGATGAAATTATAACAAAAGCCACAAAAATTGTTGAAGCTGTACGTAGCAAAAGGCTTGCAACAATGGGGCTTGATGCGTTTTTCATTCAGTATGATTTATCTAGTGCTGAAGGAATTGCTCTTATGTGTTTAGCTGAAGCTATGCTAAGAGTTCCAGATAATAGTAATATCGACACCTTAATAAAAGATAAATTAACTAACTTAGGCTGGAAACAGCATACTAAAAATAGTGCCTCATGGCTTGTAAATGCAGCCACTTGGGGTTTGGTCGCAACTGACAAGTTATACTCTAGCAAAAATACTTTGCAGAGCCTTGTCTCTAGGCTTGGTGAGCCAGTAGTAAGAGAGTTTGTGAAGAAAGCCATGGGCTTGCTGGGTGAACAATTTATTTTGGGTAATACTATTGAAGCTGCAATTAAAAGAGCAAATAAAAAAGCCAACAAAGAATACTTATATTCGTACGATATGCTAGGAGAAGCTGCAAAAACAGCTGCTGATGCAGAAAAATATTTTGCAGATTATAAGCACTCGATTAAAGCTATAGCTGATTGTGATGGTAGCAGCGATCTTTTAAGTAGGCCTGGTATCTCTATTAAGTTATCAGCATTATATCCAAGATACCAAATGTCACAATATACTAAAGCTACTTCAGAGCTATGTGAAAAACTTACAGTACTTGTGTATATGGCAAAAGAAAAAAATATTACTGTAACTCTAGATGCTGAAGAATCCGATAGAATGGAGCTTTCATTAGAGGTGTTTGCTAAATTATTACAAGACAAATCTATAGCTAGCTGGGGCGGATTTGGGTTAGCTGTGCAAACTTATCAAAAAAGGGCTTTAAGCTTAATAGACTACTTAGCAATCTTAGCTAAACAAGAGAATGCTAAAATTTTAGTACGGCTTGTTAAAGGTGCTTATTGGGATACTGAAATAAAATTAAGCCAGGTCATGGGTTTAAATGATTATCCAGTGTTTACTCGTAAATTTAATACAGATGCATGTTATTTAGCTTGTGTTACTAAAATAGCTGATTTTCAGGGTGAAATATATGGCCAGTATGCAACTCATAATGCCCATACTGTAGCAGCTGTATTACAAATTTATGGCGCAGAAAGGTCTGATTTTGAGTTTCAGTGTTTGCATGGTATGGGGCGAACTTTATATGATGCAGTGCTTGCTACTGAAAATAATATTCGTTGTAGAATGTACGCGCCAGTTGGTAATCATCAAGAACTATTGCCTTATTTAGTTAGGAGGCTACTAGAGAATGGCGCTAACAGCTCATTTGTAAATAGAATTATAGATAAAAAAATACCTATAGCGAGTATTGTTAAAAACCCACTAGTGTTAGTTGATGCTTGTGAGAGCTCTTATCATCCTAACATTCCACTTCCCAGAAATATGTTAGGTAGTGAGCGTTTAAACTCTAAGGGCCTTGATATAAGCAACCCTCTGGTTAATATTGATATAGCTACTAACATGACTAAATATTTATCAAGCCCTATAACTGCTGATCTATTGGTTAGTAATTTGAGTAAAGTGAAGTTTGCGCCCGGTAAGAAGATTACAGTTACCAACCCTGCTAATAGATCTGAGGTGGTAGGATATTATCATGAGGTTAATGAGGAATTAGTTTCCCATGCGCTCGCAGAAGCTAAAGGCTACTATAATTCATGGAGCAAGATTACAGTTGCAGATAGAGCTGATATTTTTATGAAAGCAGCAGATAAGCTAGAAGAGCAAATGACTGATTTCATGGCACTCGCAATTAAAGAAGCTGGTAAGCACTGGCAAGATGCCATTGATGAGGTGAGAGAGGCGGTCGATTTTCTACGTTATTATGCAGTTGAAGCTAACAATAAATTAAGCACACAAATATTACCTGGGCCTACAGGTGAGCTTAATCAATTAAGCTATGTTGGTAGAGGAGTTGTTTTTTGTATCAGCCCTTGGAACTTTCCACTAGCTATTTTTTGTGGTCAGCTATCAGCTGCATTAATTGCTGGTAACACTGTGATTGCAAAGCCAGCATCTTCAACAGTACTTATTGCAACAAAGTTTATTGAATTATTATTTGATTGTGGCTTGCCTAGAGAGGGCGTGCAATTAGTGCCAGGGCCAAGTGTGATCTCAGGTACTCCAATTGTAACAAGTAGCAATGTGCAAGCTGTGATGCTCACAGGATCAAATGCTACAGCTAAATCAATATCAAAAGACCTCTCCTCTAGAGAAGGAGCAATTGTGCCTCTTATTGCTGAAACTGGCGGCATGAACTCTATGATAGTTGATTCAACTGCGTTAACAGAGCAGGTAGTGCAAGATGTTATTGATTCTGCCTATAAAAGTGCTGGTCAGCGTTGCTCTGCCTTAAGAGTGCTATATGTGCAAGAAGAAGTATTTGACAAAACTGTCATGATGCTTAAAGGTGCTATGGCTGAGCTTATTATAGGCGATCCTAGCTGCTTAAATGTTGATGTTGGTCCAGTTATTGATGAAAGGGCGTATAATGCTTTAATGTCTCATGTTGAATATTTAAGCACAACAGATGCCGAGCTATTATATGAAACTCCTAGTGAATCATCATATGAAAAAGGCACGTTTTTTATGCCTAGAATGTATAAAATTTCAGGAATTGAGCTGTTAAAAGAAGAGGTGTTTGGGCCGGTGTTACATATTGTAAGCTATAAACTAAAAGATTTAGACAAGGTCATAGATGCTATTAATGACACAGGTTTTGGTTTGACTTTTGGCATTCATTCTAGAATAGAGAGCACAGCTGAATATGTTAGAGCTAGAATAAAAGTTGGTAATGTGTATATAAACAGAAACACTATTGGAGCTGTAGTTGGGGTGCAGCCATTTGGTGGAGAAGGTTTGTCTGGTACTGGCCCTAAGGCTGGTGGTCCTAATTATTTGTTGCGCCTTTGTCATGAGCGCACGTTAACTGTAAATACTGCCGCTGTTGGTGGTAATACTTCTCTCATGACTTTAGAAGACCCGATTTTAGATTAATAAAAGGAGTGCTGAGTTATGAATGTTAAAAGTATTATGAAAAACCCTGTATTACTTGGTTTTATAGCTATTTTTATTTGGAGTTATCTTGCGGTTATAATAACTATGTTGTCGAATATACCGCCTTTTGAGATGCTATCTTTTTCCTTAATAATAGGGGGGGCTCTTACTGCTATTCAGTTAACTATGCAAAAGAGCTGGCATCTTATGAGGGCTCCACTTCCTATGTGGATAGTTGGTGCCACATGTTTGTCAGGTACAAATATATTGTACATTAGCGCATTTCAGTTTGCGCCACCTGTTCATGCTGAGATAATAAATTATATTTGGCCATTATTTGTAGTAATTGGTGGTACCTTTTTTTTCAGGGAAAAATTAACGCGACAGCATATAATTGGAATTGCACTATGTGTTGTTTCTTTGTTTTTACTACACTTTGATCATTTTCAGAATATTGGTGGTGTTACATTACGAAATATGTATGGTTATGGCTTTGCCTTAGCTGGAGCTTTTGTATGCGCTACTTATAATTTAGTTTCCAAAAAACATGCAACCGTGCCTAGTCAAATAGTTGGTTTATATGCTGGACTTGGTGCTATATTAACATTATTAGGGCATTTTATTTTTGAAAATAATGTTGTGCCTTCAATGTTTGAGCTAATGCTGCTTGTTATTATGGGTGTTAGTGCGCACTGGATTTCTTTTCAAGCATGGGACAAGGCTGTTAAGAATTTGGAAGCTTGGAAGATATCTGTAATTGCATATTTTACTCCTGCTTTATCAGTTGCTTTGCTTACTATTTCTGGGTTTGGGGTGTTTTCTTGGCCAGTAGTATTTTCTTGTATATGTTTATTTGCTGGATCTATCTTGGCCAGTATGAAGAGAAAAGAGGAAGCTATGGAGGTTGCTAATTCTTCTGTAAACTAGGAGCATTTGAAACTTTAAAGTTTCAGGTGGTTTATCGATCTAGCCTCCGCAACTTGAGAGTAAGATTCAGCTAGGAAAATTAGATTGGTTATAATTAAGGAGTGTTAAAATTATGGATATAAAAAGTATTATGAAGAGCCCATTATTATTTGGTCTTATAGCTGTTTTTATTTGGGGTTACCTTTCAGTTTTAATAGTTATGTTAGGCAATATACCTCCTTTTGAAATGTTATGTTGTTCTATGACCATAGGTTTTATTTGTACTTCTGTTCAGCTGACCATGCAAAAGAGTTGGCATCTTATGAAAGCTCCTACTGAAATGTGGGTATCTGGAGTAATAGGTTTATCTGGTTTAAATATACTATATATTAGTTCTTTTCAGTTTGCCCCACCTGTGCATGCTGAAATAATATATTATATTTGGCCGTTATTCATTGCAATTGGCGGGTCAATTTTTTTCAAAGAAAAACTAACTTCCAGACATATAATGGGCATAGCGTTATGCGTTCTTTCTTTATTCATGCTGCACTTTGATAATCTGCAGACTGTTGGTGGGGTAATTTTGAAAAATATGTATGGTTATGGCTTTGCAGCAATGGGGGCTATTGCTTGTGCTGCTTATGCTTTATATTCAAAAAAATATGCTACCGTGCCAAGTCAAATAGTTGGTTTGTATGCTGGTTTTGGTGCTATATTAAGTCTTATCGGGCACTTATTATTTGAAACAACAGTTATACCCTCAAATTTTGAGCTTATGCTTTTTGTGCCGTTAGGCATTAGCTATCATTGGGCTTCTTTTCAGGCATTAGATCGGGCTGTTAAACATTTAGAGGCATGGAAGGTCTCAGTGATTGCCTATTTTGCGCCTCCTTTATCGGTTACCTGTCTTACTCTTGCGGGGTTTGCTGTGTTTTCTTGGCCGATAGTATTTTCTTGTATATGTTTATTTGCTGGATCTATTTTAGCTAGTGTAAGAAAAAAAGAGGAAGTTATTGCTACTGCTTGGACATAGGGCTATTTGATCCTGGACCATATTGTCAAGCAATAGGGCGTAGGGAGAGATCAGAAATAGGGCCCTCCGCCTACCCCCTGTGGCTTTGACCACAGGGTCCAGTTATGCTGGTTTTAACAATATATTAGCTTATATGAACAAATAGTTATACTCTGCCTATTTTTAAATATGGTGGAGGTGGCGGGAGTTGAACCCGCGTCCGAAAACCCTCAACCGTCGGCGCTACATGCTTAGTCTAACTATTATTTAACCTTTAAAGCTCCGATAGACAGGATATTTAAAGGCTTCCTTACGTAATGTTTAACAGTTTGGCCATAAGGGAACCTTGCTGCGAGCCGACAATGTATGACCATTACATGTTCTCGAAAGAACGCAGCTCATTGTGGGCACTGAGCTGGTAATGGGAAGAGCTACTGCTTACGCAGCAACTGCTACTGGTTTTTTGCTGTTATTTGCAATTATAGTTTACAAGGCATTTTTACGAGTGGCTTTGCATTCTCGACATGCTCCTAGGATTTTGTAATCTGCGTCGAAGCCAAATCACCCCCAGTAATACCATTATAGCATTTTGTATGCTTTAAGGCAAATTACTGACTTGTTAAAGTTAACTTATCGCCGTATGATATGAGTATTGCGTAATACCATAAATGAGGAGCTCTCAATGAATAATAACTCTACTTGGTCAGCAGTTTCTTTTATTACTATCTTAATATTATTAAGTGTTATAGGTTTGGCCGGGTCTTTATGGTCATTATTACTAGCCTGGTTGGTAGCATATTTATGTTTTCCTATATATGAGGTTCTAGAGATAAAGGGTATTGATAGAAAACATTCTGCATTTTTGATATTGTTATTTATATTGTTTATTATGTGTTCAATATTATTTGTTGCCATGCCTTATATAATAACCGAGCTAACTTATTTTTTGAAAGATATGCCACATACAATAGTGCTATTTTTTAAAAAAATATCACCACTTCTTGCAGATTATGGCATTAATATTCCATTAGAAGAAAGTGACTTATTGAAATTTTTACAAGCTAATTTACCAAGTTTTTCACACTCTTCATTTTTATGGTTTGGTGGGGCTCTGAAGGTTGCCGTATTTAGTATTGTAAATATTATTATAAGCATAATAAGCTTATTTTTATTTCCGGTATTCTTTTTTTATGTGTCGCTATATTTTAGTAATATAAATACAGTATTAAAGTCGTGGCTGCCTGCTAGATATTTACCATTATGTGATCGCTTAATTGCACAGATTGATATTGTTATGGCAAATTTTGTAAGAGGGCAGTTATTGGTTGCGATCATATTAGGCATTTATTATACCATTGCCCTTTCAATCTTAGGGTTGAAATTTTCAGTTTTAATAGGTTGTTTGACTGGTGTTCTAAGTATTATACCTTATGCAGGCTTTGCTCTTGGTCTTATAAGCTCTATTTTAGTATCATGTGCAACTGGGTATGGTTATTGGCTTATATTAGGGGTGATAGCAGTATTCTTAGGGGCTTATTTATTCGATAGTTTTTTGCTAACGCCACAAATTGTTGGCTCTAAACTTGGGCTAAATTCACTAACAGTGATGCTTGCAATAATTATTGGTGGTAATTTATTTGGGATTTGGGGTATGCTATTTGCTATCCCTGGCTGGGGCATATGTAAAATAATTTTGCAAGAAATGAAAATTCATTATAAAAAGTCGAGCTGGTTTTTAGCGCCTTAAGTTACTTGCTTTCATTTTTTAGAGTCCGGCTTTTTGTCCTTTGCCAGTCTTTATCTTTTGCGCTAGCTCTTTTATCATGCAGTTTTTTTCCTTGTGCGAGCGCAATATTGAGCTTTATTAGGTGACTTTTCCAGTGCATGTCAAGCGCAACTGCAGTTAGGCCTTTCTTTTGTACTGCTCCTATTAAAGTATTTAGCTCTTTTTTATGCAGGAGTAATTTTCTAGTTCTAGTTGGATCTGCTGTAATATGAGTTGATGCTGAACTAAGGGGGCTAATGTGAGCTCCAATTAACCATGCCTCACTATTCTTTAAGATTACATAGCTTTCTTTTAGCTGAGCTTTTCCGGCTCTAATACTTTTTACTTCCCAGCCTTCCAGCGCAATGCCAGCCTCAAAAGTTTGCATTATGCTATAATCGTGCCTAGCCTTCTTGTTGCTAGCAATGTTATTTGGACTTTTTTTTTGTTTTTTTGACATAATAGTGTAGAATGATTTTAACAAAAGGTCTTATTAATATGCAAAATATCAATAAAGAAAAGATTGTACCATATTCAGCAGCAAATATGTATAGTTTAGTCGCAGATATTGAAAAATATCCAGACTTTGTGCCGTATTGCACAAATAGTGAAATTATATCTAGTTTTGATAGTAATGTAGAAGCTTCTATTGAAATTTCATATTTGGGCATAAGTAAGCGTCTAGTTACTAAGAATACAATCACTCCAAATTCACAAATAACAATGGCTCTTGTCGAAGGGCCTATTGATATGTTATGCGGTTGTTGGAGCTTTATTCATATTAACAATACAATATCTAAAGTATCGCTGGAAATAGAATTGAGTGATAGTAATAAAGCACTAAGAATGATACTTCCAGGCTTGTTAGATAAGGCTTCTAGTCAAATAATGAGTTCATTTATTGCGAGGGCTAAGAAGCTCTATGGATAAAATTATAGTTGAAGTGTGCTATGCCGAAAGTAGTATGAATATATTTTTCATATCTTTAATGACAACTCATAATTCTACTATTAAAGAGGTGCTTTATAACTGTGGAGTTTTTATCGAATATCCACATCTAGATATATCGGATATAGTCGTCGGCATTAATAGTAAAAATACTGGGCTTGATGACAAGGTTACACAGTATGACCGTATTGTGATTTACCGGCCACTCAAAATATTGCCACACGAAGCGCGTAAACTTAGAGCTGAAAAAAATAAAATTAAATAGATTTATTTATTTTGCTAAGCTTGCCATTAGAAAATGTTAAGGTAAGGGTTTTCGTTATAATATTGTTGTTACCAAGATCTATTATTTCGGCATATGACCACTTATTTGGGTAAAATGCATTTTTTATAGTCGGCTCTCCAACAAGTTTAACTACTTCAGTTGGGCTCATACCAATTTTGATATTAGCGGTTGCAGCAGCAGTTGGGATGAATCCTTGGGATACATTTGCCCGGTAGCTAAATTGCCCACAGCTACTAATAAGCATGAATATTAAAAACAAACATGAATGAGCTATTTTTTTATACATAAGATGGTTACCTTTCATAAAATAGTTTATATTAGTTACATTAGCATGCTAACAGGAGTTAACATTATATGTCTAGTGAAAAGCTGAAGAATCTAGGGTTAAAGATTACTGTGCCTAGGCTAAAGATTTACCAATTATTTCATGAGCCAGACTTGAAACATTTAAGTGCTTATGAAATTCAAGAAACTTTTAGTCAAAGTGATACTAAAATAAACCTTGCCACAATCTATAGGGTGCTAAATCAATTTGAAGAATTAGGTATAATAACACGCCATGACTTTGATGACGATAGAGCAGTATATGAGCTTACAGATTCAAATCATCATGACCATATAGTTTGTAATTCATGTGGTAAGGTAATCGAATTTTTTGATGAGATTATTGAAAATCGTCAAATAGAGATTGCAAAAAAACACAATTTTACTATGCTAGATCACTGCATGATTATGTATGGGGTTTGTGAGAGTTGTAACCATTAAGCATCGTCCTCACATAATATTTTTGCCTGATTAATAGCATTATCATTCAAACTGCCATCACTAATTAAAGCAGCAATTTCATTGATTTTTTCTTTATTAGATAAATGCGTAATTTTAGAATAGGTTTTTTTATTCTCAGTTATTTTGGTTATTTTGTAATTATTATTTGCAAGCGAAGCAATTTGTGGTGAATGGGTGATAGCAATAACCTGGCAGTTATTACTTAGCTGTTTTAAGATCACGCCAATGTCTCTTGCAATTTTACCACTAACCCCAGTATCAACTTCATCAAAAATTAATGCGGTACTATGGTTTTCTTTATTTGTGAGCAATTCTAATATCATGCTGATTCTAGATATTTCACCTCCAGATGCAATATCTTGTAATCTTTCTAATTCATGCCCAAGGTTGGCACTGAACATAAAACATATATCGTCTTTACCGGTTGATTTTTGTGATTCTTCATTATACGCAACATTAATATTGATTTTTCCATGTGGCATACCTAGTTTAGGTAGTATAGCTTTAATTTCTTTTTCCAGCTTTAATGCTGCTTCTGCTCTCTCCTGGTGTAACTTTGATGACAAATCATCATATATGATTACCTCTGCTGCCTGTTGTTGTTTTTTTTCGGCAAGGTCATCTTGAGCAGCTATAATACTTGCTTTATTTTGCTCTAATTCTGTTATAATGTTTATTAAATTATTAGGGTTAGTATTATGTTTTCTTGCAAGATCATAGCATTTACTAATTTTTATTTCTAGTTTTTGCTGCTTATCTTCATGATCATCGCTGCTTGAGAAATTAGCTTTTATTTCTTGTTGTACTTCTTCTAAATTAGTTGTTGTTTCTTGTATGAGATTAATAATATTTAATGTTTCAGGGAATGTGTGTTTGTATTGCTCAAATTTTGCTAATAATCTACTAAGATTGCTAAGGGCTGAGTCTCCCGAAATAACGCTTTCTGTCTCCTGAAGTAATTCTTGATAGTTAATGCTCTTGCTCATTCGTTTGTAATTATGTTCTAAAGTTTCAAAAGGTTCGTCATCTTGTGTGTGTTCATATAGCTCTTCAAGATAATAGTCCAGCATGGCAAGCTTGTCATGTTGAGTTGCAACAACTGCTGTTAAAGAATTTATTTCTTGTATTATAGCTACGAGCTTCTGATATGAAGCTCGCACTTTAGCTACAGTAGTATGGCTGCAGGCATAATCATCTAAGAGTGTTAACTGGTATCCCGGGCCGCATATTTGGTAGTTTTCATTTTGACTATGGATATATACTAAATGGCTTGCAAACTCTTTTAATTGTTTTTGAGTTAAAAGTTGGCCATTAATATAACATTTGCCAGGTTTATTTTTATGAAACTTTCTAGTAATAATGCACTCTGAATCATCAATTTCAGTGCTTTGTAACCATAATTTTGCAGCTTTATTATTAGTGATATTAAATTGCGCAACTAAATCACATTTTTCATTTTCAGGCCGAATAATATCAATGCTTGTTCTACTACCTAAAATCAAATAAATTGCATCTAGAATAAGGGACTTGCCTGAGCCAGATTCTCCAGTAATTATGCTCAAACCTGGGTGAAATTCTACAGATTCGTTCTCGATAATAGTAAAATTTTTAATCTGTAAATAATCTAGCATGTGGTTTTCTCTCCCAGTGTAATTTTTCTTTTAGAGTATTAAAATAATTATAATCACAAG
>CAWVRI010000018.1:0-23798 GCA_963932595.1 uncultured Legionellales bacterium
TTATTTTTATAGTTTGGCTCTTATCAGCTTGGATTTG
The DNA here is from genome assembly GCA_963932595.1 of uncultured Legionellales bacterium. Taxonomy (GTDB): domain Bacteria; phylum Pseudomonadota; class Gammaproteobacteria; order Comchoanobacterales; family Comchoanobacteraceae; genus CAWVRI01. The sequence continues at coordinate 38 of CAWVRI010000018.1, forward strand.
CATAATAGCTTTATCTATTACCATTGAAGTATTTAAATCTTTTGAAGCAAATAAACTAGTTAAACGATCTACTGTCATAAACTGTGGCATTAATTTATCTAACATTTTATCTACACTGCTAGCGTCTTCGAGTGTAATACCTAAGTTTTGTGCATATTCTTTTAATATTTCTTTGCTATTTTCACTATCATCAAGATTCAGCATTTTTTTCAGATTACCACGCTGATCTTTTGCATGGGAGCTGCGCATTACAGATTCCATAGCTCTTTTTGCAACTTCCACTTCTTGTTTAGGATTTTTCAAATCATGTGCGTCATGGCTCGCATGCGGTAACATCGCAGATAATATCTCAGCACCACTTGGGGTAGTAGTGCATGTTACAGTGTGTACACGCATATTACCAAGCCCAGCAACTCTAAGCTTAGCTGGAATTTGAAGCTTTGCCTTCTCTAAAAAATCATCTATCCTAACTGCTCGCTCCTGTTCAATAGCAATGTTAGCTAATGCAGTTACCTTATAGCCTAACATTTCATTTTGCCACTGCTTCATTGGAAGAGGCATTGCAAGAGAATTAGCACCTTTACCAGCTCCGCCTTCATACCAAGCGGCAACTTTTTTCAAATTTTCATGATCCATTACCGCTGTTTCTTGTGTACGGGTTATATTTAGGCCTTTACCATCCATAACCTTCATAGTAGTTTTACCATCAGCAACATTTAAAATTGCACCCTCATTCCCTACAGCCTTAAGCCCATTACCATCTGTATCATTAACATCAACAATTTCAGAAACACGCTTAATAAATTCAACTATTTTAATTTGTTTTTTAGTAGCTGGTGGCGCAACATTCCCAACTTTACATGCTAATAATGGAGCTACCACAACTGCTTCAAATGCTGCCATTATCTCTGTTTTATTTGAAGCAAGAGCTCCACTAGGATTCTGACCACAAGCATCTTTAAACAACTGCATAGCCGCTAATAATGATATTGCCTGTTCTTTTTTACCATCTGAGGCTGTTGGTAATGTTTCTTCCGGCATATCTTTTCCCTCTTTTTGAAATCATCTAATCTTATTATAGTACATATTTTAAAAATAAGATGAAGATATTAGGTGTTTGTTATTATCGGCCAGGGCCGCGAGCATTGGGGCGGCTAGGAGCCTCGCCAGGTTGTTGGGGAGACTTCTTGGGGGTCCTAAGCCTACCACGACCTTGCCGCCGTCCAGATTCAGATTTACTGGGTTCAGATTTGCTGGCTGTTGACGGCTGCGCGCTTCTTGGTCCTGTTTGGCCATTTCTGGCCGTGTTGCTTGCGCCCGTCGCACCCCTTCTTGCAGATTGTGCTTGCGGTTTCCAAAAAGACTCTTCTATACTCTTTATCTCTTTGCTAATATCAGCTGTGACTATTTTAAAATCTTCAGCTGCTGCAATATATTTTTTTAATTTGTCTAGACCTTTCGCCCCTCTAAGTACAGCATTGTTTTCCAATGCTGTTGGAGCTCTGCCTTAGATTTTTACCTTTCATACTACTTCCTTATTATTGTCATGCTGAGTACCAGCACAACAATTTTTTAATAACTTAAGAAAAGCACATTTACGCCTAATCATCTGATTTCATTGAAAATCATTCTATAAATAAGATTATGAGCTATTAAAGATGATCTGGAAAATCTCAAACAGAGAATTATGATCAAGGTCATTTATATACTTTTAAACATATTATTTATTTTAGCCCTGAGGATTGGCCTAGCTGCCCATCATCCTCTTGTGTAGATGGTCTAGCCCCTGGTGCAAGCGCAGTACCTTCCTTGCTATAAATATTAGCCGATGCTGCTGCTTTTGGACTACCATTTAATGGAATCGCCCCACCTGAAGCGAATGAACGGTACTCGTTGACAGTATTAGGTAATCGTTTATACTCTTGAGCAAAATCTACCAATGTGTCTTTTATATTCGTAACTCTATCTGACGTGCCTTTACCAAGACCCTGCATCCAAGAACTAAAAATATTATTTTGACTAGATCTTTGCCCCAAAACAACAAGCGCGCCTATTACAGCTGCCAGTATGAGTCCAATACCAATAGCAGGAGTCAGAATTGGTAATGCAGGTATAGAAACGCCTACAACTAGGGTAATTCCTACAACTGCCACAGCAAAACTTGTTATAATAATTAAGTTAGATAGTAAGTTCGACTTATCCTTAAGATCCTTAATACCATCAAGCACGGTTAAATATGCCTGTATCTTTTTATCTTCTGAAAAATTAAAACTATTCTCACTATCACTAGATAATTCAGGACGCGATAACTCAGGGACAAGACGATCTTCTATATCCTGAAATGCTTTTATCAATGTTAATAGCCCTCTTATGTCTAGGTCACTTCTATATTGATCATATAGAGCAGCGTTATCAATATAATTAAGCAACTTTTGTCGGCCACCCGGGTCTTTCTCAAGGTCAGATACTGTTAAGTTAAATAAATTCTGTCTGATTTCAGATCTAATACCTTCTAATACCGATTTCACGCCCTGACCTGGAGCTAAATTTTGTTGGATTGTTGATTGTTGATTGTTGATTGTTGATTGTTGATTGTTGCATAATACAACCTGTTTTTTTATAATCTATTATTATTATAGTACATATTTTAAAAATAAGATGAAGATATTAAAATTGGCAGAAATATGCATTCAAAATATTAGGTGTTTGTTATTATCGGCCAGGGCCGCGAGCATTGGGGCGGCTAGGAGCCTCGCCACGTTGTTGGGAAGACTTCTTGGGAGCCCCAGGCCTACCACCACCTTGCCCTAGTCCAGATACAGGTTTACTGGGTTCAGATTGCGCGCTTATTGGTCTTGTTTGGCCCTTTCTGGTCGTTTTGCTTGTGCCCGGATCACCCATGCTTGCAGATTGTGCTTGAGTTTCACTAGAAGACAATGCCTCAGCAGACACCGCACGACTATTTGGATTTTTATTAACAATTATGGAATCATCCTGGGCTTTAGATGCTGAGCTAGATCTAACTGCTGCAAATACTGAGGCAACTGCTATTGAAACTCGATTCGCAGCAAGTATTGCCATAACGGCGATTTTACCTCCCAAGCCCATCCTGTTAGTTGAGTTAGATGAGTCTGCGTAGGATTCCCAAGATCCATATAACTCACCTGGTTTACTATCCTCTGCATATTGTCTTAATAACTGCTGCGTTTTAGCATTAATATGCGTATTGTCATTAACATCATTTTTACATGCTTCGAGGAATACCCCTGGATCACTTTTAAATTTTTCAGGCACACCACTCATTTTCAGCGGACCATTGTCACCATAAGAGGCTAATCTCATTGCTGACAAGATAAAAGACCTATCGTTCTGCCAAGACTCACCCACCTTGTCTAGCGACCCACCAGATTGTTTTACTACTTGCAACATCATTTCTTTAGTAATCTTAACCCTTTTCGGATTTGAGCTATCGCCAGCTAAGATTTTTTTTACCAAAGCTTTTTCCTTATCCACTCTGGCAAATTGCTCTTCTCTGTTTTCTCCCAAAAAAAAGTTCCGCATAACAACACCTATTTTTTATACTATTATTTATTATAGTTAATCATGGCAATATATGCTGAAATTTAAATGATATACCTTTGTTTTTAACGGATTTAAATCGGGATAAGATAGAAGCAAGAGGTGAATATATAATTACTATAGCTACAGAGCATTATTGCTAAAATCGTGAATTAAGCCCAGGATAACAATGAAGGCAAATAGTGTAGCGACCAACTTATATTCAAAGATATAAGTAAATTTTAACTTAGATACTGGCACCACCCTGAAGTAAATATAGGACTAAAGAGTTTAGAGACGACAAAAAAAGATAGCCAGGCAGCAACGGTCTTAGAGAAAAGGACAACAATTATGGAGCCCGCAGCCTTAAGAATAAGGCTCCATAACTAGAACCCAGTCGAAATAGTAAAGGCAAACTTTTCTTTTTCATCCAGGCTTTTAGCGTTTATAGGGAAACCAAAACTAAATTCAAAAGGAGCTATTTGAGTGCGCCACTGAATTGATACGCCCGCAGAATACTTGATATCACTCCAGTCTATAGATCCACTGAAAACATTTCCGGCATCTACAAATAATCCAAACCTAACATCTTCACTAAAACTTTGAGGAATAATAATATTAGCACTTTCTATTAGCATAATATCACCACCCAAAGGAGAGCTGCCCCCACTTGAGATTGAGCCATGTGGACCTAAGCTATTTGACTTGAAGCCTCTGATAGACCCAATGCCTCCAGCAAAAAAGTTTTTGAAAAAAGGTAAGTCACTATCTTGATTGCCTAAACCACGACCATACCCCAACTTAGTATTTAAGTTAACCATCAACTTATGCTGTGGGCTAAAAGAATATAATGTTTTAAACAATGAACTCTTATAGTTTAATTTATAATAGCTTAAAGTATCAGCATTACTATTAATAGGCAATCCAAAGTCACTGGCAAAATGCTGTGATAAACCAGAGTTGGGAAATACTGCCCTATCTAATAAATTATAATTCCAACTAAAACCTATTTTAAAATCATTAAAACTATCGCCGTAATCAGCAACATAATTAGTTATTTCGGTTGGTGAACCTGCCATAGTTGTAATTTTAATATTCTCAAACCCAGCGTTAATAGCGGCCCTGCTATGGTCAGATGTAGTAACCCCATAACTTACAGCGGCACCATAATTATTAGTCTGGTATTGACTAAGATTTGTTCTATTTGGTGTGAAATTTTTATAATATATAGATACATCAGCACTATCACCTGCAAGTGACAGATGCGGCCAACTATGGTATATCTTATAGGTTTTCTCCATTTCAGTGCGGTTGAATTCTAATGATACAACATTGCCAGTGCCTAAAAAATTATTTTGCTTAAAATTAAACCCATACAGTAAACCTTCTACATCAGAATAACCTAGTTGCCCAGTTAGAGTTGATGATAAACTCTCCTCTACTGAACAATTAATATCCAACCAACTAGTGTTTGCTATCCTTGCATGTGAGCAATTTATATTTTTCAAGTAACCAACGTTATTAAGATGACGCAATGAACTTGTAACTTTATCTTTTTGGTATAAAGAGCCCTCAAATTGTTGTAACTCTTGCCTTAACACAAGATCATCTGTTAAATAATTGTTTTTAAAATCAATATGCTTAACGTAAAACTGTGGTCCTGGAGCAATTGTAAAGTCTATTTCTGCAGTATGCTTTGATTTATCTATATTTCTAATTCCAACATTGACATTAGCATTTGCGTAACCTTTGTTTGCAAGCAAATCGGTAATATTGCTAACTATAGCTAAAATATTTTTACGTGAAAATTCATCTCCTTCAACTATAGTTATCTGCTTTATAATTTCTTCTTTTGCTATAACATAATCACCGCTTAACTTATAGCCTGACACTTTGTATTCATGCCCTTCAGACAACTTAATTGTTATATCAGCTTCAGTCTTATCATCACTAATTACAGCATCGTGTGAGATTATTTTAAAATCTAAAAAACCATTGTCTAAATATAAAGTATTAATAGCATTTAGATCCATCTCAAGCTTTAACTCAGAATATAAATCATTTTCAAGAAATATAGAAAACAAACCACTCTCAGATAAATGCATCACCTTTAATATTTTTGCAGTTGCTAAACTATTATTCCCGACAATATTAATATTTTTTATTTTTAATACTTCACCAGACTGAATATCAATTATTATATCAACTTTATTTTTAGCTATGTTTTTTATTTTACTGGTAACTTGAGCGCTATAATAACCCTTTTCTTTATAGTCATTTAATATCGAGATCTTAACGCCAGATAAAGTTGACTCACTGAATACTTTGCCAATTACTAAGTTTGATTTCAATAATATATCTTCAACTTCTTCTGCAGAAATTATTCCTTCATAACCATTAATTTTAACTGCAGCTATAACCGGCTTTTCAGTAACTTTAATAATTAAATTACCATTATCGCGCTCAACTATAACATTCTCAAAAAAACCTGTTTTATAAATATTATGAATAAGAGCTGTGATATCATCACTCTCTAGGCTGTCGCCTAAGTGTACAGATGATGCCGAAAGAACTATACTTTCATCCATATGACTTAAGCCCGCGACAGTAATATTTTTAACTGCAAACTCAGCATAAGCAGCTGAGCAAGAAATCAAACATATTATAATTAAGCGATAAAAAATTTTTAACATAACGATAAACCTATCAATTTTTACTAAAAAGGCGTAAACAACAATAATAATGCAAATGGTGGCGCAGCAGCTGTGAAGCTATCAATGCGATCTAACAAACCACCATGCCCAGGTATTACATTGCCACTATCTTTAATGCCGAAACGACGTTTCACCATACTCTCAAATAAATCACCTAATATAGCAAATATTGCAATGAATAAACTCATGAGGATGATTTCTAATAGCCCAAATGAATCTATCGGAATAATATAGTAAGCAGCTATGGTAAGTATAATTGCTAATACCACACCACCTAAACTACCTTCTATAGTTTTAGCAGGCGATATTAATGGCATTAATTTGTTCGCGCCATATTTTTTGCCAACAAAATAACCTCCAGCATCTACTGAGCATACTAATAATAGTAATATTAATAAAATATCAGCTCCAAATTCACGCAAAACAATAATACTAGAAGCACTCGGCACCAGCAGCATAGCTCCTACAACAACATGAGTAAGCTTACTCCACTTTACTCCAGCTGCAGATTTACGCACATACTGAAAAAGTAATATTATACCCACAACCCACCACAACACTCCAATTGCAACCAACCAAAAGTGATCAACAAATATGCCAAAAAGTAATAGGGCCACATTGAAAATTGCATAACATATATTATGGAATTTGCCAGTATCAAGCATATTCATCCATTCTATACTACTGAAAAACAATAATAATGATATCAAAAACATAAAGACATCTTCTCTAACAAATAAAGCAAATGTAACTATAACAATAATGCCTAACACAGATAACATTCTTTGCATTAAGTTAGTCATACTTTTTCCTCAGTAATTAAACCATATCTTCTATTTCTATCTTTATAACTATTTAAAGCTTCTTCAAAATCTTTTTTTTCAAAATCAGGCCAGTAAGTTTGAGTGAAAAATAACTCCGTATAAGCTAATGACCATAACAAAAAATTACTTATCCGGCACTCACCACCAGTTCTAATTAATAAATCTGGCTCAGATATTAAATCATTATTAATCATTTTAGTTATTTCATCTTCAGTAATATTTTCAGCATATTCGCTATCTTGGCGGTGGTATAAAATATTATTCACAGCCTTAGTAATATGCCACCTGCCACTATAGTTGAGCGCTATAGTCAAATTTAATGCAGTATTATTTGAAGTGTCTTTAGATGCCTCTGTTATCGTATCACGGAGCTTTTCTGGCAATATAGTGTCATCCCCGACAAAGGATATCTTGATATTTTTATTATTTAGCTCATTTAACTCAGCAACTATACTGCTAGTTAATAAATCTATGATGAAATCTACTTCAAATTTACTCCGAGAAAAATTTTCAGTACTCATAGCAAATAATGTTAAACTTTCAATCCCATAATCTAAACAATATTGCACAACCCTAGTTACAGCTTTTTTACCAACTTGGTGACCGTATACGCGGGGGAGACCTTTATTCCTTGCCCATCTGCCATTTCCATCCATAATTATGGCAATATGTTTGGGAGTGCTCATACTAAACTATATCTTTAATAAGTCAGTTTCTTTTTCTGAAACTTTAGTATCAACTTGCTCAATCATTTTGTCCGTTACAGTTTGAATTTCAGCTTTAAGTCTATGTTCATCATCTTCTGTTAGATCTTTGTCTTTAACTTGATCTTTAATCGTAACTAACATATCACGACGAATATTTCTAACAGCTACTTTAGCAGATTCACCTATGCTTTTGGCAAGCTTTACAAATTCTTTCCGCCTTTCTTCACTTAGCGGAGGTAATGGTATTCTAATAACATCACCTTGAGAAGCAGGGTTTAGACCTAAACCAGAGTTCATAATTGCTTTTTCAATCTCACCTATTAAAGATTTGTCCCATGGCGACACCGCAAGGGTTCTAGCATCTTCTACCGTAATTGATCCAACCTGAGATAATGGCGACATCGCACCATAACAGGAGACTTCTAAATCTTCTATCAGACTAGCATTAGCTCTGCCAGTACGTATCTTGGCAAGCTCAATATTTAACTGACCCAAGCTTTTAACCATTCTATCTTTTGTTGAGGTTATAATTTCCTGCATTTCTACTCCTTCGATTCATTTGAAATAACTGTGCCAACTTCCTCACTAGTAACAACTTTAACTAAATTATTTTTATCTGTGATATTAAACACTCTAATCGGTATATCATGATCTCTACACTGACAAAATGCGACTAAATCCATCACCCCTAATTCTTTACTAAGCGCTTCTTGGAACGTGATTTTTTTGTACATTTTAGCATTAGGATTAATGTTAGGATCCTCAGAATACACACCATCAACTTTAGTTGCTTTTAACACAACATCCGCACCAACTTCTATACCTCTCAAGCTTGCAGCAGAATCGGTTGTAACTAGCGGGTTACCTGTGCCTGCTGCAAAAATAACAATCCGGCCTTTTGACATGTGGTGGATAGCCTTACGCCTATCGTAATGATCAACTATACCACTCATTGGTATTGCGGACATAACTCTAGATGGTAAATTATGCTGCTCAAATACATCACGGGCGGCAAGAGCATTCATTAAGGTTCCTAGCATGCCCATGTAATCTCCAGAAATCCTATTCAGGCCATACTTAGAGAGCTCTTTACCTCTAAATAAGTTGCCACCTCCGATTACTATCCCAATTTGTACTCCAAGACTTACAACCTTCGCTAAATCTTGAGCTAATTCAGATAATACTACAGGATCTATGCCAAAATCTGTTTTGCCAGATAAAGCTTCACCACTTAACTTTAACAAAACTCTCTTATATATTGGCTTCAGATTTTCCATTCATAGCTCCGTAAAAATATTATGCGTTTATAGCTACATCACAACCAGACATGCCAACCTCATACAGTACAAATGAAGTAACAACCACTTTGTTTTCTGCTAGATACTCAGATACTTTCTTCTTTGAGTCTTTAACAAAAACTTGACCATATAAAGAGTTATCTGCTAAAAACTTGTTCATTTTTCCAGCTATAATTTTATCCATTATCTCAGCACTTTTGCCAGACTCTGCTATTTGAGCTTTAAATATCTCTTGCTCTTTTGCAGCTGCCTCTGCATCAACACCTGCCGGATGCAATGCCAGCGGCTTTAACGCAGCAATATGCATAGCAACATCTTTCGCCACATCAGCATTATCACCTTCAATTTGTACTAAAGATGCTATTTTGCCAGAATGACTGTAAGACAGCACTTTACCGCTAGATACTTTCAAACATACAGCTCTTCTTACTTGAATATTTTCACCAAGTTGACCTACTAAAATATTACACATGTCAGCAACACTTTTGCCTGAGTCTGCAGTTAAAGCATTAAGTTCTGCAACTGTAGTTACATTATGCTGTAATACTAAACTTGCAATATTATTACCAAATTCTATAAATGCATCAGCTTTTGCCACAAAGTCTGTTTCACAGTTAACTTCCACTATTGCTGCTGACAAACTGTCTGCAGCAGTTGCTACAAATAATAATCCTTCATTTGCAACTCTATCAGATTTTTTCCCTGCTTTAGCTGCACCAGACTTCAACAATAACTCTGCTGCTAACTCGATATCACCCTTTGCTTCTTTTAATGCTTTTTTACACTCCATCATGCCAACATTAGTCTTTTCCCTAAGTTGCATAACGAGTTTAGCTGAAATTTCCATAATTATACCTTACTTAAATTTATATTACTTATCATCAGTTTTTGGAGCTTTTTTAACTGCAGTCTTTTTAGCTGCTGGCGCTTTAGCTGCTGGCGCTACTTTTTTTGTTACAGTTTTTTTAGCTGCTGGCTCTGCTTTAGCTTCAGATGCCGATTTTTTAGCTGTAGGCGCTTCTTTAACACTAGCTTCAGCAACCTTCGTCACAACATCATTTGCTTTGACTTTCTTCACTACCTTGGGAGCCACTACTTTTTCAGCTACTGGTGCTGTTTTAACATCACTCTCTTTATTTTCAGCTGGCTTCTGTGCAGCTTTTTTAGTATATGTTTTTAGCTTATCTTTTTCATTTATGGCAGCTGCTACAGCAAGCTCAGATGCTATTGTGGCTTGAGCTTTAGTAATTACATCTGTTAAGTTTGACAAGTATAAGTCTATTGCTCTTCTTGCGTCATCATTACCTGGAATAGGGAAATCAACGTTCAAAGGAGAACAGTTAGTATCCACAATAGCAATTACTGGTATACCTAATTTTCGTGCTTCTGCAACAGCAATTTTTTCAGCACCAATATCAATTACAAATATCGCATCTGGCAAACTAGACATATTTTTTATACCGCCTAAACTAGCATTTAATTTGCCTTGCTCACGCATAATTGAAAGCTTTTCTTTTTTAGTAAGGTTCTCAGGCAAACCTTGCTCAATCATGTCGGTTAAATCTAATAATCTTTTTACAGATTTTTTAATGGTTTTGAAATTTGTTAATGTTCCACCTAGCCATCTTTTATCAATGTAAGGCATACCACATTCAGAGGCATATTTTTTAACTAGTGGCTGAGCTGCTCTTTTAGTACCTACTATTAGAATTTCGCCTTGGTTATATATTAACCTATCAACAAATTCTAACGCTTCCTTAAATAGAGGCAGAGTTTTTTCAAGGTTGATGATGTGCATACCGTCATGCATGCTATAGATCATTGGCTTCATTGCCGGACATAAAAAGCTCTTTCGATGCCCAAAATAAACTGCTGCTTTAATCATAGCAGCCATAGTAAGATTACTCATATTTAAACTCCAGGGTTATGCCTCCACCTATCAGCAAAATAATTAGCTTAAAGCTAACACCCTATTTTGCAGTAATATACAAGGTGTGCGTGTTAAAAAATAATATGCAAAACGACAGTTCGCTTCAGCACAACTAAACCCAGATATTATCACGATAAAACAGAATAGTAAAACCATAATTATACAAAATAGAAAATTTCCAATTCACATTGACATTCATTAAATGAAATTATTATTCTGCGCCATACTAATTTGATATATAACACTTAATTAATATTGAGAAAAAAATTGAATATACACTTAGAATATAATATTATCTAGTTTCTCCAATTTTAACATCGGGCACTTTACATTTATGATTAAGACAACAGAAGAAATAACTAAAATAGCCGAAGCTTCACAAGTTGTGGCTAAAACCTTAGAAATGATAGAGCAGCATGTAAAGCCAGGCATATCAACAAATGAATTAAATGATATATGTCATAACTTCATGACAAAGGAGTTTAACGCGACTCCAGCCTCACTTAACTACCGAGGATTTCCAAAATCAATTTGCACTTCACTGAACCATGTTATTTGTCACGGCATACCAAACGACAAAAAATTAAAAAAAGGCGATATAATTAATATAGATATCACTGCTGAAAAAAATGGCTACCATGGAGATTCAGCAAGAATGTTTGTCGTTGGGGAAGCATCTATCCTCGCAAAAAGACTAATCAAAGTTACCCAGGAATGTTTATACCTAGCAATTAAACAAGCAGTTATTGGCAACCACCTTGGAGATATTGGGCACGCAATAGAAACACATGCACACAACAACTACTTTTCTGTAGTTGAAGAATATTGTGGCCACGGCATCGGCAAAACACTACACGAAGACCCACAAATTCTACATTATGGCAACCCAGGCGAAGGGCTTGAAATAGTAGAAGGCATGGTTTTCACCATAGAACCAATGATTAATGCTGGCAAAAAGCAAAACAAAATTCTACCTGACGGATGGACCGTTGTAACCAAAGATAGAAGCTTATCTGCGCAATGGGAACATACCATTCACATTACAAAAAATGGCCCTGAAATATTAACGCTGAGAAAAGAAGAGAATATTAATATTTGATTTTTGTTAATAACCCTTATAAATAGCACATACTAAAGTTATCAAAATACATTATTAATGTGCCAATATTAAAAAGCAGCAAACCATTTTATCTCGTTAACAATGCATGAATGCTTAACAAAAACACAAACAGCCTTTATAGTCAACGAAGCCAACTTGAAATAGTTATTGGCAGGTCACAGCACATATTAAAAATAAACTAGCCTAGATTATGATCAGTTTATTTGGTGGGCCCACGAGGACTCGAACCTCGGACCAAGGGATTATGAGTCCCCTGCTCTAACCAACTGAGCTATGGGCCCCAGAAGATATCTAATAATAAACAATTATAGCGTTATTATGCTTTATTGCAAGCTAGCAATAAAAAAAATATGAAATACTATAAATTATTCGACAGTCATTTAAAATGAATACCCCAGGATCAACCTAGGCACAGCATTAATTTCTTTGTCGCCATTAACAAAGCCAACCCTATTATAATAAGTATAACCTATACCTAAATCATATTGTTTATTTTCACCAAACATAACTCCCAACGCAATACTATCTTGCATTCTAATAGCAGAACTTAAGCTATAGCCGCCAAAATCTTTACGACTAAGGTAAGCAAAGCCTAGGCTTAAATCTATATATGGCTGAAACATAGCGTTATATACTTGAATCTTATATCTAAGCAGCGGAGCAATGCTAATTACAGTTAGCTTATCATTACTATTTTGCATACTGCTCCAACCGGCAAAACCAAACTGCAAATATGTAATAGATCTTTTTATAGGTTTGAACGGCAAATCGAATCTAGCCCCAAGCTCATACATGCGCAAGTCACTACTGCTAGCATCAACATAACTAGCATAAGCGTAGTCAAAAGGCTTTGCATCGTTAGCTTGTACAAATGCGATGAACAAGAAGCATAACGCTATTATAATTTTAATTTTTTTCATAATCCTCAACTAAAATAATATAAGATTTAATTTAAAATATTATATATTTGCACAAAATCTTTTTTATTAGGCACCAAAAGTATTAACACATCATTCTCTTCTAGCATAATATTTTCATCAAATATGGCCTTCTTACCACGCCCAATTGCACCAAAAACAAAAGCCTTTGGAATATTGATTTGAGACAAATATTTACCAGCATAATCGCTAGCGTTAAATTTTCCAAGCGAAACTTCTATACATTGCGATAACTCACAAAGCACAGTATACACTTTAGTGATATCATGCCGCCTAATAGCTGTTAATATCTCACTAATACTACTTTGCTGAGGAGACAGGAGCGTATCTATATCGCTCTTGCCAAACAAATCTTTATATTCGTTATTATTTACCAATGAGATAGCATTTTTAGCTCCTAAATATTTTGCCTGCAAAGAACTAATAATATTATCTTCATCATCACTAGTAAGAGCACAGAAAAAGTCTACATTTTCTACATTTTCATCTAGCAGCAATGCTCTCTCAGAAGCATCTCCCTCAAGAATAGTTATCTTATCAAATTTTTTCGCCAAATACTCACAGGTATGCTTATTATGATCAATAATCTTAACCTGCACACCCTTGTCGTCCAAATATGCAGCGGCCGCAGCACCAACGCCACCACCGCCTACAATAATAACTTTACTCACATCAGTTCTGTTTTGCTTATAGAAACCAGAAATCAAACCATCAGTATTAGTGCTTGATACAAAAATCAAAAGCTCATCACCTATAACAAGCATAGGGTTAGAGGCTAAGTCTAAATACTTCCCATTTCGCATTACAGCCACTAAGTTATACGGCAAATCAATTTCAATATTTTTCAAATCATCTACGTGCCTGGCAATAATGCAGGTGTCTTTTGTAACCCTAATAATTACTAAGTTAATATTGTTATTTAACAATCCATATATTCCATTGACACCAGGATTACTAATTAGATTATATACTTGCTTAGCAATTAACTGCTCTGGGTTAATGAAAATATCTATCGGCAGGTTTTGATCATTAAATAGCTCATTCCGCACAGAATAATGAGAAGAACGTATTTTTGCAATTTTCAGTGGAACTTTAAATAAAGAATACGCTACTTGGCAAGCAATCATATTTTGCTCATCAGAATCAGTCACTGCAATAAAAATATCAGCATCTTCGGCATTAGCAGCTCTTAAGATGTCTGGATAAGATGGCTTGCCACATATAGCCCTTATATCCAAACTATTTTGCAAACTATGCAGCTTATTTTGATCTTCACTAATAATTGTGATCTCATGCCCTTCTTCTGCTAACTCTTTAGCCAGCGACACACCTATACTAGTGCTTCCTACGACAATAATATTCAACTTAACCATCCTTGAATCTAAATAACATTACTGACAAAATTAATTGCGCAGCAATTACAATAAGTTACAAGCTAATATTATAGCACTTATCTATAGAGAAGTAAATAATCAAGATATATAGCTTTTACAAACAACCCAAGATCTTCGCATAGAACAGTGTATTTTTAGCCCCTGACATTTCACTACTATCGATCAAGCAGGGACTAAAATACTACATATGACTATTACTGCTTTAGAAAAAAAGATAAATAGCCTCTCTCCCAAACAACAGGAAATCTCTCGCCATCAGGCTGCTCCATTTTTTCTAGAGTAGTCTTAATAAACTAACGATACCCTGCAGGCGTCCCAGGGAGAAGAGTCAATAAAGCCCCTTCAGCTGAGCATGAAGATTTCGCAGGGATACTAGCTAATAAAGGGCGCGCAAATGACGATGAAGCCCCCCAGGGATACTGGCCAATAAAGTTCCTACAGTTTTCTTTGAAGAGGACGCATCAGCAGATTCCTCCTTTGATGCACCCCCCTTATTTCTTGGAGTTATTGCATCTTTTGCAAGCTTTACACGCTTTGCAGGCCTCACATTTAGTGAGGATCGTGAAATCGTCAAATTGCTAACACTGCCTTTAAGCAATAGATAACTTAACACATAATTTACACAAACCTCGGGGAGACGCTTCACATCTATAAAAAATTCTGAAAATAAATGTGAAAATGCATAAGCATTAGACTTGCAAAAAAACATATTTATAAGCTTGCTTTCACGAAACAATAACCTATGTGTGACAGAAAATTCTGCAGAAATCAAATGGTCTATTAGGCTTACTATAAAGGACCCATCCCTATTTCCTTGCACGATATCTTTGACCTCCTTGCAAGCGTACTCTAACGCTTTAGGATTTTGACGAATAGCAGCCGAAATTAAACTTATATCAAATTTTAGATTACCTTTCAAATACCTTAAAGCCAGGCCATTCTTATTAACTGTAGCAGAAGCAATATCTTTATCATTTTCAAGACTAGGATCAATATGAGCAAGCGCCAAACCATTTTGTGCAACTGCATTCAAAACAATATCTTTATTAGCCTTAAATCCTGGCAATACATGCTCCAGAGCCAAGCCATTTTGACTAACAGCCATAGAAACCAACCTGTCATTATACTTCAATAAGCCTTGCGCATAACTTATAGCCGAGCCATTTTGTGTAATAGCAGCGACAACTACAGCAGCGTCACTGCGCATATCTTCAGAGGCATGCTCTAGAGCTAAGCCATCATTACTAAGTGCGGCCATAACTACGGCTGGATTTCCTTTGAGCATAGGACTAACATATTCTAAAGCCGAACCACAAGATTGCAGCGCCCTAGAAGCAAAAGCTACATCGGATCTGAAACGCTCCCCAGCATAACATAAAGCACCAGCATTGCTAGCTATAGCTGCTTCAACAACATCACCGTCGTCTGCGAATCCAGGCATTTGACTCAAGCTCATGCCAGAGCTAGAAACTGCAGCCAATGCAACCTCCTTCTTCTTCTGCAAGCAACCACTAAACCAATTAAAATAAAAACCTCTGTTTGGAAAGCTAAAAAAGAATAGCGCGAAACTTTCGTCACCTTTAAATGAGGAATCTATCTCATTTATAACATAATCTTGATTAGTTACCGCAGCTCTAACTAAATGGACATTCGATCGAAGACTAGGACTGGCAAACTTTATAGCCATACCATCTTTCTTAATAGCCGCTAACACGACATCAAAATCATTTTGATAGTCATCTAAAGACCTCAACGCGCAAAAGTCAACCTCAACAGCTGCAATAGCAGCAAGCTTACTTGCAGTAAACGACTCATTTCTTTGTTGCATAACACAAACCCTTAAAAATTAATATTGCGCTAAATACTAGTATATTTTTATGCTAAAATCAAATTAATTTCACATAAAGCGTTTTTATCATGCAAATTATTCTCTATAGAGTTTTGCTGCCATAAGAAAAAACCTGTATAGAAAATAATCAAACAAAGGCTACAATTACGATTATGAAAATTAATATTCAGCAAGGATTCTGCCTACTAGAAAACGTAGTAGCTCTAACTATGGGGGCAGCATTAACATTATTATTGCTGGCTATCTTATGCAGCATGATTAGGCAACATGATGTTATTAATGCAAATTTGACAAATACAAGGCAAACACTAATGCTATATCAGATCCTAAAAAATAACATACAACCCAACAACCAGCACTGCAAAACTATGGGTAGCAACAACATTGCAACAGGAAATGACATTTTAAATATCACATGCTGTGAAAACAATATTTGTGACACTAAAAAAATATACTTGTCAAACACAAAAACCCTGCTTGAATCGACAAAAAGCTCTAACAAAGAGCAAATATTACGCAATATATGCAAATTTAGCATTAGGTACGGAATAATTAGCAACAAAAAAATAAACTACTATCGCCATAATGGCATAACTAATTGGCACGATATTGCCACTATAAAGGCCAGTGTATCAATATGCTCACAATCATTTAGCACAAATATGGAGTTTGCACTATGAAAAACAAAAAAAATGAGCAAGGCATGATTTTGCTATTAACAATAATCACCACTACAATTTTAACAGTAAGCATCGCCTATAATATAAATAACATTAAGGATCTAAGCCGCAACCTCACACAGCTTTCAAACATATGAGCAACCTCACTTTCAACATAGAGAAATCATCTACAATATTTTTATGGTATTTAATAATTATTTATACCCTTATGCTTATAACTATTCAGTTTTACCTTAAGGCTATTATTATAAAGCTAATTGCTTTGGTTATAGCCTACTCGAGCTTTATGGCACACATAGTAAAACATATCAGTAAAATCCCCACAAATTCCATATTTCAGCTGCATTACCACCATCCGCGTGATTGGAAGGCAACATATGCGAGCGGTGCAATTGAAGATATAGTAATTAGTAAGTTTTTTGTTTCGCAATTGGTATTAATTTTGACTATTAATAATCTTAAAGCCAAAACCAAACATAACGAAATTATTTTTAAAGATCAGATGACAAATAATAAATTTAACAAGCTCTATACAGCTGTGCATTTCATAACTTATACCAGAAAACAATGGCCCTACACACGCCAACTAGACTTATAAAAATCTGTATTTAAGCATATATAACTTAGACATATACTTACGTAAATCTGATCATCAGTTCATTTTATCAACTATAGCTTTAATATTTTTGATATGCCTAACAATAATATTGCGCACATTAGTTACGAAACTAAATAGATTGAATACATTATTTGAATTTTAGCAACTATTTCAGATACAAAATTTGATTTATTTTAGATATGCTGCATAATAACCATTCAATTATGATTTAAATTAATTTAGGCAACTTACACTTATGCAAAAGCTAATTAGAAATTTCTCTATCATTGCGCATATCGATCATGGCAAATCAACCTTGTCCGATAGATTAATAGAGGTATGTGGCGCACTTACCAAACGAGAGATGCAAGCACAAGTGCTAGATTCTATGGATATAGAAAGAGAGCGAGGCATAACTATTAAAGCTCAAAGTGTTACTCTAGAATACAAAGCTAAAGACAATCAAACATATCAATTAAATTTTATTGATACACCTGGGCATGTTGACTTCTCTTATGAGGTCTCAAGATCTCTTGCCGCTTGCGAAGGCGCCCTACTTGTGGTTGATGCAGCTCAAGGGGTAGAAGCACAAACTGTTGCTGTATGTTATATGGCACTCGAGCAAGATTTAACCATTTTGCCAGTGCTAAATAAAATAGATTTACCACAAGCGGATCCAGATAAAATTTCAAAGGAGATATCTGATGTAATCGGTGTCGACACTGACAACATTAATTGTGTCAGCGCAAAATCTGGCTTAGGAGTAGACGATCTACTAGAAACATTAGTGCGTGAGATCCCCCCACCAGCTGGAAACCCAGAGGCCAAACTAGAAGCATTAATAATCGACTCGTGGTTTGATAGCTATCTAGGCATTGTTTCATTAGTAAGAATAAAAAATGGCACGCTAAAGAAAAATGATAAAATCAAAATAATGTCAACCAAGCAAGACTACTACGCTGAACAAATTGGCATTTTCTCACCAAAAAGAATTGAGAAAGAAGAATTATGTTGTGGAGAGGTAGGATATCTTTGTGCAAATATAAAAGATTTGCTAGGAGCACCTGTAGGTGACACCATAACCCATACAAAAAACCCAGCAGAAGTAGCTTTGCCAGACTTTCAGCATATTCAACCAAAAGTATTTGCCGGCATGTTCCCAATCAGCTCAGACGATTTCCAAGCGTTTCGTGAGGCTCTTGGCAAACTAAAACTAAACGATTCTTCATTATTTTTTGAGCCAGAAGCTTCAGACGCACTAGGATTTGGCTTCAGATGCGGCTTTCTTGGCATGTTGCATATGGAAATTGTACAAGAACGATTAGAGCGAGAATACAATATTGATCTTATTACCACAGCTCCAACTGTAGTTTATAAGGTAACCACAAATAAAGGCGTGTTACTTCAAATAGATAATCCGGCAGCACTACCGGACCCTAACTTCCTTGAAAAAATAGAAGAACCCATTGCAACTGTTAATATTCTAACACCCCAAGAGCATTTAGGGGCAGTAATAGGACTTTGTACTGAACGCAGAGGCACGCAGATAAATATGCAGTATACTGGCAGCCAAGTTAACTTAAGTTATAAAATACCCATGAATGAAATTGTATTAGATTTTTTTGATAGGTTAAAATCAGTAAGCAGGGGTTATGCATCGCTAGATTACAGCATTGATAACTTTATAGCGGCCCCTTTAGTAAAGTTAGATATCTTAATTAATGGTGAAAAGGTTGATGCGCTCGCCAACATAGTGCATAAAGATCGCGCTTATTCACTAGGTAGGTCGTTAACAGAGAAATTGAAAGATTTAATACCTAAGCAAATGATCCCTATTGCTATTCAAGCCTCTATAGGCAATAATATTATTGCGCGCACATCTATAAGCGCACTAAGAAAAAACGTTACCGCCAAATGTTATGGCGGCGATATTTCTAGAAAGAAAAAGCTGCTAGAAAAACAAAAGAAAGGTAAAAAGAGAATGAAACAAATTGGTACAGTGTACGTGCCACAAGAAGCTTTTCTTGCAGTGCTTAAAATGGACGACAAAAAAAAGGAGAAATAGTGGATATTTTATTAACATTAAAAATTTTGATAATTGTAGCATTATTAGTAACTGTGCCACTTGCAGTTTATGATCGCTTCAAGTTGCAGCCTAGTAGACTTGAAATGGGCACCCCGCGCCCTGAGTTATTTAATCAGGTCTATGAGCTAATACCATTGCTGTTAATCGGCTTTTTCATGATATTCTATACCTTAGAAGCGGTATTAACGGTTTGTACTGTTCTTACAGCTATTGTTGCAATAATTGCTAAATTGTATTTAAAAGATAAATTTGCTGATTCCAACTCGGTTATTTTAGAGCAAGTAAGATCATATGTTTGGATACTGGTGATTATTTGGGTAGTCAGATCATTCTTATTTCAACCTTACATAGTGCCGACTGGATCACTAGAACCGACCATAATCCCTGGCGACTTTATTGTAGTTAACCAGCTTAGTTATGGGGTAAAAATGCCTATTTCAGGAGACACTTTGATTGATGTAGCTCATCCACAGCGTGGCGATATTGCCCTGTTTCGCTGGCCCAAAGATCGGGCTATCTTGTATATAAAACGAGTAATTGGCGTACCTGGCGATCATATAGTCTACAAAAACAAGCAGCTTTACGTTAATAATCAACTAGCTAGCCAAACTTTTGACAGTTATTCGCACTATAATCATGACTCAGGCCAAACCCTTCTAGTTAGCAAAAAAACTGAAGATCTTTTTGGCTACGCGCACAAAATACAGCAATATAGTGCTTTAAAGGACACCAATATTATTGATGTAGTTGTACCAGAGGGAAAATACTTTATGATGGGCGATAATAGAGATGATAGTAGCGATAGTAGATTTTGGGGGATGGTACCTGAGAAAGACTTAATCGGCAAAGCTGGCTATATTTGGCTTAGCATTCAAGGATCACCTATTAAAATAAGATGGAATAGAATTGGATCTAAAATTGTATGAAGACAGATATAGAAAAGAAAATAAATTATACTTTTCAAGATAAAGCTTGCTTAGAGTTAGCATTAACACATAAAAGTTCGGGCAGCAATCATAACGAAAGATTAGAATTTTTAGGAGATGCTATTTTAAGTTCTATAATTACTGCTGAAATATTCAAACAATTTTCGAGTAGAGACGAAGGCGAACTTAGCCGTTTAAGATCAACATTAATTAATAAAGAAAAGTTAATTGAAGTGGCGAACAGACTAGCTATTGGCCCGCACATAAAGGTCAGTAGTAACGAAAAAAAATCTGCAACACATATTACCGGAGCAATTCTAGCAAATACGCTAGAGGCAATAATCGGTGCGATATTTTTAGACAGCGGCTGGATTACCTGTAATGAAAAGGTTATAGCATGGTATGAACCTGACTTTAAAGACTCTGCAATTACTTTTGCCGAAAAAGACCCAAAAACAAAACTGCAAGAATATTTTCAAGCACTATCAAGATCGGTGCCACAATATTCTTTGCTAGAAACTAGTGGGTTGTCACACAAACAAATTTTTACTATAGCATGTAGAGCGGAGGGTATTGAAATCACCTCAAAAGGTACTGGCAAAACTATAAAAAAAGCAGAGCAGAATGCTGCTAAAGAATTTTTAACAATTTTACAAACAAAAGATATATTATGAACATTACAAAATGTGGCGTTGTCGCCATTATCGGCAAACCAAATGCTGGCAAATCAACTTTATTAAACAGCATTATTGAGAAAAAAGTTAGCATTATAACGCATAAATCTCAAACAACACGAAATAAAATTCGGGCAATCAAAAATACTGAAACAGCTCAAATAATATTTAGTGACACTCCTGGGCTCGAGAACATGAAGAAGTCTAACCTTAACAAACAGCTAAACAAAACTGCCCAACAAGCAGCAGTAGATGCTGATGTAATCGTATTTATAACCACCACCTCGAAATGGGATGAAAATGACCAGTGGGCATTAGATTTGCTTAAACATAGCTCACAACCAGTTATTTTAGTTATAAATAAGATCGATCAGCTTAAGAACCAGAATAATATTTTACCTATAATTGCGAACATCAATGAGCATTATAGCTTTACGGAGACTGTAACTATCAGCGCATTAAAAAAGCATGGTATTGAAAGATTAGTAACTATTTTAGAGCAACAATTGCCACAAGGTGAGCCCTTATTTGATGATATAGATGCCGCAACCAACCATAACCTTTATATTTGTGAGTTAATAAGGGAGCAACTACTAAAAAACTTGCATCAAGAGGTGCCTTATGAGCTTACAGTTCAAGTTGAGAAAGTAGAAGAAGGCGAAAAGCTTAACAAAATTCATGCTTTAATTTGGGTTGCAAGTGAGAGTCAAAAGAAGATAGTTATTGGTAACAAAGGTGAGTCTATGAAAAACGTAGGCACACAGGCTAGGCGCCAGCTTGAGCAGCATTTTGGCAAAAAAGTATTTTTAAAGTTATGGGTAAAAGTAAAGCCTAATTGGTGGGATGATCCGAATTTAATTAATAGCAGTAAAGTCTAGAGCATAAGCTTATGGAACGTGTGACATTAGAGCCTATCTTTATATTGCACCGAAAAAAATTCAAAGATAACAGTTATATTGTAGACATTTTCTCTAAGAATTATGGCAAAATAAAAGCTATTAGTCGTAGCATTAGTAGGCAGAAAAAACATTTGATGCAGCCCTTTGTGCCTCTTTATGCCTCATGGGTGCAAAAAAACGATTTAGCTACTTTAAATGCTATCGAGCCCAATGGTCGTTCCTATGATTTCCAGCCAAAAGCATTAATGAGTGCTTTTTATCTGAACGAAATCCTCATTAGAGCTATTACAGCTAACGACCCACACCCAAGGCTGTTTTCTGACTATGCCTATGCCTTAACTAACCTTGCCACAGCATCATATCTTGAATCTGGACCTGAAGCTAGCTTACGCATATTTGAAAAGCAACTACTTGAAGAAGTGGGTTATGGTATAAACTTTGACATCTTACAGACCAGCGAGGCTGACTGGTACAGTTTTAGCCTTAGAGATGGGTTATTGCCATCCTATTTTCAGCAAAACAAATTATTTTCTGCCAGCATGTTGAAAAATTTAGCTGCCAACAATTTAGTTGATTTATTGGAGCTAAGGCAGTGTAAGCTAATGATGCAAATGGCACTGGAGCCCATACTGAAAGGCAGAGAGCTCAAGAGCAAGATGCTCTGGCATAAGGCAAAGCCACCTGAGGTGGCAGAGTAGCCAACGAAGCCTACTCCTACTGCACACCACCTACTCCCTGTATCTCCAGGCCCCAGATGTCCTGGATACTGTAGTTAAACCACAGCACGTAGATAAAGTAGAGCACTATGTCTCCGACCGCATGGCCTAGATAGCAAGAGCATTAGCACACCCCATCGCCTACTCCCTGTGGCCCAGACCACAGGGCCCAGATAGCCTGGATACTGTGGTTAAACCACAGCACGTAGGGAAAGGAGAGCACTACAGCTCCGACCGCAGGACCCAGATAGAAAGAGAATTAGCATACCTCTCCGCCTACTCCCTATCTCTCCCAAGATATGCATGCCTTAAATTAACCCAGCTACTGGAATGCCCATATAGCGAAACAAATAGCAACCCATGCAATTAGCTTTATGATGACAAAAGCCTATATAATCTTAACATACGCTATAATTATAGTACATTTTATGGCTTATTGCCTCATCTCACTTTACATCATTATGAGCATTACAGTATTCTCTCACAGACTGTTTTCACAAGGATGAGCTGCAGCGCTATGCTCTGGCTCTGTAGCACCTTCTGAAGCAGCAGCTCCAGCAGCAGGAGCTATAGCCAAGGCACTAATCGCTTGTAGCTCTAGCATAAGAGTTCTAGCCTCTGCTTTTCCAAGCATAAAACTTAATAATTGAGTTTTGGCTTGTAAAGTAAAAGGAGTTATTGTGCGTATAGAGCTAGTTGAGCTTTTAAGCATAAATATACGAGTAAAAAAGTAAGAGTTAACGCCATGCACTATATTTGCAATCTTAGCAGCTCTCATTAAAGCCACTATATAATTAAATTTTACCAAAGGCATTCCTGAAAGACTTTGAGTAAAATCTTCCGGAAAAAC
>CAWVRI010000019.1:0-21106 GCA_963932595.1 uncultured Legionellales bacterium
AGCTCAAAGCAGCTGGGTTCTCTGCAGCAGAGCTTAAAGCAGCTGGTTTTAGTGCCGCAGACCTCAAAAATGCAGGATTCAGTGATGATGCCATTAAAGCGGCAGGATATAGTTCAAATGAGTTAAGTAAAGCTGGTATCGGTGGCTTTAGCCCAGAGCTAGAGTCACAAATAGCAGGCTCAGCAAGCGGTGCTGATAAAACTAATGCAGCTTTAGAAAGGCTGCAAAAACGTCAGGAAGCATTGATGACTCAGCAGGAAATAAAAGCCAAAATTTCACAGATGCAATCAACTATGACCGCGCAGGCAAATAGTTTGGTATCTTCATGGCTACCACCTCAAAATCAGCAGTTTGTTGCTTCAGCAGACAGCTCTGGAGCAGCTGGGTCTTTGGCAGCTGCTGCGGCTCAGGCTGGTAGCTTAATGCAGATAGGTAATAAAGTTATTAAGGCTGGAACTGTGTTGTTTGCAGTATTAGATACCGGAGTAAATAGTGATCAAGTCAGCCCTATTATGGCAACAGTGATACAAGGGGATTTAAAAGGT
This sequence comes from uncultured Legionellales bacterium, assembly GCA_963932595.1. Lineage (GTDB taxonomy): Bacteria > Pseudomonadota > Gammaproteobacteria > Comchoanobacterales > Comchoanobacteraceae > CAWVRI01. The sequence continues at coordinate 546 of CAWVRI010000019.1, forward strand.
TCTAAGCTACTTGGCACATTTAAGTTATCAGGTGAGAGTGTGGTGTTATCGTTTAATACTTTAAGTAGTGCAGCCTTTGCAAATAGTGTAAGTGTAGACACAGTTGCTATTAGTCAAGAAACAGCACGAACAGCAATATCCTCAAGTGTAGACAACCATTACTTATATAAATATGGCATGTTATTTGCTTCATCATTTATTTCTGGTTTAGGCACAGCAATTAGCTCATCAGGAGCTACAGTAAGTACTTCTAGTTCTAGTGCTGACTCTAATTCTATGTGGACAGTTACTTCAGCCGACTTAAATGCTGGCCAACAAATAGCTGTTGCACTTGGTGCCGTAGGAACTAAAATAGGTGATCAAACCAGTACTATTTTTGCAAATACGCCAACTACAGTAAAAGTGAATGCGGGAACTGGCATGGGTATTTTATTCATGAAGGATTTCGTTCTTCCATCCGTAATAAGTTAAATGTGAACTTAAACAAATATTAAGATAAAGGAGCAAAATATGTCAGATAAAGATAATAAAAACGAATTTGTTTTTGAAGACGAAAACGAGAATCATACTCAAGAATATACAGAAAGTTCTTATGCAGGATCAACAGAAAATTTAAAGACAATATTTAAGAATAAGAGAATAGTAACATTAGCCGGTGGTGTTGTTGCTGTTTGGTTGTTATCTTTTATTTTAGAAAATGTATTCGGAAGCGATGAGAAAATAGTCGAAAAAGTTGCAAGTAATGAAGATGTTCAGCAGGCAACAAACGAACTAACTGGTGTAGATGAAACAGTAGATAGCAATACTTCTGATGTTAAAGAATTAGACGATAACCGCCTAAATATTGTAGAGCCAAAGGTAGAGCCAGTTACAAACATAAATAAAGATGTGCAAAATAATGTTGCCAACAATACTGCAACAATAAAATCTATGCAAGATAGTAGTGAAGTGACTAAGATACAGTTAAACCAAATGTCCAATCAAGTTGCTGAGATTGCGCAGCAAGTAACTAGAGTAGCTGCTTCGAGTGATAATGTTGCAGAGAAAATGGCAGTAATAGAAGCTAAAGCCAAAGCCAAAGCAGAAGCAGCAAAAGTAGTTATTCAGCATAAGTTAGAACATTATCACATAAAAGCTTTGATTGATGGTAGAGCCTGGTTAGTCGGACCTGACAAAGAATATGTTACAGTTGTAGTCGGTGATAAGTTAAAAGATTATGGTAGCATAGTCGAGATTTATTCTGAAAAAGGAATTATTTCTACATCTTCAGGAAGGATAATATATTTTGCAAGCAGTTAGTCTTAGTCGTTTTAAATATATATTTTTATTGTTGCTGTTGAGTTCTCAAGCTTCGGCAGTTATTGTTGACACCACAACTCTAACTGATTTATTTGAGAATTTAAACAGTAGTATGAATGCCATTTGGCAAATGCTAACCGCTGTAGCTTATCTCACTGGCTTTTCTATGACATGCTCTGCTATTTATAGACTTAAAAAGTTTGGTGAAAGAACAGCATTCATGCATAATTCTAAAGGACTGCTAGCTCCATCTGCATTATTTATTGTCGGCGTATTCTTAATGTGGTCGCCATCATTTATAGATATAATGGTGTTTTCGCTATTCGGTAGTGATGTGCAATCTACCCTTTCGTGGGAAAATAGCACATCAGGAATTGATTGGGCTGAAGCAATAGCTCCAATGATTCAAACCATACAAGTAATAGGGTTTATTGCTTTTATTAGGGGCTGGATGTTAGTGACTACGAGTACTGCAGAGCAATCGCAGCCTGGAAGTGTTTCTAAAGGGTTTATACATGTCGTAGGTGGTGTAATGGCTATTAATATCACTGGGACAATGGATGTCTTGTCAAACACCTTTGGTATGTAAGAGTTTTGTGAATATTAGGTTTTATAATTAATTGTTGTAATACCTTAACCGTTTGGTTTATAATAAAGTTAGTTATATCATAGTAACTAACTTTAGGAATTTTTATTAAAGGAGATATTATATGAGTAAAATAACATTTAAAAATATTGCTATATATGCGTTGCCATTAGTGTGTGCAGCTGCTTCAGCTTCTGGGTCTAATGACTTAGCAAGTTTAGCAGATAATGTTACTGGTCAGTTCACTGCAATAGGTCAACTTATGATAGGTGTTGCCTATGTTGCAGGAATTGGATTCGGCATCTCTGCTATATTTAAGTTCAAACAGCATAAAGATAACCCAACTCAAATTCCAATAGGAACTCCATTTGCACTATTATCAGTATCAGTGCTGTTAGTGTTCTTGCCAGGGCTATATGCTCCTGCTGGCGAAAGTGTGTTTGGTTCTACTACTTCGGCTGGTGGCTTCACTGGTAGTGGTGCTTTAACTATTCCTGGCGGCAGTTAAAAATATTTAACGTTATTGCTAATGCTAAGTAAATAGTATTATTGCTAATTTTTTCTTATGGTTTGCAAGTCGCACAGCCATAAGAGAATTATCTTCAAATATTATTGCGCATGGCGTAGATTTTATGCCGAGTGGATCTTATTCTTGCCAGTTATAAAACCAAATATAATCTAGAATAATGGAGTTATATCTTGAATAAATATTTTCGCCCAATTGAGCTTGAGATAAATCCTGGTGCTTGGCCTTATTTTTACAGGCGTAAAAGCGATCCAAGGTTCTCTTCATACTTTGAAACTGTAAAAAACAATTATAATAATCAGTGCCAGTTTTGTGGATTCAAAGATAAAGAATTTATGGAGGTGGTCAACTTAGACGGCAACTATAAAAATAATAAAATATCTAATATGTTATTAGCTTGTCCTTTTTGCGCTCAATGCCTATTTATTGAGATGGTTGGTAAAACCAAGCAATCTGGTGGAATTTTGATTTACCTTCCTAAATTATCACAAAATGATGTAAATGCATTATGTCATACCTTGTTTTGTGCTATTCAGAATGGAACAAAGTATGCTGAAGGTGCAAATGATATTTATAATTCATTAAGGTTGCAGGGTAAAGTAATAGAAAATAATTATGGCGAAGGTCTTAGTAATCCAGCTTATATGGGGCAAATGATTATTGATTCACCTTTGGATCAAAAAGAGCAATTTTCAAAAAAAATATTGAAAGATTTGCGTATATTACCGTTAATGTCCAGATTCACTGATTGTATTGACCATTGGTCTAAGCAAGCAATAAATATTGATGAAAAAAAATAGTATAACTAAATAGTATAAAAGGATTTATTATGAGTACTTTAACCGATGGCATATCTGATGTTCTAGATAGTATCTTTGCATCTATAAGTTCTGGAATACAACAAACTGCGGGGTCCTACTGTGAGCTTCAAACAGCAGATAGTCCTACAGCATTAGTGTCTTGTGATGGTTCTTTACTTTCTATAGTAAAAATTGACGGTGTTAAAGATTTAATTGGTCAAGAAGAATATGAGAATATTCATCAAGGATTATTACAAAATTTAGCAAACTCTCTTGCTGAAGAAGGTCATTCTTTGCAAGTTTTTTTTGGTTATTCTAAAGATAAAGTAGTAAAAGATATAGAAGAAAACTACAAGCCTGCTCAGCGTACCATTAAAGAATTATCATTGAGTTTAGACGACTTAGTTTCAGAAAGATTATCATTTATTGCAAATTATTGTGCTCATGAAGAAATATATGTAGTTATGTGGACAAAAGTTTCTTCTTTGACTAGAGATCAAAAGCAATCTTCAATAAAACGAAAGGAAGACTTAATAAAGGAGAAGAGTTATAACGTCAGAACTTCACAAAATATTTTAGCTGCTATTCCAGATTTGCGTGATAATCACGATTCTTTTGTTAAATCATTTTGCGATGATTTAAAGTCTCTAAAAATGTCTTTATCTTTGCTTGAAGTGCATGACGCTGTAAGAGCAGTCAGGCAATCATTTGACGATGACCTAACTGATGATAATTGGTCTCCGGTTTTAGTTGGTGATAAATTTAGCCCAAGAATTTCAAAAAACTTTAATGGTAATATTGAAGATGTGATGTGGCCATCGTTATCTAATCAAATAATTGCTTGTGATGCTGAAAATATAGATTTAAGAACAGTTAAGATCGGCTCAACAATCTATTCATCTGTATTTATCGATTTATTTCCAAAAAACATACAGTCTTTTATGACCTTGTTTAATAGATGTTTGCCAACTGGTGTGCCTTGGCGCATATCTTTTTTAATAGATGGTGGGGGAATGAAGGTATTACAGCTAAAGCGAGTATTCGCATCTTTGTTGTCATTTTCATCTTCTGATAATAGATTAATAAATGATTCTGTTACTTTATTAGATTACATTAATGTAAATAGTGATGATTCAGTTATTAGGCTAAGAGTTGCTGCTTGTACTTGGGCTCCTGCAAATAATCCACAATTATTAAGGACTAGAGTTTCGCAATTATCAAGGTCAATACAGGGGTGGGGTTCTTGTGATGTTTCTTCGGTCTGTGGCGATGCTTTTGAAGGATATACTTCAAGTTTACTAGGGTTTACTTCACAAAGTGTTGCAACTTCTACAGCGGCATCATTATCTGATGTGTTATATATGTTGCCATTTTATAGGCCTTCATCACCTTGGGAAAGTGGCTCATTGTTATTACGTTCTCCAGATGGTAAGCCGTGGCCTTATCAGCCAGGTTCTTCAAAACAAACCACTTGGATAGATCTACTTTATGCAAGGCCAGGATCAGGTAAATCTGTATTATCTAATGCGATTAACCTAGCTTTATGTATGTCTCCTGGAATTACGAGACTACCAAGGATAGCTGTAATTGATATCGGCCCATCTAGTAGTGGTTTGATCTCACTTCTTAAAGAATCATTGCCAGAATCACAAAAGCATTATGCTGCTTATCATAGATTAGAAATGACACCGGAATATGCTATTAATCCATTCGATACCCAGCTTGGTGCGCGATATCCTTCGCCACAAGAAAGGGCGTTTTTAGTTAATTTAGTTACATTATTAGCAACACCTATTGGTGCTGAAGTGCCTTATGATGGCATTACAGATATGGTTGGTATGCTTATAGACGAGTCTTATAAAGCGACTGGCGAGGACGGTAATGCTAATACTTACTCTCCTGAAGTAGAGGATATGATCGATGCTATATTAGAAGAAATAGGATTTGTGATTGATAGTAGAACAACTTGGTGGGAAGTAACTGATGCATTATTTAATGCGGGATATGCACACGAAGCATCTTTAGCACAGCGAAATGCGGTGCCTTTGTTGAGTGACTTAACATCTATTGTAAGGTTGCCAGTTGTAGAGGATTTATATGGCAAAGTAACTACTCCTACTGGGGAGTCACTTATTAATGCTTTTGTTAGAATGATGTCTGGTGCTGTGAGAGAGTATCCGATATTAGCAAAGGTAACAAGATTTGACTTAGGTGAAGCTAGAGTGGTGTCTATTGACTTAGATAATGTTGCTAAAAGTGGTGGTAATGCTGCAGACAGGCAAACAGCAGTGATGTATATGTTAGCTCGCTATATTCTAGCAAAAGATTTCTATTTAACTTCAGAAAGTTTATCGGGGATTGATAAAGTTTATCATGCTTACCATGAGAAAAGAGTAAATGATATTAGAGAAGATTCAAAAAGATTAGTTTTAGATGAGTTTCACAGGACATCAAAAGTACAGGCTGTGCGAGATCAAGTTGTGCAAGATATGCGAGAGGGCAGAAAGTGGAATGTACAAATAGCTTTAATATCACAATCATTAGATGATTTTGATGAGGTTATGGTTGAGTTTGGTACATCTATTTTCATTATGGATGCTGGGCCAGAGCAAGCTGTTGCAAAGACTTGTAAAGTTTTCGGTCTTTCTAATACAGCAAAGCTTGCGCTCAAATCTTCTGTGCATGGCCCTAAAGCTGGTGGTGCGACTTTCTTAGCACAATTTGCAACAAAAGAGGGTATTAATATTCAATTATTAACGCTTACATTAGGTCCAATTGAGTTGTGGTCATTCAGTACCACTGCTGAAGATACCTATATTAGGAATAAGTTATATAATTTATTAGGTCCTGCTGAAGCAAGAAGAGTGCTGGCTAACATATTCCCGTCAGGGTCTTCTACGAAATACATAGAATCTAAATTACAAGCTCTGGCAGATGATACTTCAGGTATTATTTCTGCTGATGAGCAAAATGATGTATTAGATGGTACTGTTAAAGATATTATGAGTTCTTATAAGAAAAACCCTAATTTTAAATCTTTATAATAATGATTGTTTTGATTAGTGCGCTGTGCAGCATTCAGGTTATGTTTTGTCCGCAACGGTTAAGAGTGACAAAGTCAGATAGGCAGAAATAATAAAAATACCCTAATATAAAAAAATAACATGCTAATTAAAGGTATACAGCTCTAACCAGTTTCGAGCTTGGTTATAAGTATCAGGAATAAAGTTAGGTAATGCGTGCTCCTATCCCTAGTTTATTTAAGTAGTATTAAACTTATATAGCATGTTTAAGCCATGACTAAGTTGATTTGTATAGCCCTTTAGCATAATGTTCTTATTTATATTATATATTGCGCTGAGGCTATAATCATCTGAGTATATTCCAAAAGTTCCAATCAATCTTAGGTTATCATTAATATTTTTGCTCATGGTAATATTTATAGGGCCTTTGCTGCTAATTCCTGTTTGATTGTCATTAACAGATCCTCCTATTGTAATTTGGTTCAAAGATAATGTATCAGATAATTGGTTTAATACCCCCAAGCTTTGTATGAAGTTCTTACCAAGTAGCATTGAATAGAAGTTATCGGGCTTGTTATCATCTGTTGTGCCATCATCATTAATCATCGATGACAAGCTGCCGGTTAGTAATAATGATAATATTTCATTTTCGGTATATTTATTAGGGTTTGAAAATAGAGTGATATCAGGAGAGCTTATATGGCCTGATATAATTATACCTACAATTATGTTTTCTAGTGATCTAATATCATCATTGCTATCTAAGTTAATTGATCTAGTCGCTTCGATATTAATCCAAGGTGAATCAAGAGGTTCTTTGTCATAGATCAGTTTGCCTCGAGCTATGTCTAACTTCTGCCCGTATGCAGAAAATGAGCCATTATAAGTTTCAATTGTTCCTGTTGCTAGCATTTGATTCTCGTTATTAACGTTGAGCAGAATAGACCCACGTATTTTACTAGATATTTTTTGCATTCCAATAGTAATATCATCTAATAAGTTAATAGTTAGAGAAGTTTCAGGTCCTAATACCATAAAATTAGATTTATTTTCGTCATAGTAGTTAGAAATTATTATGTCATTTGGTAGTTTAACTTCATTATCATCTTGGATATTAAATTTTGCCTCTGGGATATCAATTTTTCCTAATATGTTAAGGTAATTATTTAAAGATAATGTTATATCTGGAGAAGCTATTAGCTTTATATTTTGTGTATTATTCATAAGTATATTCTCACCCTTTATTTTAATATTGGCTTCAAATTTGTTTTTAGTTTTTATAGATCCGGCAATACTTGCTTTATTCTTATTTTCTGAAATTATTTCTCCTGTTATAGTTGAGGCGTGATTGTTAGAGTTGATTTTTAAATATGATAGTTTAGGGTAAATATTTTGTGTTTTTAAATATAATTCAGCATCTTTAATGCTCAGGGAACCATGTTGTGATATGTTGCCTAGTTTATCTGATCTTAGGGTTATATCTCCTCTGACAGCTCCAGATCTTGTCGTGATCAAGTCGTTTAAGAAATTTATGGGTGATAAATTATTGAGTTCAAAATGGTCAGATTGAACCTGTGCTTGCCAAGAGAGTTTGCGGGTATCAAACATAAGTTTGGTGCATATGAGTTGTTCTTTATTTGCTAGGCATAGTTGGTTATTAGTTATTTTATTATTGCTAACTCTAATATTATCTGGCTTGGCTATTGTAAGGTTAGAATATTTATCATTTAATGCTAGCTTTATTATTTTGGCAGACCAGTTTTGATCATTAGCCTGGTAATTATAAGATCCTTCGATAACGATCATAAAGCTGGTATCGTTTATGCCAGATTTACTATCTATATTTATAGTATGTTTAGCCAAATTACCATTTATGTGTATAGAGCTTTGTTTTTTGTATATGCTTTTATATCTGGCTCCTGAGGCTATAATGCTAGCTACAATATTATTGCTGCCATTTTCATTAAATGAAAGGTCTGTAGTTAGATCATCAATACTCAGATTACTCTTAAGTATATTCTTAGCATGTAAGATAATTTTAGCTTCAGGTTTTGTTAGTGTGCCTGCGATATTGATTTTTGTTGTAATAGCCCCCAGCAATTCTGGCATAATTTCACTAAGATCAGGGGCATCGATATCAGCTTTAAGAGATATATTGTTTGCCATGTTGAAATTTATTTTGGCTTTACTATTACTATACGTAATATTTGCGAGTAGAGATTGTAAGTTATTATGTTTTTTATAAATTAAGTTTGCATTTAAAGGCTTTGCCTTGAGCATGCCTTGAAGCTTATTGAGTGAGAATATAAAATCATTTTGAGTTCCATGTGAGTGAAAATCTAAATTTTGTAAATTGTCAGTGATAATTTTATTATTAGCATTTATGTTCCAGCTTAGTATATCATGCCAGGTTACTTTTACATTAGCATTTATTGCGCTATCAGCATTATTTTTCAAGTGTAGGCTTTGTTTATTAGTTATTCCTATTAATTCTAATTTACGATCGGTAAAACCAAGATTAGTTACAATTGCATATTCAGAGTCATGTTTGGTTAAGTCAGTTTGACTAGTAATATTATATTTTGGAATTTTGAAGGATATATTATTATTTTTGTTGCTGCCCTCTATAACTTTAATATCTGTTACAGTTGTATTTAAGCTATCAAAATCCAGCAACATTTTTTCAATACGTATTTGTGGAATATTGAATATATTCGGCAAGGACTGTTTTAGGGTAACACCGGTAAGATTTACATTGATATTGTGGCGCGTAATAGCTGCTTGCTCAATAGTTATGCCGTCTGCTAGGGTGCCAGATGACGCAGAGATAGTTACTTTAGTATCATAATAAAAAGATAAAGCATTCACTAAATAATAGAAGCCACTATTTGAGTATATGAAGAATAAAGTAGCAGCCAGGCATGTTATTATAGCTGAAAGTGCTGCGCCAGCTATTAATTTTATTATTATATGTGGTTTTATTTTAATTAACTTATGCATAAATATTCTGGTTGCTAGATTTAGGTTACAACTAAACTATAATAAACTTTTTATGATGGATATGCTAGTTGTATGTACAAGCTTGGCTATGGTACAATTATTTTTATTTTATGCTCGGCATTATATAATGAAATCACATGAGTTACAGTCTGAATATTTAAATAATGGTTTTATGTCTTTTATTGAAGATGAGCTGCCGGCATACAAACTAATTAGTGAAGAATATTTACAGATGATAGGTGTTTTTTTCAATATAGAGAATAAAAAGAACGAGTGTATAAAGAAAAAAGAAGCAGGCATAAAGTCACTAGCAACTGAGCGAGATAGTCCAATGAAAGATATTGAAGAAAAGTCACAAAAAAACACAGAAGAAGATCAGGAAGATAAAGCGGCAAAAAAGAAAGCAGTAGAAGAAGATCAAGCAAGAAAAGAAAGAAGAAGCAAGAAAAGAAAGAAGAAGAAGCAGAAGATACAGCAGCATAAGAAAAAAAGAAAGCAGCAGAAGCAAAAGATAAAGCAGCAGAAGCACGAAAAGAAAGTAGCAGAAGCAGAAAATAAAGCAGAATAAGCGAGAGAAGCTGCAGGTGAAATATTGTTGCTATTGTGATTAGGCGTAGTCGCCCTGAAATTTTTTCAGGGTCTCATCCAGGGCTTCTTCACATTACTTTTACCCGCAACCATGTTCACCCCTTCTCTACTTGCATCCCCGAGATAGCTATTGTACATCCCGGAAAGAAGGGCAAGGAGGCATATCGCGACATTCTTATTTAGAAAGAGGAGAAGGTGCAAGGTCGCTATCTCCAGGCTTAAGAGCAAACCAAGCTGGTTTTTTCTCTCTAGTATCCGCAACCAGTTCTGCAGCAGCAGAGCAAGAGAGATAAGCAGACTCAGTGGAAGTGTGTGCTCCTGGTAGCGATGGCGGTGATGGTACTTATAAAAAATGATTATTGATCGCACAGTCGAATCGTAACCCCTCGCACTGGTTCACTGTGCGCCACTTGTCATGCAGAAATACTTCAATAGAACCCTTAATTTTCTAAAAAATCTTCTGCATTACCGCTATTTATAAATATGGCTTCTTCAGCTTGCGGAAAATTGCTGTAAAAACTATCTAGAGCATTATAATGCCTTTGTTCTGGTTCTTTTAAGCTAACTTGATATGGAGTTATAATATTTTTATTAACTGTAACAAAGTCTACTTCACCTTTATGTGTCTCTTGCCAATAATAAACCTGCTCACTATGTTTTTTTAAATGCAAAAAAACTAAACTCTCTAAGCTTTTTCCTAAATCTGAATTGCTAGTGCTGATAATTGATTTTCGTAAAGCTGTATCTATAGCATAATATTTTTTTTGTTTTGCAAGACGTTTTTTTTCTGAAAAAGCAAAAAAATGACAAGAAAATATTAAATAAGCATATTCGCAAGCTTCTAGGTATGTTTTTACTGTGTCTACTGAAATTCCTGCAACTGCTGCAATTTTGCGATAACTTAACTCAGAACCACAACTCTCAAATGCCATTTTTATCACTTGTCTTATAGAATCCACGGATCTAGCATTCACTCGGCGCATAACATCATGAAAAATTATATCATTAAAATAATCTTGCAATAATTGTGTAGGGTTATCAGCTATGATAGCTCTTGGAAAACCTCCAGAATTTAAATAATTTTGAAAATTATTTTTAGGAAGTGATTTTTTATATTCTTTAATAGAAAAAGGAAATAATTCTAAAGTAATATGTCTTCCAGTTAATGAGCTTCCAAATTCACCGCTAAGTAGAGCTGAGTTAGAACCAGTTATGATAAAATAATTGTTTTGCGGGCGTTCTAATTGTACATGTAGCCATTTCTCCCAAGAATGTATGTGTTGTATTTCATCAAAAAAGAAATAACACTTTTGATTTTTATTAATTTTTTTTCTTGCTATAGTGATTATGTTGTCTAATAGATTATTGTCAGCATCTTTTGGCAATCTTGGATCTTCGAAATTACAAAAAAAACAATTTTTCATAGGCAAATTATAATGCTCGGGTATTTGAGTTAACAGCGTTGATTTTCCGCAACGACGTACTCCTTGTATAATTAAAACCAGGTCGTTACAAAGTTTTTTTGGCAACTCTATTTGTCTAGTAATGCTGCGTTTTGGTGTAGAATCCCAAAAGCTCCATTGCGCTAGAATATTTTCTAAATTTTCTAGGTTTATCATAAGTATATTCTCTTAAGTTTGGGTTAGTCAAATATATATGACGCATGCGCTCATTATATTTGACGCATAGCAGGGTGTCAAGTATATTTGACGTCAATTGCATTGTATTGGCTCACTTTATATATGACAGTTAAATGACATATTAGGAGACTTATAAAAAAGCCTTCTTTTATAAGCTACGTGTTCGGATTAGTGTAGCCATATCACTATACGAAGGATACAGTTATTAGCGCATCTTTAGAGGCATCGCCAAGATCAGCATTAAACTCAGGTGCATCTGAAGATTCGTCAGGCTCAGCTTTAAGCAGTAGAGCCTTAGGTGCGGCAAGCCCATAAGCTCTATAAAATTGGATTAAAGCTAAACTGGATGCTCCAAGGTTTATTAGGCTTTGTTATAGCCTGGGCGATAGATAGCTTGGCATCCCCAATAGGGGTTTTCCATAATATGCCAGGGCCGGTGCCAATGTTGAAGTTATGTGTCTGAAACTGGGAGAAGGTATTACCTATATCATAAAACATCATAAAATACCAAGAATCGTATATTTTGTGATATAGCTCAAGATTTAAAAGCTCAATTACTTTATTGGGGCCAATACTATTATAACTGTAGCCTCTAAGGCTGCTAGAACCGCCGGCGGTGAACTGAAATGTAAGTGGCACATCGCTAAAGTTATTGGTAATTATACTGCCCGCTTGTATTTTTGCATATAAGCTAATGTTACTGGTTATATTGTAATTCATATTGGCAGTTAATTCTGATTTGAACATGTTTATGCTCGATCCAAAGGCCTCGGCAGCAGCTAGAGCATACCACGATATCATTTTACCTTGTACAGCATAAGGTCCAGCTGTATTGTTATAGTACATTAGGCTTGCTTTCGGATACATTAATATACCATGATAGGATTTTGAGTTATTTGGAGTTGATTTTTCATAATGAATATTCATGCTGTGGGTTAAAGTTAAGTCATTATGAGTTTTAGATTTAACTGCGCTTGAGGCAATATAATTGCTGGTTCCCACTTTCTGGTCATTTTTTGTATCTACATAAATAGAATAAATATATTTGTCGTTAATTGGGTTTCTGCCGGGTACATAATACTTAAATCCCAGCTCAAGTTCAGAAGTTGAAGCTTCGGCATAGGTTGTGCTAGTGTGGCCATAAGTTGAAGCTAAATTATTGCTCATTTCGAACAAGCCTCTAATATACTCATCTGTATCAAATCCGATTCCAATCAGATATTCTTTTTTTGGTTTTAGTTCTAAATTGACATTTATAGTAGTTTGGGTAGTATTGCTAGATCCTGGAGAAACTGTTGCTTGAGTAAATAGGTTGCTTTTCTCTAGATTTTTTTTAAATATAGGGAGTTTGTTTTTATCAAATAAGTCGCCTTTGGCAAAGGGTGCAAATTTATCTAGAAAAGCATGATTTATTTTTTTTGTGTCGTAGATAACCTCGCCAAAGGTATAGTTTTTTCCAAGTTCTAATATAAAATTTATAGCGCAAGTTCTCTTATCAAGGTCAATTTTAACTCTACTATCAGCTATGCTTGCATTTGGAAAGCCATGCGTTTTTGCATAAGAGAGTAGGATATCTTTGCTTTGCTGATACCTTTCCAAAGTGAAGTCATCATTTTTTTTGATTATGCCTTTAGGGATGACAAGTTTATTCGGTTTGATTACTATATCTATAGATGTGACCATCATTTTTTTGCCTAAAATAATATTATAGTCGGCATACCAATTGCCATCTTTTTTAGTCAAATTGGGTTTTACAGTTACAAAAAAGTAGCCATGGGGCTTTGCTATGTTTTTTATAGTATCAATATTATTTAAGTATTCTGTTGGATATTGTGCTGGGTCTTGTGCTGGGTGCTCTAGATCTTCATCAGCTTGCGCATCAGGCTCGTTGCTTATGCTATTCATTATTTGCGTGTATAATTGCCCATCTACTCCTGCTACAGAGTAGATTATTTTTGCTCCGTACGATATCTGGATAAATAATAGTAAGTAAATGCAAATGAGTTTTTTGTATTTGGGATGATTCATATGGAAATACTAACAAAAAAATCACTTAATTAATAATAAAAATAACTAGTTATTTGCATAATGGCTTTGAGTGCTGCATTATATATTGTTACGAATTTATACTTAGGAATATATTTTGCATTATACTGGTTATAAGCTCTTGCCTTTGCAGCAGGTGCCTCAGCAATTTACCAAGAATGGTTTTAATATAACTATAAATATACAGGATTTATTTGGTTTTGGCGAAAGCTATTCTAAAGATGATATTGCGTTAAAGTATATGCCCATGGTAAGAATGCTCGCGAGCTTAGCTGACAAAAAAAAAGCTTTACAAAATATGCAATTTAGCCCTTATGTAATAGGGGTGGCTGGTTCTGTAGCCGTGGGTAAAAGTACTACAGCTAGAATTATTAAATATTTACTAGAACACCACACCAAATATAATTATAAAGTAGCATTAGTTCCAACAGATGGTTTTTTATATACAAATGAATATTTGGCACAGCATAAGATTGAGAGCCGCAAAGGCTTTCCTGAAAGCTATGATATGAAAAGGCTACTTAATTTTTTGACTAAGCTTAAGCAAGGCGAGTGTGACTTACAAGTGCCATGTTATTCACATCATACTTATGATAGAGTAAAGAATGAATATGTTACAATTAACCAGGCTGATATAGTTATTCTTGAAGGCCTAAATGTGTTGCAGCGGCAGCAAGGTGAGCATGTTAGTAACTTCATTGATTTGGGTATATATATAGATGCAAATACAGAGGATATTGCTACCTGGTTTATAAAAAGATTCATGATGTATAGAGACATAGCAAAAAATGATCCGTCTGCATACTTCTATAATTTTAGAGCGTTTAGTGATAAACAGGCTATTGATTATGCTACAGCTGTATGGGAGAAAATTAATTTAATTAATTTAAACGAGAATATACTACCAAGTAGAGATAAAGCAGATTTAATTGTAGCTAAAAATAGCTCTCACTGTATTGAAGCTGTTTATTTAAAGGAGTAGAATAATGAATGACATTATAGCTAGTAAGCTGTCATTGATGGGGATAGATAGGTTTATGCTATTAGGCAATATTCCTTTAGTATTTTTTAAAATGATGGTATCTGGGCAAGTTGGCTTAATTATTTTAGCTGATCATGACCTGACAGTAGCTAATATGCAATTATTTAAAAAAATGATAATGGCTTTTGGTGCTAAATTGCAAAGCTCCTCAAATGCTGAATTTGAGCATGACTATGTATGGATTATGGGCTCAGGTATAGCAAACCAGTTGTCTGGCAACTCGTTTGATATAAATAAGTGGCTAAGTGGCAAGCATATGGCTTTTGGCAAACAGCTTTTTGTGTACCCTGCTTTAGCTGAGCTAGTAGTAAATAGTAGCTATAAAAGTTTTGTTTGGCGCTCTTTTTCAGAATATATTAAGTAGCCTTATAGTAATCCTAGATGGACTATTTTGCGTGTTTTTGTTATGGTATTTAAATACGGATACTGGAGTTTGAAGCTATGATACAAAATGACCCTGAAATTACCGCAATTATTGCTGCAGAAAAAAACAGGCAAGAAGATAATATTGAACTAATAGCCTCTGAAAATTATGCTAGCTGTGATGTTATGGATGCTTGTGGCAGCGTGCTTACAAATAAATATGCTGAAGGTTATCCTTTAAAAAGATATTATGGTGGTTGTGAGCATGTTGACGAAATAGAAAAGATTGCTATAGCTAGAGTAAAAAAACTATTTAATGTCCAGTATGCAAATGTTCAGCCTCACTCTGGTTCTGCGGCTAATATGGCAGTTTATTTAGGGCTGTTACAGCCAGGTGACACTATTTTAGGCATGAGCCTTGACCATGGCGGGCATTTAACCCATGGTGCTAAAGTAAGTTTTTCCGGCAGGGTATTTAATGCAGTTTCATACGGCATAGATATTGCAACAGGCGATATTGATTATAATTCCCTTCGAAAGGTCGCCCATGAGCATAAACCAAAGCTAATAATTGCGGGTTTCTCAGCATTTTCTGGCACATTAAACTGGAAATTGTTTCGTGAAATTGCAGATGAAGTAGGAGCTTTGTTATTAGCAGATATAGCACATATTGCAGGCCTAATTGCAGCTGGAGCTTATCCATCTCCTGTGCCATATGCAGATGTAATAACTTCTACTACCCATAAAACTTTAAGGGGGCCTAGAGGCGGCCTAATTCTAGCTGCCACTGATAAATATGCAAA
Organism: uncultured Legionellales bacterium; assembly: GCA_963932595.1. Lineage (GTDB taxonomy): Bacteria > Pseudomonadota > Gammaproteobacteria > Comchoanobacterales > Comchoanobacteraceae > CAWVRI01. Next base: position 16,262 of record CAWVRI010000019.1, read on the forward strand.
AGAATTAGATTTTGCGATCTTCCCAATGACACAAGGTGGTCCAGCTATGAATATCATAGCGGCAAAAGCAATAGCTTTTAAAGAAGCGTTATCAGCTGATTTTGTTAAATATCAGCAGCAGGTAATAAAAAATGCTAAATTGTTTGTGCATGAGCTACAATCTTATGGTTACAACATAGTTACGGGGAATACTGATAATCATATGTTTTTGGTAGACCTGACGGCATTAGGCGCTTCTGGTAAAGATATAGAAAAAGCCTTAGAGCAGGCAAATATTACTTTGAATAAAAACAGCATTCCAAATGACCCGCAAGGACCATTTATTACTAGCGGTATTAGAATAGGTACTCCTGCGATAACTACCCGGGGCTTTAAGGAAGACGAAATAAAAGTGATTGCAAAACTTATGCATAGGGTTATGAATGATTATACTAATAGTAAGGTAATTGACAGTGTGCGTGAGGAAGTGATAAGTTTATGTTCTAAATTTCCGGTATATACTAAATAAGGTTTAAACGTATGCTTTGCCCATTTTGCAATTTTACAGAAACTAAGGTGATAGACTCCAGGCTTGTTGCTAATGGTTCTCAGGTGAGAAGAAGAAGAGAATGTCTTGATTGTAAAGAACGTTATACTACTTTTGAAACGGCAGAGCTATTAATGCCGAAGGTAATTAAACGTGATGGTACGATATGTCCATTTGATGAGAATAAATTAAAATCAGGCTTGCAGCGAGCGCTGCAAAAAAGACCGATAAGCTCGGATGAACTAGAGAGTTTAACTGCAAGTATTTTGTATAAAATAGGTAGCACTGGTGAAAGAGAAGTTTCTTCTGAATTTATAGGTGGGGTTGTGATGGGATATTTGCGTCCTATAGATGAAGTTGCATATATTAGATTTGCTTCAGTCTATCGATCTTTTCAAGATATACAAGCATTTAAAGAAATTGTATTTGGGCTCGAAAAACAAGAAACATGTGAGAGTAATAATGAGTAGAGCTAATAAAAAATATGTGGCAAGGCAGTTAATATTACAAGAATTATTTCAGCGAGAATATACAAGCCATCATCATTTAGATGACTCTAAAACTAATTTTATTAGCGACAGTGTTGTCGATGATTATGATGAAAAACATTATAGCCGAATAATAAAAGGCATTCGAGATATGATGCCGGAAATAAATGCAGAGCTAAGTAAGTTTATAGATAGAGATATTAAGAGTTTGAATAAAGTTGAGTTATGTGTATTGCAGCTAGGTATATACGAAATGTTATATTGCGAGGATATACCTTTTAGAGTAGTAATAGATCAATCAACTAAGTTAACCCAAGCTTATGGTACTGAGTCTGGTTATAAATATATAAATGGTGTGCTAGATAATGTTGCAAAGAAGCATAGAGAATTAGAATATTTGGCAGTACATAAAAATAAATAATTGTTAAGAGATAGGGTTTATTATGACTAAAAATAGTTTGATAGAGAATGATGGCTTAGGTATTGGCTTTGGTGAGCCAATCGTAATACATAACCTACCGGTAGATGAGATGCTAGTTAGTGGTCTAGTCGCCTTCTTTGAAGAGCCCCATTTTTTATCAGATTTAGATCCCTTTTCCTTAGGCTATAGATCTACTTTAGCTAGCTATAACAAGATCATATCTAAAGGGGCTAAACCATTTTGTGTACAAGCTTCAATTAGTTTGCCTGAAATGGACGATAGTTGGCTAGAGCAGTTTTTTGCAGGTTCTAGAGAGTGCTGCAGTATATATGGTGGTGAATTATTAAGTTATAATTTCTGTATAGGGAAATGTGCAATTACATTAAATTCGTGTGGAACATTGAAAAAAGATTTATATTCTGCTGCTAGTAGCATTACTGCAGGTGATCTTATTTTTGTCACAGGCTCGCTAGGTGATGCAAGTTTAGCAAAGGATAGAGTTCATCAAGGTATCCCAAATGATGATACAGTAACTAAATATTTGTTAAATCGGTTGTTAAGGCCAATAATTGATTTAGATTTTTCGCTTGCACTTAAAAGTATTATAACTAGCTCAACTGATATATCATCTGGGATTGCAGTAGACATTAATAAATTATTTATTGGCTCTAATTTGGGGGCTGATATTTCGGTATTAGATATACCAATTTCTGAACAAATGAAAACAATAATAGAAATAAATGCGGCGTATAGTTATGCTTTAACTGGGTTAGATGATTATGAGTTATGCTTTACTATTAATCCTGATAATGAGTTAGAGCTAGCTAAGCTGGCGCAAGAACATGAATGTAAAATTACCCAAATAGGAGTAGTTGCAGCAGAGGGTGGGGTTAATTTTATAGATCAGAATGGTTCACCTATAAACTTAGGGTAAATGCATATGCTAACAAGTCATGGTAAAAATAACATTATTATTGACCCTAAAATGCTGTTACACCCGATACATTGTTTTAGTTTTGGTTTTGGTTCAGGCTTGCTTCCTAAAATGCCTGGTACTTGGGGCACTATAGCCACATTTTTATTCTTTTTACCAATGATGCAATTATCAAGCACGAGTTATTTATTAGTGTTTGCTGTGCTTACAGTTTTTAGTGTTTATGCGGCAGATTATACCTCTAAAGCGCTTGGGGTGCATGATCATAGTGCGATAGTTTGTGATGAGATTGTAGGTTATTTGTTGGTATTATTTTTTATCCCACAAAATTTAATCTGTATGTTGCTATCTTTTGTATTATTTCGTCTTTTTGATATTGTAAAGCCTTGGCCAATAAATTTTATAGATGAAAATATAGCCGGTGGCCTCGGTATTGTAGTAGATGATATTGCAGCTGCATTATATGCTATTGCTGTATTTTTGTTGTTGCAGCTGCTCTATAGCTACGTTTTGTAAGGTTGAGATATTATAAGTGTTATACTGTTGTTACTCTTATGATTTTGTGTCCAATCTAAAAGCTGAAAAATTGATATATTTAATCCTGGACCCCATTGTCAAGCAATAGAGCGTAGGGAGAGAAAAGCAATAGGTCGCCCTCCGCCTACTCCTTGTGGCTTTGACCACAGGGCCCAGTGATAATAGTTTGCTGTTCTCCAGCTATGCTGTATTACGCGATGATTGGAATTGTGTATAAATCTCACCTATGTAAGGCATTACAGCTATTATCAAAGGTGTTCTGTTAGCATTGCTTTCGCTAGCTTTGTTTTTATTAAGATGTTCTCCTTTAACCTGACCTTCATTTTGCACTGTAGGTCCTGCTTTTTTCTGTGCACCAAAATTGCTAAAGTGTATATCTATGGCTTGATCTATCATAAGTATTACTGTAACTATGCAAAAGGCCGCTAAAAATGCTCCCAAAACTCCTGTAGATGGGACTATTAGAGGCATTAATACTGTAGTGATGAAAAATATTGCTAAACTCATTACAACTAGGTGTTCAACAAAATATAAGGCATTATAGACATTAGGCCATTGTGTGTCTTCGCCATTCCAAAAGTCTGAAATGAATTCTGATATAGCCTTTGTCATTACGCTTGATGAAAGCGAAAAGCCTAAGAACTGTACTATCAATGTGAATTGTTTAGTTGCATCTTTAGTTATGGCTGCGTTGCATGTAGAATTAAGACCAATAGCAATAACTGCTGTAAGGACAGTTTTCCAATTGAATTCTAGATTCCATGCTTTATTGAAAAGAAATAGCATGGTGTTAACTGTAAATGCTAACTCTGCCAGCAAAAACAGTATAAATAAAGGCATAACTGCCCAAGACAAGCTTGGAGCTAATAATAAGGTTGCAGCTGTTAGGCCTTTTAATACTGTCATTAGGGTGAGTGTGCATCCGACAATAGTTGCAGTTGTTAATGCCAGGAAAAAAGGCAATGTATTTTTAGGTATAGTACATATTTTACCATATAATTTTCCAAAGTTGTATGGCTGTTCTTCATTTGTTGTTGTATCATCGTTTTTAATTAAATTGTCTAAAGCTGATTTCAAAATAGCAAAAGTACCAATCATATAAGCAATACAAAACACAATTATTAAGGCGTGCGGAACTACTATGATAGTTGGAGGTAGCAATAGATATGAATAATATGTAAACGCACCTATAGTAACGGCACTTGCAATTGAAATGCTGTATAAAACCGTATTAACCAAAAATTTTATGGGTTTCAGCGCAGCAAGGCTTGGTATTCCAATATCATTATGAAGCTTTTGGAATGCTTCAGGTATATCTTGAAAATATAGAATGCTGTTTAGCGTAAATGTTGCTATACAACAGGCAATCATAAGAGGTGCAAAAACATAAAATCCACCTGCAAGAGACATATAAACAAATGCAGTGATAGCACAGTCTATACCAATTGCAATTGCTGCAAGTATACCAATTATATAATTTATGCTATGTATCTGCATGTTAGAGCCTCTTTCAAACTGTGTTATAGACTAGTATACTGTATTAACCTTAAGATTTTATTAAATTATTAATTTAATCTTGTTGTTTTAGTATCTTTTCTAAGGTGTGGATATTATTTGTGCCAGCTCTAAAGTCACTATTATTTAAAATAACTTTATGCAAAGGAATGTTCGTAGTTATGCCTTCAATAATGGTTTCATCTAGGGCATTAATAGTTCTTGCTATTGCAATTTCTCTAGTTTTGCCATGACAAATTAGTTTTCCTATCATCGAGTCGTAGTTATGTGGCACAGTGTAACCGCTATAAATAGCAGAATCAAATCTTATGCCAGGACCTCCAGGAGTATGCAGCATTGTTATTTTACCTGGGCATGGAATGCATGTTTCTGGGTCTTCTGCATTTATTCTACATTCTATAGAATGACCATCGAAAGATATGTC
>CAWVRI010000020.1:0-19204 GCA_963932595.1 uncultured Legionellales bacterium
CAAAACTATAGAGGTACCTACAGCTGTATCGTCTGCCGCTGGGAATACTTCAAACTCACCCCTACCTGCTGAAGACCAAACATATGGCGCATTTTCTTTAATATCGCCAGCTTTTCTACTAGTCACTTCTACTTTATCTGCGATTACAAATGCAGCATAAAACCCAATACCAAATTTACCTATCAAAGTATCTAGGCTTTCTTCTTTCTGGCTTAAGTCACGAGCATATTGTGCGGTACCTGACTTTGCAATTGTACCTAAATTATTGATTAGGTCTTCTTTACTCATGCCTATACCGTTATCGCGTATAGTCAACGTGCCAGCTTCTTTATCTACATCAACCCAAATGCCATAGTCACTATTACAAGCAAATATAGTATCTTGCTTAGCAGCATACTGCCTTTTACCAATCGCATCAGATGCGTTAGATATTAGCTCTCTTAAAGCTGTTTCTTTATTGCTGTATACATTATTTGCCAGCAAATCTAGCAACTCTTCTATTTGAGCCTGAAAATTCATAGTTTCATGATTGTCTTTGCTCTTAACTTTATCAACTGTCATTACAACTCCTTATTTAAAATGTTACCTCTTATATATTGGGACTAATTCTTGTTTTTTCAAGACCCAGCGCAAATAATTTCGACAGGCAACTCTGACTAAGACAAAATGTCTTTACTATTAATGCCAAAAAACACCATAGATTTTCTGATTCTGCGCAATCCTTTTATTTGTATTAGCCTAACCTTTTCTCTGGTAACACCCAAATATGCAGCAGTTTCTTCTAAGGTATGAAAATCATGCCCTTGCAATCCGAACCTGCGCACTATGACAACATGCTCTATTTCATTTAAGGTAACTAGCCACTTATCAATAAGATCTTTTGTATCTTTATCTTCTACAATATTACAAGGGTCTTCTTGTTCACCATAAGAAATGGTATCACCAACCATAGCATTACCATCTTCACTAAGAGGCCTATCTAAAGAAGAGGCTCCAGGCTTAAGCTCTAAAATTTTATTTATTTCTTCTATAGGTTTATCTATATGCTTTGCAATTTCATCTGCTGTAACCTCATGCTCAAGCTCTCCAGCCAAAGAATGGCCTACTCTAATATAAGCATTAAGCTCTTTAATAACATGGATAGGCAGCCTTACCGTACGGCTTTGATTCATTATGGCGCGCTCAATATTTTGTTTAACCCACCAAGTCGCATAAGTCGAAAATCTGAAGCCTTTTTCTCTATCAAATTTATTAGCAGCATGCATTAAACCAAAATTACCTTCTTCTATTAAATCTAGAAAAGCTAGCCCTCTATTAATATAGCGCCGGGCAATCTTAACCACTAAACGCAAATTTGCCTCGATTAGTTTTTTATATGCATCTGTATCACCTTGCGTTATTTTACCAGCAAGCTCATACTCTTCTTCTTTAGCAAGCAAATCAGCATGCCCAATATCACATAGGTATTGGCTGGTTGGGTTTAGACTTTTATTAATGCTCTGGTAGACTTCATCTTCTTTTTTTGCTTCGAAATCGCTATCAAAAATGAAATCAGAATCAGAATTCTGGGAGCTTACATTTTTATCTTCTGTGTTTTTCTGTTCTATCGCTTGAGAGCTGGCTACTTCGCTGGACAATTCGCTGGCCAATTCTTTTGAATTTTCTTTCAGCATAATAATATTCCTTTATTTTTTAAGAATGCTTGTTTTTCTATACAGGCAGCACCTTCACAGGACTAACTGACTTACCATTTTCTCTAATTTCAAAATGCAGCACTGCTTTACCATTTAAATCTTTACCAACAAGCGCAATTTTTTGTCCTTTACGCACTTTTTGGTTTTCTTTTACCAAAGATTTAGAGCTATAACCATATGCAGTGAGAACACTATTTGAATGTTTTACTATCACTAAATTTCCATAACCTTTGATACCTGAGCCATTATAAACTACTGTACCGCTAGCGGCAGAATATATATTTTCATTATATTTTTCAGCTATATCTATCCCTCTAGAAGCACCAAGAATGATATCAGATTTAAATACTCTGCTTGCAATAGGCCATTGCCAGATTATTTTTTTCAATTGGGTGTTTTTTTGATGCTTTTCATGTGCTTTTTTTGCTACAGCATTGGTTTTTTTAGATACCTTAGATGATATAAAGCCTGGCTCTATGCTTTCATTTAAAGTTATTTTTTGCCCAACAACTACACCATATGGGGCTTTAATGTTATTAATTTTAGCTAAGTCCATATAATCTAGGTTATATAGCCATGCTATAGAATATAGGCTATCTCCAGCTTTAACAGAGTATGTTTCTTTTAAGGTTAAATCATAAATAGGGGCCTTACCGTAAATAGTCTCGCTAGCGCATGCTGAGAATAATATTAAACAACATAGCAACAAACTTGTTATATATTTATTCATGACTGCTTTCCATTCAGCCAGTTATTAATCTCTGCTATAGCTTCGTGTCTTGTCATATCTATTTGCAAAGGCGTTACTGAAATGCAACCTTGCTCGATCGCAGAAAAATCAGTATTTTCTTCCGTTAAATCTGGCACACCAGGCTCCCCTACCCAATAACAATTATGCCCACGTGTAGACTGATATTTTATTGCCGGGCTTGATGGAGCTCTACGCCCTAGTCTAGTTGCCTGGGAGCCTTTAACACTTGCAGCTGGCAAGTCAGGTATATTAATATTCAACATGATATCTGTCGGCAATGGATTTGCCAAATACCTCAACACTGTAGCTACTACATAATCTACGGCATCATTTAAATGCTGTGGATTTGATTCTGTAATAGAAAAAGCAAGTGCCGGGATATTGCAAGTGATGGCTTCAAAAGCTGCTGCAACTGTGCCTGAATATAATATATCGCTACCGAGGTTAGCCCCCATATTTACTCCAGAAATACATATATCTGGCTTTGACGGCAGCAGACCTGTAGCTGCCAAATGTACGCAATCGGCTGGGGTTCCTTGCACTGAAATAATATTTTCTGCTAATTTCATAAAATGCAGCGGAGAAGATAATGTCAAAGAATGGCTCGCACCACTTTTATCACGATCTGGAGCGACAATATAAACATTGCCTATATCAGACAGTACATTTTGTAATAATTTAATCGCAGGAGCATGCACTCCATCATCATTCACAAGTAAAATTGTAGGTTCCATTAACATTTAGCACTCCAAGTAACCTATATTATACAGGATTTTCAGCATTTATAAAACTATGTTTTAAATTAAATTTACTTGCTAAATGCTCTCCTAGCGATCTAACACCAAATATTTCAGTAGCATGATGTCCAGCAGCAAAATAATGAATGTCTAACTCTTTTGCAAGATAATAGCTACGCTCTGAGACTTCACCGCTAATATAAGCATCTGCCCCAAGTTCTTTTGCCTTAATAATTCCATCTTGCGCAGCACCACTACACCATGCAATTTTTTTAATCATGCGACTGGTTCCCGCACTCAAATGCAAAGGCTTGCGCTGTAATTTTGTGGTTAATTTATCTTCGATTGCCGCAGCATCTAGCGCATGCTCTAGCTCACTATAAAACCCCAATCCAGGCACCCCTAGCAATTCAAATGTGCCAGATATAGCCAAACCCATACATTTTGCAAACAATGCATTATTGCCATATATTTTGTGGGTATCTAGTGGCAGGTGATAGGCTAATAAATTGATGTTATACTGCAACAATAACGCCAGCCTATTCTTTACGATGCCGGTAACACTTTGGGAATCACCCTTCCAAAATAAACCATGATGCACCAATATAGCATCTGCCTTTAGCTCTATTGCTTTTGTAATTAAATCCAGACTAATACTTACCCCTGAGACAATATGACCAATTTTGCCTGAACCCTCAACTTGCAACCCATTTGGGCAATAATCATCAAACCCAGCAACAGATAGCAAATCATTAATATACCTTGTAATTACTCGTCGTTCATTCATAATAAACACACTTTATTTAAACGCTTGATCTTTGGTAGATATGCGCTTTATTTTTGCTCCTAGCGCAGAAAATTTTTCTTCTATATGCATGTAGCCTCTATCAATGTGATAAATGCGATCAATCACCGTCATACCCTCTGCAACTAACCCCGCCAAAACTAAACTTGCAGAAGCTCTTAAGTCAGTTGCCATAACTGGCGCCGCTATAAGCTTACTTACGCCTTGAATTATAGCTTTCTTACCTTCTATTTTAATATTAGCCCCCATACGCACCATTTCGTGAATATGAGCAAATCTATTCTCAAATACATTTTCTACAACTTCACTGCTACCATTTGACACTGCGCAAAGTGCAACCCATTGAGCCTGCAAGTCAGTTGGAAACCCTGGATATGGAGCAGTACTTATAGATATTGCTTTAGGGTCTTTGCCTTGCATATCAAGCATAATACTATTATTTGTAATTGTTATCGCAGCACCAGTTTTCTCTAGCATTTCAATTACATTTTTCAGGCTATTTGGCTGAGTATTATTTAAGGTAACTTTACCTTTGGTCATAGCTGCAGCTATTAAGAATGTTCCAGCCTCAATTCGGTCAGAGATCACTTCATGTTTGCCGCCACCTAGTTGCTTTTTGCCCTTAATAACTAAAGTGCTAGTGCCAATACCTGAAATATCCGCTCCTATTGTAACTAAAAAATTAGCTAAGTCTGCCACTTCAGGCTCAACAGCAGCACCTTCTAATATGGTTGTGCCTTTGGCAAGAACAGCCGCCATCATAACGTTTTCTGTTGCTCCAACACTAATTTTTGGCATTTTAATATGTGCACCAACCAGGCCACCCTTAGCTCTAGCTGATATATAGCCTTCTTTTAGCTCTATCTCTGCGCCTAACTGTCGCAAGCATTCTATATGTATATCTACTGGCCTAGAGCCAATAGCACAACCGCCAGGCATAGAAACATATCCTTCACCGTATCTTGCTAATATTGGGCCTAGAACTAAAATTGATGCCCGCATAGTTTTTACTATCTCATAATCGGCCTTGTAATTATTTAAACTACTGCTATCAATTTCAACTTTCATATTTTCATCTATCAAAATAGCAACATTTAAGCGCCCAAGCAGCTCCAACATTGTGGTGACATCACGCAAAAATGGAATATTATCTAACACAACTTTCTCAGAAGCTAAAATACTTGCCGCCAATATTGGTAAAGCTGCATTTTTTGAGCCAGATATTTTAATTTCACCCTTCAAATAACAAGGGCCGTTCACAATAAGCTTGTCCACAAGAGAACTCACAATTAAATAAAACAATAACTTAACTCAAGTGCGCATATAATTCAATCATAAAAAACAAATAAATCTGCTAAGCCATAAGATTTCAATAGTACTTTTAGGTTATGTTTAGCGCCTAAAAACACAAAGTCTATATTGTTTGCTTGAAAAAACCTGCGCCAATCAAGAAGTACAGCTAAAATAGCGCTATCTATCGTTGTGATTTTTGAAAAATCTAGCTCTACTGTTTTCAGGCCTTTAAAGTTATCCTTGCCAATCGCAGCGATATCACTCCCAGATTCAAAAGTTATACTACCAGAAATAACAAATTTATTAGGCTCAATTTGATCTAAGCTAAAATTATTCATTGCTTATGCCGATTATTGTAACTTTTTATATCGCTTACTATCCCTTGCAGCCCCTCATTTGCCAGAGTTGGAGCAAATTGTGCTTTATAGCTTTCCGTCATGCTAATACCATCTATGGTGAAATCATAAATCATCCATTCACCAATAGTATTTTTTTGCATCTTATAGCTAACTTTGAAATCAGCACCTTTGCTCGATGCAACTATACTTTTCATTTCTACTCGAGATACTGTGCTATAATCAACTCTAGATGGTAAGATATTGACTTTTTGATCAGAATATACTGCAAAAATTCTAGCATAATTATTAGTAACCATTTTCATAAATTCATTGGTAAAGTCTTTCTTTGTCTGGGCAGAAGAGCTGCGCCAATAAATTGGACCTATAACCATTCTTGACATTTCCACTTCATCTATTTTAGGTAATAATGTATTTTTAATTATATTTACAATATTTGAGTGACTATCAGAGCTAATATTTTTAGTTGCAACTAACTGGGATAGCAATGAATCAGACATCGATTGTAGTATGTTTAGCGGACTATTAATATTTGCAGCAAAGCAACATACACTAAAAAAAAAGCACCCTATAATTATTTTATGTTTTAGCATAATTACACCTTAAAAATTTTAACTAAATAGTAGCTTACCAATCATATTTTCTAATAAAATCGCCGAATGAGTATTCTTGATTTCACTACCCTCTTTTAAAGCATCTATATCAAATCCAGGGGCAATAGATAAATATTTTGCACCTAATAAGCCATCTGTCATAATCGCAATAGGGCTATCTTTGGGAATATTGTTATCTTTATCATTAATCGCAATATCAACTACTGCTTTGAACAATTTTTTATCTAGCGATATTTTGGTAACCTCACCAACCTTAACCCCTGCAACTCTTACTGGAGCCTTCACCATCAGACTACCAATTTCATCAAATTTTGCACTTATACTATAGCTATTGCCTGCTATAGAATCTGTAAATGAGCTGGCTTTCACAACTAGCCAAAATGCAGCACAAAATGCAAATATAACAAACATACCAACTATTAAATTTATTGCTCGTCGTTGTAACACTGTTAACTCCCCAATAATAATGCGGTTAAAATAAAATCTAAGGCTAAAATAGTAACTGATGACATAACAACTGTTTTTGTTGCCGCGGCTCCTAGTCCTCGCGCTATTTTTTCAGCATAAAAGCCTTGGTAAATTGCAATACTAGTTACGCATAAGCCAAACATTATACTTTTTGCTAGACCCTGAAAAATATCATGATAAAGATCTACATTAGCTTGCATAGTTGCAACGAACATACCTCCATCAACCCCAAGCCAGTACACACTAACCCCATATCCAGCCATAATGGCAGAGGCACAAAAAATAACAGTTAGCATTGGCATGCTTAAAATTCCTGCAATGATTCGTGGAAAAGCAATATAAGCAGCGGGATTAACGGCCATAACTTCCATAGAGGTTATTTGCTCAGTAACTCGCATAAGGCCTATTTCTGCGGTTATAGCAGACCCTGCTCTGCCAGCATATAATAATCCAGTGACTACTGGCCCTAGCTCTCTAAAAACACTTAAAGCAATAAGCTGGCTTAGTTGTGACTGTGCACCAAACTTACCGAGGGTATGGTATCCTTGCATTGCAACCACCATACCAATAAAGGCTCCAGAAATTATTATTATAATTAGTGATAGGACCCCGATAAAAAATAGCTGATCTACAATAAAATGCCACTGGTGTTTTTTGCTCGGCACACTAGTTAATATTTTCCCACCGAATAAAACAGCGCTACCTAACCTGGCCACAGCTCTCAGAGTAATATCTCCAACTTTATATACAAAATTCAACATTACTCGGTTACCTCCTCTATCAAAGTTTTTGGAGCTGGATAATGAAAGGGGATATCGCCATCGCTAAAGCCTTTAATAAACTGTTTTACTAGTGGATTATGACTAGAAAAAATTTCAGCAACACTACCATTTGCAATAATACTGCCCTCGGAGATTATATGTATGCTATCTGCAATTTTCGCAACCGCACTGAGGTCATGTGAGACAATCACTGAAGTTAAGTTTAGCGCATCTCGCATTTTTGCAATTAGCTCTACTAGCACAGCAACTGAGATAGGATCTTGCCCGGTGAATGGCTCATCATATAGCATTAAAGCTGGGTCAAGCGCACTAGCTCTAGCAAGCGCTACTCGCCTTGCCATGCCGCCAGACAGCTCTGCTGGCATCAAATCTTTTGCGCCTCTAAGCCCAACTACATTTAGTTTTAGTGTCACTAAATCTGCTATCATACTTGCTGGCAAATTAGTATTCTCTAGCAGTGGGAAAGCTACATTATCAAAAACAGACATATGAGTGAATAGAGCGCCATGTTGAAACATATAGCCAGTGTTAATGCGATGGCTGTGCAAATCTTTTTTAGATAGCGAGCTTACATCTGTACCATTTACTATAATGCGGCCAGAATTAAAGGGTATAAGTCCACTAATTGTTTTTAACAGTGTAGTTTTACCTATTCCACTAGGCCCCATAACAGCCGCAATGGTTCCTGGGGCCACTTTTAAATTTAGCTTTTGTAAACCCTTGGTGCTGCCGTAGCTAACGCTTAGGTTCTCAACATCTAAATAAACACTATGTTTGCTTTCCTGTGCTATTTTCATTCCGTCCTTCGATAAAAACACTCTTCTATTGTGACCATGATTTCAAAAAATAACAAGAATAACTATGAAAATATGCATAATTTCAATACAATAATTAAAATTAATCAACTTATTTAGGCTCTCTTTATGCAAGTTTCCGATAATAATGCCGCTTTAACAATAAAGAAAAATGCGCTACAAGTAATTAAAGATGAAATTTCAGCGCTTGAGGCATTATCTAGCAGCATAGATGACTCCTTTTATCAAGCATGCAAGACCATTTTAAACTGCACAGGCAAGGTTATCATTCTTGGCATGGGCAAATCTGGTCATGTTGGCAATAAAATCGCAGCAACTTTTTCAAGCACTGGCACGCCTGCCATATTCATCCATCCGGCTGAAGCTTGTCATGGCGACATTGGCATTGTAACTAAGCAAGATGTTATTATTGCAATTTCATACTCAGGCAATGCCAGTGAAATTATGCAGGTAATGCCATTTATCACTAGAATTGGAGCATCATTAATAGTCATGACTGGCAACAAAGATGCTACAATTGCTAAGTACGCACATACTGTGCTAGACATTTCAGTTGCAAATGAGGCCTGTCCGCTTGGATTGGCACCAACATCCAGCACAACTGTAACTATGGTTTTGGGGGACGCGCTGGCACTTAGCATCTTAACCCAGCGTGGCTTTAGCAAAAATGACTTTGCTATGAGCCATCCATCAGGCCGCCTAGGAAAAAGGCTAGTATTAAAAAACAAAGATATTATGCGTGAGTTTTCTGAGATGCCACTGGTAAATGAAACAGCCACTTTAAAAGATGCTTTGCTTGAGATGACTAATAAAAAGCTGGGTATCACTGGCATTATCGACTCAAAAAATAAAGAGTTAGTTGGAATTTTCACCGATGGTGACTTACGTCGCAACTTAGAAGACAGCATTAATATCAATACTACTCTAATAGCTGACATCATGACTAAAAACTGCAGAACTACCACTAAAGATGTTAGTAGCTTTGAAACTTTAACTGTGTTAGAGCAGTATAAAATCACAGCTTTATTTGTGCTAAATGAGCTATCGCAGCCGATTGGCATTATTCATATGCATGATTTAATATCTGCAGGAATTGCTTAAAATAGTAGATTTAGCTATGATCAAAACCAAATATTTAGCCCAAGTTTTATTTTTTATAGTAATTATACTTTATACTGCAAAATTCATATGGCATGAAGCGGGGGCAAACTATAAAAGTTTAAGCTTAATTTCACATATATCTGCAGAAGACATTATAGTCACCAAATTTGATGGCTCTGGCAGCATATCTTACTTATTAGCTGGCAATAGTATCAAGCAACAAGATAGCTCCAATATCTCAAATACATATAGCATAGCAGGAGTGAGATTAAACAAGCAAAGTCCAGCTTGGGAGCTAACTGCAGCAACTGCCGTTTGGGATCAAGCATCCAACAATATAACGCTTAAAGACAAAGTGCAGCTATTGTTAGCGGGCACCCATGCAGCCACTACCGACTGGCTTAACATTAACCTTGCTAGTAATACTGCCAGCACTGCGGCTATGGTGAAGTTTTATAATAACACTACTGCAGTTACAGCGCTAGGCATGGAGTTAGACTTAACCCAAGAAAACATTACGCTCAAGCACAATATAAGCGGCAAAACCACCAAGTAAACATCTAGGCCTGACGATTAGGGTCGTGAAGAGCAGCGAAGAAGGGGGCATGGAAAGAGCACCCCGAAGCCCCCACGCCGCCTTCCCGGGCTCGATCTGGGACCTCACGATCAATACTCGCAAATTCACCCCCCTACCCCATGTGACTTGATCGCATGGTCCAGAAAAAATATAAACCACCAAATAAAAAAGCCACTAAATGTGGCTTTTTTGTTCGAGCTCGGCAAGGTTAGGGTTATCTAGAGCTGGGAATTAATGGACCTTCTGCTGGATCTAATGGAGCTGCTGCTGGATCTAATGGAGCTGCTGCTGGATCACTCGGAAATCCATATTTCTTAGCTACAATCCCTTTAGACGAAGCTGCTGGAGTTTGACCTAGAGCTAATTCAGCACCTTGGCTGCCAAACATACTTCGCATTCTACTGACTACCCTACTCGCTCCATGATAACCAGCTTTAAATAATGCAGCAATGCCCCTACCAATAAAGCTGCCAACTGCATATACAGCCTTGAAAGGCAAACAGACAATAAAAACAACTGCCTTAACTACTGCTTTAATTGCCCTATAGACAAAACTAGCAGCTGATGAAATTCCTCTGCCAATAGCTCCGCAGAATGAAGCAACCTTATCACCAACATAGCCAAAGCCAGCTTTAATTGAGTCCATAACGCCTTTTTTAGGTGCTGTTGGGGTTCCTACTGAAGGAGCCCATGGTTTTGCTGTTAGTCCTGCTGCTTGCTGTGCTGCTGCTTCTGCTGCTTCTGCTGCTTCTGCTGCTACTTCTCGCTCTCCAGCATGTGGGCTGCCAGAAAGAGTTTCTATAAGCACACCCAAGCCTTTGTTGCTATCGTTTTCTGATGATTTTGGCATAATTTACTCTCTTTGTTGTTATTAACCGATAAACATATAATAACATGCTGTATATTAAGGAAATATTAAGAGGTCAATAATAATATAATCAAATAGCATAATTTAGAGTATTCGTCTTATTTTAACCTAAAAAGCTTTACTTTTAACACGGTAGATCCTGAGAAAATTTCAGAACGACTCTATAGGTTCACGACTGTCAAGCATTGGGACGTAGGGATAGCAGATAACTGCAGCATCAAAATATTCAATCCAAAAGCAAGGAATTATTAAATAACATTAGCGTGTTGCTAATTAAAGATCATAGTGCGATAATAAGGTGCGTTTTAGCTCAAGGATAATGCAAAATGAAATTATTAAAAATAATAGGCTGCCTTGCTATTTTATTAAGCATGAGTAGCTGCAGTATAATTACCGGGACTCTTGCTATTTTACTTATGCTTAAATAGGATTTAATCATAATGCGAAAAATATTGATATCTATATCTGCTTTGATCAGCATAAGTAGCTGTGGCCCAATTAACACTGGCAACGATAAAGACATAGACCCATACAAAGCAACTAATAAAGAAATATTTAAACTTAACCAAAGTTTAGATAAGCATATTATTAAACCTATAGCACAAGTATATGACTACTTAATACCAGATGAAATGGAAACTAGAATATCAATGTTTTTTAGTAACCTTGGCGAAATAAGCGTAGTTAGTAACGATCTTTTACAAGCTAAATTTTATGCCGCAGCTAATGATACCACCAGATTCTTAATTAATAGTAGCTTTGGTATGTTTGGTTTATTCGATATGGCAACTGAAAATGGCTTTCCTAAACATCACCAAAACTTTGCAATAACACTTAATGACTGGGGATTTAAAAATTCACCTTATATTGTAATGCCTATTTTTGGTTCAAGCACTATGATTGATTCTTTATCAATACCAGTAGAAAGCTTAGTTCTATCTCCAATGGCATACGTTAAAACAAACTCTTTAATTACACCCCTTTATGTGATAGATAAAATCAACTTTAGAGCAACTATTATGCCATACGACAACCTTGTGGCTGATTCATTTGACCCTTATATTATGGCTAGAAATGTGTTCCTACAAAAAAGGCAGCAAAGAATTAGCGAGAACGAAAAGTTAGATTAATGTTCAATATTGTACTCTATCAACCAGAAATAGCTCCTAATACCGGCAATATTATAAGATTATGCGCAAATAGTGGCGCAAATCTCCATATAATAGAACCACTGGGTTTTGAGTGGGATACTAAAAAACTGCGCCGAGCTGGTCTTGATTATCATGAATTTACACAAGTAACTAAATACAGTGATTGGCCTGAATTTTATGAAGAACAACAAAAAATAAACTCTAATGCCTATGCGTTTTCTACTAAAGCTACACGCAGGTATGATAAAATTGACTACAATAAAAATGATTTTTTAATCTTTGGGCCAGAAACTAGAGGACTGCCACAAGATATAATTTCACACCAAACCATAACTAGCGTCATAGTTCCAATGCACCAAAGCTCTAGATCTATTAACCTTGCAAATACCGTGTCTATTGCGCTATATGAAGCACTGAGACAAAATGATTTTTTTATGACTGAGTAATACTATTATCTTCATATTTTGGCGCTCTAGTTAATAATGACTCTAACGCTATGTCTGGAGTTATTTTGCCAAGCAATACTTGATAAACATAATTAGTAATCGGCATATCTATATTATTTTTGCCAGAAAAATCAACAACTGAAGCTATACTTTGCAAACTCTCTATCGATTGTGTGATCTCATTTTTAGCATTTTTAGTAGATTTACCACGACCAATCGCAAGCCCCAACTGCCTGTTGCGAGATTGATCATCAGTACAAGTTAAAATAAGGTCGCCCATACCAGCAAGCCCCATTAAAGTGCCCTGGTTACAACCAAGAAAACTTACAAAACGCTGCATTTCAGCAATGCCACGAGTTATAAGTGCACTGCGAGTATTTGCGCCTAATTCAAGACCATCTACTATGCCAGAGGCTACAGCTATAATGTTTTTCATAATACTACAAGCTACAACTCCACCTATATCAAATGTTTTATATAACCTTAAATTATTACCATGCATAATTTTTTGCACTAAATCTAATAACTCAACACTTGCACTCGCAGCAACTATAGCAGTGGGCTTGCCAGCCGCAACTTCTTTAGCAAAAGATGGACCTGATATCATCGCAAAGCTAGTATTTGGTAACATGTTGCTTGCTATATCATGCAAAAATGTAAACCCATCATCACTACAAATAACACCTTTAGTGCCAAAAATAAAAGGTATATTTTGTGGGTAATAACTTTCTATTTGCTCTAATAATTTCAAAGCACCAGAACTAGGCACCATACAAAATACCGCCCTAACATCAGCAATAACATCTTCTATATTATCAGTTAAGGTCAGATTAATTGGAAATGCATAGCCAGGCAAATATTTACTGTTTACGCGCTCTTCTCGCATATTGTTTAGCTGAGCTTTATCTCTACCCCACAAAATAACATCATGCCCTAAGTTTGCCATATGTATCGCAACTGCCGTACCCCAAGAGCCAGCACCTAAGACCAAAATAGGCCTTAATTTTATTTCTTTTGTCATCGTCTTCCTCATGCTGCCACCTAGTTTATGTTGTTGTCTTGCAATATTTTATTGAGCCTTATAACCAAATTGTCTTTTGCTTTATCTCGCTCTAATAAATGATCAACTGCAATTATTTCTAGCGGTTGATCTTGCCAAGAACAAGCATAAACCTCTTTAGTTCTGAGTCCAGTTATAGGATCAATTTGCCACTGCAAACATTGAGCACAAATGCCTTTCAACATGCAATTCATTGGCCCTAGCACTAGAGCAGTTGTTTTTGGGTTACGTACAAAACTACTCTTTAACTGCCCAAACCTAATATTTTTAATTGCTGTAACAAAAGAAGCAATTCCTTTAATAACAACCATATCAATATCTTGTAATTTTATTGTACCAAAAGAATGTTCTTTAATCAAGGCCTGAGCCATATCACCTTCAAAAATATCAATTTTTCCTGCACAAGAACCATAAGAAATACTGCCATTTGTAACAATTAATACGTTATCGCTTGCCGCTAGCAATTCTTCTGTGGCATAAAGATTTTGCCCATGCTCCAAGCTCACAACAACCTGAACTCTATGCCCACTCTTTTTCATAGCAGATGCAAGATAAGCCCCAGGACCAATTTGACTGTAATCTAACAATAGTATGATATTTTTAGGGTCTTTTGGCATTGTGGCCTTAACTCCAGCCGGCCCCATAACACTAATAATACCACCATTTCGCCATTCTCTAGCAATTAAATTATTTTCATAGCTATCGAGCAAATAAAAATCAAATATACCAGCATCTTTACTCACCATACTAGGAAAGACAGCTATAGGGTGTAAATAATCTGGCAGCTTGCTGCCACTTTCATAATTCTGTAACCTAAAAAAATTACCTACACAATAGTTTTTGAGCGCAAATGGAGCCTTTATGGTTATTTTCTTTACTCCTGCTATAACCTCACTAATTGCAACTATTTTTGCTTTTGCACCTGCCAATATACCTTCCTCAAAACTGGCATAATCTACCAAACTTTTTGGCACTAAATTATTAAGCATGCTTTGCATAACAACAGGGGCAGCCTGCTTTGCAGAAGCCAGTGCTTTAACCACACTACCATGAAATGCAGGGTTAGTATCACCAATCACACTAACTCTTTTGCCACCAGCTGCATAGCTACTGAAAAATGCAAGGTCCTTGCTCTTACAATGCTTGTCTGGTGTATCATCCACTTGCAGAGAACCACTATCTTCTCGATAAAGCACATAACTAAATCCTTTGCGCTCAATGTCACCCGAACGCTCAAAAGCATAAGCAACATTTGGCTTTGAGCCAGTTGCAAACAAAATGGTTTTGCCATCTATCTTAGATGAATTATTATTTTGAGCATTACGAACCTGCAAACCTATAGCAGCTCCACTAGCATCAAGCAAAAATTCTTCTGGACTTAAATTTTCTAGATATAAAACGCCCTCTTTTAAGGCCTGAGCTAACTCATAATAATTATTTTTATAAGCTGGAGAATCTTGCATGCGTTTTCTATATACAATTTTAACCCCACCCCAGCCTTGTACCAACTTACTAAAATCAGGAATAGATCCTGCAGCCTTCGCCCGATGACGTAGATCCTTCACCTCTTTCCCATGCTGCAAAAACAACTTCAGCTTAGCATCATCACCGACATATGCAAAAATATCTTCAACATTAGTGCCCTTAGCCAATACTACATATTGATCATAAATACGCTCTACCTGCTGAATATAATAAGCCTGGACCTCAGTTGCTGTATCTACCCCAGTTAACCCGCCACCTATGACTATAGCTGGTAACTCTATTTGCAAATCAGTAATACTATTATCACTAATGCCGCCATTTAAGTGCAGAGACATTAAAAATGAATTAGCAGACATCACCCCTGGAGCTAAACTACCAGGGATATTTAGCGCTTTTGGTAAACCCGCACCAACAGCTATAACTAAATGATCAAAACCCATTTTAAAGGCATCATCAATAGCAACTGTACCGCCAAATCTAGTAGAACCCATAATATTAAAATGTTTTTTTCTAGCCAAACTTAAATATACTAGCTTTAATAATTGTTTATCCCACCTAGCAGTAATACCGTACTGAGCAACACCACCAAAGCCACCAGCATCACCTTTAGCTAGATTTTCTACCCAAGAGCCAAAATCATAAACCGGATTTTGTAGCGATAATTTATTTATTGGAGGTATTTTGGCACCATCAGCACCAACAACAGCGCAGCCTTCACGTAGCAAATAGTGCGACATAGCTATGCCTGCTGGCCCCATGCCCATAACCATAACCTTATAACCATTATATGGCTGCATTACCGAATTCTGCTGAATTAATGGGTTCCACTTTGTAAATAAATCATATATTTCAACCCCCCATGGCAACTGCAGCACATCTTTTAATATTCTACTTTCTATTTGAGGGATATCGACTGGATCTTGCTTCTGATAAACACAGGCCTGCATACAATCATTGCAAATTCTGTGCCCTGTAAGCGGGCACATGGGGTTATCTAGCATTAACATTGCAAGAGAGGCTATAGCTAAACCCTCTTGCTTGAGAACATTCATTTCAGATATTTTTTGCTCTAACGGACATCCTAGCAACTTATTTTCATGCGCATTGGTTTTATAACCCATTTCTGGCTTATTTTTTTTATTATAAAAACCAGTTGAACAAAAGTCTCCACCTTTATCATGGCAATAAATGCAATGATTTAACTCTGACTTAACCTCGCGCGCACCCATACCCTTATCAGTAAGATCAAAGCCATCCCTAGGGTTAATTTCAGATTCTGGAATATATTTAATATTATTATTAGTCAAAGTTTGAATTAATTCATCCGCCACAACTTTTTGTGGCACTTTAAAACTAATCCAATTTGAAACTATGGATTTTGCACTCTCATCATGCAAACAATAACAAGCCCACATCGTAATGTTTGAAATTTTATCAGCACATTTTTCTCGATCTACAAAATATTCAAGTGTAAGTTTTGCAACCGCTAGCTCCATGTCTGCTTTGTAGCCTGGCATATGCTGCAGCTCTTGCTCCAGCCAATTTTGCAAATACTCAAAGCTAGGGAAGTCTGCAATATTACGCTGATATTTTTTACACTCTTTTAATATTATTAGCTTTTTGAAAGTTATAATAGGGTCTAATGCCAGGCTTTGTTCTCGTAATAGCTTAACGTCACTTTCTATCACAAATAGCTCAGCAATAAAAGCCTCTATATGTTTTGCAATATTAATTAAAAGCTCACTCTCCTGAGCTTTATTTAACTCTGAGTGGTGACGATATTGCTGCAATGAGCCCGCTATACCTGCATCATTTTTCTGTAAAAATAGCATGAATTTTTCATCTAACTTGGTTAAGCCAGATACAGATGATAACTCAGCATAATGCATATCATGCAAAACTAATGATTTTGGCTCTTTATATTGAGAGACCATATCTTATTAACCTTAAAAACTTCCAAAGAT
Organism: uncultured Legionellales bacterium; assembly: GCA_963932595.1. Classification (GTDB taxonomy): domain Bacteria; phylum Pseudomonadota; class Gammaproteobacteria; order Comchoanobacterales; family Comchoanobacteraceae; genus CAWVRI01. Next base: position 16,968 of record CAWVRI010000020.1, read on the forward strand.
AGCTAAAAAATATTATAATGTTTTTTTGTTTAAAGTGAGAAATACATGTTCAGCAACTTATTTAAAATGTTCAAACACTATGTAAGCGAAGAGGATTACTTTTTACATAAAACTGCTAATAAACCTTTAACATTATCTCAAAAAGCTCATATTACGAAAATAAAAACAACAGAGGCGAAAAGAGATGGTACATTTAAAGGTAAAAATTCTAAGTGGCAAGATCTTTAATGCATCTATTTTGATGAAATTTCTAGCATTTTAGCCAAATCGCCGCTTTCATGTAAATCTAAAATTATATCGCAACCACCCACAAAATCACCATTAATATATAATTGAGGAATAGTTGGCCAATTTGAAAAAGACTTTATCCCCTCTCTAATTTCTTCATCTTGTAATACGTCAACTACAAAATATTTTGCACCTAAAGCATTTAATACACTTACCACCTTACCAGAAAAGCCACACTGTGGGAAAGTAGCATTACCTTTCATAAATAACACGATACCGTGATCACTTATATGTTTTTCTATTCTTGCTAGCACAGACATAATAATTCCTTAACTATAAATCAACACTTTGTGTTTCTATTGATAAAGCGTGTATTTGGTTTCCCACTTTGCCTTCAAGTGCAGCATAAACCATACGGTGCTGATCTATTGCTGACTTACCAGTAAAAGCTGGTGATTTAACAATAGCGGTAAAATGCACATTATCTGGTGATTCTACAGTTACTACAGCATCTGCTATTTTTTGTGAGATCAAACTTTTAATCGCATTACTATCAAACATATTAAAAACACTCCTATAATGAAAACACTAACACATTAAAGCATTCTAATCAAGAATATAGCCCATAACATAGCACATATGCAAGCTCATATCGGCGTTATATCTAGGCTACATTTATATTTCCTATTCTACCAAAATCAAAAGACTCGAAACACTGTCACTACAATGAAAAAATAAACCAATAACACAAATAAGAATGAGATAAAACCATTTAAACGATAGCACTAAAGTTACTGCCGTGTAGGCAAGCATATATTTTATATTGCAAATATATAACAACTATAACACACAGCCCCTTCAAATAAAAAAACCACATAATATGGCTTTTTTATATTAGATATCTGAAATTTAGAGCTGAGACCCTGTTAATTTACATTAATTATTTTTAATGAAGGGTCTTCTAGCTCTAGGCACTCCATTATTTAAATGTTGGATCTTCTAATATAGATTTAGGGCTTGAGGCAGCATGATTGTCTAATTTTTTACCATCAACAATTACATCATCAATTGGAAATATAAGCTCATCTTCGCTACCAGAAGAACCCTCGTCATCAAACGTATTTAGATTTGCCTGACGCCCCATAAAATAACCTGCCTCATATCCTAACAAACTATTACATTCTCTATGTGTAGGCTTTGGAATATTTATTGGCAAACTTGCTTTTGCTACTGTAGCCCCTTCACTTTCTTTTGCTTCTGCATTCTCTTCACTTTTTTTAAAAAACATATTATCACCTTTTATTATTATAAAAATTAATCTACACATATACAATAACATATCCAAGATTAAGGGAAACTTAAGAAAACTACAAAATTCCTTACAAACAAAACAGAATAACTTCATAAATCTTATGTAAATAACTTTAAGAATAGACATAATATATATAGCTTAGTATATTAGTATTTTATAATTTAATTGTGGTGTTTTTATGACTTTTGTTGTTACTGAAAAATGTATCAAGTGCAAATACACTGATTGCGTTGAGGTTTGCCCAGTTGATTGTTTTCATGAAGGACCTAACTTTTTGGTAATCAACCCTGAAGAATGCATAGACTGTAATCTGTGTGTCGATCATTGCCCAGTAGATGCTATTTATGCTGAAGATGACTTACCAGAAGACCAACAAGAATTTATCCAAATCAACGAGATACTCAGCCAAAAATGGCCTGTTATCGATGCCAAAAAAGCTGCACCGGCCGATGCCGACAGCTGGAAAGACACCCTAAATAAAAAACAGTATTTAGAAGAATAACCATATACTCACCCCGTAATGTGTGCCTAAGCCTACGTGAACCGACGAAGTCGTCCTGAATCAACTTGTTTCAGGATCTCAGGCCCAACACTAATACTTCAGGGTATTTTCCAGGGCCTTGTATAAAAATATAGTAGTCAAAGGTTCGCTATCGCTCATACAAAGTTGTTCCAGACAACTTTGCCGAACTCGAGA
>CAWVRI010000021.1:0-15962 GCA_963932595.1 uncultured Legionellales bacterium
TGGCTTTATTGTGTAAAATTTATCCTTTTATTGCGCTATTATAGTATAATCTCAAATTAAATCAATTATAAGTTATTCTTAGCGCTTTATTTGAGATAAGTATGCTTTTTTGACTGGAATATCCGCGGGGATCCGCCAGGATCAAGCCCATGAAAACAACGAGAAGCTCAGGAAGATAAGCATAGGAAAGCTAATAATCCGCCTGGACAGGCTTGGTTTTTATTTTGATGACAAGCGACTCTCAATTAATGCTAATCTTTTTTGAGTTATGGCAAGCCCTATGTCTTTACCGGTTAAATCAGGCGTAATAACCTCGGCAGCCTTCACCTTCGCGGCTATCTGATAGGAATCAGTTATGATATTGCGCGCAATATTAGAGCTCAAGCTGACTTGTGAGAATACTGCATCCATAAAAGCATTAATTCTGCCTGGCTGACGCCAAGCATCGATTGAGTTTAGAATATCCAGCACATCAGTAGCGCTAGATTTAGCACTTAGAGCCAAACATTTTTTATAACTACGACTAACTATTAAGGCTAAAGACAAGGCATCTTTTGGTATTCTGTATTTATTTGCAAAATTTAAAATCTCTGACTTTGTATGCCCGGTAACAATTGCTGCAAACCTAGTATGTGGGCAGGAAGAGACTTTAACCAATCTTGCTAATATTGTGGTATAATTTTCAGCAAAAAAATCTGGCCATAATATTTTATTAGCCCCACAACTCTTAATTACATCAAAAAAGACCCATGGAGCATCTGACTGTAGTGCTTTTACCATTTCAGACCAGACTCTTTCGGCAACTAAATTATCGATCTCGCCAGATTGAACCATTTTAATAATTAATTTTTGCGTATCCTTATGAATAGAAAAATCAGCAAAACGCGCTGCAAACCGTGCAAGGCGCAACAACCTTACTGGGTCTTCAATAAAAGCACCTGAAACATGTCGCAGAGTTTTATCTTGTATATCTTGCTGACCATGGTAGGGGTCAACTATATTGCTATTTTGATCTTCAGCTATCGCATTAATTGTGAGATCACGGCGCAGCAAGTCATCTTCTAGGCTTATATTTGTATCAACACAGAATTTAAACCCCTGATAGCCAACCCCAGACTTTTTCTCTGTTCTAGCTAGAGCATATTCTTCTTTTGTTTGGGGATGCAAAAAAACCGGAAAGTCTTTCCCGACTTGGCAATACCCTAAAGCAATCAATTCCTTTGGGTTAGCGCCGACTACAACCCAATCTTTATCTTTAATTATAAGCCCCATTAGCTTATCTCGAACAGCTCCTCCAACTAGATACACTTCCATACATTTCCTCCAATATCTATTATCTCTAAATTGACATTCCAAAACAAGAACTATAGACTTAACAAATGAATAATCTTTATTTTAAAAAAATTGAATATGCCGAGCACCTATGGCACAAAGCCAATACAAAAGTGGCATATTTATTATCGAGCTCAACTAATATAACCATAAAAAATTACCTTATGAATTGGTTCCTCAATAACTATGAAGTAGATTTTTCAGACCTTGAGAAAAAAAATATTAAAGACTACAAAAGCTTCAACGACTTTTTTACTCGTCCTCTAAAAAAAGATGCCCGGTTAATAGACAGCAGCAAAAATGCTATAGTTTCTAGTGTAGATGGCACTATTGGCGAATATGGCAACATTAATGCTGGCACCCTTGTCCAAGCTAAAAACATAACCTATTCTTTGGCAGCCCTGCTTGGCAGCAAGGAACAAGCGGCACGTTATAATAATGGTACATTTATTACAACATATCTGGCCCCAACAGATTATCATAGGATACACATGCCATTTGATGGCAAACTAACAGGCATGACCTACATACCAGGCCGACTATTTTCGGTGAATCCAAAAGTAATTAATACTACAGAGGCAGTTTTTAGCAGAAATGAACGAGCCATATGCCATTTTGAGGGCGCATACGGCAATTTTAGTGTAGTTTTAGTTGGAGCGCAGCTAGTTAGCGGCCTAGAGACAGTATGGCACGGCAAAATAGCAAGGCAAAATAGTATAAAAACCTGGGATTATGCTGATATAAAACTTAAAAAAGGCGAAGAACTAGGCAGATTTAACTTTGGTTCTACCGTAATCTTGTGTTTTGACAACAATACTAACTTTAATAATAATCTTAAATTAGCAAAAAACATAAAATTAGGCACAAATATAGCCTCTTACACCGAAGAATAGATATGAATAAAAATAAAAAATTGTCAACATTATCACTAATCATGATTAATATTATCGCTATTGATAACCTAAGAAGCATACCCTTTAGCGGCAAACTAGGCCTTAGCTTGCTAAGCTACTATGGTCTTGCGGCTATTTTATTCTTTATTCCAACAGCTCTAGTTGCAACAGAGCTCGCAACTGCATGGCCGAATAAAGGCGGCATATATGTTTGGATCAAAGAAGCGCTAGGTGAATTTGGTGGCTTTATGGCTATATGGCTACAATGGGTATATAACGTTATTTGGTACCCTACAATTTTAACATTTGTTGCAGCTAATATTGCAAGCATTATTGACCCATCTCTTGCAACCAACCACATTTATACTTGGATAGTAATTACCTCTTTGTTTTGGCTGTGCACTTTTGCTAACTATTTAGGCCTTAACCTATCAAGCTCTATAAGCACTATTGGGGCCACAGTAGGCACACTATTACCAATGGGGATTATTTTATTATTAGCAGGAATCTGGCTCATCGATGGAAACCCAATTGCTTTTGATATCGGAACCGATTGGAGCACAACCTTTGCCCCTGATTTCAGCAACAATACCCATCTGTCATTCTTAATCATGATAATATTTGGCTTAATCGGCATCGAAATGTCAGCGGTACATGCAGATGAAGTAAACAATCCCAAAAAATCATATCCAAAAGCAATTTTGTACTCGTCAATAATAATATTTATAACCTTAATATTGACTGCGCTTGCAGTTGCAACAGTAGTTAAAGCGAATGATTTAAGTGTTACTATGGGGGTAGCACAAGCATTTAACATATTTTTTACAAAATATAATATAGGCTATATTACTCCTTATATGATTACTCTTATTGTTATCGGTAGCATTAGTAGCGTCGCAACATGGATAATAGGCCCAACCAAAGGCTTATTAGTTGCAAGCCAAGATAACTGCTTACCAAAATGGTTTAGCAAAACCAATGCCAAACAAGTTCCCACCAATATTTTAATATTTCAGGCGATAATTTTTACCCTGTTGAGTTTTTGTTATATTTTTGTGCCAAACGTTAATGGTATTTATGAAGTCCTTTCAATTCTGACAACTCAAATAGCAGTTTTAGCTTACATCATGATGTTTGCAAGCGCGGTTATTTTAAGAAAAAAATCACCTAAAAACGCTGATCATTTTAGAATTCCAGGAGGCGTATTAGGCCTTAAGGCAATAACATACATTGGCACATTTACCTGCGTATTAATAATTATAACCGGCTTTATACCTCCGCCAGACATCCAAATGGCATATAGCAGCTATATTGCCCTAATGATTGCAGGACTAGTAGTTTTTATAGCCCCAGCCTATGTTATGTACAAGCTGGCAAAAAAAAGCACACAATAAAGTAATACTCTTACTTTCCAGTAGGCACGAGACTAACTTCAATTTCTTCTTCACATTGATCATTGGTTTTAGATTTGACAAATGCGCCTAAGATTTCACTACTTATAGCAGCCGCAGGTACTGCAATTCTATGCTCTATTAAATTAGGGTTTGCAACATCAAAAGACCCAACAACAACTTCTTTATCGATTCTAGAGGCAAGCTTATATGATGCAAAACTAAGCGCCACAATTGCAGGCATAGCATAAGCAAAGCTGCTTGCTAACAATGTTGGCAATAATCCCAGCATAACTACAGTTGTAGCGGTACAAATAAATAGTAGCACATGCATTAAACCAGTGTTATGCGGCCTTATAACTACCGAAGCTCTATTTGATTTTTTAGTTGAAAGCTCGATATTACAAGATGATTTATTTTCATCTAAAGTAACTTCTCCTAGCTCTAACATTTCTTGCGCAGTTAATTTTACTTGCTCGGTTGCTAAATTAAATATATAGCTAACACTAGCCTTTGCTAAAATAGCCCTCACTGGATGAACTCCACCTTCTTGCTGGCAAATACAAGCTTTATGATGATCTAAAAATTTAGTACTAAAGCCAATATTGTTCCTGGCAACAAAGCTATGGTCATGTGCTAAAAAATGCAGCTTGCCGACGATAGCAAGCCACTCGGAGCTTATTGCTTGATTTTTATATGAGTTAGCATCTTTATCGAATACTTTAAACAACTTTAACAAATCTACAAATATTTGCTCTAAACTATCTTTTTTTGCAACAAATTCCTCATCATGTTTAGAGCCAGGGGTTTTCAAGTTTTTTGCTAATACCTCATGCTCAAACTCATCTAAGGATAAATTAAATGACTTTAATACCCCAAGCATATTTTTACGTTCTTGGTTCAGATTGCTTTTAAGGACTCGCCGTTTATAGCCGCCATGATTAATTTGAAATAAAACTGTTTTTAACCCACGGAGCAATAAACTTTGATCTTTTATTAAGCCTTTACTCATTGAGACTACTAATTGCGTAATAGCATTATCAATGAATACTACTTCTTCTCGCTTAGAGGTAGTAGCACCAACATTAATAGTTGGGGTTAATGAAGCTGGCTGTTCTAATATACCGCATATGCTTGCAAACCAAATTTCACGCTCTAGCGGAGTAATTGCAGACTGTAACAAGCCTTTCCCTTTATTGGCCAGCCTATTTAATAGCTTAGGCCAAACATAGCCGCCAGCAAAATAAATACCCCCAGTTGTTTTATCTACACTCATCTGAGAAATAGGCATAGTAGCAATTACAGCAGCAAATTTTCTAACTATAGCAAGCTCAACTACACCAGCTTGTATGGCATCACTTTTAGAAGTTTGATCTAATAATGCCGAGCCTACTAACGCTAGCTTTGCCTTTGCAATTACAACACTATCAGCCAACAACGCTTTATCACCATTTCTAACATATAAATAGCGCAACTTTGCTATTGCCTTTAAATCTTTAGGGCTAGCAACTACGGCCGCCTCTAGCAAAGCAATATCTGACTGAACTTTAGTAGTTAAATCTTTTGCGATTAACCGCAGATGAGACACATTAGCTTTATCTAAAAAATCTTTTTTGGCTGGGGTAAGTGGCTTTTCTTCATATGATGGAGCCATAACCGAAGAGCTTGCTTGGATCACTGGCTCTATATGATCTGGATCAGGCTGCATTACTGCATGGGCGGCAAGCACAGCAAGGCCATGCCTCTTACTCTCTTCTTGGCTTGAGTCTGCCTTAGAAGCGCCAACTTTATGTATTAATCCTTGCATTTTAAACCGCAACCCTGCGAGTATATCCGAATTAAATGATGATTTTGAGCTTGATGCAGAGCTTGATGAAATACCAATCATAGCCCTCATGCTTAACTTAGAAGAATTTCTGCGTTCTATTGGTGGAGTTTTAGCATGCTTATGCAATGCCTGAACAGACTTGACCTGAAGCTGTAGCTTTATAATCACAGCTTTTAGTTTTGTGTATCTATTATGCTCTAAAAACATTCTAACTGCAGCCTCTACCTTGATGGCAGCATCTAATCTAGCGGCTTTAAAGTCAGCATTATGGAGATGAGCCATACGCTTTTTATGTTTGCTTGTTTTAAAATATGTTCTGGTTTTACGCTGAATAATTTCTGCTGCCATGCGCATTATATTATCATCAGATGCTGCAGCTGGCCGCAATCTTAGTTCATTATGAGATCTCATAACCAATTTTAAAATATTTTGCACATGCGGTATAGCAAGATCTAACTCATCCTGCAAACTACTGCGCTGATCTTTTATGCTACGATTAAATTTTGCCATAGCCTCTTGCTTTGGCAATCCATGCGATAAATCAGCTTTATAGTTTTCCTTAGCTGTGGCTACATCTGCTTTAAAGTCAGCAACTAGCTTTATAACATTAGTAGCATAAATAGCCAGCTCTTCTGTACTTTTAGGAAGGTCATTTAGATAATCATCTAAATCACTTGTAAGGCCAATTGCGTGTAGTATAGCATCTATAGTTGTGGTGTCAGCTTTTGTATCTTGCTGTTCAACCCCAAAAATAAAATCTAACGATGACAAGGAGTCTGCTGCCAGATCATGCTTTACTTGCTGGGTATCACGGCTATATTTTTGATACATTTCTTCCAGCCCGCCTAGCAAGTAATCATTTGCAGCATCTTTATCTTTTACAACTGATACCATATACTCAGCATATAAATCATTTTTAGTAGCACACAGTTCATGAACAATGGCATTTATTCTGCCTACTTTGGTTAAAATTTGAGCTTGGCCTAACCTTAGTTTTGTTACTGCAGTAGAGCTCAATAAAGCATCAAGCTCTGTGTGTATACTCACTATATTTTTACTGAAAGCCATAAAAGCAGCAGCTATAATTTCAGGATCACCATCCTTTATAGCGCTAAGCGAAGCATTAGAATAAAGTTCATATTGAGATAAAAAATATTCATTTACAATGCTAATGGCATCTGATGGATTGGTAGCAATGTGCATTTGCATATTTTTAGTAATAAGCTTTTGAGTCGCCGCTACTTTAGGAATAATCTTTTTAGGCTGAGCATAGGAGTTCATAGCTAAATTCATTCGCATAAATGACTGGATTTTTAGAATATTCTTTTTCATTTCAGCAGCTTTGCGAGTTCTTAATAATCTTCTTATTGCTGCTTGAGCTATAACAACACTCTTCACAGTTTTCAAGTAGGATCCTCGCACCAACTTAGATCTAGCAAATGCTTGTAGCTTTATTGCAGTTGGCGCTTGACGATTATGCTCAATAAATATTTTAGCGGCTCTATTAATAATAGTTGCAGGAGATTTTAAGGCTATTTCAACTTTTGAGTTGTATTTAATAGCAGAAAATTGTGCGGATGATTTCCCAGCTAAGCGTTGCTCTTGAGCTTTTCTTGCAGTTGCATTTAACCTGGATAAATTACGTGCATAAACAATAGCAGCAGAGCTGTGCTCTTTAAGTAGTAGCTGTTGTAATTTATCTGCTGGAGAGAGCTTTCTAGCTTCTTTAGCACTTTCTCGGTATAGTATAGGCTTATCCTGAGCTTTTTTCTCAAGTGCTGAAAACATTAAAGCTAAAGAATTACCGTTGTAAGCCACAGGAATTTTGTAATGTTGCATAAAGCTTACAAGATAGAGTGGATTTTCTAATAAAACTTGATCGAATTTATCAATATAATAACTTAAGACCTCTTGGTATTTATCTCTATTACTTGCAATTAAATCTGCCCAAGCTGGTAATAGCTCGCATTTCTGTTGCTGTTTTGCATAATATTGAAAAGTGGCTAAATCAAAACCTGCTTTAAATTTATCGCAGCGCATCGCATAAACATCTAGCTCGGTTAACATTGTCATCACAGGTTTTGTGGTTCTTCTAGTGAACATGCCACCTTGCGGCATTTGCTTTAGTGATAATTCTGCACCATTATTATCGCTAGCAGGAACTACAACTTGAAGTGAATCTATCGCTACAACTTCTGGCACATAAGCTTGTAAGATGCCAGCTGAGTCTTTCTTTAACGTGATTAGAATTTCTTTATCAGCCAATTTAACTATGATAGTTTTTTCAGCATCATCTTGTGATACGTAATTATCTAACAACTTTTGCTGTAACATGGTTGGCGCAAATCTATCCGCAAGACCTAGTTGTGACAGCACCTTATGCTCTTTTACCATTATTGATTTAGCGCCTTCTGCATCACTCTGAATAATTATGTCACCTGCATTTTCATGCGCATAATAATTATTATGGCCGAATAACTCTTTTAACTTTGCTCCTAAATTTTGAGCAGGCAAAGCTATATTTTTAACAGTTGCCTCAAAGAACATGTAGCTTTTTTCTGAAATATGATTGTCATCAGAAAATCTATTTAATTCTAGCTCTACCGCCGCACTAACATTAAGCTCATCTTTAGAACTGCCTGGATGATAATTAATGGCGGATAGATTATCTACTGTCATGCCTTCATCTAAGCTATAGGGTCTGCTCTTAGGGCTAGTAATAAATTCGAGTTTCATAGCCGCACCTAAAGCAAATACGCTGTCTGAAGGCATATGAGCGCAAAGCACTTCATTTGCTCTGCTAGCTACTGTTGCTTCCTTAGGGCCTAACTCAGAGCTACTAGCTGATAAAGCTTTAATTTCTGGTAAATAGCTAGAAGAATATTTTAATAGGTACTGTTGAGCTTGTTTTAACTCAGCGACACTAGAATTTAGTCTGGGGGTAAGTGTATAGCGTTTATATTGTTGCATACTGAACTCCCACAAATATTTTTGTTAACATCAAACAAAAAATTTGTAAAATAACTAGTAGCGTGTGGTCTTGATAAAATAGAGTACTAACATTAGAGATAGTTATATTTTGCATTGGTTCCCTCCAAATACTTAGAATGTTATTTAGTGCACTTAACTACAACACTAAACACCAAAAGCTCACCGATCCTTGGCAAACAAGTTGCAATAAAAACATCACAACTCATAAATAATAACACAATATTCTTGTTTTGTCAATCACTTAGCTTTTTACAGTAGCATTTTAGAACTCGGATCAGCTTTTTCACTGTTTGTAGGTACACTAGAAGATTCTCTAGGAGCTGATGCAGTAAAGGTATAGCCGCCTCTCATAAAATATTCTGCTTTTCTTTCAGCATGCCCAGCATGTATCGTTATCATGGAGTCGTTTTTCATTGTTTTTACCCCTCTACAATAATAGGCAGCAGCGCTAAAAAGCACAAAAGCACCTCCAAATGTGGCCGCAGCCAACATGGTTAAACCGACTGCAAACCCTATTCCAATTGCAGCACCAGCAATAACACACCCAATTGTCATAAGAGTATGTTCTCTTTCCTCAAATTTTTTACTTTGTTCTTGGGTCTCATCAAACCAAGCCTTACGCCACTCATTGCCAGCCCAAAAATCATATTCTGAACTTACTTTTTCTGTTAATTCTAAACTTAAACCCACAAACATATAAGCGATTTCCTCTAGGTCACCCCCCGCTATCAGACTCATAAATAAATCTTGTGCTTTTGTGCTATTTCTGACTGCCACTCGAAAATCAGCATCATCAAAAAACTCAGCTAGTAATTTTTTGTTTTCTGAGCTCAGCCCATGATTAACCGAACTTGTTATTATCTTAGCAAAATCAGCGTGATCTACTAGCTCTTTTTGATTCACATATTCGCTTTTAACAAGCTCTCTTAAATTAATTAATGCGTATTTAACTTGCGTATCTTTATCTTCACGTGTTGCAGTAGAAGCGCTCATAGCATCTTGTAAAGATCCAGCTATAAATTCCAGTCTATTATCTAGAGGGTTCTGAGTTGAAGTTATGTTTGTTGATCTGATCTCTTTATCACCATACTTGACACTGTACTCACTAAAATTAGGACTAACATAAACTTTATACTCAGCTGACTTTATTTCTGGTATATAATATACACCATCTTTAGGATTGTATGAGGCTATCTCGTCCGTAAGATTATGATCTTCATAAAACTTCTCAAACTCTTCTTTATTCTTACACTTCTTAAAAACTATCTCAACCGAACTATAGCTATTAATAGACTCCACAAAATCACGCGTTATTCGCTCTTTTTTTACTGTTTCAATATCTTTTCCTTTCAAGCTAATATCGATAAGACTAAGACTGCTTCGATTAGTCAAATAATTCACTGCTGCAAATACTTTGAACTGTAATATATAATCATCCTGATCATATTGCTGTACCACATAAGAGACATCCTCAAATCCTTTTCCGCCACTTTGGTTATACCATAATGCATTATCATGGGCTTTATATAGGTTTATATCTAGAGTATATTTAAGAAAAGATTGCGACTGCATAGATTGTATAAACGGATTTTCACAAGCAGTCATACCTACTCCTCTAAGGGTGTTTCTTCGATCAGCAATATTATCAGGAGAAGTTAGGCGCTCTAAATCCACCACAAATGCTGATACTTCATTTGATAAGTCTTTAAGATTGGATATAACACTAGCCATAGCAACTTGTGGCAAAGTATCTCCTCCTTTTGACTCACTATTGCTATCTTTATTAGTATTTTGCAAAGCAACACCATTATTGTTAAATTACTAACATAATTATAGTATATAATTCGGGATGGTTGTTGATTATTTTATAGCATGTACGCCACGCCCTATTGCTTGACAATAGGGTCAAGGGTTAAATATACCAAGTGCCACAGCTTATAGTTCAACTTGAAAATTATAGAGACAATACGGCACCGATAGTTTAGCAGCCTTACAAGAAACTACTAGTAAGAATAAAAGCCATATTTATCAGAGTATGCATAATAAACCTTTATGTGGCCATGCCCATTATGCAACTACATAATAAACCACAAATCATCATCTTCATCATCTTCATCATCACTAGAAGTCGGAATTGGTGGCTGACCCTGCTTATTAACTGAGCCCTGACCCTGCTCATTAACTCGGCCCTGGAAATCATCTGCTGGAGCCGCATGCCAAACTACCACAAAGCAAGTACGCATAATGCCGACATTACCTATTAACAATGGCAAAATTATGCCGGTAAAAGCCATACTTGCATATATACTCAGCGGAACAGCGAATAGTATTGAAATTAATGAGGCTATAGCCACTAGCATGGTGTTTGTTTCTTTAGTATTTGTGGCAGAGTTAGATATTTTTGCATATAACTCAGCTACAACTAGTCCAGAACATAAAACCGCAAGGTATACCCCAACAAGTTTTAGTGCTGGCACTATTTTATAACTATGCGCTAATAATTGGCTCACAAAACTAATATTATGCAATTGCACTATTAGTATTTTAAAGCTCGAGGCAACTAAGATTAATCTTAAACTCAGATAAACCAATTTTAAGCACGTAGATGTTAGCGATAGCTTTTTAATTTCTGTTGCTTGACCCTCTTTATTTTCGCTGGCATTGTCTTTATTTTTTAAAAAAGCCGGCATCAAGCCATGCAAAATATTGCTGCTCTCGCTCAGCACTAAAATATATAACCCAGAGGCAATTAATAATATACTACCGAATATAGTAATTGCGAACGGCATTGCAGCTGTCAACCACATTGAAGCAGATATAATTGCTGCTATTTCTATATAAGACTCTAGCAATAGCACCATACTCAGTGGAAATTTTATTAAGTTTGTAATAAATGTCAGAATATTACCTAAACCAGTCCTGATAGTCTTAAACTCACGAAGATCAGACTTTATTTTTGTTAGCTGGCCTACAAAATCAAATGCGCCCCACAAAGCTATAATATTTTGTTTAACATTGAGTATGTTTTGTATTTTTTGTTGTATATTCATTAGATAAATCTCCTTACATTTAAAGATACTGTAATATATTTACACAAATATATCAAATATAATGTTATTTGGTGAATGTAAATTACATTCTATACTACATAGAATTAATCTCTCTAATTTTGTGCAAAATTTAGTTTACTTTGGCAAAGCTTATGGAGTATAATGTTATTTTTAACCTAAATTGTATGGCACCATATATGCAAACAATTCCTATTACTAAATCAGGCAAAGAAGCCTTAGGAAAAACCTTAGCTAAGCTAAAGAAAGTAGATCGACCTCAAATAATAGAAGAAATTTCTGTTGCGCGTGAGCTTGGCGATTTAAAAGAAAATGCTGAATATCATGCCGCACGAGAAAAACAAGGCTTAACTGAAGCTTTGATCCGCGACCTTGAAGACAAAATTTGCCGTTTTCAGGTAATTGATATTTCAAAAATACCAAACAATGGTAAGGTTTTGTTTGGTTGCTACGTAGTGTTAGAAAATCAAGAAACCGAGCAACAAACATCTTACCAAATAGTTGGTGAAGACGAATCTGATGTTGAACAAAACAAAATTTCAGTAACATCACCGTTAGCAAGAGCAGTAATTGGCAAAGAGGAAGGAGACTCTATAGAAGTGAAGCTTCCTAAAGGCATTGCTCTGTATGAGATTATTAAAGTTAGCTATAACGATAGCTAAAAATTAACTATAGAGGGAAATTATGGCCATAGCTACAGGAAGAATAATTGTAAGCATTTCTGGTACAGTTTTATTAGATAAAGAGCAACAAGTAATAAATCATCAGAATACTGCAGGGGTAATTTTATTTGCACGCAACTTTGAATCTAGCGAACAATTATTATCGCTAGTTGCATCTATTCAAGCCGCTTGTTCTAAGCCTGACATGCCAATATTTGTAGATCAAGAAGGGGGTGAAATTCAGCGTTTCAGCGGTGAAAATTTCACGCAGTTACCTTCATTAAAAGAAATAGCACTAGAAGCTGGTTTAGAGCCTAATGAGGAGCGGCTAGCACAGGTGGCTATTCATGGTCAAAAGCTTGCGCTATCTTTAGCGCCTTACGGCATTATAAGCTTAACTCCGGTAGTAGATCTTGACATGGGGAACAGCATTATTTCTGGCAAAAGCAGATCTTTTTCAGATAATGCTGAAAAAGTCGTCCTGCTTAGCAGCGCCTACATTAATGGCATGAAGAGTATTGGCCACCCCGCAACACTAAAGCATTTTCCAGGGCACGGCAACACCTATAATGGCTCAGACGACTCTCATATTGCAAAACCACATGATACCAGGCAATATCTAGAAATATTACAAAAAGATCTACAACCATTTATTCAATTACACAAAAATGCTGAAGCTATCATGCCAGCTCATATTATCTTCGATAACATTGACCCTTCTAGACCGGTAGGGTTTTCTAATATCTGGATGCAAGATATCCTACGTAATGAAATTGGCTTTAAAGGCATTACGGTAAGCGACTGCCTTTCTATGGATGGCGCAGGCGATGACACCTATCTAAACAAAGCACGTGAAGTATTACAAGTGTTAGATATTGCTATATTATGCAATATTGGATTGGATGAAATCCTCAAAGTATTAGATGGCCTAGGCAAACAAGGGTTATTAACTACAAGCAGACAAGATAAATATAACGATTGGACACAGTTTGGCAAAAAAACCAGACAAATTTTAAATCACTATTACAATCACCAGTGCTGTCTGGTTTAGCCACCCTAAACCTGTAGCCCTGAAGCAACTAGTCTAAGGGACTAAGAGGGGCTAGGGGTAGGGGGCTAAGCAAGATAATTGCAAAGCATAGGCTCTAGCCTAAATAATCATTAATGTGCTTGGGCTAATTCGTATTAAAATGTTGCTGTAGGTATTCTGTAAGTTCTGCCAAAATATCTAATTGTTGCTGATCTAAACTACCTGATTTTAATTTTGTTATTTCTTGTAATACCGTATGTGGACTCAGACGATTCTCGCCTTTAAAATCTATTATGTTATTATTTTCAGCTGTTATTTGGGCGGAGTAGCGCGATAAATCCTCAATATATTTAGTAGGCAACAAATCTGAATAAAAGCGCCAGATATATCTTAGTGCTTGCGCATGAAATCTTTTATTCCTAATACCAGACAGCATTTTTGCACTCTGCTTAGTTAGCAGATCATCATGAAAACTATCTAACTGCTCAGTTTCATGCCTAGCTGGAAATTTGCTAGTATACAGATTAGCATCTATATCAATATTAGCTATCTCTGGATAAAAATATTGCAAGGCATTCGCTTTAACCGCAGCAAACAACTCAGCATTTTTTGATGTTAAGAATTTTAGGTTAGTTGCTACATTAGTCATAGTCTCAGAACTTAGCACCTTAGTGAAACGCTCTTTCCACGGCAGCACTAGTGGCGGCTCTGCAAGTTTATTACGAATAATAAACTTTGATGCAGTCTCTACGCTCGCTCCTATTAGCTCAGAATTATCTAGTCGCAGCCAAATGGTTTGATTAGTATACTGTTTGTGCAGCCCCAAGCACAGAGCAGGCGCAGCATAGTTAGCAGCCCTACCAAACTTACCTTGTACTAGTAAGGCAGGATTAATATTAGAAAGATCATCTTTAGCAAAGCTGCAATAATCTTTAGTGCGACTAAGATCACTGGCTTTATCAAAATATTGCATGGCAAAATTCCACATATCATCATCTTTTTTCAGCGCACGCGCCAAAGACAAGGTTGCGACCACATCGGTCATAGCGTGGTGTGCTTGCCCCACTAGCCAGTTATTCGTGCTTGCGATATGCTCTAGCTTCATACTTACGTTACCGTCCACCTTTGGCCAGCTCAGAGCTTTATCTTTATATAAATAGTAGAGCACAACCAAGGGGTATAAATCAGCGCGGCCGCAGCCATTTAAATATTGGTGGGTATATGGTGTTAGCAGGCATTTAGCAAATGAAAATCGCATGAATTCGTCATCAAAGCTAAGAGAGTTATAACCAATGCTAATAGTTCCTGGGGTATTCATAAGTTCATGAATTTTTCGAACCCCCTCATTTTCAGGCAAGCCATCTGCTATTTTTTTAAGGCTAAGCCTATGGGTAATAAATGCGCCTGGCGATGGCATAGTATCTTTTGTAAGTTTTAAGTAAAAGTGATCTCTAGCTATTTCTTCTAAATCAGCATTGGTTCTAATTGCAGCAAATTCTATTACTTGATCAAAGCATTTGTTTAGGCCTGAGGTTTCCAGATCATAAAACAAAAATGTTTTTTCGTACATATTATTTTCCTATTAGTCCGATTGCTGCTGTAACTTTTGCTACCGTTGTTTCTGCGACTAATTCTGCTTGCTTTGCGCCAGCACTTATCACCTCATTCAGATATTGCTCATCTGCACGATAGGCCTTATACCTAACTTGTATAGGCTGCAACAATCCGACCACCTGCTCTGCAAGATCAGCTTTAAAAGCGCCATAGCCTTTGCCTTCGTACATAGCCACAATATCCACAATGCTTTTATTGCTGACAAGATGATATAACTCTATTAGATTTTTAATGCCTGCCCTATTGTCATCATAAGCTACTAATCCAACCGAATCGGTCACAGCTTTTTTAATTTTGCTAGCAATTAAGCTAGGGGTGTCTTCAAGTAAAATTGTGCTATTTTTATTTGGGTCTGACTTTGACATTTTTTTAGCAGGGTCTTGTAAGCTCATAATTCTGGCACCAGTTGCTGCAATTACTGGCTCGGGCACGGTAAATATATCGCCATATTTATTATTCTCGCCATATTTATTATTAAAGCGTATTGCAATATTTCTAACCAGCTCTAAATGTTGTTTTTGATCAGCACCCACTGGCACCTTGCTGGTATTATACAATAAAATATCTGCAGCCATTAGCACCGGGTAGCTAAATAGTGCCACATTTATATTAGCCGAGAATTGACTAGATTTATCTTTAAACTGGGTCATACGATTAAGCTCACCCATATAGGTATAGCAATTTAGCATCCAGGCTAGCTCTGCATGTTGCCGCACATGTGATTGCACAAAAATAACAGCTTTTGCTGGGTCAATACCAGCAGCAAGATACCATGCAATTAGGTCATAGCTGTTTGATCTTATGGCAACCGCGTCTTGCAAAGTTGTAATAGCATGCAGGTCTACTACTGAAAAAAAGCATTGGTGCTGATCTTGTAGCTCTAACCAATGCTGCATTGTACCTAAATAATGACCTAACCCTAATGCGCCTGAGGGCTGAATGCCGCTGAATAGTATTGGTAATTTAGTTGTCATTTATAAATCCTTTGTTCTATATTCTGTTTCTCTGGACCCTGTGATCAAGTCACAGGGCGTAGGCGAGGCATTGACCCTGCGATCAAGTCACAGGACGTAGGCGAGGCATTGACCCTGGAGTATGAGCATGCGGGCTGAGAGCCTGAAACTAGTTCAGGACTACTTCGCCTAATCAGGAC
>CAWVRI010000022.1:0-15167 GCA_963932595.1 uncultured Legionellales bacterium
CGGCAATACACTTAGCAACATAACCATGATAAATACTATAATAACTTTTAGGCTATTCACTATTATCATCACCTTTTTTCTCAATATTTTGACTTTGCGCCTTACCTTTTGGAGAACTCCAAATTAAAACAACATATTTAGCCTCATAAATATTCGCAGCAGGACTGACCTTGACCTCCATAAAGTTTTTACCCTCAATAATATTCATTTCGGATATTATACCTACCGGATAACCACGCATGTAACGCGAACCCAAGCCAGAAGTATACAATTTTTGACCAACAGCAAAATTATTGGTTTCGGTTATATCTAACATACTCAAATCACTAATCTCACTACCAACAACAATCGATCTATTGCCAGCATCATTTTGTACCGGTATAGCATTATTTTTGTCAGTTATTAGTAATACCCGACTATTATGAGCAGAAATCTCCACAATATTGCCAATTACGCCTTTAGTATCGACCGCTGCCTGCCCAATATAAGCATCGTCTTCACTGCCTTTATCAATCACAATATATTTTTTAGCACTATCTACATGTTGAGCTATTACTTCAGCAACTGCAAAATCAGAATTAATTGCGCCTGAGGAGCTTAGTAGCTCTTTGAGAACTTTATTTTCTTTACCAGCATTAGTTAACTCATGCATTTTTGCTTGCATAACCATCATCTCTAACTGCAATGATTTATTTTCTTTTATTAAATTTGATCTAGATTGTAAATTTTCAATTAAAAACTCATACATTTGCACAGGCGAATTTGCAACAACATTGAATTGGTACAAAACTTGATCTAAAGAATCACGAACACTACTACCATAAGGAGAATAAATATTAAATATTAATATGGCTAAACTTATAAGAACAAGTAGCAACCATTGCTTTAATACTCTAGCTCGTCGATTTATAAAAAAAATAGGGATGGCTATTTACTCCTCTGACAAGAAATCAGCACCATGCTCATCCAGCATCTCCATGGCTTTACCACCACCTCGTGCAACACAGGTTAGTGGGTCATCAGCTACGATTACAGGCAAACCTGTTTCTTCCATAAGTAACCTATCAAGACCTCTTAACAAAGCCCCTCCACCAGTTAAGACCATACCTCGATCTGCTATATCAGCAGATAATTCTGGCGGCGCCTTCTCTAAAGCACACCTTACCGCATCCACAATTCCTGACAGTGGTTCTTGTATAGCCTCTAACACTTCATTACTAGTTATTGTAAAGCTTCTTGGCACCCCTTCAGCAACATTACGTCCACTAACTTCTAACTTTAGCACTTCATTTTGTGGATATGCAGCAGCAACATGCTTTTTGATTTTTTCAGCTGTAGGCTCCCCTATTAAGCTCCCAAAATTTCTTCTAGTATAATTTATAATACTTTCATCAAATCTATCGCCACCAATTCTAACAGATTCGGAATAAACAATACCGTTTAATGATATAATTGCAACTTCAGTTGTACCACCACCAATATCAACAACCATAGAGCCACCAGGGGTATTCACAGGCAACCCACACCCTATCGCAGCTGCCATTGGCTCTTCTATTAAATAGACTTTACGCGCGCCAGCTCCAGCTGCTGATTCTCTAATGGCTCTGCGCTCAACCTGTGTTGAACCACAAGGAACACAAATTAAAACTCTAGGTCTTGGGCGCAAAAATTTTGATACATGAACTTTCTTAATAAAATGCTGCAACATGATTTCAGTTTTATGAAAATCAGCAATCACCCCATTCGATAGAGGCTTAAATGCATCCATATCACCAGGAGTCCTGCCTAACATTTTATAAGCATCCGCACCAACAGCAATAATACTATCATCCTTTGAGCCTTTATTTGATTTGACTGCCACAACAGATGGTTCATCCAATACTATGCCATGCTCCGCTGTATATATCAGCGTATTAGCTGTACCCAAATCAATGGACAAATCTTCAGAAAGAAATCTTTTCATTAAACTTCTAATCATAATTACCTCACAAATTATACATTATAATTCTTATATTATGTATATTACTTTTTCACGTAATATACCTTTATTAAAAACATGCATCTACAAATAATGTTGACAACATACTATACAAATACATTATAATATTGTTTTTGATTAAATTGGAAGCACTTATGCAAGATAATGAAAATAACGGCAATGCTAGCGAAAAAGTGTCGCAACAAGAAATACTAAGGATAGCTAAATTATCAAGGATAGAAATCAAAGAAGATGATTTAGAAACAATGAAAACAAGCTTTACAGATATTATGAACTTGTTTGACGAAATAAAAGACGTAGATGTTTCAAGCGTAGATATTAGCTATGAACCATGCAAAACATCGCAGCCTCCAAGAGTAGATGAAGTTATCCATGACTCTAAAAATAATAGTGCAAAAATTGCAAAATTCTCACCATACTATAACGATAAAACCCGCTTGATAGATGTACCACTAGTAATCGAAACAGAGTAAACAATTATGCTACACACAAAATCCATTAAAGAGCTCCACCAGGGATTAATAACGAAAGAATTCAGCAGCCATGAATTAACCCAACACTTTCTTGATAGAATTGCCCAATATGATGGCAAGATTAATAGCTACATCACTGTAACTAGTGAACAAGCTCTAAATGCCGCAGATATTGCCGACAGCAAGATTAGTAAAAATGAAAATATATCTTACTTAACTGGAATTCCAGTCGCTCATAAAGATATTTTTTGCACAAAAAATATAAAAACTACCTGTGGTTCAAAAATGCTATCTGATTTTAAGCCACCATATGATGCAACTGTAATCTCAAAACTCATAGGAAAAGATGCTATATCTTTAGGCAAAACCAATTTAGACGAATTTGCAATGGGCGGAACCTGTGAAAACAGCTATTATGGACCTTCCATGAATCCTTGGAATCTAGAATATGTGCCAGGAGGATCATCAGGAGGCTCTGCAGCGGCAGTGGCAGCCAGACTAGCTCCAATAGCAACAGGAACTGACACTGGCGGCTCAATTAGGCAGCCAGCAGCATTTTGTGGAGTTACTGGGCTGAAACCAACCTATGGTAGAATATCAAGATATGGCATGATCGCTTTTGCTTCAAGCTTAGATCAAGGCGGACCTATTGGCCGATCTGCAGAAGATATTGCAATTTTTCTTGAAGCCGTTTCAGGAAAAGATCCTAGAGATATGACCTCAGCAAACGTAGAAGTACCAAACTACTTGGCATCCATAGAAAACCCGATAAAAGGTGTCAGAATAGGCTTGCCTGAAGAATTCTTCTCTGAATCATTATCACCAGAAATAGCAAAGAAAACTGAGGAAGTTATAGCCGTACTCAAAGAGCAAGGTGCAATATTTAAAAAAATCTCATTAAAAAACTCTAAGTACGCGGTACCGACATATTATATCGTAGCCCCATCAGAAGCTTCATCAAACCTTGCTAGATATGATGGCATAAAATATGGCTATAGAACAAAAAACTCAGATAATCTAGAATCACTATACAATAGATCTAGATCAGAAGCTTTTGGAGTAGAAGTAAAACGCAGAATTCTAATAGGAACATATGCTCTATCTAGCGGATACTATGATGCATTTTATCAAAAAGCTCAAAAAATCAGACAAATTATCAAGGAAGATTTCGTAACTGCTTTTGAAGAAGTAGACTTAATTCTAGGACCAACCACCCCATCTGCAGCATACAAGCTAGGTTCTAAAATTAATGACCCAGTCAGCATGTATTTAGGTGACATTTACACTATACCTGCCAACTTAGCAGGGCTACCTGGAATTTCGATGCCAGCTGGGTTCATAGACAATATGCCGATTGGAGTGCAGTTAATCGGGCCAGCTTTCTCAGAGTCTCTAATGCTGAATGTTGGCCACATATACCAAAAAAACACCGATTGGCATACGATGGTGCCAAAAGATTATACAACTTAATGGAGCTTTAATATGCAATGGCAATCTGTAATTGGGCTTGAAGTTCATACCCAACTTAGCACTAAATCTAAGATCTTTTCATTTGCTCCAACCGCATTTGGCGCAAACCCAAACACTCAGGCTAGTGAAATTGACTTAGGCCTTCCAGGAACATTACCTTTTTTAAACAAAGAAGTAATCAATATGGCGATAAAACTAGGCTTAGGGATAAACTCTACTATTAACAAAAGATCTATTTTTGCAAGAAAAAATTATTTTTATCCTGATTTACCAAAAGGATATCAAATCACTCAAAATAAATTTCCAATAATTACTGGCGGAAGTCTTAATATTGAAGACGAGGACAATAACGTCAAGAAAATCAATATTACCCGGGCACACTTGGAAGAAGATGCAGGAAAATCAACCCATTACGATGAAGTAAACAAAAGTGGTATCGATTTAAATAGAGCAGGCATAGCCTTACTAGAAATAGTGACTGAGCCAGATTTGCGCAGCCCCAAGGAAGCCATAGCATTCTTAAAAACTTTGCATACTTTAGTTAGGTATTTAGGCATATGCGATGGGAATATGCAAGAAGGATCATTCAGGTGTGATGCCAACATCTCAATGCGCAGATCGGAAGCTGATCCTTTAGGAACCAGAGTTGAAATTAAAAATATTAATTCATTTAAATTTGTTGGCGAAGCCCTTAATTATGAAATACAAAGGCAAATAGATTGTATTAAACATGGCGAGGCAATCAATCAAGAAACAAGATTATACGATCCTAGCACCAAAAAAACTAAAGCTATGCGCGACAAAGAAGATGCGCATGACTATAGGTATTTTGCAGATCCAGACTTACCACCCCTTATTATTGAACAAGAAACCATAAACGAAGTAAGAGCATCTATGCCAGAACTACCTGCAGCGAAAAGGTCTAGGTTTGAAGAGGAATATTCTTTAAGTAGTTACGATGCAAAAATATTAATAACTGATAAGAACATAGCGCAATATTTTGAAGACGTATGCAGCGATACTACAGCAGATAGCAAGCTAGTTGCAAATTGGGTTAGTGGTGAATTATTAGCCTACTTAAATCGCAATAACATTAGCATTACAGCATGCCCTGTAAGCTCAAAAAAACTCGCTTCTTTGTTAAGCAAAATAGCTGACAATACTATTTCTGGCAAAATAGCCAAAACTATATTTGAATATTTATGGGAAAACGATGCTGAAGTTGAAGTTGTAATTAAAGAGCAAGGATTAAACCAAATCTCTAACCCTGCAGAATTAGAAGCTATAATAGCTGGCATTATGACAGAATTTCCAGAGCAAACGAATGACTATCAAAACGGTAAAGACAAGTTATTTGGATTTTTTGTTGGACAAATGATGAAGAAAACCCAAGGCAAGGGAAACCCTAAATTAATCAACGAGTTACTGCTAAAGATGCTGTCGAAGTAGGATAACAAGTCGCGCAAGAGGTGTATTGGTAAAAAACAAACATGATAATTTTAGCATGTTTGTTTTGCGAGAAGTATTGATGAATTCTTAGCATCAAAAGAAGAACTTACTGATGGCCAAACAATGATTGATAAAATACATAAGCTAGAACGAATAGGAATAATCACAGATGCACAGGAATGGCAAGACATGAGAAAAATAAAGAATCATATCTCCCATGAATACCCAGATCATCCTGAGATTATAGCTAGGTATCTAAGCAAATTATTTGAGCTGACGCCTAATCTACTAGAAATTCTAGCTAGAATAAAAGCACAATCGCATACAGATAACAAAACCAGCTTTAAAGGGCTTTATTGCTACTTAATCCAAACTATCATCACTCTTGCATTCATTGTTATCACTCGTGGCAGAAACAATTGGCAGCAAGACTAGAAGCCACAGCAGTCGTTAAATTAGCTGAAGACAATGCATTTGCCTAGGTAGATACTGTCAGTTCTCTGTCGCTAGCACCATCTGCGCTGACTCTTAACCCAATATTTTTATCTAATGGCTCTGGCACATGATAACTCTATTTAAACTTGCTATTTAACATGCGATCCTATAATATTTACAGTGTATACTTTTACATAAATATTATATGACAAGCACTATTACAAGAATACTTACAAAACCAGCTCTAATTTGGTTTATTTCAGCGCTTTTCTATCTGTATGAAAACCTCTTGCAGGGTTCACAAAGCATAATCGTGCCAGAATTAATGCGAGACTTTAGTTTAACTGCACAAAGTTTATCAACTAAGCTCGGAACATCCTTTTTAATTGCCTACAGCTTGTCACAAATTATTGTTGGTGTCTTGCTAGATAAATACAGTACGAAAATATTACTGACTACCGCTGTAAGCATGTGTGCAATTGCAACCTATATTTATGCCAATACTCAAAATATAGAGTATGCTATGATAAGCAGAATATTTATTGGTATAGGAGCATCCTTTGCAGCACTCAGCTCATTTAAAGTTAGCTCAAATTGGTTTGAGCATAAACAATTCTCCTTATTGACTGGATTATTGTTGTCTATTGGTATGCTAGGCGCATTCAGTTCCGCCCCATTACTCTATATGGTAACTAAATATGGTTGGAGAATTAGCTTTGAGTATATAAGCTATGTTGGCGCTATATTAGCTGTAATTACTTTTATTTTCATAAAAGACAATCCGAAAAAACAATCTGAACACAGAAAAAAAACTTTTAAAAATATTGCTAGTGAGATAAAAAAAATAATTGTAGATCCACAAGTATGGATAATTGCACTATATGGCTTGCTAATGTTTGCTCCTTTTCTAGTATTAAGTAATTTGTGGGGCCCTACCATTCTTAATAAATTCTATAACTTATCACGTGAAGCCTCGGCTAATGTTTTCTCACTGGTTTTTATTGGCTTTATCATAGGAGCGCCGCTATTTGGTTGGTTTTCAAACTATATTAACAAACGTAAAACACCATTATTTATCTCAAGCATAGGCAATGGAATTACAATAATATTACTTATATATTATCCAGTACAAAATATTGTATATATTTCCTCTTTAGTATTTTTATTAGGATTTTTCACAAGCGCGTTTCTGCCATCCTTTAGTATAATGAAAGAAATTAGTAGGCCAAATATCACCTCAACCTCTCTTGGATTTATGAATACTTTAAATACGATAGGCGGAGCTACATTTATGCACTTTTCAGGAGTTATTTTAGATTACTTGTGGCAAAATAACTTTGAGCATGGGATAAGAGCTTATAGCATCAGTAACTACCAAACAGCATTTGCAATTATGCCTATACTTTATATAGCTGCACTAAGCTTATTATATAAGGTTCAGGAAACAAATTGTAAGTGCATCCATACTGATAGCTAGTGCCTGAGGAAAACTAATGAGCTATGAAATAAAAAAATATAAATACCCATTATTTATGTGCTTTATTGGTGCTATTTTTTATAGCTATGAATATGTATTAAGAGTTGTTCCCTCAGTTATTATCCCAAATTTAATGAACGACTTAAATATAGATGCAGCAGAAGTAGGCATGATAGCATCATACTATTTCCTCTCATATACTCCTTTGCAAATATTTGTTGGCACTATTTTAGATCACTTTGGAGTGCGCAAACCACTGTCGTTTGCAATATTTTGTTGTGCAATCGGCATATATATTTTCTCAATCCCCACTATTTTCTGTGCAAAGCTAGGTATGTTTTTAGCTGGCATGGGGTCTGCATTTGCATTTGTAGGGGTATTAAAGCTAACAGCAGATTGGCTGCCCAACAAATATTTTGCTATTATTTCAGGCTTAACTACTGCTATTGGAATGATAGGAGCTATAGGGGGTGAAACAGTAACTGCCGTCACCATAAATAAATTTGGCATTGAAAACAGCATGAACTACCTAGCTATTATCGGACTAATTTTAATGTTTATAGTATTTTTCACCATTAAAGATAAAGTCATGCTCGCAAGCACTAAATACACTAATGAATTTGCTAAACTATTTCAAGATCTGTTTTTTGTAATTAAACACAAACAAATTTGGGTAAATGGTATTGTCGGGCTGTTATTATATACTCCTACTACAATTTTTGCTGGCCTATGGGGCGTGCCTTATCTGCAAATGACAAGAAATTTGGATGCTCATCAAGCTGGAGTAATCATATCAATGATTTTTATGGGATGGATGATAGGTGCTCCTCTAAGTGGTTTGTTATCTTCTTACTTAAAGAAACAAAAAATCATTCTAATAACCGGTGCCTTGTTAAGCTTTTTTGTAATGATGAAAATATTATATTTCCCGTCTGACTCACCAATCACAACCTCTATTTATATGTTTTTACTAGGATTATTCTCCAGCTCTGAAATTCTAATATTTGCAGTTGCACACAACATTATTCCAAACAAGCTATCTGGTACTGCAGTATCATTAACAAATATGTTGGTTATGGTAAGTGGGCTTATGCATGTTTTTATCGGATATTTGCTAGAAAAATCAGTACATTACAGCGGATCAATTATTAATAAAGCACATGTTTTTGCAGAAGCTGATTTTCAATTTGCACTAGCTATATTGCCAGCGGGATTATTATTAGCCTTTATCACCGGCTTTTTCTTAAAAGAAAACTATGCCAGTAAAACCAGTAACAATTGAGTATTAGAATGTATCCAAAATTATATTTAGAAACCCATGGCTGTCAAATGAACGAATATGACAGCCAGAAAATTTCTGATTTAATGCGTGAAAAACATCAATTCACCTTAACAAAAGACCCTAAGGAAGCCTCCCTTATAGTACTAAACACCTGTTCTATAAGAGACAAAGCTGAAGAGAAAGTATACTCTCAAGTTGGCAGATGGCAAAAAATAAAAAAGGCCAATAATACTATAATTGCCATTGGAGGCTGTGTGGCAAGCCAAGAAGGTGCGAACATAAGAAAAAGAGCGCCTTATGTCGACATAATATTTGGACCGCAAACTTTACACCGATTGCCAGAATTATTTTCATCTTATCTTAGAACCAAACAACCGGTAATTGACATTAGTTTCCCGGAAATAGAGAAGTTTGATCACTTGCCAGCAACAAAAATAACTAACTCCAGCTCATATATTTCAATTATGGAAGGCTGTAACAAATATTGTAGTTACTGTATTGTACCTTATACTAGAGGTACAGAAATAAACAGACCATTCGATGACATTATAGCTGAAACTGCATCTTGTATTGCAGCTGGTGCAAAAGAGATAATTTTGCTTGGTCAAAACGTTAATGATTATCAAGGCAAAATGCATAATGGTGAAATTGCTGATTTGGCGTTATTAATCCATTATATTGCTGCTTTTGATGAAATAGAAAGAATCAGATTTACAACCTCTCACCCTACTGCTTTCAAACAAAATTTGGTTGATGCTTATAGAGAAGAGCCTAAACTAGTTAGTCATTTACATTTACCGGTGCAGTCCGGATCAGATAGAATTTTAAGTGCTATGAAGCGTGACTATACTGCACTTGAATTTAAAAGCAAAATAAGAAAAATTCGTGCAGCAAGACCTGATATAACTATATCATCTGACTTTATTGTTGGGTTCCCCGGTGAAACTGCCGCAGATTTTGAACAAACATTAAAATTAATACAGGATGTAGGATTTGATAAATCTTATTCATTTATTTACAGCAAAAGACCAGGCACTCCTGCAGCTAATATTACAGATAATACACCCTTGAGTGAAAAGAAGGAACGACTGGATAAATTACAGCACGTACTAAATATGCAATCAGATAAAATAAGTAATAAGATGCTGGGCACAACACAAAAAATTTTAGTCACTGGCCTGAGTAAAAAGGATGCCAAGGAGTTAACCGGAAGGACAGAAAACAATAGAATAGTTAACTTCCCAGGAAATAGCAGCTTAATCGGAACAGTCGTTGCAGTGAATATAACTAAAGTATTTACAACTTCGCTAAAGGGTGAACTTATAACTATGAAAGATCATTCTTAAAATTTTGTACTATAATATAGCACATTGTATTTATACTGAGGTAAAAATTGCACACAACTTATATTTTTAAGCATAATACTCCCACTTGTATGGCAAAGTACCTATGAAAGCTATAAAAACCAATATTGAAATTAATATAATTGATAATTATGCTGATGAAAAATATTGCCCTCTTACTCCGCAACTAACCACATGGGCAGAGCTATGTCTTTGTGCTGAATATAGCAATGTTGTGATAAATATTATGCTTGTAGGCCATACAGAGAGCCAGAAGTTCAATATTAACTTCAGAATGAAGTCTGGGTCCACAAATATTTTAAGCTTTCCATATGCAAACGATGATAGCCTTATAGGAGACCTAGTAATATGCTGCCCTCTTGTTATCACAGAAGCAGCTGCACTTAAAAAAAGTGAAGCAAGCCACTGGAAGCATTTATTTGTGCATGGCATGCTACATTTACAAGGGTATGATCATCAAAATGATGAAGAAGAGCAAGAAATGACCAGCCTAGAAGATAGTGTAATAGCTGAAACCATTAAAACAGACCAAGGAAATTAAACATGAATGTTGTTGATTTTATTAAAAACACAATGATAAAGAAGCACTTCAAGCCTAGAAATGAAGAGCAATTAATTGCTACTTTAAAGTATAGCATGGAGCATAAAATAATAAATAAAAATGCTATGCAAATGATTGAAGGTGTGCTCAAAATAGCTAAAGAACAAGTTAGAGATATAATGGTCCCTAGGGCTCAAATGACCTATATTAAACAAGATCAAAAGATAACAGATATTGTTAAGATTATTACTGAATCAAGGCACTCTAGGTTTCCTGTAATTTGTGAACACAAAGATAATATAGTTGGCATTGTGCTTGCTAAAGATTTATTAAGATATGTTTTCAAAGAAAATGATGATTTCGACATTAAGAGCATTTTAAGGGAGCCTATTTTTATTCCAGAGAGCAAAAAGCTTGATCATTTATTGAATGATTTTCAAATTAAACATAATCATATGGCTATAGTAGTAGATGAATATGGCGGTGTGTCAGGAATTATTACCATTGAAGATGTAATTGAAAAAATAGTTGGTGATATTGAAGATGAGCATTTTATTCCAGAAGAAGAATTTATTATTAAACAATCAGAAAACGTGTATTATGTGAAAGGCATAACTTTAATAGAAATATTAAATGACAATCTAGGTTCTGCAGTGCCAGACAAAGATTTTGATACTGTTGGTGGAATAGTAGCATCAAGTTTTGGCTCTATACCTAAAGTTGGCACGACTATCAGAGTATATGGTCTCTCTATAATTATAAAAAAAGTCTCCAAAAAGCAAATTTTATCAATGCAAATTAGTAAAGTTATTGTCAAATAATTTTTTGTTATCTATGGTATCGCAAGTAATTATTACTTATACTCATAAATATCTTTTTTAGATAAGAATTATTGCATGTCAACATTAGTAACCATTAAGCAAAACAAATTTACCTGCTATATATTTGCATATATTTCAGGCTATATATATACCTATAGCCTAGCACCATTTTCTATTTGGGTTCTGGCGATAATTTCACCATTATTACTATTGATAACCTTCTCAATATATAGGAACAAATATTTAAGCCTTAGTTATTGTTATGGAGCTGGTTATTTTGCTGCAGGAAGCTGGATATGGCATAGCCTTATGGATCACTCTTCCTGTGGTTATATTTGGAGCAGCATTATCACTCTAATGTTTACTCTAGTATTAGCTATTACTTTTTTGCCGATAGGATTTATGCACAAAATCATAGCGAACAAAAATAAAATATTAACGTGTATAGTATTCCCTCTAGCATGGCTGTTGTGTGAGATATTAAGAGGTTATAGCTCTTTTGCATATCCATGGCTAATGATTGGCTACTCTCAAACTAGCAGCCCTCTTATTAGTTTGCTGCCTTATCTTGGGCCATATCTATTTTCAGTTCTGATTATCTCAATATCTAGCCTGATTTGGGGACTATTTAGTATTAAAAAACGATATATTAAAACTCTATTTGCTTTATGCCTGCTCACTCTTGCTGGGATTACAATGCTTGCTGCTAATCAGCATGTTGAAAGCCAAAATAAAAAACTCAGCCTGACTATCATACAAGGAAATATTGTACCTGAAGATAAATGGGAAGCTAGGCAGCTAGCAAATATTATTAAGCTATATAAAACCATAATGAATCAATATAACAATACTAATAACTTATTTTTTCTGCCTGAAACAGCAATACCTGTTGTCCCAAAATCATCCCAGCATGATTTCAGCGCAATAGAAAGTCATCTGAACAGCTCAAAATCTGGCGCAATAATTGGAACTTTTGACTATAATATTGCAAGTAAAGCTATTTATAATGCTGCAATTACGCTTGGCAAGGCTAGTGGCAAGCTTTATAAAACAAAGTTGGTAGCGTTTGGCGAGATAATTCCCGATATACCCGGGCTTAAATTTATTATTGAAAAACTAGCACTCCCCATGGTAACTTTAGCCGCAGGGGCACGCGAGCAAAAATTAGTAGAATTCAATAATCATAAAATTGCGATTTTCATCTGTTATGAAATCGCTTTTCCAGCTGAAGTTATTGCTAGGTCTAAGGGTGCAGACATCATTGTGGTTTTAAGTGATAATGCCTGGTTTGGCAGCAGCAGCTCTAGCTATCAACACCGTCAAATTGCACAATTTTATGCTCACTATTTACAAAAACCCATTGTATATGTCAACAATAATGGCTTATCTGCAGTGATCAATAGCTCAGGCGATATACTTAAATCTCTTGAACTTCAAAAGCGTGAAGCCTTTAGCTATGAGCTTAGTTATTAATTATATAGAGGAGTTTTCATAATGAGTAATCCGATTGTATTTGAAACAGAGTTTTTTACAGTGTATCACGAGACCTCTTTTTTCATTCCTGGTTATTTAATAATTTTTCCTAAAAAAAGAACAACAAATTGGGCAAATTTCTCTAACGAAGCGCTTATGAGCTTAGGGGGATTGCTTGCTTTGAGCCATCGCTGTATTAATTCAATAATTAAACCTGAAAAAGTTTATACTACTCAATACGGGTAAGTCGAGCCTAATATACATTTCCATATATTCCCACGCACTCAGGAAGCAACAAAAAAATACTTATCTGCTTGCAACTTAGAACAAAACAGCATTATTGCCGGCCCTGCACTTATGGACTGGGTATTTAATAATAAATACTTATTTAAGGCTACCCAAGAAGAAATAAATGAGATAGTTTATAAAATTTCTTGCGAATATAAAAAATATCTTGCAGCTATGCCAGGTTAAATATGAATGGTGCTAAAAAACACTCATAACTGTTCCAAGTTAAAGTTTAGGCCTAACTAATCTAGTACCTACTTTGTTCTCATCAGCATCTGGCTCTGCAGCTGCTGCCGAAACCGAGGCTGCAGTAATCGTAAAAGGCAGAGGAGCTAGATACATAGCCTTTATATGTTGTCTAATCAGAGTATACTCTTCTATTGACACCATAAAACTTAGTAACCCAGGCCTTAACTGATCAGGAATCTTTGCTAAGATAGAACTAGACATATTCTTGAACATTAACATGTACATAATAATATACTCATTAGAGCCACAAAGTATATTTGTGAGTTTTGCTGCCTTCATTAAAGAGCTTGCTACTATGAATTTTGGCATAGTCATACCTGAATACTGCTGAGTAATATCTTCTGGGAATGATATACCATATATCCTAGAAATTAAGAGGCTCTTTCTTGTAAAAGGACTTACTAAAGCATTCTTTGCAATTTTTTTGGTTAATGATTGTAACATAGTTCGTAATCTTAAAAAGATCTGACAACTCTTTTTGCTATAATTTTCTAAGCTACAAATCGGCTTTAATATTTCCATAATTTCTCTATAATCTAATAATTTATTATCCTTAGAAAACACTGCACCTAAATACATTAAATGTTTTATCATATTTGTATGGTCATTCTCCATAGCATACATTAAAGAAGTCATTCCTTGCTTATCTGCAATAGTAATATCTGCACCTACCCTTAATAAATATTTAAACATATCTACCGAATTTTTTTCTACGGTATATCTTAAAACTGTAGCACCTGTGTCATCTGAATCATTTACATCTGCACCTAATTCAACTAAATATCTAACAATTTCTGGGTGGTCATTTAATACGGCATGCATTAAGGCTGTCATGCCACTATTATTTTTAGCTTTTATATCTATACCTTCCCCCACTAAATATTTAACCACATTTAGGTGACCATTCTGTGCCGAAATAATTAAAGCATTGTCTCTAGTGTTGCTTATAGCTGCTATACTTGAACCCTGGCTAACTAAATATTTAACTATATTTAACACGCCTACCTCTGCAGCACACATTAATACTGTAAAACCCATATTGCTTCTAACTTCTATATCGGCACCATGACTAATTAAATATTCAACTATACTTATATTGTCTGAATAAGCCGCATACATTAATGCTGTGAGACCTAAATTGCTTTTAACTTCTATGTCTGCGCCCTGCTTAACTAAATCTTTAGCTATCATCATCATGCCTGTCTGCGCCTTATACATTGATGCTGTAAGACCTAAATTGCTGTCACCTTCTATGCCTTCATTACATCTCATTACCTTGATTTTATGTGCAGCACACATTAATGGTGTAATACCCTTATCGTTTCTAGCCTCTATGGATGCACCTTTAATTATTAAATACCTATAAATATCTATGCATCCATTAGATACAGCATACATTAAGGCTGTTCTGTCATGTCTATCTATAGCACCTATAGATGCGTCAGACTCGATTAAATATTTAACTATATTTATTTTTCCTTCCTTTGCAGCTAACATTAAAGGGGTAGCTCCAAAAGAATTTGGTGTATTTAAATTTGCGCCTGATTCAACTAAATATTTAACTATAGCTATATGATTTCTCTGTGCAGCAAAAATTAATGCTGTATCTCCATGGCGATCTGAGGCAGTGATATCTGCACCTAATTCAACTAAGTATTTAACTATATTGATTCTTCCTTCCTTTGCAGCAAGAATTAATGCTGTATTTCCATGGCGATCTGAGGCAGTAATATCTGCACCTAATTCAACTAAGCATTTAACTATATTGATTCTTCCTTCCTTTGCAGCAAAAATTAATGCTGTATTTCCATGGCGATCTGAGGCAGTAATATCTGCACCTAATTCA
>CAWVRI010000023.1:0-13178 GCA_963932595.1 uncultured Legionellales bacterium
TGTTGTTTCTGGTGTTTGGAGCCCCTTTCCCCCGTAATCTAAAAGTGCTACCACTCTGAGTTTCTGCTGGGATCTTCAAAGTTACTTTGCCTTTCATCGTTGGCACCTCTATCTCTCCACCCAAAGTTGCAGTGACAAAATCTATTGGAACTTCGCATAATAGGTTTTGCTCTTGGCGCTCAAATATTTTATGAGGTGATACCCTCATTTGTACATATAAGTCACCACTAGGCCCGCCTCTAGTGCCAGCTTCACCTCGTCCAGGCACTCTTATTCTATCGCCATTATCTATTCCAGCAGGTATTTTAACTTTTATCGAAGTATTTTTCTTGACCTGGCCCTGGCCATGACATGATCTGCAGCGATCAGTAATAGACTTGCCTACACCTCTGCAAGTAGGGCAAGTTTGTGCCATCGCAATGAAGCCTTGCTGAATATGTACTTGGCCATTACCTTTGCAAGTAGCACAAGTAGAAAATGCTGTGCCGTTTTTCGCTCCAGTACTATTGCAAGGTTCACACGCTGCAACTATTGGGAATTCTAGAGTTTTTTCTACCCCAAAAATAGCTTCGTCTAAAGTTATTGTAACATTATAAGCAACATCGCGACCTTTTTGTGCGCTGTTTCTCCTACTGCCGCCACCTCCAGAGAATATATCACCAAATATATCGCCGAAAATATCTCCCATATCTCCCATGTCAGAAAAGCCGCCGCCACCGCCTCCCATGCCGCCTTGAAATGCAGAATGCCCAAACTGATCATACTGTGATTTTTTATCCGCATCAGAAAGTACCTCGTAAGCAGCTGTTGCCTTTTTGAACTCCTGCTCAGCATTTTTATTGCCTTGGTTTCGATCTGGGTGGTGCTTCATAGCTAAGCGGCGATAAGCTTTTTTAATTTCAGCTTCGCTAGCATTTTTGTCCACACCTAAAGCTTTATAATAATCTTGTTCAGTACTCATAAGTTGGTTCCCAAATAAACGCAAATAGCGCAAGGGCTAACCCTCGCGCTAAATGTATAAGTTAAGTGTAATAGTGCAAAAAGCCTTACTTTTTGTCTGTATCCACTTCTTCAAACTCAGCATCAACTGTGTTGTTTGCTTCATTTTCATTGCCTTCAGTAGCTGTTTCAGCTTCAGGTGCCTCAGCTGCACTCTCAGCATAGGCTTTTTGTGCAATTGCTTCAGCTGCTTTTGATAATGCTTCAGTTTTAGCTTTTATTTCACTAATGTCATCAGCCTTAGCTGCTTCTTTTAAATCTGTAATTGCTGCTTCAGCTGCAGATTTTTCGCTATCTTCAACTTTATCGCCTAAGTCTGTTATAGATTTTTCAGTTGCATGTATTAACCCATGAGCCTCGTTTTTGGCAGTTACTAATTCTTGGAACTCTTTATCAGCATCGGCATTTGCTTCAGCATCAGCTACCATTTTTTCTACCTCTTCTTCTGATAATCCACCAGATGATTTGATTATAATAGATTGCTCTTTGCCAGTAGCTTTGTCTTTGGCTGAGACGTGTAAAATACCATTAGCATCAATGTCAAAAGTAACTTCAACTTGTGGAGTGCCGCGCGGTGCTGGTGGAATATCAGCTAGATCAAATCTTCCTAATGATTTATTACCAGATGCGACTTCTCTCTCACCCTGAAGCACATGAATTGTTACCGCAGTTTGGTTGTTCTCAGCAGTTGAGAATACCTGTGATTTTTTAGTTGGGATAGTGGTATTTTTGTCAATTAGCTTAGTCATAACGCCACCTAGAGTTTCTAGCCCTAAAGATAATGGTGTTACGTCTAATAGTAATACATCTTTCACATCTCCAGATAATACTGCGGCCTGGATTGCTGCACCTAAAGCCACTGCTTCGTCTGGGTTTACATCTTTTTTAGGTTCTTTGCCAAATAACTCTGCTACCATTTGTTGTACTTTAGGCATTCTAGTTTGACCACCTACCAAAATAACATCATCAACTTGGCTAGCGCTTAGCTTGGCATCTTTTAACGCAGTTGTACAAGGTTTTGCACAACGCTTGATCAAATCTTTAACTAAATCTTCAAACTCAGCTCTAGTGATTTTAACATTCAGATGTTTAGGGCCATCTTGACCTGCAGTTATGTAAGGCAAGTTTACTTCTGTTTGCATAGAGTTGGATAGCTCTATTTTAGCTTTTTCTGCTGACTCTTTTAAACGCTGAATTGCTAGTGGGTCCTTGCTAAGATCTATGCCTTGATCTTTTTTGAAAGCTGTAATTAAGTGCTGAATTAAAGCTTCGTCAAAATCTTCACCACCTAAGAAAGTATCGCCATTAGTAGATAGCACTTCAAATTGATGCTCTCCATCAACATCTGCAATTTCAATAATTGAAATATCGAAAGTACCACCACCAAGATCAAACACAGCTATTTTTCTATCACCACGTTTTTTGTCCATGCCATAAGCTAAAGCAGCTGCTGTTGGCTCATTAATGATGCGCATTACTTCTAATCCTGCAATTTTACCAGCATCTTTAGTTGCTTGACGCTGTGAATCGTTGAAATAAGCCGGCACAGTAATAACTGCTTGCGTTACTGGGTGGCCTAGATAATCTTCAGCCGTCTTTTTTAATTTTTGTAAAATAATAGCTGCGCACTCTTCAGGAGAAACTAGCTTTTCTTTACCGTCTTGAGTAACTGCAAACCTAATGTCGCCATTAGCAGCCTTGGATATTTTGTAAGAAACATTACAGTTTTTGATTACAGCATCGTTTGCTTTATGCCCCATGAATCTTTTGGTTGCATATAAAGTGTTGGTAGGATCAGTTACTGAGCTACGTTTTGCAGCGCTACCAACAACATGCTTTTCTGCGCCGTCTTTAAAACTTAAATATGAAGGTGTTACTATGTCACCCTGGTCATTATGTACCATTTTTGCATAACCGCTATCAGGTATTGCAACTGCCGAGTTTGTTGTTCCTAAATCTATTCCTATTATCATATGGTATGCTCCAAGTGTTTTCTTTGTTCTAGTTATTTGTAAATATTAAATTTACAAGCTCTAATAGTTTATATTATAAGTATTTTATCCTCGTAATATTTTCCTATATTAATTGTATATGGTTAGCTGCGCTATTTTTCAAGTGCTAACGATAAATTATTCACTATTTTTCTTTGGTGACTATGACTCTTGCAGGTCGTATTAGCCTATCTTGAATCAGATAACCTTTTTGTAACACCTCCACAATAGTATTCGCATCTACACCTTCTTTTTCAATTAAAGTCATAGCTTCGTGTATTTCGGGATTGAAAATTTCATTCTCAGGGTTTATAACTTTTACTCCATATTGCTCAAGAGTTTTCATAAGTAAGTTTAAAGTTAAGTCCATGCCGTTTAGATAAGATTCACTGTTATCTGTTGTCGCACAATTTTTTATTGCAAGTTCAAGGCTATCTATTACAGGCAGTAAATCTGATAGAATTCTTTTTTTAGTTGATTTTGCCCCTTCTTCAATATCACGTTTTGCTCTATTTGTGGCATTAATGCTTTCAGCTTGAATGCGTTTGGCTAAGTCTTGTGCTTTTGCTACATTACTTTCACTTGTTTCTAAATCTTGCGTCAATGTTGCAATTTGTTCGGTTTTGGCGGCTAGATCTTGTTCTAGTTGTGCTATTTGTCCATTTGGAGCTCCAGCTAGATTCTCTGAGCTTAAAGGTTTAGTTTTATCTGTCATATGTTTGCTCCTATAAGTACTTTTGCTTTTAATGCAGTTAATTTCAATTCTAAACGTAATTGTAACTTTTAACAATACCGCACTAAGCAATTTTATTTGTAGTTAAATAAAATAATATGTCTAATTGTTGAGATCTAATCCATATTACGGTAATAATATTAAGGTAATTTTAAAAAGAGCTTAATTATGAAACCTAGCCACGCCATTCCTGCTGCTCAATTTTTATTTTGTTTGTTAATGCTAGTTGCTAGCCTTTATTTTGAATATTTTGTTAAATTGACTCCGTGTGCGCTATGTATTGTGCAGCGTATAATTGTCATGTTTTTATTAAGTATTAGTTTTGCTAATTGGCTCTTGAGAGAAAATCTCAAGGCAAGATTGTATTTTATTGTGCTAGGAATAAGTGGTTGCCTTATCGGTATCTCTCTGGCATTAAGGCATGTTTGGATGCAGTTTCACCCTGAGTTGTTTTCGGGTGCGACCTGTCTTCCTAACATAAGCTATATGCTGAAAATGTTTTCAGTTGTAGATACTATAACCGCCATAATAAAGCATGGTGGTGCTGATTGCGCCCAAGTTCAGTGGGCTTTATTAGGCGTGTCAATGCCAGGCTGGTTATTTCTTGGTTACGTAATACTATTAACAACATATGTATATAGTGCTATATGCAGTCGCAATAATTAGTCTAAAGATTGTAGCTTAGCATAGCTTGCAAGTAACCACTTCGCATCTTGACCTTTAAACTTAATCTGAACCCTACCTGTAGAAGTGTCTCCCTCATAGTTAATTACTACACCTTCTCCAAATTTGGCATGCATAACCCTTTGGCCAAGAAAATAGCTATTTGGATTGGTATTAGTTTCTTTAGGAAGTTTATATTTTGGTCCTATAGAGCTAGAAGTGGGTCTAGACATAGATCCAGATGAAAAACTGTTTGATGATCCATATGATTCTCTAGCATAGCGCGGCGCTTGTGCCGCATTAACTATATCTTGCCTTAAATTAGCTGGTATTTCGTGTAAAAACCTAGACGGGGATTGGAAGCTAGTCTTGCCATGCATACGACGTGATGAGGCATGAGTGATAAATAGCTTTTCTCTAGCTCTTGTGATGCCTACGTAGCATAGCCGCCGTTCTTCAGCGACATTGTTAGGCTCTATCATAGCCATTTTGTGTGGAAATAATCCTTCTTCTAGCCCTGTTAAAAATACTAAGTTGTATTCTAAACCTTTTGCGGCGTGCAAAGTCATAAGGTCAATTGCATTTTCGCTTTGATCTTCTTTTGTCGCAGATGTGTCTAAAATACTATAAGCTAAAAAGTTAGCAAGTGTTGCTTCGGCATCATTATTTCCAAACGATTCGGCTGCATTTAAAAGTTCTTGCAAGTTCTCAACTTTAGCTTGAGCTGTGTCTTTTTTATCTTTGCGGTAAAGATCTATTAAGCCGCTTTGCTCTAAAATAAGCGTGGCTGCTTCAGCAACATTCAAGGTTTCTGCTTCATGTTTCAAGCTAGTTATTAAGTCAGTAAATTTTCGCAGTGATGTGGTTGCGCGCGCCGTAAGCTCTTCTGTGTCAAGCACCTCTTCAGTTGCTTGCCATAAAGATACTTCGGCAGCGTTAGCATAGGCTCTAATTTGTTCTAAGGTTTGTCGACCTATGCCCCTAGTTGGCTGGTTTATAATACGCTCATATGCGGCGTTATCATGCGTATTGTTTACTAGTTTCATGTAGCCTAAAGCATCTTTAATTTCAGCTCTATCAAAGAACCGGAGGCCGCCATAAACTCTATAAGGTATTTGGTTTCTGTTTAACACATCTTCTATTATTCTAGATTGTGCATTTGATCTATATAAAATTGCAATTTTACTATTTGAGCTGCTTTCTAACTTCCATTCTTTTATTTTACTGGCAATAAAAATAGCTTCATCAATATCATTAATACTATTATAAATATAGATAGGAGAGCCTTCGTTACCCTCAGTCCAGAGTGATTTTCCAAGTCTATCATTATTATTTTCAATTACTGCATTAGCCGCTGCTAAAATAGTTCCAGTTGAGCGATAGTTTTGTTCTAGCCTTATAGTTTTAGTGTTAGGGAAGTCTTTGCTGAAACTCATGATATGAGCAATTTCAGCGCCACGCCAACTATAAATTGATTGATCATCATCGCCAACAGCCATTACCGTACTATTAGAGCCTTCGTCAGCCCCGGCTAAAAGTTTAAGCCACATATATTGAATATTATTGATATCTTGAAACTCATCAACTAACAAAAAATTAAATTTATGTTGATAGTGATGTCTTATTTCAGAATTGCTAGCAAGCATGTGGTATGTGCGCATTATTAAATCTGCGAAGTCAACTGATCCGCTTATACTACACTGGGCCTGATAGTTTCTATAAACTGTGATTAATGTTTCGGTATTTGGATTGCCTTTGCTCTTTATTTGATCGCAAGTAATGCCGTTATCTTTGTTTTTATTGATAAATGATTGTGATTTTTTTGCAGGCCAGCGCTCCTCATCTAAATTCATTGCCGCATGAATTTTTTTTATTAATTTAGTCTGGTCATCTTGATCTAAAATTTGAAATTGTTTTGGTAAATTTGCAGCTTCATAGTGCTGTCTTAATATTCTATGGCATAGACTATGAAATGTGCCAATCCACATGCCAGTTATTGGGTGGTTTAAAATTTCTTCTACCCGGTGACGCATTTCTGCTGCGGCTTTGTTGGTGAAGGTTACTGCGAGAATATTATTAGGAGAAACGTCA
This sequence comes from uncultured Legionellales bacterium, assembly GCA_963932595.1. Taxonomy (GTDB): domain Bacteria; phylum Pseudomonadota; class Gammaproteobacteria; order Comchoanobacterales; family Comchoanobacteraceae; genus CAWVRI01. Next base: position 6,478 of record CAWVRI010000023.1, read on the forward strand.
TGGGTCTTAATAACATAAGCAATTCTATTCACTAGTACGTTTGTTTTGCCGCTACCAGCGCCCGCAATAACTAGCATGTTTTGTGCTTTAGCTGTTACAGCTTCTTGTTGCCTCTCATTTAATCTTGTTGCGCAGTCATTCATGTTAATCCTCAAGAAAATAATTTGACATAAAATTTTATCTTACTAATAACATGATAACAGTTAATACTATCGTCGTCACGTTGAAAGAAGGCTTAGCTGCTTTTGGTGTTGTTAAATGTTTTCTTTCCGCATGAAAAGCTGGCATAATGTAGTTAAAGTTACTTAATAAATTATGCCGAGGTCTTTTGTATCAACATGAAAATCAACTTAACCAAATGTGGCAGGTTAATCTTTTACGCATTGCTAGCTATTGCTGTGGCATGGTTATTAGCTATTCCAATAAGCAGTGTTCGCGTAAATGACAGCAGCAACAATGTTGTCTCAAATGAAGTTATAGCAAAAATTCGCCCTATGCTCGATTCTGGCTGGGTTTATACTGACCTGAGCAATATGGCGCAAGAGATACAGCTAATGCCTTGGGTTGATACCGCAAATATTTCTAGAGTATCGCCGTTAGAACTTGAAATAAATATTATTGAAAAGAACCCAGTTGCTAGGTGGAAAAACAATGCTCTAGTGAGTGATAAAGGCGATATATTCTTTGTTGGTGATAGCAGTTCATTTGCAAAATTGCCATTATTAGAAGCTGAGTTAATAAATTCAAGAGATGCCATAGCCGCATACTTTGCTTTGGAGGGACGGTTGGGTCTAATCGAAAATAAAGGTCTGAAAGGGTTAAAGTCTATAAGTTGTGGCGAAGATTATGGTTGCAGGATAGTGTTCGGTAATAAGCTTTTATTAAAAATAGGGTCTGAAAATACTGCTGAAAAACTGCAAAGATTTTTCTATTTTTTGCCTAAAATCATAGCAAAGAATTCTCTTAAAATGCCTGCATCAATTGATATGAGATATGCAAATGGCGCTGCGGTATCATAATGCTAGTCATATTGCATGAATTATATTAATATACTATTAGTAATCAACTAATTGTTGCAGCTTTTGCCCGAGTGGTGTAGCCTGTTATATTATGGTTATAGTTGGTTGCATGTTGTTTGATTTCAGCATACACTGAAACATTAACGCCATATATTGTAAAAATTGCTGTATAACGCTTATGAATATGTCAAAAAAAATTAGAAAAGATATTATTGCTGCAATTGATATCGGCACTACAAAAGTAGTGACTTTAATTGCAGAAGTTTGCCCAGAGAGCGATGGCCTTACCATTATTGGGTTTGGATCTTGCCCTTCTAAAGGCCTTAAAAGAGGTATTGTAGTTAACATTGAAACTACTATTCAAGCAATTTCAGAATCAGTCAAAATAGCTGAAGAAATGGCTGGCTGTCGAATACATGAAGTTTATACTGGCGTTTCTGGCAGTCATATTCGTAGCGTAAATTCACATGGCATTGTTGCTATAAGGCAAGAAGAGGTGGTGCATGCAGATGTGGAGCGCGTGCTAGATGCTGCAAGAGCAGTAGCTATTCCAGCTGATCAGCGTATGCTGCATGTTATTCCTCAAGAATTCTTTATTGATAATCAGCCTGGCATCAAAGACCCTATAGGTATGTCTGGAGTCAGGTTAGAAGCGAAAGCACACATAGTTACTGGTGCTGTAAGTGCAGTACAAAATATTGTAAAGTGTTTACATAGGTGTGGGTTTGAAGTTAAAGATGTTATTTTAGAGCAGCTAGCTTCTAGTTATGCAGTTTTAGATGAGGACGAAAAAGATTTAGGTGTATGCTTAATTGATATTGGTGGTGGAACTACTGATATTGCAATATTTATCGATGGTGCTATACGATATTCTGCAGTTATTCCAGTAGCAGGAGATCAAGTGACGAATGATATTGCTGTTGTTTTGCGTACCCCAACTCAATATGCGGAACAAATTAAAGTTTCTCAAGCTTGCGCGTTAAGGTCACAAGCAAGAAAAGATGTTATGATTGCAGTTCCTAATGCTGCTGATGAATCTGCGCGCACAGTCTCGGCATATGAACTTGCTGAAGTTGTAGAGGCAAGGTATGAAGAGTTGTTTGGGTTAGTTGCAACAGAGCTAAGGCGTAGTGGGTTTTATAATTTGGTTAGAGCAGGCATAGTTATGACTGGTGGTGCTTCTAAGGTTGATGGCGGCATTAAACTTGCAGAGAAAGTTTTTGATATGCCAGTTAGAGTTGCAAGCCCAATAAAACTCGATGGCATAGACGCTATTAAAAATAATCCAGTATACTCAACTGTAGCAGGGCTATTAGTTACTGAAAGTGGTGATGGGTCATATAATGACAAAAGAGCGGCAATGAAAGGGGTTTGGGGTAAAATGAAAGGTTGGCTGCAAGTTAATTTTTAAATAATTAATAAAAATATAGGGGGTAAATTTATGTTTGAGTTTTCCGAAGAAAGTTTTTCATCTGGAGCGGTGATTAAAGTAGTTGGTGTTGGTGGCGCTGGTGGTAACGTTGTTGATGATGTTGCAAAAGAAGTTCAAGATGTTGAATATATTAGGGCTAACACTGATGCTCAAGCATTAAATAATTCTAAGGTGGGAACTGCTATTCAGCTGGGCCACGAACTAACTCGAGGTTTGGGTGCTGGTGCTAATCCTGAGGTTGGAAGATGTGCTGCTGAAGAAAATAGAGATAAGATCTATGATCTGCTTAAAGGTGCTGACATGCTATTTATAGCCGCTGGCATGGGTGGAGGCACTGGTACTGGAGCTGCGCCAGTTTTTGCTGAAATTGCGAAAGAATTAGGGATTTTGACTGTAGCTGTAGTTACAAAGCCATTTGCCTTTGAAGGAATGAAGCGACAAAAAATAGCAGAACAAGGGATGATGGAGTTGAGCCGGCATGTCGATTCACTAATAACTATCCCAAACGATAAATTATTAACTGTGTTGGGTAAAAATGCTAGTTTGTTGAGCGCTTTTGGTGCTGCAAACAACGTCTTGTTAGGTGCAGTAAAAGGTATTTCAGATTTGATATTACGCCCAGGTTTAATTAATGTTGACTTTGCTGATGTGCGAACAGTTATGTCAGCTAAAGGTATGGCTATGATGGGGACAGGCGAAGCATCAGGTGAAAATAGGGCACAAGAAGCAGCTTCTTCAGCTATTACTAGTCCTTTATTAGAAGATGTTAATATGCATGGCGCTAAAGGCGTGCTAGTTAATCTAACTGGCGGCATGGACATGTCTATCGATGAGTTAAAAATAGTTGGTGATACTGTAAGAGATTTTACTTCTGATGAAGCCACAGTTGTTGTCGGTACTGTTATTGACGAAAATGCAGGTGATATGTTGCGAGTTACAGTTGTGGTTACTGGTATAGATAACACTGCTCCAAAAACAGCGCAAACGCAACCAGTTGCTAAGACAGCTCCTTTGCCAAAGCAAAAAGAAGAGCAAGTGAATTATGCTGACTTGCAAACTCCTCCGAGTATGAGGCATGAGCAACCAGTTATTGCTGGCGATGTAGCTGTTGATGATGGCTTGCTTGATGTGCCAGCATTTTTGCGCCGGCAAGATTTAGAAAATTAAAATTATAAGAATAAAAGGTGTACTGTTATGGTGATGCAAAGAACTATTTGCACAGAAATTAGTTGTCGTGGGGTTGGAGTTCACTCTGGCGAAACTGTAACTTTAAAATTTTGTCCAGCAAAAGAAAATATAGGTGTAGTGTTCAGGCGTATTGATCTTGACCCTGTAGTAGCAATAGCTGCAACTGTAGAAAATGTTGGTGATACAGTACTCTCTACCTGTTTAGTTAAGGATAATGTTAGGGTTTCAACCATAGAGCATTTAATGGCTGCTATAGCTGGCTTAGGTATAGATAATATTTATATAGATATTAACTCTTCTGAAGTACCTATTATGGATGGCAGTGCTGCGCCATTCGTATTTTTATTGCAATCGGCAGGCATAGAGGAACAGCAAGCCCATAAAAAATTCATTGTAATTAAAAAGAAGGTAGAAGCTGCATTAGATGACAAATATTGTTCTTTAGAACCATGGAATGGGTTTAAGCTATCTTTTCGCATAGATTTTGATCATCCTGCTTTTAATGAGGAAAATCAAAATTTCGATTTTAATTTTTCATCAAGTTCATTTCAGGCAGAGTTATGTAGAGCTAGAACTTTTGGGTTTTATCACCAATTTGAATATTTGAAAAAAAATAATTTGGTAAGAGGTGGCAGCCTCAAAAATGCTATAGTTTTTGATGAAAATACTTACATGAACAAAGACCCTCTGCGAATGGAAAAAGAGCCAGTAGTACATAAAGTGTTAGATGTTATTGGTGATTTGTCATTGATGCAAGGCAGAATAATAGGTGCTTTTACAGGCATCAAATCTGGTCATATGCTGAATAATATGCTGCTAAAAAAACTGCTAGATAGCCCAGACTGTTGGCAAGAAATGATTTTTGATTGTCCAAATGAAATACCTATTTCATACTTTGAGCCAGTTATTGCTGCTTAATCTTGGGTTCTGCTTGCAATTCTAAGTAGGGCTTGTTTTAGTTTTTGTTGTTTAATGGTGTTTGCGGATTGGGTAATGATCTTTGCGCTTTTAGGCGAAATATATGTTTTATACTTTGCGGTAATAGTTTTTGTTGCTGATTCTGCTGGCCTTACCTGCCACTTTATTCTTTTAACATTAAACTTCTGCTGTGTCTGCAAAATAATTTCGTGTTCGAATGCTTTGATCCAGGTTATCCATACAGTTGAAGTTCTAATAGTAATTATGCCGTTATCATATGAGCATAGTTGATATTTATTATGGTATTTGCAGGGTAAAATATTCTCTACAGCTTTAGTAATAGTTGCTATATTACTAGATTTTTGTTTTACTTTATCAAATAAAGCTTTCAATTTTGTATGCTGTAGCGATGAGGAAATATGATTCATGCAACTATAATACCTCATTAACACCTAAAGTTAAAACTATTGTACGTTAATCTTAAAGAATTATTGCTATAGAATGAGATTATTTTTATAATTGGTATAGTGATTAGTAATAAATAACTGTTGCTTTAATACAAAATATTTACGGTGAAATCAATGATTAAGTTTTTAGTAAAAAATTTTTTTGGCACTCCTAACGCAAGGTACTTAAAAGAGCTGAATAAAATATTAGATAAAATAAATGCCTTAGAGCCTGAAGTAAAAAAACTTGCTAATGCAGATTTTGCAATTAAAACTGAAGAACTTAAAAAGCAATTAAATGATGGTGTGAGTGCTGATGATGTTTTAGTTTCTGCTTTTTCTTTAGCGCGTGAAGCAAGCTTCAGATCTATCGGTCTTAGGCCTTTTGATTCTCAAATATTAGGGGCTATCGCTTTGCATCATGGCAGAATTACTGAGATGGGAACAGGAGAAGGAAAAACCTTAGTTGCAACTATGCCAGCTTATCTGAATGCTTTAAATGGCAATAGTCACATAGTTACTGTAAATGATTATTTAGCTAAAAGAGATTCTGTTTGGATGGCGCCGGTATACGAGCTGTTAGGTTTGACTGTTGGTTTTGTTGATGCAAGCACTAGCAAAGAATCACGTCAAGAAGCTTATAAAAAAGACATTTTATATATAACTAATACTGAAGTTGTTTTTGATTTTTTGCGAGATAATATGGCTCTTGCTAAAGAAGATCAAGTAGGAGGAGAGTTGTCTTTTGTTATTGTGGATGAAGCAGATTTTGCCTTAATTGATAATGCCAGAACCCCAATTGTTATTTCTGGTTCTACTACGCAAGATAAAGAAATATATAACACTATGAGTTTAGTCATAGCAAATTTCAAGATGCAAGATGATGATAATAATATTAGTGGCGACTTTAAAATTGATGAAAAACATAAACAAGTATTTTTAACTGATAGGGGGCATACATCTGCAGAAACAGAGTTAGCAAAGCATAACTTATTGGTCCAAGGATCTAGCTTATACGACGCGCAAAATATTTTCTTGATTCACTATATTCATGCTTCTTTGAAAGCAAATTTTTTGATGAAAATAGATGTTGATTATTTAATAAAAGATAATCAAATTGTGATAATAGATGAGCATTCTGGGCGTGCTATTCCTGGTCGGCGCTGGGGAGAAGGGTTACATCAAGCAGTAGAATCAAAAGAAGGCTTAACAATTCAAGACGAAAGCCAGACTTTAGCTGCAATAACTTTTCAAAACTTCTTTAGGCAATATAGTAAAATTGCAGGGATGACTGGTACTGCCCAAACTGAAGCGCAAGAATTGCATGAGGTTTATGGTGTTGCAGTTGTAACTATCCCATCTAATAAGCCAGTTATCCGGACAGACAAAGCAGATCTAGTCTTTTTAAGCAAAGATAAAAAATATGAAGCAATCATAAAAGATATAAGCGCAAAAGCTAAAACTGGCCAGCCAATTTTAGTAGGTACAGTTTCGATAGACGATTCAGAGCTGCTTTCAGAAAAGCTAACACAAGCAAAAATTAAACACCAAGTGTTGAATGCTAAATATCATGAGCAAGAAGCGCATATTATTGCAAATGCCGGCTGTAAAGGAGCCGTAACAATTGCTACAAATATGGCTGGGAGAGGGACTGATATTATTTTGGGGGGGAGCCTTGACTTAATGTTACAAAATACA
>CAWVRI010000024.1:0-12913 GCA_963932595.1 uncultured Legionellales bacterium
AGGTACCTCTATAGTTTTGCATTTAAAAGAAAAAGACCAAGAAGATTTTATGCAAGATTGGTTTATACGTAATATCGTAACCAAATATTCTGATCATGTTGATGTGCCAATTATGATAATGGCTCTTAAAGATAAATTTGCAGAAGTTAAAGAAGATAGTAAAGAGCCAGAGATGGCATATGAAGTTGTTAATACTTCTAGAGCTATTTGGGCTAGGCCAAAGTCAGAAGTAAAGGACGAAGAGTATGAAGGTTTGTTTAGTTCGCTTTCGCATTCAGTTGGTAAGCCTTTAACATGGGTTCATTCTAAGGTAGAAGGATCACATGAGTATACCATGTGCTTATTTGTTCCAGATACAGCTCCTTTTGATTTGTGGAATAGAGACAAGGCAAAAGGGGTGAGGTTATATTCAAGGCGTACTTTTATTATGGATGATGCCGAGAAGTTTTTACCAATGTATTTGCGTTTTGTAAAAGGGGTTATTGATTCTGCAGATTTACCATTGAATATATCTAGAGAAGTCTTGCAAGAAAGCGATTTAGTGAACAAGATTCGTATGGGTTGCTCTAAGAAGATTTTAGGTGCGCTAGAGTCTATGGCAAAAAATAATCCTGAAAAATATCAAGAGTTTTGGGGCCAGTTTGGTGATGTCCTAAAAGAAGGTCCTGGTGAAGATGCTGTCAATAAAGACCTAATTATGAAGCTGTTAAGGTTTACTACTTTAAATAATAACAGTTCTACTCAATCTGTTTCATTACAAGAATATATTGCAAATATGGTGCCAGGCCAAGATAAAATATATTATGTAACGGCAGATAATTATACAGCAGCATTGAATAGCCCTCATTTAGAGATATTTAAAAAGAATAACATAGATGTATTATTATTATCTGATCGGGTTGATGAATGGTTGGTTTCTCATGTTACAGAAGTGGAAGGCAAACAAATATCTTCAGTAACTAAAGGCGCGTTAAGTCTGCCTGATGCAGTGAAAAATGATGCTAAGCAAGAAGAACAAGATGCAAAGGATTTTGATGATATTACTCAGCGAGCTAGTAAGGCTTTAAGTGGTAAGGTGCAAGCTGTCAGAGTTACTTCGCGTCTTACTGATTCTCCAGCATGTCTAGTATCTGATGAGCAAGATATGAGTGCTAATTTAAAAAGAATACTTAAGCAGTCTGGTCAACAGTTCAATGATACTAAGCCTATTTTAGAGATTAATCCATCGCATCCGTTAATAGGTGGGTTAAAAGATCAAACTCAAGATGAAATATTTGAGAAATGGTGCTCTATAATGCTAAATCAGGCAATTTTATCTGAAGGAGGGGCTTTAGAAGACCCAGCCCTATTCGTAAAAGATTTAAATGCTATGATGTTGCATGTTATGAAAAAGTAGCTTTAACAATATCTTGTGGGGCCCATGTGTTTCGGGCCCCCTAGATGTTGCTACCTATGTTTTTAGGACGTCTTAATATGTATTCTAGGAATTTATTCGGAGTGTTAGGTAGACTTAAGGTTATATTTCTCAATCTTATTTCTAATAGTATTTCTACTAACACCAGAAATGCTGGCTGCAGCTTGTTGATTGCCGCCGGTATGATTTAATATAGCTTCAAACATACTTTCTTCTACTGCTTCTATAATTTTTTTATAAATATTAGTATTGCTTGTGCTATCGCTATCTTGTAAATATTTGGTAGTGATATTTGCAACTTGTTCTTTTAAGGTTGCTCTATTATATTTTGTTTTTGACATATTAGCCTTATTTTTATTAAATTCGATTGTTGTTATTCTTGAATTTTTTAATTTTCAAGAATAATTAATAATAACTTATTAACCAAAGAACTCAAGTAGAAAGTCTGTATTAATTATATTTTCTGATAAAATAGGCCATTTTGTTGATTTAAATAGCTTAAATGTATTATCATAAGACTATAAAAAGAGGAGAAAGTCATGCCTACGTATAAATATAGGTGCAGTAACTGTGGAGATGAATTCTCGCAATTTCAAAAAAGTATTTCGTCTAGTATACCTAGTCATAGTTGTTGTGAGTCTCAAAAAATTAAAAAACTTATAGTCGGCACTAGTTTTACTTTAAAAGGTGAAGGCTGGTATCAAGATCATTACGGCAAAACAAGTAGCAAGTCTACTGACAAGTAATGCTATTTTTTAGGGAATAAATATGCTGAAAAAATATTTTATAGCAGGATTGCTATTTTGGGTTCCAGTTATTGTAACTATGGTTGTCATAGATTTTTTTATTACAATCATTACTACAATTAATACTTTATTACCAGCCAATATGCATCCAGAGCAATTGTTTGGTTTTAAGATTCCTGGGTTTGGTTTTATTTTAGGAATATTCCTAATTGTACTAACAGGGGCAGGAGTTGCTAATTTTTTTGGTAATAAGTTGTTAAAATTATGGGAAGCATTTTTAGCTAGAATCCCGTTAGTAAGATCTATATATAGTGCTGTTAAGCAATCAATGCAGGTTGTTTTTTCTTCTTCTGGTGAATCTTTTAGGCAAGTTGTAATGCTAGAATACCCGCGCAAAGGCTTGTGGAGTGTAGGATTTGTCACAAATGTTAGCAAAAGTGAAAGTAAAAAAAATGCAACATATACAGTGTTTGTGCCAACAACTCCCAACCCTACCTCTGGGTATTTATTGGTGGTGCCAAAAAATGATTTAACTTTTCTTGATTTACCTGTTGATGTTGCACTAAAAATGGTTATATCCTTAGGGACTATAATGCCTTGCGATTTAGGTGAATATATTAAAGATAAAGTATAACAATTTGCAGACTTGGGGATATCAAATGCGTATTTATTGTGGAGCAGTAACAAAAGAATATTTAGATCGAAGTATCGAGGTATATGGTTGGGTTTTTAGAGTTAGAGATCATGGAGGGGTACTGTTTTTGGATTGTAGAGATTCTAGTGGTGTGCTGCAGGTTGTATGCAATCCAGAAGAGAAAGAAACTTTTGCAGTTGCACAGCAATTAAGAGATGAATATGTGGTGCAAATTAGCGGTACAGTAAGACCACGACCTGAAGGCACTGCAAATGACAATATTGCTACTGGCAAATATGAGTTAGTTGCAACTAAAATAAATTTAATTAATAAATCTAAGCCATTGCCATTTTCATTGAATGATTTTGTACCAGTGGGTGAAAATATTCGGTATAAATATAGATATTTAGATTTAAGAAGATTAGAAATTTATAATAAAATATCTTTTAGGTCAAAAGGGGTAAGTTTTTTACGTAACTTTCTCGATAATCATAATTTCCTTGATATAGAAACGCCAGTATTAACTAAGGCAACACCTGAAGGCGCAAGAGATTATTTAGTCCCTAGCCGGGTAAATAATGGTGCATTCTATGCCTTGCCGCAATCGCCACAAATATTTAAGCAGATTCTTATGGTTGGTGGTATTGATAGATATTATCAAGTTGCAAGGTGTTTTAGAGATGAAGATTTGCGTTCCGACCGTCAGCCAGAATTTTCTCAGCTTGATATCGAGATGAGTTTTGTCACGCAACAAGATGTAATGCAAATAGCGGAAGAGGCTATTGTTGGTTTATTTAAGAAAATGCTAAACGTAACGCTAGCAAAATTTAAAATATATAAATATAAAGATGTTATGATGAAGTATGGTTCTGACAAACCAGATTTGCGTAATCCATTATTTTTTGTGCCATGTGATGATATATTTGCATCTTCTGACTTTAAAGTTTTTTCTACTCCGTCGAATACTAAAGGTTCTAGAGTTGCTGCAATTAGGTTGCCAGGAGGTTCTGATAAGCTTAGCCGTAAAGATCTAGACAATTATACAAACTTAATGATGAGTCTTGGTGCTAAAGGACTTGCATACATTAAGGTCAATGATATTGAGCAGAATCTCGACGGTATGCAATCGCCAATTATTAAGTTCCTTACTTGGAATATTATTGAAGCAGTATTAAAGCGAACTAACGCTGAAAATGGCGATATTATCTTTTTTGGCGCTGGTTCAAATGATATTGTTAATAAAACTTTAGATGTGTTAAGAAATAAGTTAGCTACAGATTTGGATTTGTTACAAGGAGCTTGGGAAGTTTTGTGGGTAGTAGATTTTCCTATGTTTGAAGAAGAGACAAATGAGAAGGGGCATTATTCATCCGTACATCATCAATTTACTTCTCCTAAAATAAAAAACATTGATAAATTTAATGAGAATTGTGGTGAGGCTCTTTCTGAGGCATATGATTTAGTTATTAATGGTTATGAAGTTGGTGGCGGCTCGATTCGTATTCATGATAAAGATATGCAGCTAAATATACTTGATAAAATAGGTATTTCAGAACAAGATGGTGAAGAAAAATTTGGGCATTTGTTAGAAGCGTTATCTTATGGTTGTCCTCCTCACGGTGGTATAGCTTTTGGGCTTGATAGAATATTTATGCTAATGACAGGGTCTGACTCAATAAGAGACGTTATTACCTTCCCTAAAACACAGTCAGCTTTTTGCCCATTAACATCGGCTCCAGCAGCGGTAGAGCAGCAGCAGTTAACAGAGCTTGGCATTAGGTTGCGAGATTTAGCTAGTGATAAAGCTTATAAAAAAGATTAGGGAGGTGTTTTGTGGCAGGTCATAGTAAATGGGCTAACATTAAATTCAAAAAAGCAGCAGTAGATAGCAAACGTGGTAAAATATTCACCAAATTAGTGAGAGCTATTACTGTTGCTGCTAGAGATGGTGGTGCTGATCTGACTTCAAACCCACATTTAAGCTTAGCGATAGATAAAGCAAAGCAGAATAATGTTAAAAAAGAGAATATTAAAAAAGCGATTGAAAGTGGTGTTGGAGGTTTATCAGGCGATCTTATTTTCTCAAGATACGATGGTTATGCCCCAGGTGGTGTTGCGGTTATGGTTGATTGTTTAACAGATAACAAAAACAGAACAATTGCAGAAATACGGCATGCATTTTCTAAAAATGGTGGCAGCATAGGTGCAGATGGTTCAGTGTCTTATTTGTTTAATCATAAAGGATTTATTACTTTAGAAGCTGAAGTAGAGGAAGAGGAAGTGCTAGAAATAGCTTTAAATGCTGGTGCTGATGATGTTCAGCTTATAGCAAAAAATTCTTTCGAAATAGTTTGTGAGGTGGGGCATTATCAAGAATTAAAAACAATATTAGAAGATAAATTTCCAGATGCAGTAGCTGGTAATACCACTTGGTGCACAGATGTGAGTGTAGATTTAAGTTTAGATAATGCCAATAAGCTAAATAAAATAGTAGATGTATTAGAAGAGCTAGATGATGTGCAAAACGTGTATACTAACGCTGCTATTGCTGATGATATTTTAGAGCAGCTAGATTAATTATTATGTTGATTTTGGGATTAGATCCTGGTTCTAGAATTACAGGTTATGGCCTAGTTAAGCGTCAGGATGGCAAAACTAGTTATGTTGCTAGTGGCTGTATTAGAATGCCTAATGTAGATTTTGCAACAAGACTTGTAAAATTATATGATGCAATAACCCAAATTATAGCTGAGTTCCAACCTGACTGTTTTGCGATTGAGCAAGTATTTGTTAAGCATAATGTGCAAAGTGCATTAAAGTTAGGGCAAGCAAGAGGGGTGTTATTGTTAGCTGCGGCACGTACGAATCAAGAAATATTCGAATATAGTCCTCGTGAGGTAAAGCTTGCTATTTCAGGTTATGGCAATGCTCAAAAACATCAAGTCCAATCTATGGTTAAATCAATATTATCATTAAATGCGGTACCGCAAGAAGATGCAGCGGATGCGCTAGCGATTGCAATTTGTCACCTTAATATGGCAAAGATGAACAAAATAACAACAGAATCTTCAATATAAAGTTTGCATCTTTGTATTGTTCCGGGCTTGGTCCGGAATCTTTGCATGTATAGGATTAATATGTTTTTTGTTCTGACTGGGTAAGAGGATGAGGCCATTCCAGGGCAAAAAAGATTATTAGCCTCTATTCCTACGCCCTGATGCTATAACATCAAGGGTCCAGTCTCTCTTCCTGCGCCATGTTGACACATCATGTGCGCAATCGCATTGTCCCGCTCCCGCCTAGGCCATGCGACTCCGATAGCATGGTCCAGAAAAAATCATAAATATCCTATAGTTTGTTTGCTTGAATGTAAGAGGTCATCTTAGTTAGTGTCGATATCAATTGAAAATTATACAGATTATAGTTGTAGTTATAGCTATAAATTGGCACAATAATAAAGTATTTATAATATTATTTAAGGCAAATATGATAGGTTACATTAATGGCTCTTTACTAAATATTGAAAACAATACCTTGCTAGTTGAAACAGCTGAGTTAGGGTATGAGGTTGAGGTGCATGATAAAATGCTATCAGGATTAGTTCTTGGTAACAAAGTCACAATATATATTCATCACCATGTGCGAGAAGATGCACAAACTTTATTTGGTTTTGCTAATTTAACAGAAAAAAAACTATTTAGGTTAGTTCTTAAAGTTAATGGGGTTGGCCCAAAATTAGCATTGGCTATTTTATCTAGTTTAACACCACAAGAGTTTAGCAATGCTGTATTACAAGAGCATCTTGCAACTTTGCAGCAGGTTAAAGGCCTTGGGGTTAAGGTTGCTAAAAGAGTGGTGATAGATCTAAAAGCCGCAGTGGCAGAATTCACTAGCCCGATGACAATTGATGATAACTTTGAGAATGATTCAATATCTTGGCAAGATGCTGTTATGGTGTTAACTAGATTAGGTTATAAACATACTATGGCTGAAAAAGTTGTTCTTAGCCTTAAAAATGAAGCAAAAGATTTAGATCATCTAATTAGAATGTCTTTAAAAAGTATAGCTAAAGAAACTTCGGGCGCGTTATGATTGAACAAGATAGGCTGTTAGAGCAAGTTCAGCATGTTGAAGATCAAACTCCTGAAGAATCTATTCGCCCTATATCACTAGATAATTATATTGGTCAAAAAGATGTGGTTTCACAATTACGAGTATTTATATCTGCAGCTTTGCAACGGCGTGATTCACTAGATCATACGTTAATATTTGGGCCGCCTGGTCTGGGTAAAACAACGCTTGCAAATATTATTGCAGCAGAAATGAGCGGCAATATTCACCATACTTCAGGTCCGGCGCTTGATAAAGCTGGAGATGTGGCTGCAATTTTAACTAATTTACAAAAAAATGATATTTTATTTATAGATGAAATTCATAGATTAAACCCTAAGATAGAAGAAATATTATATCCTGCCATGGAGGATTTACAGCTAGATATAATAATAGGTGAGGGGCCGGCTGCACGTAGTGTAAAAATAGATTTAGAGCCTTTTACTTTAGTAGCTGCAACAACTAAAACAGGCGCATTGACCTCACCTTTAAGAGATAGGTTTGGTATAGTTACTAGATTACAATTTTATAGTGAGGCAGATCTTGCTAAAATTGTAGTTCGTGCCGGTAATATTTTAAATATTGAAGTTGAAGATTTAGGTGCAACAGAAATTGCTAGACGATCTCGAGGAACCCCGCGTATAGCCAATAGATTATTACGCCGAGTAAGAGATTTTGCTCAAATGTCAGTTGAAAGTAAAATAACCCAAGATGTGGCAATGTCTGCTTTAAAGATTCTAGGTATAGATGATAATGGTTTCGATGTGACTGACAGGAAGCTATTGCAAACTATCTTAAAAGACTTTGATGGTGGGCCTGTTGGAATTGAGAGCGTTGCTGCAGCTATGGGCGATGAGCGCTCAACTATAGAAGATGTATTAGAGCCATTTTTAATTCAGCAAGGTTATATAGCTAGAACAGCTAGAGGTAGAATAGCCACTAAAAAAGCATTTGATATATTTGGCCTTATTAAGCCTGCTGATGCAAAATAATTCAAGAGATATTTAATATGAACATTGATGGAATAACAAAAAATAGAATATTAGTTGTAGGGGATATTATTTTAGATGAATATCTTAGTGGAATCATTGATCGTATTTCACCCGAAGCTCCAGTTCCGGTTGTGCATGTAAAGAATACTCGATATAAACTGGGAGGTGCAGCAAATGTTGCATCTAACCTTAAGGCCCTTGGCTGTGATGTTATATTATTAGGAATTGTTGGTGATGATGCTATCGGTAATAAAATAGCAGATATCTTAGCAGCAGAGAATATAGACTTCAGATTAGTTAAATCTGAGAAACCTAGTATCCGTAAAACTCGTGTAATAGGGCGATCGTCGCATATGTTACGCTTAGATTATGAAGAATATTATAGTGAATATGATGCGGCTAAGATGGAGGATAATTTTAATAGTGTAATTGAAAGTGTTGATTCTTGTATATTTTCAGATTACGCAAAAGGAACATTACAGAATGTTACAGGACTAATAAAAGCAGCAAAAAACGCCAGTAAGTTAGTATTTACTGATCCAAAACATGCAAATTTTTCGAGGTATGCTGGCAGTGACTTTATTACGCCTAATAGTAAAGAAATGGCGAGTATGCTTGAAGTTTCATATAATAATGCCGCATGGTTGCCAGCATTAAAAAATAAAATGTACGAGCATAATATTGCAAGCATTCTTTATACTAGAGGCAAAGATGGCATGTCATTAATTACAAAAAATGATGAGATGATTGGTGTGAATGCAGTAGCTTCAGAAGTTTTTGATGTTACTGGTGCGGGCGATACTGTTATTGCAACTTTCGCAGCTTTAATTACTGCTGATTTTGATTATAAGCGGGCAATGATTATTGCCAATCATGCTGCAGGTTTTGTAGTTAAGCGCCAAGGCACATCTCAAGTTGGTTTAAGCGATTTATTGCACTTGATTCAGGTAGATATGAGTGGCAATGCTGCTAGTAATGCTGTTATTATGGATGTTAAAGCTGCTAAAAAAGAGGGCTTAAAAATTGTGATGACCAATGGTTGTTTTGATATTTTGCATGCTGGGCATGTAGAATTTTTAGCTCAAGCAAAAAGTCATGGAGACAAGTTAATTATTGCGGTTAATTCAGATGCATCAGTAAGTCGGTTAAAGGGCCCATCTAGGCCGATAAATACCCTAGCTAATAGACTTGCAGTGTTGCGCGCTTTATCTGCTGTGGATTGGGTTGTAGTGTTTGATGAGCCTACTCCTGAAAATATTATAACTGCAATTTCTCCAGATATTTTAGTTAAAGGTGGTGATTACAACGTGAGTGAGATTGTTGGTTCTGAGCATGTGAAGTCTTATGGGGGAGTTGTTAGCACAATTGATTTAGTACCTGAGCTATCTACGTCCAATGTAGTAAAGAAAATCACTAACGACATCAAAGAAAAAGCATAATTATAAATTTAAAGGAGAGTGAGCATGGAAGGTATTGATATTAAAATAGATTATATTGCTGGTCGTAGTCGCCTGAAATCTTTATGTGCCCCATTTTCATTATTCCCAATTTTATTGTTATTATATTTATGGGCAGGCCAAAACAATATAGTTAACTTCATAGAGTATAAAGCAATTCATATGTATGATAGCAGCTTTACACTTAATATATCTAGTTTAGAGAAGAGTATTGAGGATCTACTTTTAGCTATAAAAAACAAGCCAAGTGATAGCACAGTTTATCAGCATGCTAGTAAGATTGAGATTAATAACAGTTCTGAGCAGTTAGTTAAAGATTATATCGCTATTAGCTTGAGTTTTATTACAACTATTTTTAGCATGTGGTCTCTACTTTTTATATCAATATATGCATTTTTATATTCTCTTTTGTTATTTATTCCAGTTGCAGCATTTCTGCTGTGCAAAAATAAATATCCTAATTGGCTATATAATTGGAATAAAGAAGCTTTAGCTTATTTTATTAGAGTGGTTAGTTATTTTTTGTTAGTGTCACCAAATTTCCCTGCAATAGATGATGAAAAAGATATTACGGTAATTATCCCTGACCCTATTGGCAGTAACTTATCAAGGTGGCAACCATTATTTAAATGGTTATTTGTTATACCCCATGCTTTAATATTATTTATATTATTTTTTGTATCATTATTTGTTGGTTTTTTTGCTTATTTATACACTGTTGCCTCAGGTACTTACCCGCGACCTGCTTTTAACTTTATGGTTAAATGTTTACGCTGGAATGTGCGAGTTATTTGCTACAGCAATATTTTAGTTACAGATAAATATCCGCCATTCTCATTTAAATAATGTGGGTTCGCTCCCCGTGCCGTCTTCCAGGTCTTGGTCTGATATGTTCCCACGAATACTTCAAAAAATAGTTTTAAAATAAATAAGGTAAAATCTCAAAACATATAATGATGCATAATTAAATATATTTCATGTTTGTTATTGATTTCTATGTGCTATGTCAGATCTAGAGCTGATTCTTCTCTGTGCCTAAGGCTTGCTGCTTTCCCTCGCCGACGCCCTGCTGCTTTCCCTCGCCTACGCCCTGTTGCTATGACAACAGGGCCCAGGGTTAAATATACCGAGTGTTACAGCTTATAGTTACGCTCGCAATTATAAGGGCAAACATAATATAGCACTGATAATTTAGCACTGGCAATTTAGCAGCCTCGCAAGATGCTGTTACAAGAATAAAAACCATATTTTTCAAGTCATTGATGGGTCTAAGGATCAAGTGGCAGGACGTAGTCTGAGGGTGGGAAAACATTTTCTTATTAGCTAGCTGTAACCATAAAATATTAGTGTGTATTAGTCAAGGCTTGGGCCAGGATCTCTTAAAGTATATAACTAATACGTTTTATGCTAGGCTCTGTCTTAGATCCCGGAACAAGTCCAGGAAGGCAAACTTAGTTAGCTTAGCCTAAATATTGCACAGCTTAATTAGCAGATGGCTTGCCACCTTCTACCCATGTTTTAATACCACTAGAGACTTGTTTGCTCAGTGTTTGGATACCAGCAATTCTTGGGTAAAAATTCAATATATTAACAACCGCCAGAGTTGCATTTATTTCCTCTTCTATTTGTTGGTTTAGCCATTGCTGTTTTTTTATCTCGGCTAATAAAAATAATTCAGCTCTATCAAGATCAGCTGCTGAACCTAAAGATATCATTTGTTGCCAAGGGTTTAAATTTGCTTTATTGCTGCTTTGTTTTGATGGCATAAATTGATTGCGCCATAATGCTTCTTTATGCATTACTTCCATAGCCGTACATTTTTGGCCTGCAAGCACATTACTCAAAGAGCTAAGATCCTGATATGGGCTTTTAAATTGACATTGTTTGCTGTTATTAGTGCTGTTCATACCTTTACTACAATCGCTATCAAAGGTGAAGTTACTTTTAAATAATGGCACCTCTAGGGCATCTACTCTTTTTGCTAGTATTTTATATAAATTTCCTGTAGCTAAATTTTGTGCAGCTACGTAATTATTTAAATCGTTTTGGTATTGTTCTCTTAAACTTGCTATTTTAGGGGCTAATATTGTACGATTTTTATTTATTTCTACCACAGCGGTAGCAGTATTACTAAAGTTTTTGCTGTTGTAAGTATTAGCAAGAGCTCCAGCTATGATGATATCACTATTAAGAGGGATATTTGGAATAACTAAGCTTTCTGGCTCAGCAAGGTTTTTAATATTGGTAATAAAATTAATTGCTCTTTGAGTTTGCTCTTTAGTGAAGGATGTAGATTTATCGCTACATGCAAAAGGGTTGTCTGATGATACTACTCCAAAGCTATCTATTCCTAAAATATCAGCTATGGCAAAATTATTAGCAAGTAGTCTACTATCACTATTACTTTGTGATAATGGTTTACTATTCGTACAATCGTCTATCAAGTTATTTATTTTAATGGTATACATTTTCTTTAGTAAGTCATTGATATCTTGCATATGTATAGATATTTGCGATACATCAGTGGTAACATCAGTTGCGCTATAGCAGGAGCTAGAGCTGCATGTTGGAGTCTGAGTGCAATCGCTAGGATATACTAATCCAGGCACAATATATTTGCTTAAATCGTAAGATGTGATTTTATCTAGCGCTAGCAAAGCCTCATTATATAAATTATTTTGGTTAGGGTATTGACCGTTAAAAGAGCTTATGTAAGATTTAATATTAGTTGCAATATTGTTTTGGTAATATAACATTTCACATGCCGCAACTGCAAAGTTGCATGATGTAGTAGTTGTCTTAGCAATAGTGCCGCCTTTTTTAGAGTCAGATGTTGGCGTGCTTCCAGGGGCGCTACTTGAGCTACTTGAATCGCTATCGCTGCTGCTTGAGATGTTATTCTCTACTATAATTGAACAACTCTGCACCTGCTCCATAAGCACGCTGCTGTCTATAATTAGTTGGCTAACGTCTTTTGTACTATTTGAAGCTCTAGATGTAGATATATTTGAAGTTGGATCTTTAGCGCATAAATAATTATCTTTTATATATTTATAGTCAGGTAAGCTGTCATCACTATTATTGTTGCTGCTATTATTAGCATAGTAGTTATTAGAAGAGTTGGTGGTAGCGGACTGCGTGCCAGGGAAAGATACTGCGCTAGTTGTAGAGCTGGGTATCAAAGTCATAGGTGTTAAGGTGTTTTGCATGATATTGCTGACAACATATGTTTGATCTACAATTATTGGTTGAGATACCAAGCTTTTATTAACAACTACACTAGTTGTGCCATTTTTTTGTAAAGAGGATTCGTTTGCATTAAAATATTGCTGTGCATAATTACCCATCAGCTCATGCGTTAGTGGGAATATATATGAAGGATTATCATTAAGGAGCATAGTTAGTGCATTTGATTCTAATCCTAAAATATAGCCATTAATTAAGGCTTCTGATATTTGATTTTGATTATCCTCAGATATTGCAACAGGTGTTGCTTTTGATTTGCTTAAATCAAAAGGGTTGCAGTATTGTCTTTCTGCAATTTGAGACTGAGCCTGAGC
>CAWVRI010000025.1:0-7639 GCA_963932595.1 uncultured Legionellales bacterium
CTCGTCGGGCTCATAACCCGAAGGTCGTAGGTTCAAATCCTACCCCCGCTACCAATGGCCCCATGATGGGGTTTTTTTATATGTGGGGTTATTACATTGCATGAATTGCCAATACATAAGATTGTTTCTAGCGCTTTAGCTGCAGTAGACATAGATTTATATGATTTAGTTTTGCAGCGTGCTGGTAAGTACGACAAGTTAGTAATCTATATTGATAAGCCAGGTGGCGTTAATATGTCAGATTGTGCTATAGCTGGTAAGCAAATACAAATGTGTTTAGCCACTGATGAATCATATAGTAATTATGCAGTAGAAGTGTCATCGCCAGGTGTTAATAGGTCTCTTACTAAGGTTGATCATTATGTCCAGTCTGTTGGTAAAAGTATTAAAATAAAATATAAAGGCGCAGATTGCAATATCGTTGCAGTTGCTGTTGTTGAAAGTGTTGATGGCGAATCAATAACTATAAAAAACAACGAGTTGGGAGAGGTTTCATTAGCTCTCCCTGATATTCTTAAAGCTAAATTGTTTGAGGAGAAGTAAGGTTATGTCATCAATTGCAGAAGATAAAAAAGGTAAAGAAATATTACAAATAGTTGATCTAGTCGCTAATGAAAAAAATGTAGACAAATCAATAATATTTAGTGCTCTAGAAAGCGCTCTAGCTGCTGTTGCACTTAGAGATGTTGAAGATAAAGAAGCTGATGTTAGAGTGAGTATAGACAGCACAACTGGTAAATATAATGCTGCTAGATATTGGGAAGTAGTTGCGGATGATAGTAGTGAAGATTACCACGCTGAAAGAGAAATAACCCTAGATGAAGCTAAAAAACAAGGTGCTGATCTTGTGGTTGGGGACTTATTGTCTGAAGACCTCGAAGTAGATGATTTAAGCCGAATAGGGGCTTCACAAGCTAGGCAGATAATTATGCGGCTGGTTCGTGATGCAGAAAGACAAAAATTAGTTAGCATGTATGAAAAAAGAATTGGTGAGATTGTCTCTGGTCAAGTTAAAAAGGTGCTTAGAGATGGCCTTATAATAGACCTATTTGATGGCACAGAAGCAATTATGCGCAAGCCTGATATGATTTATAGAGAAAACTTTCATATTGGTGATCGTGTGAGAAGTCATTTTAGTGATGTAAATAGAGAGTCCAGAGGCCCTTTAGTTGTTTTAAGCAGAGCTAGTGTTGAGTTTATGCTATCAATATTTTGCTTAGAAGTGCCTGAAGTAGAAGAAGGCCAAATAGAAATTAAGGCTTCAGCTAGAGAGGCTGGTTATAGGTCTAAGATAGCAGTAAAGAGTAAAGATAATAGGGTAGATCCAATTGGTGCCTGTGTTGGAATGCGTGGAGCTAGAGTTCAATCGATATCTAATGAGTTAAATGGCGAAAGAATTGACATTATTTTATGGGATGACAATCCAGTACAGTTAGTGGTTAATGCTCTAGCTCCTGCTGATGTTAAGTCTGTTACAATAGATGAAGAAACTAAATCTATGGATATTGCGGTAGATGAAGAGCAGCTATCGCAAGCAATTGGTAGAAATGGACAAAACGTTAGGCTCGCGAGTGAGCTAACAGGTTGGACCTTAAACATAATGACTGAGCAAGAAGTTGTAGATAAAGGCCAAAGAGAAACAAAAATGTCTAGAGAAGACTTTATTGAAAAGCTTGGTATAGACGATGAAGTTGCAACAATTTTAATTCGCGAAGGCATTACTTCGATTGAGACCTTATCTCATATTGGGCATGATAGTCTAGCTGAAATAGAAGAGTTCGATGAGGATATTGCAACAGCTTTGCTAGCTAGAGCTCAAGATGCGCTTTTATCTGCAATATTGACAGTAGATAGTACTGAAGTTCCAGCAGATATGGCTGCTTTAAACAGCATGACTGATGAAGTCGGTAAAAAACTGGTTTTAGCGGGCATTAATACTTGTGATGATCTGGCAGATTATGCTGTGCATGAGTTAATAGAAGAAGTGGCTATGGATGAAGAATTGGCTGGAAAGTTGATTATGGAAGCCAGAGAGAGCTGGGATAACGATTCAAATAATAAAGCTTAAGGTATGATATGGCAGCTGCTAAAACATTAAAAGATATAGCAACATTAACATCTTTGTCGGTAAAAGAGCTAAAAGCTCGTTTTGCCGACTCTGGTATTGATATTGATGAAAATGAGGCCTTATCGGACAGTAATAAAAAACTTTTATTAAAAATTACTCAAGAGATATCATCTAAAAATAAGATGTCTAGCTTGAAAGCCTCGAGTATAAAAAAGCCACAAAAGCCCAAAAAGCCAGGAATAGTAGTAACTATTAAGAAAAAGCAGGCTGTCACGCAGGATAAAGCTACCGAAGAGGACTCCGAATCCGAATCAAATAGTGAAGAAATTGTGGCGGTAGCAGAATCACAAGAAGAGCAAACACCGCAACAGTTAGAGCAAATAGAAAAAAGTTCTGAGCTTGACGCTGAAAAAGCCAATATAACTAATAGTTCGGCTAAAACTGCGGCTAAAGATGAAGTGCAAGACGAGAAAAACAAGCCAAAAACCTTTACTAAAAATGTTGCTATAGATAAAAGTAAAAAGAAGGTTTGGGGTGGCTATAATAAAGATAAATCTTATGATTCAGATAAGAGAAAGAAGAAAAAAAGCAAATATTATAAAAATCAAAAAGCAAATATTGATGTCTCATCTGAAATAGATTCTGGTGATTTTGTTGCAAAAGTAATCAAGCTCCCAGAAACCATTAGAGTGGCAGATTTAGCGCAAAAAATGTCTATAAAATCTGTAGTTTTAATGAAAATCATGATGGAAAATGGGGTGATGGCAACTGTTAATCAGATGTTAGATCAAGAAACCGCAGCCCTGATTGTAGAGATGATTGGTCATGAGTATGAATTAATGCATGATGATGAGATTGAAAGAGACCTACAAGAAATTACTGGTAATGAAGCAGAGTTAATGCCGCGTGCGCCAGTGGTAACTATAATGGGCCATGTTGATCATGGTAAGACAACCTTATTAGATTTTATTCGTAATAGTCGAGTAACTGCAAAGGAATTTGGTGGTATTACTCAGCATATTGGTGCATACCATGTACAGACTGAGAATGGTCCTGTAACTTTTCTAGATACCCCAGGTCACGAGGCATTTACAGCCATGAGAGCTAGAGGCTCCAAAATTACTGATATAGTTATTTTAGTTGTTGCAGCTGATGATAGTGTTATGCCTCAAACTATAGAGGCTATATCACATGTTAAAGCTGGCAATGTTTCTTTAGTTGTAGCTATTAATAAGATGGATAAGCCAGGTGCAGATGCAGATAGAGTAATGACTGAGCTATCTAACCATGGCATTGTACCTGAAGAATGGGGCGGCGATATTTTATTCAAAAAAATATCTGCTAAAACAGGTGAAGGGGTAGAAGATTTATTAGCTGCTATAGCTCTACAAGCAGAAATGTTAGAATTGACTGCTGCTCAAACTGGTTTTGCTCATGGCGTAGTTATTGAAGCTAAATTAGATAAAGGCAGAGGACCTGTAATTACAGTTTTAGTTCAATCTGGGCAATTAAATAAAGGTGATATAATTCTTATTGGCCCTGAGTTTGGTAAAGTTAGGGCTATGATTGATGATTGTGGTGCAAATATAAAAATAGCAGGGCCTTCAATGCCGGTAGAAGTATTAGGTTTATCAGGTTTGCCAAAGGCTGGTGACAAAGTGACTGCCTTGCCATCAGAGAAAAAAGCTAGAGAAGTAGCACTTTATCGTAAAATTAAATTTCGTGATCTTAAGCTTGCAGCAAATAAACCTATGGGTTTAGATTCATTATTTGAAAATATTGCCCTTGATGAGCAAGTGGTGCTTAATATTGTGTTGAAATCTGATGTTGATGGTTCTTTAGAAGCAATTAATGAAGCTTTAATAAAGCTAAGCAATGATAGAGTTAAGGTAGTAGTTGTTAGCTCTGGAGTTGGTGCTATTAGTGAATCTGATGCTAACCTTGCTTTAGCCTCAAATGCACTCATTATGGGCTTTAATGTTAGAGCAGATACTCAGGCTAGAATCATTATCGATAAAGAAAATTTACAACTATATTATTACAGTATAATTTATGATTTATTAGCAGAAGTTAAGTCTGCAATGAAAGGTTTAGCTGCGCCACAATATCGTGATAAAGTTATTGGTCTTTGTGAAGTGAGAAGTGTTTTCAGATCTTCAAAAGATGGCGTCATATCAGGTTGCATGGTGCTAGAAGGCGTTGTTAAAAAAGAGGCTTTGGTGAATATAATAAGAGACAATGTGGTTGTTTTCAAAGGCTCCGTAAGTTCTTTGCGACGTTATAAAGATGATGTTGCAGAGGTTAAACATGGTACTGAATGTGGTATTAGTATTAAAGATTATCGCGATATCAAAGAAAAGGACCAGTTAGAAGTTTATGTCAAGGAGCTGGTCGAATCAGAGATGTGAGGCATCCCAGATAAGTTATGAATATAATCCCAAAAGTTAGTCGCAATGAAAGAGTTGCGGTGTCATTAAAAAAAGAAATGTCATTATTACTGCGTGATATGAAGCTTGGTAGTGAATATAAAATGGTAAATATAGTCACAGTTGTGGTAACGAACGATCTAAAATCAGCTATCATTTATGTTGATTATTGCGCACATGTTGAAAATAGCTCTACTGATCAAGCCGAGTTATTGAAGAGCCTTGACAAAAATACTGGGTACTTCAAAAAAATGTTAGCGAAGCGCATACAATTGAAATATATGCCAAAACTTAAGTTTCGCATTGATAGTCAAAACCAAGCTATTCGTCGCGTTAACGATATTATTGATAACCTGTAGCCTTTATAAAACCATATGCACGGCATTATACTGCTTAATAAACCTCTTTATCACAGCTCTTTTCAAGTTGCTCAGTATGTGAAAGATATAACTCAGGCTGCTAGGGTCGGACATGGCGGTACATTAGATCCACTCGCAACCGGTATGTTACCGATATGTGTAGGTGAAGCTAGTAAATTTGCTAGATTTATTTTAGAAGCTGATAAATGTTATACTGTGAAAGCTGATATAGGAACTGTCACAACCACGGGGGATGTCGAAGGTGACATCATAAGTAGCGATCATTCATATGATTTAAGCGAAGCAGATTTACTTAAAGAGATGCTAAAGTTTTGTGGCGAAATTTCACAAACTCCTCCAAGTTATAGTGCTCTTAAGCATAATGGCAAGCCACTATATGAATATGCACGCAAGGGTATAAATATTGTTAAACCCCCAAGGCTAGTGAATATCAAAAAGTTTGAGTTAATATCTTGGCGTAAGCCTATTTTAGAATGTAAGGTTGTCTGTAGCAAGGGCACTTATATTAGAAGCTTGTTAGCTGATTTAGGGGGTTCTTTAAGTTTTGGTGCTTCTTTAACTTCATTGCATCGAGATTGGGTTTGTCCTTTTACGCTAAGCAGCATGTTAACCTTAGAAGAATTTAGTCATATAAATAGCTTGGATGATGTGTTGTCTGCTCCAGCATATTATAGTTTAGATAGAATGTTCGAATCTATGTTGCGTTTAGATTTGAGTGAGAAAGATGCATTTGATTTGTGTTGCGGCAAACAAAATACTCTGGCTTTTGACAGTCATAATACTGACATGAAAAATCATGTGGCATTATTCTATAATACTGAGTTTTTAGGGGTCGCAACTAAACTTAATATGCAAGAATTAAGTGTTATAAAATTAAGAAGTTCTTTGGTAAAAAAAATAACTAATTGTTAGAATTAGAGGGCTAAAATCAAATAAAAACCTTATAAAATGCTTGTTACTTGTTGTAATAAAGTATACCATGCACATATCAAAATGTTTTATATAGTGAATTTGGAGTATATAGTGTTATTAGACAAGCAAAGCATCGTAAAAGATTTTAAAATACATGACAAAGATACCGGGTCATCAGCAGTACAAATTGGCATTTTAACAGCCAAAATAAAAATATTAACAGAGCATTTAAAAAGCAATCATAAAGATGAGCATTCACGTCGAGGACTATTAAATATGGTAAACGCGCGTAGAAAGTTACTATCATATATGCAAAGAGTAGATCTTGCTGGATACAAAGCGTTAATTGGAAAACTAGGGATTAGGAAATAGGGGTCTTAAATGATTGATAATATTGTAAATGTAACTTTTAAGTACGCTGGCCATGATGTAACTATCGAGTCAAACAGAATTGCGAGGCAGGCAACTGCTGCAGTTACTGTAACTATGGGCGACACAATGTTGCTTGTAACTTTATGTGCGAACGCAAAAGATGATCCTACAAAAGATTTTACGCCACTTACTGTACAATACCAAGAGCGTTCATCAGCTTATGGTAAAATACCAGGTGGTTATTTTAGAAGAGAAGGTAGGCCTACTGAGGTTGAAACCTTAATTTCTCGTTTAATAGATAGACCGCTTCGTCCATTACTTAACGTAACGAATGAAATGCAAATAATTGCAACTTTAATATCAAGTGATCCTGAAATCAGTCCTGATATTCCTGCATTATTAGGTGCTTCTGCAGTATTATCAATGTCAGGTATCCCATTTAATGGTCCTGTAGGTGCTGCCAGAGTAGGCCACATTGATGGCAAATGCCAAATATTAGCTAAAAGTCCTAGTTCAAAAGATTCAAAGTTAGATTTAGTAGTTGCTGGGACAGAAAAAGCAGTCTTAATGGTTGAGTCAGAAGCGGCCGAGTTATCTGAAGAAACAGTGCTTGAAGCTATTTTCCTTGGTCATCAAGAAATGCAGCAAGCGATTACAGCTATTAATACGTTAGCGTCTAAATTTAATCCTGAAGCAATTGTTTCAAGTGATAATGTTTTGGCTGAAACAGTTGCAGATGAGATTAAAAGCTTGTGTTACGAAACTTTGCAAAAAGCATATAAATTAACTGATAAAAAAGAAAGATCTAAAGAGCTAGCAGCAGTTAAAACTGAAATATTTGCAAAGTTCGATCCTGAAAATGATTCTATTGTTAAAAATGAAGTTAAATCAATTTTATCAAAACTAGAAAAAGATATTGTAAGAGGTTCAATTTTAAGAGGCGAACCAAGAATAGATGGTAGAGACTTAACTTCTGTTAGAAATATCGACACTTTGGTTGGTTATATCCCAAGATCACATGGTTCAGCAGTTTTCACTCGTGGTGAGACTCAAGCTTTAGTATCTGTAACTTTAGGTAGTGGTAGAGATGCGCAAGATCTAGAAGTTGGTGGTGAAAACATTAAAGACAATTTCATGTTGCATTATAATTTTCCTCCATTCTCTGTTGGCGAAATTGGCTTTGTTGGTTCACCAAAGCGTAGAGAAATTGGTCATGGTAAGCTTGCTAAAAGAGCTTTAATGACGGTTATGCCTTCAGAAGAAGAGTTTCCTTATGTAGTAAGAGTAATATCTGATATTACCGAGTCGAATGGTTCTAGTTCTATGGCAACAGTTTGTGGCTCTAGTTTAGCGTTAATGGATGCTGGAGTGCCTCTTAAAGCGCCAGTTGCCGGTATTGCTATGGGCCTTATTAAAGAAGATGATAAATATAGTATTTTAACTGATATTTTAGGTGATGAAGATCACTTAGGTGATATGGA
>CAWVRI010000026.1:0-7102 GCA_963932595.1 uncultured Legionellales bacterium
TGGTTATAGATAATGTCTTCGGCTATGCGATAATACTCTTAGTCTGACTCCCCCTGTTGCTTGATAACAGGGGCGATTAAAGAATTTAATAATAGCTAGCGTTATTATTTTTGGAGCTACAATTTGGGGTATGATAATAAACTGCAAAACTAGGAATAGTTAACCCTAGAGATGGTTATCCTGGAGATCGTTATTAAGTGGCAGTGTATCGGCAAAGTTACAACAAGACAATGACATAGAGTTAATTAATAGTCTCTATATGCTGCAGGTGATAAACTGTTTCTTTATTAATATTCTTTGCAACTATACAATATTCAATATGAATAATATCTTCAGGTCGTAATAATTTTAAATTGGTTTGTGCAATAATACTAGGGCTTATACTTATTGATAATGTACTGTTTGTGATCTTTTTTACCGATAAACTAACGCCATTAACAGCAATGTCACAATTTGGAGCTAAATATTCTAACTGGTCTGTGTTAATGCCACCTACCGTTATCTGAACCTTATTATTTTCTACTTTACTATATTGAACTATAGCTAATTGGTCTATTTTGCCAGTAATAAAGTGCCCTCTTCTATCATCACTAAAGCGCGTAGCCCGCTCGATATTTACTATTTTATTTAAGCTGAAGTTGCTTGTTTTAAATATATCAGGATAAATGTCAAAGCTAACACAATGTTCATTGTGAGAGGTTACATTTAAGCATATGCCATCAATAGCTATGCTTTCACTTTTGGCTATATCATCAGCTAAATATTCTAATGTTATACTATAGATATCTGCAGTCGTATCTATAGCTATTATTTTTGCAGTTGTTGTAATGATGCCTGTAAACATTTTTACTCTCAAATAAATTACATATTATACCTGTAATACAAAAAAAATGCAGCTGAATTTTGTAGATATAATCCGGATGGTTATATTTTTAGTTAAGAAATAAATTTTCCATTTTCCAAAGTAAATGATTTATCAGCAAGTTTTGCAATAGATAAGTCGTGAGTGATCAAACATATTGCAATATTATAATTATGCTTAATTTCTAGCAGAAAATTTAATAACAAATCCCTAGACTGTGTATCTAGGTTGCCAGTAGGCTCATCTGCAAATATTATCTCAGGCTCTCCTATTATAGCTCTTGCAATAGCTGCCTTTTGCTTCATCCCACCAGATAGCGCTTGCGGAAATTTATGTGCAGATTCAGCTAAGCCAATTTTAGCTAATATATGTTTTGCTTTATCATATGCAATGTTTTTTGCTGTTTTACGAATTAGTAATGGTAATGCTACATTTTCTAGAGTTGTTAAATTAGGTAATAGGCAAGTGTGCTGGTAAACAAAGCCAACCTTCCTGTTATGCAATTCATTTTTTTCTTTAGCACTAATAGTCTGCAAGTTATTATTACAGATAATAGCACTGCCAGCTGAAAAATTATCTAAACCAGCAGCACATTGTAAGAAGGTGGTTTTCCCAGATCCAGAAGGACCTATAATCGCATTAAACTCACCGGAATTCTGAGTGTAAGTTATATCTTCTAGAATATACCTGTCTTTAGTGCCGTCACGTAGTTTTTTACTTGCACTACATATTTTTATTATATCTGGCATAATATAACCTTAATTAGTTTAAATTGCGTAGTAGTTCGACAGGCTCAATTTTAGAGGCTTTATAAGCAGGGTAAATTGTTGCAGCTAGACTTAATATTAAAGAAACACTGTTAATAGTTATTAAGTCTGCTAACACAAAATGAGAAGGCAAATAGTCAAGCATATAAACTGCCTTATCGACTAATTTAGAGCCTATAATATATTCGAGGAAGTGCACTACTCCGGTGACATTTTTGCTTAAGATATATCCGCCAATGCTTCCAATTACTATACCTATTACGCCAACTATGATGCCTTGCAGCATAAATATTGCAACAATATGCCTTTTTGGCATGCCTAAAGTTCGCATTGATGCGATAGATTGACGTTTATCAGCTACCAGCATAATCATACTCGCTAACATATTAAATGCCGCTATAAATATTATTAGCATTAAAATTAAAAACATCATGGTTTTTTGTAATTGTAAAGCTTTAAATAACTGTGAATATTTATCTACCCAACTACTAATACTGTATGAGGGTCCTAGCTCAGATCTAAGCATTTTAGCCAGTTTGGGGGCGCTATCTAAGTCTGTTGTCATAATAGATAATGCACTTATTTCATTTGGCATAAGTAATAATTGTTGTAAATCTACAATATTCGCGTATTGGATTAGGTTAGATTGGGGGTTGTTTTTAATATCAACAACTGTAAATTTTTTCATTCTGGGTTTTGTGCCAGTTATAGAGCTTTCCATCTTTGGCGTTATAACCTGAACTTTGTCTCCAATAGCAAGGCCCAGCTTATAAGCAATTGGAGGGCTAAGGGTTATACCGTAGCTATTGCTGTTCTCATTGTCATTAACTGTTTGCTCGCCACGTAAAAATATAGGCTTAATATTATTGTTATTTATCAATAAAGCTTCTGTTGTAACTATGGGAGTTGTTGATATCACGCTTTGATGCTGATTTATTGTTTTTATAATGTTTTGCCAATTATGCAAATTTCCATCATTGGTGGAAATTAAAACATGGTCATTTTTTAAATATACCAAATTTCTTATTTCATGATCGAAGCCATTCATAACGGACATAACTGTAATTAGTACCATTATACCAATTGAGGTGGCAAAAATTGAGAATAGTGATAAAAATGAAATAAATCTATTACTAGATTTTGCTGCAATAAATCTTGTCGCCACTAATATCGATATTTTAAATGACATAATTTTATCGTCTAAAGTTGGTGCCTGGGGCCGGAGTCGAACCGGCACGGAATATTATTCCGAGGGATTTTAAGTCCCTTGCGTCTACCAATTTCGCCACCCAGGCATTGAGTAGCTTGTTTCTAAGGCCGAGGCCGGAATCGAACCGGCGTAAACGGCTTTGCAGGCCGCTGCATGACCATTCTGCCACCCAGCCGCATTATTAGCGGGAAACGAGATTCGAACTCGCGACCCCAACCTTGGCAAGGTTGTGCTCTACCAGCTGAGCTATTCCCGCAACATCTACACATTATTACTGATTCTGGCCTAATGTCAAGTCCGGCCATGCTTTTC
Organism: uncultured Legionellales bacterium; assembly: GCA_963932595.1. Taxonomy (GTDB): domain Bacteria; phylum Pseudomonadota; class Gammaproteobacteria; order Comchoanobacterales; family Comchoanobacteraceae; genus CAWVRI01. The sequence continues at coordinate 3,152 of CAWVRI010000026.1, forward strand.
TTAAGTATATTAGCATTGACCATATGGTTAAAATTGCTGAAATATATAATAAAATCAGCCCAGTATAGTAAATATTTTTATTTGCCTCAGGGGTATAATAAATTAATAATACCAAGGCAAAAAGTTGCATTGCTGTTTTTAGCTTTGCTAAATATAATACAGCCACCTTCATTCTTTTGCCAATAGTAGACATCCACTCACGTAGAGCTGAGACTGCAATTTCACGCCCTATTATTATCGAGGCAGGTAATGCGATCAAAATACTATGATATTCGCTTACAACCATAACTAAAGCCACCACGACTAATAGCTTGTCAGCTACAGGGTCTAAAAATTCACCAAGCGAGCTAGTTTGTAATAATTTCCTGGCCAAGTAACCATCTAGCCAATCTGTAATGGCTGCAATGATAAAGATACCACAAGCAATGCTATGGCCATCATGGGGTATATAAAATACTACTACGAACACTGGTATTAAAAGTATTCTGAAGAAGGTAAATAATGTAGGTATATTTTTATTTATTTCCATATGTACTGTTTTGTTATCACAAGATAATTATATTATGCTCAATAAAATTACAGATTACTAGCAATAATAAAGCATTATTTACGTTTATTAGTCTCTAAATATTCTATAACTAATAATGCAAGCTTATCATTAATTCCAGGTATGGTAGTTAATTGTTCAGTTGTCGCGCTTTCTAAATTTTTTATGGATGTGAATTTGTTCAAAATAAGTGTTTGCTTCTTTAATCCTATGCCCGGGATCCTCAATAAAAACGATCTAAGGGAAGTGTCCGATCTTAATTTCATATGCTTCATTAAAGCGTGCTTGTGAGCTTCATTTCTAGCTTGCAATAATACCTTGCATGCTAAAAAATTATCTATAACATATTTTTTATCACCATTTCTTAAATGTATGGTCTCTTTACCTTCAGTGCGATGGCTATCTTTTGATATAGAAACAACATTAACAAAATCGCTTAAGTTAATGTATTCAAGCGCTTTTATTGCGGATGTCAGCTGCCCTGCTCCGCCATCAATTATAATGAGGTCTGGTAACTCTTGTGAATTTTTTTTAATATTACTATAGCGCTTCAAAATGGCTTCATATATAGCAGCATAATCATCTCCAGCTTTAGCTGCAATTATATTATAACAACGATATAATTTTCTATTAGCAACTCCATTTATAAAAACTACACATGATCCTACTGTATTTGTACCGCAGGTATGGCTAATATCAAAACATTCTATTCTTGCTGGACTTCTAGGCAAAGAAAGGAACTTTGTAGTTAAATGGATATTATCTTCTGCACTACTATTAAAATCACAGTTAGTTTTTGCCATTTGTAGCCATTTTAATTTTTCTTGTTTCGGCTTATAGACAATATTCACCTTTGCTTTAAATATTTTTGCTAGCTCTGCATGCAAGGTGTCTAGAGCATAGGGCTTAATATTTACCACCAAAGATCCAAAGGCAGATTTGACCTTTCTTACCATATAAAATTGTAAAATAAAATTGGTAATAAATTCATTTTGTGGTGACTCTATTATATCAGCTTGGTTGATACGCTCACTTGCGATAATTTTATTTAATCTAATGGCAAAATAAAAAACATTTACGACCGGAAAAGCAATATCGAAATAAAACACATCTAAATCATCTTCATTATTCGCATCGTGCTTAAAAGCAACAATTTTGCTTAAATGTGCAATTTGGTCTCTAACTACAGCTGCTTTCTCAAACTCCATAGCAGCAGAAAATTGATGCATTTTCTCTCCAAATTTATTTAAAATATTTTCTGATTGCCCTTCTAGTAATGCTACAGCATTATTTACTGACTCTTCATATGCGGTTTTTGAAATGAATTTTACACATGGGGCGCTGCATCTATTTATTTGAAATAACATACATGGCCTACTTCTATTTCTAAAATAGCTATTAGAGCAAGTTCTTAACTTAAAGACTATTTGGATTTGATCAATAATCAATTTTATTAAATTTTTATCAAGATAAGGTCCAAAATAACGGGCATCTTGTTTTATTCTGCCTCTAAAATATTTTATAGTCGGAAACTCGTCATTAGATATTTGGATATAAGGATAGGATTTATCGTCTTTCAGCAAAATATTATATTTTGGCTGAAAATTTTTAATTAAATCGTTTTCATATAATAACGCTTCCTCTTCAGATTTAGTAACAATAAAATCAAGCTCATCTGCTTTTGTTAGCATGATTTTGGTTTTGTTACTTATTCCTTGGCTTGGCTTGTATTGTGAAATTCTATTTTTTAAGTTTTTGGCTTTACCAACATAGATTATTTTTTTTGCCTGTTTAAACAAATATACGCCAGGTTTTTCTGGCGCTATTACGGAATTTATATCAAACATATTTGAGGGTATGCGCTATGAGGTAGCGTCTTCTGTTTCAAATGTGTTTTGTTTGGCGTCATCTAATAAACCATATCTCATAGCCATTAATGTAAGCGCAACGTCGTTAGCAACCCCAATTTTGTCAAATATTCTATATCTATAGCTATTGACGGTTTTAGGGCTCAAGTGTAGCATTTCTGAAATATCTAGAACTTTGATCCCACTTGAAATCATCAGTGCTACTTGCAGTTCACGTTCTGATAACTGATCTAGTGGTGATTCGCCTTTATCTTTTAAGTACTTTAATGCAAGTAGATTAGCTATTTCTGGGCTCAGATATAATTGTCCTGTGTGAACGGATTTAATGGCTTTCACCATTTCTTGTTGAGTTGCACCCTTGGTAACATAACCTGCGGCACCTGCTTGCAGCAACTTAGATGGGAACTGGTCATTATTACAAATTGTAACTATCAATATTTTAGTGTCAGGACAGGCTCTTTTTATCCTGCTAGTTGCAATATAGCCTCCTATTCCTGGCATCATAACGTCTAAAAGTACTACGTCATGTTTATTGTCTTTTGCAACTTGAATAGCTTCTTCTCCGCTACTTGCTTCAGCTACAACTTCGATATTAGGAGATGCCTCCAATATCATTTTCAACCCTGTTCTAAACAAATGGTGGTCATCAGCTAATATGACTTTTATTGTGCTACGATTATCCATTAATACTCTATTACAAAGAAAACACGGAGAGACAGGGATTCGAACCCTGGGAGGGGGGTTACCCCTCAACGGTTTTCAAGACCGCCGCTTTCGACCACTCAGCCATCTCTCCATCGCTAACTATCCTATATCCAATCTAACAAAATAGCAACTGATTTTCCTCATAAAAATTGAAATGCAGCATGCCATAACTAATTAACTATATTTAACTACACTACTTATAACTTGTTTCTTATCGTCAACTTAAGGAGGTAGTAATATTTGTCAAAGCATGTTATTATATAGTTTTATTTTATAGTTAAGGGATAATTATGACATATGATTTTAGAACTGCCGTAAAAAGCTCTGGCAGTGAACTTGCGGTTAATAAAGTTCTACGGAATACTTATTTGTTACTAAGTATGACGTTAATGTTTAGTGCTTTAATTGCTTTTCTAGCAATGGTAAACAATGTTGCGCCACCAAATTTAATAATCACTTTAGTTGGTATGTTTGGCCTATCTTATTTAACCTCTACTTTTAAAAATAGTAGTAAAGGCATTTTGTGTGTATTCGCTTTTACTGGTTTTATGGGGTATGTATTAGGACCAATACTAAATATTTACCTATATAACTACACAAATGGCTCAGAACTTGTTATGACGGCTCTTGGAGCAACTGGGTTTATATTTCTAACTTTGTCATCTTATGTTCTAACTACTAGAAAAAATTTCAGCTATATGGGCGGATTTTTGTTTGCAGCAATCATGGTTGCTTTTATCGTTGGTATAGGGTCTGCAATATTTCAGATGCCTATGTTAAACTTAATTGTATCTGGTGCTTTTGCATTAATATCTTCTGGACTAATTTTGT
>CAWVRI010000027.1:0-3758 GCA_963932595.1 uncultured Legionellales bacterium
TGCTGTATTTCCATGGCGATCTGAGGCAGTAATATCTGCACCTAATTCAACTAAGTATTTAACTATATTGATTTTTCCTTCCTTTACAGCAAAAATTAATGCTGTATTTTTATAATTATCCATAAAATTGACAACATTTTCCACACTTGATAATGCTGTTAGTAATTCTCTTATTTGTGCTATATCATTACTTCTAATTGCGTCTTGCACAATTTTCTCCTTTTGTTATTCATACCCTGCAGAATAATCTTATTTTAACATAAACATTAAATGTTTGGCATCATTTCAAATACGAAACTTATTAATTTCCTGTGTAGTGCTATAAATAATAGGCCATAAGGAACTAACCCTTGCTAGAACTAAAATGAAAAACTATAATAATTAATTATGATCACTCATAGGACAACAAATGCACGAAATATACCTGCCAAATATAATAGAAAAAGCTTCCCAAAAATTTTGGCAAAAGAATAAAAGCTTTGTTGCTATAGAAAATAAGCAAGATAAATTCTATTGTTTATCTATGCTGCCATACCCTAGTGGCGAGCTGCATATGGGACATGTTAGAAATTATACGATTGGTGATGTAATTGCCAAATATCAAATAATGCAAGGCAAAAATGTATTGCAGCCAATGGGGTGGGATGCCTTTGGCCTGCCTGCAGAAAATGCTGCTATAAAACACAATGTTGCCCCTTATGAATGGACCAAAAGTAACATTGCAAATATGAAAGAACAACTAAAGTTGCTGGGATATGGTTATGACTGGAACAGAGAAATAGCCACATGCGATAGCGAATATTATAAATGGGAACAATATCTATTTATAAAAATGCTGAATAAAGGATTAATTTATCGCAAAAAATCTGAAGTTAACTGGGACCCGGTCGACAATACTGTGCTTGCGAATGAACAAGTTATCGATGGAAAAGGTTGGCGTTCAGGTGCAAATGTAGAAAAAAAACAAATCTGGGGCTGGTTTATTAAAACAACTGCTTATGCTAAAGAATTACTAACTGATCTAGACAAGCTCACAGGCTGGCCAGAAGAAGTCAAAACCATGCAAAGAAACTGGATTGGGCAATCGCATGGTGTTGAAATAAAATTTTCAGTGCCAGATTTTGGAGAAATAGCAGTATTTACCACTAGAGCTGATACCTTAATGGGGAATACTTATTTAGCTGTTGCATTTGATCATCCTCTAGCTATAACAGCAGCAAAAAATAATACTAAGTTAGCTGATTTTATTCAAGAAAACAAAATTAAAACCACTGCAGAATCTGATCGAGCTAAAGCAGAAAAAGTAGGGGCATTCACAGGTTTATACGCCATTCACCCTCTTACCGGTGAAAAACTACCGATATGGATCGCAAATTTTGTCTTATTAGATTATGGAACTGGCGCTGTTATGTCAGTTCCAGCGCATGATGAGCGAGACTATGAGTTTGCTGCTAAATATAAGCTGCCTATTAAATATGTAATTAGCCCTAAAGATAATGGCGACTTGGCCACAGATAGTGCATACACCAAGCCTGGCATATCTATAAACTCAGGCAAATACAACGGACTATCATCAGAAGAGGCTGCAAAAAAAATAACTGCAGATTTAGTGCAAAATAATGCTGGCACCCCTCAAACCATATATAAACTAAGAGATTGGGGCATATCAAGGCAGAGATACTGGGGATGCCCTATTCCTATTATACATTGTGATAGTTGCGGTATTATTGCTGAAAAAGAACTCAATTTGCCCGTAGTATTGCCAACACATTTAAAAGTAACTGCTGCAGGCTCACCACTTAAGACCTGTGATGAGTTTATTAACACACTGTGCCCCGAGTGCGGCAGTGCTGCTAAGCGTGAAACTGACACCTTTGATACCTTTGTCGATTCATCCTGGTATTTTTTGCGCTATACTTGCAATGATACAGCGGATACTATTTTAGATAATAGAGCTAAATATTGGGCTCCTATTGATCAATATGTAGGGGGCATTGAGCATGCTATTTTACATTTACTATATGCAAGACTAATGAATAAGGTATTACGAGATTTAGGTTATTTAACTAATGATGAGCCTATTGTATCGCTTTTAACTCAAGGGATGGTGTTAAAAGATTCACAAAAAATGTCAAAATCAAAAGGTAATACTGTTGCTCCTATGCCGCTGCTTGAAAAATACGGTGCTGATACCTTAAGGCTGTTTACTATATTTTCAGCCCCGCCAGAGCAATCATTAGAATGGTGTGATAATGGCGTTATAGGAGCGCATAAGTTTTTAAAAAAACTATGGGCATTTTGTTATAGCAATCTAGATAAAATAGGTGATGTTACTGCGGTAGTTAATAGTCAACATAGTGATATTATAAAAATAAAAAAAATAGTACATCAAGTAAATATAGATATGGCAAAACTACAACTAAACACTGTTGTTTCAGCGGTTATGAAAATATATAACACTATTGCTAATATAAGTGATAATAATGAAGCTATAACATATGGACTATCAGTATTATTGCGTATTTTAAACCCTATATGCCCACATATATGTCATAATATTTGGCAAGAAATAACAGGCGACAACATTTTAACAGCTCAATGGCCACAAGTATCTGATACAGAAATAGCAACTAATACCGCAAACATAGTAATTCAAATAAATGGTAAAAAGAAAATATTAATTGAAGTTTCTAGTACAGCAATACAAGAAGACATCGAAAATACTGTTTTAGAGCATGAAAAAATAGCTGACATTATTGCTGATAGATCACAAATTCACAAAATAATATATGTGAAAAATAAACTACTGAATATAGTCCTCAAATGATTAAAATAGTTAATATAGTCTTATGCTTATGCTGCTTGATCTCATGCAGTGATTTGCATCTCAAAAATAATTCTTATGATGTCACACTACAGCCTATTTATTTAAAAAGTGCCCACAGCTTTGCTGATAAAACTATTATTACGAGCCTAGGTAGGCAACTACGCAACGCAAACATTATGACTAGTGACAATAGTGCAGGCGCAAAAACCATTATTACGATAAGAGATACGCAGCACAAAGCTGCTAAAGTTGCTAATAGTTCTGTAACAAGTGATACTGTATATTATAATAACGAATATAGTACTACGCTAACCATTGAGTACCCTACTACCAAAAATAAAAAATTTAATCATAAAATATCTACAAATGAACAAATGACCATATTAGAAAATCAAAACACTTTTAATAACTATTATAATTCAGAAGAACTAGAACATGAATTAATAGCGCGTGTGATGATAGCTATTTTAGCAAAAGGCCATAGCCCTAGATAAGACCCTCAAGTATGAGTATGCGGGCATAGATCCTGAAACAAGTTCAGGACTACTCCATCGGTTCAGGATGACTCTGCCTAGTCAAGACAACGGCTCGGGTGGCTCCCTTTTTTCTGTACGCCCTATTGCTTGACAATATGGCAAAGGTTAAATATGCCAGGCCTTGAAGTTAATCAATATTCTTATAAAATATTTACAAGATCAGGCAAGTATAAACTTACCCAGTATTGTGGGCGCCCGGCATATTTGTATAAAATATTATTTTTAATGTTGGGAGCACGGGGATTAGTAAATATTTAGGCGCAATTCTAAGAAGGAGCACTGTATATATTTTGCATTAAGAAATAACTTAGAGAAGGTTTATCTGTTATTAGAGAATGGTTTTACATCAAGTAATCAAGATTTATTAGATTCTGCATTATTATACGCTGCAGCTA
>CAWVRI010000028.1:0-2489 GCA_963932595.1 uncultured Legionellales bacterium
CCATGCAACAATGCCAGCAAGTTAAGGATGATTAGTGCGGAGTTTTTAATAATATGGCCTTATAGGGTCAAGAATTCCATCTATATTTAAATTATCACAAAACAGCATGAATTCCTCACGGATATCGGTTAGAGATAGCAGGGCGCTTATTTCAACTTGTGCATTTAACATGAATACTTTATATTCTATACCAAGAGTATTATCGGCAGTAATATTTAACATATTAAGACTGTTAGCTTCACAAAAACTATATAGGTTAGGCAATATATTAGCCTCGTTATGAGAGACAATATTTAAATTATACAGCATTATATCCGTCTTTTTATCTTTAGTCTTATCCTTGCTTGCGGAGGTTTTTAATATCATTTTAGTATTATCATCTAATTCGATACTTTGTAAGCTAGACTCTAACTTGCTAATATTATTCCAATCGCCCCCTACAACATACAGTGCAGTTTTTTGCCCAAGTTTATTTATGATACGGGTAGATATTAGATAACATTCGAATTTATAAATTAAGTTACAGACTTCTAAAGTTTTGTCTTTTATTTCATCACTTAACATAGCTAATTGTAATACTTTTTGTTTTTGCATTATTTTGACCTAAATATTATCCAGTAAAGTACTGTATGAAAATAAAATATTAATACTAATTTAAGGTCAGGTCAAAATTATAATCTATTAATTTAACTTATTGCCGTAAATTATAACGCTGATATTTGCATTTATAATGCAGCATAAAAACATTTACCCACCCCAATGCTTTAAAACAAATGTATTTTTAACTTTAGTGTTTTAGAGAGCTCATCATGTATTCCTATATTCTTAGCACGGCAGCATAGATGGTCTAAATTATATTCTTGTTATCGTATTTATTTCAATATAGTTCTTGTTCTTGCAACTATTTACCGGATCCTACAGAGTCTATTAAGGTTTCCTTAAGAATATCATTGTATAATAATTTGTATCAGAATATAATTGTGAGATAAATCACATTATTATTATAATACTTAGACATTACAGGCAGAAAAACATGATTAACGCAGCTAAAACTAACAATATTACAGAATTACAAAGACTTATTGCTACAGGTTATAACATCAACTCTACAGATATAAATGGCAAGACTGCCTTAATGCTCGCTGCAAAGGAGGGCCATGTAACTGTGGTACAATACTTAGTAACTACTGGCGCTAATCTGGATGCTAAAGATGAGATAGACTGTACTGCCTTAATGTTCGCTGCAGAGAATGGCCACGTAGCTGTGGCACAATGCTTAGTAATTGCTGGCGCTGATCTCGAGGCTAAAGATAAATGGGGCCATACTGCCTTAATGTTGGCTGCATATAATGGTCACCTAGAAATCGTACAATTCTTAGTAACAGCTGACGCTAAGCTGGAGGCTAAATCTAAGGATGGCTGGACTACCTTAATGTTCGCTGCAGAGAATGGCCACGTAGCTGTGGCACAATGCTTACTAACTGCTGGCGCTGAGCTCGAGGCTAAAACTACTACCTTAATGTTCGCTGCACGGGAGGGGCACGTAGCTATGGCAGAATGCTTAGTAACAGCTGGCGCTGAGCTCGAGACTAAAACTACTACCTTAATGTTCGCTGCACGGGAGGGGCACGTAGCTATGGCAGAATGCTTAGTAACAGCTGGCGCTGAGCTGGAGGATAAAGATAATAGTGGCATGACGGCCTTAATGATGGCTGCAAATAAGGGCCACGTAGCCATAGCACAATGCTTAGTAAATGCTGGCTCTGAGCTGGAGGCTAAAGATAATTATGGCAATACTGCCTTAATATTCGCTGCAAAGAATGGCCACGTAGCTGTGGCACAATGTTTAGTAACCGCTGGATCTGATCCGAATGCTAAAGATAATGATGGCAAGACTGCCTTAATATGGGCTGCAGAGAGTGGCTACATAGCGATGGTGAAATATTTGATGTATACGGGGAAAACACTTCCTAGTAATGGCTTACTAGAACCAAATATTGTAAAGATAGTAGAAATTCTAGAAATTAGGCCTTTCTCCTTCTTAGTTAAAATACGGGATATATTCACAGAATTATCTGATATTGTTATTGCTGAACGAGGTGGTGTCTATGGTTTCTTCGCTAAATTACGTATTAAACTGCGAGTATTTCTACGAGCTGAGAATTTACATCACAAAGTGAATTTATTAGCAGCGAAAATATGTGGGACGATATTTCAAGAAGATTTTACTCAGAATCTTTCAGGAATGTCTATGCCAAAATTTATAGCTGTTAGCTCTTTAATGAGATCAGCTAAGATTGCAAAATTAGTGCATGGCTTTAATGAATACTTATCTGTACGTATCTTAATGCAGGATAAAGTAGACAATATTATGCTGTCAAAACTGCCTGACGCTTTAATGCCTAATATATTAAGTTTTATTGTAGGAAAAGAAAATACTGCTCTGATTATGCAAGACATGCCTTATACCGTGCTAGCAGCATCTATAG
>CAWVRI010000029.1:0-1584 GCA_963932595.1 uncultured Legionellales bacterium
AATAATTGGTGCAACCTCGCCGCAAAAAGGAAAGATAACATTAAAAGATAATCTAAAAATAGGATATGTACCCCAGAGATTAAATTTTGACTCTAGTCTACCAATGACTGTGGAGCGCTTTATGCACCTCTCAAACAATATTAATAAAAAAGAATGCTTTAGCGCTCTGGAAAAAGCTGGAGCGCCAGATATTTTTAAAAGTCAAATATCACAAATCTCAGGCGGGCAATTTCAGCGTGTACTCCTTGCACGCGCAATATTAAATAAACCAGACATCTTATTGCTTGATGAAGCCACACAAGGACTTGATCAGCCAGGCTCTGCATTATTTTATAAACACATAGAAGATGTTAGGCGAGAAACAAACTGCGCCATTTTAATGATTAGTCACGATCTTCATGTTGTAATGAGTACTTCTGACCGCGTAATTTGCCTAAACGGACATGTATGCTGTTCCGGCACTCCTGCTAGTGTTGCCTCGGATCCAGAGTACAAGGCAATGTTTGGTGCAGGTACTGCAGGAACTTTGGCACTATACCAGCACCACCATGATCATGAACACGATCACTCAAACAAAGAGGTAGAGCCAAATGCTTGATGATTTTATGACAAGAGCAGTGCTGGCTGGAATTGGTGTGGCGTTAGCAGCGGCACCTCTTGGTTGTTTTGTAGTCTGGAGAAGAATGGCATATTTTGGTGAAGCTATTGCTCATGCAGCCATTCTGGGTGTCGCAATATCACTCATGTTGCAAATTTCAGTTTTTGCTGGTGCATTAATGGTTGCACTCTTAATGGCATGGATTGTCACTCTTCTATCTGGAAAAAATTATGCCATGGATACACTTCTTGGTGTTTTAGCCCACTCATCACTAGCATTTGGGCTTGTGTTTGTTTCCTTTCTATCAGGAATTAGAATTGATCTAATGGCCTATTTATTTGGTGATATTCTAGCAGTATCGCAATATGATCTCGCTGTAATTTGGCTTGGCGTGATCCTAGTTCTCTTACTTATGTATTGGAGATGGTCTGCGCTTTTAATAAGCACATTAAATGAGGAAATGGCATACGCCTCTGGATTAAACCCCAAACGCGATAAGATTATATTAACACTCTCTTTAGCCATAACAGTAGCAGTCGCAATAAAAGTTGTGGGTGTTTTATTGATAATTGCAATGTTAATTATACCAGCCGCTAGTGCTAGAATTTTCGCACGAACTCCAGAATCAATGGCTATAATTGCAGCAATTATAGGATGCCTGTCTGCATTTGGCGGACTTGAGGCGGCATATATTTTTGATACACCTGCGGGCCCTACTATAGTTTGTATAGCCGCAATTTCATTTGTCACATTTAATATATTAGGCTTTATTTATAAAAGCATAAGGCAGTGAGACAAGCACACTAATTTTAATAACTTTAATTAATTTGCAATAATACTTATCGAGATAGGTATATGTTGACCTACATGATATCTATTATATGTATACGATGACCCCATTACATCGCCCCATTCATAATCAATTTTATAATTTTTTATTGTTTTTATTGTTTCAGGAATTTGAATTATTTCACAGTTTCTTATTG
>CAWVRI010000030.1:0-1546 GCA_963932595.1 uncultured Legionellales bacterium
TAAAGATGCCGGCATTAATATTGGCATAATCACTGACATTGCTCTAGACCCTTATACTGACCATGGACACGATGGGCTACTCAAAAATGGCGATGTTGATAATGACAGTACGGTTGAAGTTTTATGTAATCAAGCCTTATTGCAGGCTGAAGCTGGCTGTGACATACTTGCGCCGTCTGACATGCAAGATGGTAGAATTGGAGCCATTAGATCTACGCTAGAAGAGCATAATTTTACAAACACTATGATTTTGTCTTATGCTGCAAAATATTCTTCAAATTTTTATGCACCATTTCGCGAAGCACTAACCTCTGATCTCAGCAGCACCAAAAAAGACAAAAACAGCTATCAGCAAGATCCAGCAAACACAGATGAAGCTATGCATGAAGTATTGCTAGACATAAACGAAGGCGCTGATATCATTATGATAAAACCAGCATTGTCTTATCTTGACATCATCTATAGGGTAAAAACTAGCTACTTAATGCCAACATTTGCATACCATGTAAGCGGCGAGTATAGTATGTTACATTTGCTCGCAACAGCAACTGCGCAAGACCCGCTGCAGTTAATGTTAGAAACACTTATATCTATCAAACGTGCTGGTGCTGATGCCATTATTACATATGCAGCTCTGGATGTTGCCAAGCACTTGCAAAGTAAATAATAATGCCTGCCAAATAAAAACCCTATTTAGTCATTTTTAGCGATCTACTGATCGGCCGTAGTTTTTGTGTTTATAGCTATAGTGGTGGCTATACAATATGTAAGAACTGAGTTGTAAAAAATATTCAGCCGCAAGTAATGGCTGCATTCAGGTCTGATCCTTCTATACTTAATAGCTTGGTTGAAGCTCCATTTAGAGTATTATTACGAGAAGCCATGCTTTTAAAAGCTTGCTTAGGCCAGCCTGGCGTATATCTACAGATGCGAACATTCCTAAAAATTCCAACATCAAAGCTTCCCGATGAGATTCTTGATAATATCTTGAAATTTTTACTTATCCCAGGAATTTCTGAGAAACTTATACCCGAAGCAGGATCAACTACAGTCAGCAGTGCAGATTTAGGCGCAACAACGGCTGCGCTATGTAGCACAGCAAGAGGCGGTAAGGAAGCAGAAAATAGTAGTACCCACCTAAGACTTTAGCGTTGCTACATATTAGCAATATAAGAAACTTATGCAAAAAACACTATATCGCCCTTGACTTATAGCCTCAATTGATGTAAGATGTGACCAGCTCAAAAAATAATTGGAGTATATAATATGACATACTTATCATCTATATTTAGCTTTATCATAGCGAAAATGCTATTGATTCACAGCATCATCCTGTCTGCTTTTGCGCCTTATATAGGGTTAATGTTAGCTAATGTATTACTTGCTGTTCTTAAAGTAGTAGTGGCCGTAGCTTTTGTATTTACAGCTATAGTGGTGGCTATACAAATTATAAGGACCATATTTTTTGCAATACAATATGTCAGCACTGAGGTGCAAAAAATAATCCTTCTAGCAAACCCAGCAATGCTAGAATTTGCCAGCGAGA